>NZ_JBFALJ010000001.1:0-768868 GCF_040660195.1 Streptomyces sp. NPDC050147 | reverse complement strand
GTCGCCGCCGTGCGACGCGCCGTGCGTCGGCTCCCGCCGGTGCGCCGCAGGGTGCCGAGGCGCCTGTTGAGACGCCGGTCGCCGAGCCTGTGGCCGTCGAGGTCGAGGCCGAGGCCGAGGCTGAGCCCGTCGAGGAGGCCGCTCCCGCGCCGCGTCGCCGCCGTGCGACGCGCCGTGCGTCGGCTCCCGCCGGTGCGCCGCAGGGTGCCGAGGCGCCTGTTGAGACGCCGGTCGCCGAGCCTGTGGCCGCCGAGGTCGAGGTCGAGGCTGAGCCCGTCGAGGAGGCCGCTCCCGCCCCGCGTCGCCGCCGTGCGTCCCGCCGTGCGTCGGCCCCCGCCGGTGCGCCGCAGGGTGCCGAGGTCTCCGTGGAGACGCCGGTGGCCGCCGATGAGCCCGCCGCCGAGCCCGCGCCGGAGGCCCAGCCGGAGTCCGGCGACGCCGCCCCGCGCCGTGGCCGCCGCCGCGCCACCCGTGGTTCCTCCGCGCCCGCCGCCGAGACCGCTGCCCCCGAGGCCGCCGAGCCCGTGACGAGCACGGACACCCCCGAGGCGGAGTCCGCCGAGGAGGACGCGCCCCGTGGGCGGCGCCCCCGCCGTGCCACCCGCAAGGCCGCCGCCGGATTCTCGGCGCCCGCCCCGGCGCGGACCCGCAAGGCGCGTGCCGGTGACGCCGATGACGACTCGGAGCGCAAGCCCGCACGGCCCGCCGTCGCCGTCTTCCAGGCGCCGGTCTTCGCCGAGCCGATGTTCCAGACCCCCGAGCGCGCCGCCGCCGCGGCGGCCGCCGCCGAAGCGGCCGACGAGCCCGCCGAAGAGGTCGAGGCCGAGCCCGTCGCCACCGCGCCGGTGGTGGAGGAGGAGACCGGGCCGCGCCGTCGCCGCCGCCGCAAGGCAGCGGACGAGCAGCCCGCCGCCGAGCGCGAGCCGGCCAAGGCCGCCGCGCAGCCCGTCGAGGCCGAGGCCCCCGAAGCCGAAGAGGCCGAGGACACCGCCGCGGACAACGACAACGGCAATGACAACGACAACGACGACTCCGACGACTCCGGTGAGCGCCACGGCCGCCGTCGCCGCCGTGGTGGCCGTCGCCGCCGCCGCGGTGAGTCCGCGGACGACGCCGGTGACCAGCAGGACGCCGACGCCGAGTCCGACACGGACGCCGCCGAGCAGGGACAGTTGGCCGAGGACGCGGAGGACTCCGCCGAGCAGGCCGAGGACGACTCCGAGGACAACGGCTCGGGCGCCGGTTCGAGCAGCAGCCGTCGCCGTCGTCGCCGCCGTCGCCGTGCCGGTGACTCCGGTGACTCCGCTGACGTGGCCGCCGCCGACGGCGACCCGGAGCGTACGGTCGTCAAGGTCCGGGAGCCGCGCAAGAAGGAAGAGCGCGAGCGTGAGCCCGGCACCGGCGTCGACGAGGTCCAGTCCATCAAGGGTTCGACCCGCCTCGAGGCCAAGAAGCAGCGCCGCCGCGAAGGCCGCGAGCAGGGCCGCCGCCGCGTCCCGATCATCACCGAGGCCGAGTTCCTGGCCCGCCGCGAGGCCGTCGAGCGCGTCATGGTCGTCCGCCAGAGCGGCGAGCGCACGCAGATCGGTGTCCTCGAGGACAACGTGCTCGTCGAGCACTACGTCAACAAGGAGCAGGCCACCTCGTACGTCGGCAACGTCTACCTGGGCAAGGTCCAGAACGTGCTGCCGTCCATGGAGGCCGCCTTCATCGACATCGGCAAGGGCCGCAACGCGGTCCTGTACGCCGGTGAGGTCAACTTCGAGGCGCTCGGGATGGCCAACGGCCCCCGTCGCATCGAGTCGGCCCTGAAGTCGGGCCAGTCGGTCCTCGTGCAGGTCACGAAGGACCCGATCGGCCACAAGGGCGCCCGCCTCACCAGCCAGGTCTCGCTCCCCGGCCGCTACCTGGTCTACGTGCCCGAGGGCTCGATGACCGGCATCAGCCGCAAGCTGCCCGACACCGAGCGCGCGCGTCTGAAGACCATCCTCAAGAAGATCGTCCCCGAGGACGCGGGCGTCATCGTGCGCACCGCCGCCGAGGGCGCGAGCGAGGACGAGCTGCGCCGTGACGTCGAGCGTCTGCAGGGCCAGTGGGAGGACATCCAGAAGAAGGCGAAGGCGGCCTCCACGAGCGCCCCGGGCCTGCTGTACGGCGAGCCGGACATGACCGTCCGTGTCGTCCGCGACATCTTCAACGAGGACTTCTCGAAGGTCATCGTCAGCGGCGACGACGCCTGGGAGACCATCCACGGATACGTCTCCCACGTCGCCCCCGACCTGGCCGACCGCCTGCAGCGCTGGACCTCCGAGGTCGACGTCTTCGCGACGTACCGCATCGACGAGCAGCTGATGAAGGCGCTCGACCGCAAGGTCTGGCTGCCCAGCGGCGGCTCGCTGGTGATCGACAAGACCGAGGCGATGATCGTCGTCGACGTCAACACCGGAAAGTTCACCGGTCAGGGCGGCAACCTCGAAGAGACCGTGACGAAGAACAACCTCGAAGCGGCCGAGGAGATCGTGCGCCAGCTGCGCCTGCGTGACCTCGGTGGCATCGTCGTCATCGACTTCATCGACATGGTGCTCGAGAACAACCGTGACCTGGTCCTTCGCCGCCTGCTCGAATGCCTGGGCCGTGACCGCACGAAGCACCAGGTGGCCGAGGTCACCTCGCTGGGTCTCGTGCAGATGACCCGTAAGCGGGTCGGCCAGGGCCTCCTGGAGTCCTTCTCCGAGACCTGCGTCCACTGCAACGGCCGCGGCGTGATCGTGCACATGGAGCAGCCGACCTCCGCCGGTGGCGGCGGCAAGCGCAAGAAGCGCGGCCGCGGTGGCTCGGAGCAGGGCCAGGAGCACACGCACGAGCACGACCACGAGGTCGCGTACGAGACGGAGACCGAGGACGAGGTCGTCGCGGAGGCCGCGGCCCCCGTGGCGCTCCCGGAGCCGGAGTTCGTGCCGGACGAGGAGCTCTACAGCAGCGCGTTCGAGGCCGAGGCCGCGGCGTCCCGCGGTGGCCGCTCGCGCCGCAGGGCGACCCGCCGGGCCTCGGCTCCGGCCGGCGCCCCGAAGGCGGAGACCCCCGCCAAGGCGGAGACCCCGACCAAGGCGGAGAAGCGGGGCAGGTCCCGTGCCGCCAGGGCCGAGGCATCTGAGGCCGAGGCTCCGGTGGTCGAGGCTCCGGTGGCCGAGACCCCCGTGGTCGAGACCCCGGCCGCCGCCGAGGACCCGGTCGTCGAGGTCGCCCCCGAGGCGCCCGTGGACGACGCGGCCCCCAAGGGGCGTACGCGCCGTCGTGCGACCCGCAAGGCGACGTCGCCCGCCGGCTCGCCGAAGAGCGCCGAGAGCACCGAGTCGCAGGCCGCCGCGGTGATCGTCGCCGAGGCGCCCAAGGCGGAGCCCGTCGCCGAGCCTGCCGCGGCCGAGCCGGTGGCCGAGGCCCCCGCCGACGCCGCCCCGGCCCGTCCGCGCCGCCGTGCGGTCCGTAAGGCCACCGCGCCGACCGCGTCCGAGGAGGCGGCCGTCCTGGTCGTCCCGTCGGCCGAGAAGGCCGCACAGGCCCCGCAGAAGGCCGCCGAGGAGGCCGCGGAGAAGCCCGAGGCCGACGCCGAGGAAGCCGCTCCGGCCAAGAAGACGGCGCGTAAGGCCGCCGCCAAGAAGGCGCCCGCGAAGAAGGCCGCCGCCAAGAAGACCGCGGCCAAGAAGACGACCGCGAAGAAGACGACGGCCAAGAAGGCGTCGAAGACGACGAAGAAGACCGCCGCGGCGGAGCAGACGCCGTCCGGCGTCAAGGCCTCCGCGGCCGACGAGGACTGACCTCCTCCTTCGTAGTCCGTACATATGACCGGGTGCCCCCGGCATGGTGATCGTTGCCATGCCGGGGGCATCTCTGTAGTTGGAACACGGAGAAGTATTTGTAAGACTCATGCGGTTGGTGAGTGAACACACGGCGTGACGTTCGGGAGACGTTGCGCTCGTGTCAGGGGAGGGGATGCATGATGGCGCACGGACGCCTGAGAGGCACGGGACGTCACCGTGCCGTGAAGCAGATCAAGGGCGGGCGCCAGGCCGTCGCGCTGGCCACGGTCCTGTCGGCGGCGGGGATCCAGACCGTCACCGCCATGGGGACGGCCGCGGCCGACGGCGAGCCGCCGCTGGTCGAGGCGCCGCTCTTCAATGATCCGAAGGGCACCCCCGAACAGCAGCACGCGATCCGCACCCGGCTGATCGAGCTGACGAACGCCGCGGTGCCCGGCTCGTCGATCAAGGTCGCGGTCTACCACGTATGGGAGGCCTCGGTCGTCGACGCGCTCCTGGCGGCCAAGAACCGCGGTGTGCACGTGCAGGTGGTGCTCGACGAGACCAGCAGGAGCGACCGCCCCACGAACACCTCGTACAGCAGGCTCGCCACGGCTCTCGGCACCGACAGGGCCAAGTCGTCCTTCGTGACGCTCTGCCCGACCGGGAAGTCCTGCCTGGGTGATCCCAAGTACGGCAAGTCGATCATGCACAACAAGTTCTGGCTGTTCTCGGAGGTCGAGGGGGCCAGGGACGTCGTCGTGCAGACCACGTCGAACTCGACCCCGTCCGCCCACACGAAGTTCTACAACGACGCGCTGCAGCTCCCGAACAACCCGACGATGTACGAGGCGTACGCCGACTACTTCGCCGACATGATCCGCAAGGACTGGCGGAACTGGGACTACCGCACGGTGAGCGACGGCCTCTACAAGGCGTACTTCTTCCCGCGCTCCGGCACGGTCAACGAGACCGACACGATGTACTCGGTCCTGAACAACGTGCAGTGCAACTACACGGACGCGGCCGGGGTCGCCCGGCACACCAACATCCGCGCCTCGATCTTCAAGATCACCCGCAAGCAGATCGCCGACAAGCTCGTCTCGCTCAAGAAGGCCGGCTGCACGGTCAGCATCCTCTACGCCGAGACCGACAGCGCCAAGAGCCAGGGCGGCACCCCGGGCACCTGGGAGGCCCTGCACAAGTCGGGCGGGCCCACCGTGCGCTGTTTCAACGACGACCGGGACCCGCTGCGCCCCGGGAGCAAGCTGGTGACGCCCTACATCATCCACTCGAAGTACCTGCTCATCGACGGCAAGTACGACGGCAGGCAGAACAAGCTCTCCTTCACCGGCTCGCAGAACTACACGGCGCCCGCGCTGCGCGAGAACGACGAGGCGATCGTGAAGGTCGACGACGACTCCGTGCACGACGCGTACCGCGGCCACTTCGACCGGGTGCGGGCGATCGCCTGGCCGGGCAAGGCCGACAGCACCGATCTGTGCAAGGGTGTCAAGCCTCTGCCGCCGGACGGTGAGAAGCCGGTTTGACCCTTCCGGGTGAGCCCCGTAATCTTGACCGTCGGCGTGTTACTAGCACGTCCTACCCCTGTAAACCTGTTTTCCTTCCGGCGCCCCCGGCGCTCGGGAGAGGCCGACCGTGCATCTGGACGGACGGCTGGACTGCGGGGGTCCCGTTCCGAGCGAAAGAGAGATCCGTGTACGCCATCGTGCGCAGCGGTGGTCGCCAGCACAAGGTTGCTGTCGACGACATCGTTGAGGTTGACAAGCTTCCCACCGCCAAGGTCGGCGACACCGTAGAGCTCTCTACGCTGCTCGTGGTCGATGGCGACGCCGTGACGAGCGACCCGTGGGTGCTTGCCGGTATCAAGGTCACGGCCGAGGTCGTGGACCACCACAAGGGCGCGAAGATCGACATCCTTCGCTACAAGAACAAGACCGGCTACCGCCGTCGCCAGGGTCACCGCCAGCAGTACACGGCGATCAAGGTCACCGGTATCCCCACGGCTGCGAAGTAAGGGACTGAGACAAGATGGCACACAAGAAGGGCGCATCGTCCACTCGGAACGGGCGCGATTCCAATGCTCAGCGGCTCGGCGTGAAGCGCTTCGGCGGTCAGACCGTCAACGCCGGTGAGATCCTGGTCCGCCAGCGTGGCACCCACTTCCACCCCGGCTCGAGCGTCGGCCGTGGCAAGGACGACACGCTGTTCGCGCTGGCCGCCGGTGCGGTCGAGTTCGGCACGCACCGTGGCCGCAAGGTCGTGAACATCGTTCCGGTCGCCTGAATCAGGCTTCCGTAGAACAGGTTCTTCGCGAGGGCGGACCTCACTTCCCTGTCGGGAAGCGGGTCCGCCCTTCGCGTGTTACACCTAGGGGCATTTCGCCCTTAACATTTCGTCGTTTCTGGAGGCACATCCCATGACCACCTTCGTGGACCGCGTCGAGCTGCATGTCGCCGCGGGTAGCGGGGGCCACGGCTGTGCCTCCGTTCACCGTGAGAAGTTCAAGCCTCTCGGCGGTCCGGACGGCGGCAACGGCGGCCGTGGCGGTGACGTGATCCTGGTTGTCGACCAGTCGGTCACGACACTTCTCGACTACCACCACTCCCCGCACCGCAAGGCCACCAACGGCGCTCCCGGCGCCGGTGACAACCGCTCCGGCAAGGACGGCCAGGACCTGGTCCTGCCCGTGCCGGACGGCACCGTCGTCCTCGACAAGGATGGCAACGTCCTCGCCGACCTGGTCGGCGAAGGCACGACGTACGTCGCGTCCCAGGGCGGCCGTGGCGGCCTCGGCAACGCGGCGCTCGCCTCGGCCCGCCGCAAGGCGCCCGGCTTCGCACTCCTCGGTGAGCCGGGGCAGGCCGGCGACGTCGTCCTGGAGCTCAAGACGGTCGCGGACGTCGCGCTCGTGGGCTACCCGAGCGCGGGCAAGTCCTCGCTGATCTCGGTCCTGAGCGCGGCCAAGCCGAAGATCGCCGACTACCCCTTCACGACGCTGGTCCCCAACCTCGGTGTGGTGACGGCCGGTTCGACCGTCTACACGATCGCCGACGTACCGGGTCTGATCCCGGGCGCCAGCCAGGGCAAGGGCCTCGGGCTCGAGTTCCTGCGGCACGTCGAGCGGTGCAGCGTTCTGGTGCACGTCCTGGACACGGCGACCCTGGAGTCCGACCGTGACCCCGTCTCCGACCTCGACATCATCGAGGCCGAGCTGCGGGAGTACGGCGCGGGCCTGGAGAACCGGCCGCGGGTCGTCGTCCTGAACAAGATCGACGTACCGGACGGCCAGGACCTCGCGGACCTGGTCCGCCCCGACCTGGAGGCACGCGGCTACCGCGTCTTCGAGGTGTCGGCCATCGCACACAAGGGGCTCAAGGAGCTCTCCTTCGCGCTCGCCGAGGTGGTGGGCGCCGCGCGCGCCGCGAAGCCGAAGGAGGAGGCGACCCGCGTCGTCATCCGGCCCAAGGCCGTGGACGACACGGGCTTCACCGTCAAGCTCGGCGACGACGGCATCTACCGCGTGCGCGGCGAGAAGCCGGAGCGCTGGGTGCGTCAGACGGACTTCAACAACGACGAGGCCGTCGGCTACCTCGCGGACCGGCTGAACCGTCTCGGCGTCGAGGAAGCGCTGATGAAGGCCGGCGCGCGTACGGGCGACGGCGTGGCCATCGGCCCCGAGGAGAACGCGGTCGTCTTCGACTGGGAGCCCTCGGTGATGGCCGGCGCGGAGATGCTCGGCCGCCGCGGCGAGGACCACCGCCTTGAGGAGCCCCGCCCCGCGGCCCAGCGCCGCCGGGACCGGGACGCGGATCGTGACGAGGCGGAGAAGGCGTACGACGACTTCAAACCGTTCTAGGTTTTTGCCTGGCGGGGGCGCCCTGGACTGCGCGAAGGCCCCCCGGAGCTTCTGCTCCGGGGGGCCTTCGCCTGTTCGTACACCGTGCGGGTGCGTTGCGGCTGATCGCGCAGTTCCCCGCGGCGCCCCTTGCGGGGCCTGCGGCTACGCCGTGACCGAGTCCTCCGCGCCGTTCGGGTTCGGCTCCGTCGGGTCGGACTCCATTTCCTCCGCCGCGTCCTGTGCCGCACGCTGACCGGGGATCTCCGCGTCGATGCGGGTGGCCATGCGGACGCGGCGCTCGTCGGCCTTGGCCGAGAGCGCGAGGACGGCCTCGTTGAAGCGGACCAGGGAGGGCGGGTCCGAGGGGCCGAGGAGGTGCTCCTTGAGGGCCGCGCGGGCCTCGGCGTGCGTGTCCTTCTCCGGGGAGCGGACGGCCTCCAGGAGGGCCGGGACGTCCTCGGCGGTCGGGGACAGGATCGTCGCCGCGCTCACCGTCGGGAAGCCCGCGCGGAAGTCCGCCTCGGCCATGCCGGACGTGTTAGCGACCGCGTACGGCTTCTCGCTCGACAGCCAGTCCGAGACCACCGAGGAGACATCGCTGATCAGCAGGTCGGCCTGGTTGAAGCAGGAGAAGATCGCGGGGCGTGCGGTGGTGATGATCTGGTGCTCCCACTCGGGGAACGAGGCCCAGTACGCCGCCTCCCACGCCGCCGTCGCCTCGGCGACCGCAGCCTGCTGGTCGCCGTCCGGCGTGCCCTGGAGCATCATCCGCTCCATCTCGTCCACGCTCTTGCGGAACGCGGTCGAGGTGAGCTGGTCCAACTCGGCGGTGCGGCGCGCCAGTTCGGCGGCCGCCTCCGGGCCGGGACGCTCGCCCGAACGCTTGGCGGCGGCCTCGCGGATCATCGCCTTGATGCGCAGGTCGGCGGCGCCGGCGCGGGGGTCCTGCGAGCCGGTCATCGGGTGCGGCTTGTAGATGAGCCGGACACCGGGGTCGGCCAGAAGGTGCCGGACGATGTTCTCGCCCGCGAGGGTCACCGACGTGTTGCCGGGGTTGCCGTCCCAGCCTTCCCAGGTGGGGGCGTACAGCACGGTCGTGAACGCACCCGTGGGAGCGCCCGTCGACGGCAGGATCGGCGACAGCTGGGGGCGGCCGACCTCGACCACGTCCTTGTCCTCGACGCCGACGTCGGCGGCCTGGTAGCGGTCGCGCGCGGCGGGCCCCGCCACCCACACCTCGTCGTACGCCTTCGCGTACGGGTTGCAGGAGGACAGCTTGTCGCTCTCGCCGTGGTTGATGAAAGCGTGCTTGATCGTGGGGATGCGCAGCACCTGCGAGGTCTTCGCGGCGTTCGCCGGGTGCAGCATCATCTTCAGCGTCGAGGTCTCCAGGGAGAACATCGTCGCGACCTTCGGGAAGCAGATGATCGGGACGTCCGTCGCGTCGATCTTCTGCACCATGAACCGCTCACGCAGCACGATCAGCGGATTGCCGTCGAGCCGGGAGAGCGTGGAGAGCCACATGTTCGCCTGGTACGCGGACGTGGCGCCGCCCGAGAAGTACATGGCGACGGACGGCTGGTACTCGGCCAGCCAGTTGTCCAGCCACTCCATGACCTTCTCGTCGTTCTTCGCGCGCTTCTTGGGAAGCAGCCACGTGGCGAGGTAGAGCGCGCCGATGCCCATCAGGGCGATGGAGATACCGAGGCCGATGCCGCCCCAGTACGCGTCCGTGGTGGCCGCGGTGACGATCAGGCCGGCCGTGGAGGGGATCGAGAACGTCAGCAGGCGGTGGGCCTGACGGCGCGAGAGGATCCGCGGCGGGGCAGCGGTCAGGTGCAGCGCGGACGTGTCGATGTTGCGTGTGACGATCGGCAGCTGGCGGGAGCGGCGCACCATTATGGCGGTGGCCTGGCAGCCGAAGTGCAGGAAGTAGAAGGCGAGCAGCGAGATCGTCAGCGGCGACTGCTCGGCCAGCGGTTCGATGCCGTCGATGCGCAGCAGGCCGACCAGGATCAGCATGTCGCGCAGGAGCTGCCTGACGGTGACATCGAACCGGATCTTGCCAAGGAGGGAGAGGAGCCCCGGCTGCTTGTACTGCAGATAGACGTCGAGCGCGAGGTTCGCCGCGGAGGCGGCGATGAACACCGGTACATACGGGACCAGCGCGCTGACGAGCTGGGCCGTGAAGAGCGCGAACATCGCGAACAGCGTGGAGAGCTGCACGATGCGGCGGGGGGCGAGTCCGGCAGAGGGCACGGGCTTGGGCTCCTGGCGGGGGATCGGGGCGATCGGGGGGGGATCGGGGGGATCGGACGGGAAGTCGACCACTGACCGTATGACGTGCGGTGTCCTTGTAGCAATCTTCCGTGACCACAATCACCGGATAAAGGGGCAAAGGCACTGAACCATCGGGCCGGGAATGGCCTCCGGGGAGTCTTCGGTCCGTCCCTCGAAATGGATGGGCACTCCACGCGCTCACTCGCGTAGATTGCTGCTCCGGCAGGGAACGGGATCTTCAGGATCAATTGGGGAAGTACGTGGCTGGGGCAAGGCAGGATGCAGGGTGGGCCCGGAGGGCCTCGGTTGAGGGCGGTGGTGGGAGACGGGCGGGCGTGGCAGAGGCCCGCAGGGTTGTCGTCAAGGTCGGGTCCTCGTCCCTGACCACCGCGTCGGGGGGCCTGGACGCCGATCGCGTCGACGCCCTCGTCGACGTGCTCGCCAAGAGCCGCAGCGGCGGCGAGCGCGAGATCGTGCTCGTCTCCTCCGGCTCCATCGCCGCCGGACTCGCGCCGCTGGGGCTGCGCAGGCGCCCCAAGGACCTGGCCAGGCAGCAGGCGGCCGCCAGCGTCGGCCAGGGCCTTCTCATGGCCCGCTACACCGCTTCCTTCGCGCGCTACGGCGTACGCGTCGGGCAGGTGCTTCTCACCTCCGACGACATGGCCCGCCGCGCCCACCACCGCAACGCGTCCCGCACCTTCGACCAGCTCCTCGCGATGGGCGCGCTGCCCGTCGTGAACGAGAACGACACCGTGGCGACGGACGAGATCCGCTTCGGCGACAACGACAGGCTGGCCGCTCTCGTCGCCCACCTCGTCCACGCCGACCTCCTCGTCCTGCTCTCCGACGTGGACGGCCTCTACGACGGTGACCCGGCCAGGCCCGGCACCTCCCGGATCTCCGAGGTCACGGGCCCCGCCGACATAGCGCACGTCCAGATCGGCAGCGCGGGCAAGGCGGGCGTGGGCACCGGCGGCATGGTCACCAAGGTCGAGGCGGCGCGGATCGCGGCGGCAGCCGGCATCCCGGTCGTCCTGACCTCCGCGAGCCAGGCCGCCGACGCCCTCGCGGGCCGTGACACCGGCACGTACTTCCACCGCACGGGCCGCCGCTCCGGCGACCGGCTCCTCTGGCTCCAGCACGCCTCCGAACCGCAAGGCGCGCTGACGCTCGACGACGGGGCGGTGCGGGCGGTCGTCGAGGGGCGCAAATCGCTGCTGCCCGCCGGAATCGCGGGGGTCGAGGGCGACTTCGCCGCGGGCGACCCCGTCGAGCTCCGGGACAGCGCGGGGCGAGCCGTGGCGCGCGGCCTGGTGAACTTCGACGCCAAGGAGCTCCCGCAGCTCCTCGGCCGCTCCACCCGTGATCTCGCGCGGGAGCTCGGCCCGGCGTACGAGCGGGAAGTGGTGCACCGCGACGACCTGGCCCTGCTGCACGACTAGGGCCCTGGCCCTACACGGACGCCGGGCACCGGACGCCGGACGCAGAGCCCCGGACGCCGGACGCCGGACACCGTGGCCGCGGCCGAAAACAGGCGCGAACGCCGTGCGCCGACAGGCCTCCGCGAGGTGAAACTCCCTAAAACCGCCCCGCGGGGGCGCTTGGCCTGCTCAACTTTGTTCCAGACACTTCCGCACGACCATTGCGTATCCGCACCACCATTGCGTAAAGGAGGCCGTCGTGAGACGAGTGCGCCCGGGAGCGTCGTCCCGCGCGCCGGCTGAGCGGTCCCTGACCAGCGTCGCCGCGGGGGCGACGTACACCGGTGACACGCGAGCGGCGGGCGAGACGGACGAGAGCCAGGAGGGCGAGACGGTGGACGCGCCCCGTCTGTGGCACGTCACCCTGAGCGTCTCGGGGGACGAAGCCTCGCTGAAGGAGGTCAGGCGGGGCCTCGAACAGCTCGCCCACGACCACCCCTTTCTGCTGACCAGCAGGTACGCGCCCGATCACGCGGAGATCCGGTACTGGGAAGAGGCCCGTGACCTGCACGACGCGGCCGCGGTCGCGCTCCGGCTCTGGGGCGAGCACCGGCAGAGCGCGCAGCTCCCGCCGTGGGAGATCGTGGGGCTCGAGGTCATCGACCGCGACACGTACCACCAGCGCATCGCGGAGGGGTACGGCCCGCTGCCGGCGACCCCCGTGGGCGTGCACCCTTTTTGAGCCGACGTGAGCACCATGGTCTCGGCTGCTGAAACAGCGGGTGGACCTGGGCGGCTCCGCATTACGCTGCGGTCATGACGTCCCTCACGCCTCCGTTCTCGGGCTTGCCCTACGACAACCTCTCGCCCGTCGCCCAGGCCGCCTACCGCGCCCGTGGCGCCGCCGCGACGCTCGCGCCGCTGCCGCGAGCCGCCAAGGACGACGCGCTCCTGGCGATCGCCGACGCCCTTGAGGTCCGCACCGCCGAGATCATCGAGGCCAACGGCAAGGACACCGCCCGCGCCCGCGAGGCCGGGACCAGCGAGTCCGTCGTCGACCGCCTGACGCTCACCCCGGAGCGGGTGCGCGCCATCGCCGCCGACGTGCGCGACGTGGCCGCGCTGCCCGACCCCGTCGGCGAGGTCGTCCGCGGCTCGACCCTGCCCAACGGCATCGACCTGCGCCAGGTCCGCGTGCCGCTCGGCGTCGTCGGGATCATCTACGAGGCCCGCCCGAACGTCACCGTGGACGCCGCCGCCCTCTGCCTGAAGTCCGGCAACGCGGTGCTCCTGAGGGGCTCGTCATCGGCGTACGAATCGAACACGGCGCTCGTCCGCGTGCTGCGCGACGCCGTCCACGGAGCCGGCCTGCCCGCCGACGCCGTCCAGCTCGTGCCGGGCGAGAACCGTGACTCCGTGCGCGAGCTGATGCGCGCCCGCGGCCTGGTCGACGTCCTCATCCCGCGCGGCGGCGCCTCACTGATCAAGACCGTCGTGGAGGAGTCCACCGTCCCGGTCATCGAGACCGGCACCGGCAACTGCCACGTGTACGTGGACGCCGTCGCCGACCTGGACATGGCCGTCGACATCCTCATCAACTCCAAGGCCCAGCGTCCCAGCGTCTGCAACGCCGCCGAGACGCTCCTGGTGCACGCGGACATCGCCGACGCCTTCCTGCCGCGCGCCCTGGACGCCCTGGCCGAGGCCGGGGTCACCGTGCACGCCGACGAGCGGGTCATCGCGTACGTGGAGAGCACAGGCGGCTCGAAGGCCACCGTCGTGCCCGCGACCACGGAGGACTGGGAGACCGAGTACCTCTCGTACGACATCGCGGCGGGCATCGTCGACTCCCTGGAGCAGGCCGTCGAGCACATCCGCCTGTGGACCTCCGGGCACACCGAGGCGATCGTCACCACCTCGCAGCAGGCCGCGCGGCGCTTCACCCAACTGGTGGACTCCACGACGGTCGCCGTGAACGCCTCCACGCGCTTCACGGACGGCGGACAGTTCGGCTTCGGCGCCGAGATCGGCATCTCCACGCAGAAGCTGCACGCCCGTGGCCCCATGGGGCTTCCCGAGCTGACCTCGACCAAGTACATCGTCACCGGCGACGGTCACATCCGCTGAATTCCCGCACGGGCCGAATTCCCGCACCGTCTGCCCAGATTGCCCCTTCCGGTCTACGCTGGGAGGGTGCCGGAGGACGTGGGGGGCACGCCGTCATCTGCTGACGGCCGGGAGCCCGACGACGACCGCGACCGCGGGGGTGCGGACGAAGAGTTCGCCTCCGTGGTCTTCGACGAGGCCTTCGTCAAGGCCGCCGAGATCCATGAACCCACCGCGGTGGAGCGGCTGTTGGCCGCAGCCCAGGCGCGCGCGGAGGCCTCGGAGGCGGAGAGCCGCCGGGCCCGCACCCGCGGCTCGGGGCGCGACTCGCCGGAGGACGACTTCTACGACGAGGGCTTCGGCCCCGACGACGGCGGCGAGTTCGGCCACGACGCGGACCTGGACGACGTGTACGACCGGGAGTTCGCCGAGCACGGGTACGGCAGGCAGGGCTATGCGAGCCGCAACCGCTGGCACCGCCCTGTCGCCTGGCTGCTCGCCCTCCTGATGGGCATCGGCATGGTCGCGCTCGCCTTCACCGCGGTCTACCGCGGCGCGTCGACGGGCCGCCAGGACCCCACCCCGCCCCCGGTGTCCACGGAGCCGTCGGCCTCCGCGGAGTACGGCCGGCCGCCGGTGTCCGCAACGCCCCGCACCCCGTGAGAAGTTGTCAGAACTTGTCGTGTACCAGGGCGTTTACCGGACCGCGCGGAGACCTACCCTGAAGGTATGGGCGGGCCAGGAGAACCACCCGAGGGGACACCCGAGGGAGCTCCCGCCGGTGGTGAGGACGAGTACCGATCCGTCGTCTTCGACGAATCGTTCGTCCGCGCCGCGCGGCTCCAGGAGTACTCCGCGCAGGAGCGCATAAGCGATCACATGCACGCGGTGCGTCACCGCCCCGCTCACCACAGGCACCTCTCCAAACAGGCCGTGATCCTCGTCCTGCTGATCGCCGTCGCCTTCGGCACCGCGATCTACATGGGCGTACGCCATCCTGCCCAGGACCCCGTCGCCCAGCGCCCCGAGCCGCTGCGGATGACGGTGATCCCGCTCGCCCCGCCAGGGCCCGTGCCCGGCGCGGAGAAGCCCGCCGACCTGTTCGCGCACAGCCCGGCCGCACGGTTCCGGGTGGGTGCCTCGGGCATCAACCTGCCGCCGGCGCGGCGCACCTCGCACTTCTCGGAGGGTCAGGTGATGACCGCGCTGACCACCGCCAAGGACTATCTCGTCGAGTCCTCGCTCGACCCGGACGTCCTCACCGGCGGCACCGTGCGCTCCGCGCGCATCCTGCTCGACCCGCGCCAGCTCGACCAGTTCGACGAGAGCTTCGCGCACCCGGCGGCGGACGGCCGGCACGCGCCCACGGGCTGGCTCGTGCGCTTCGACCCGACGAAGACGGCCCTCGCCTCGCCCGGCATCCGCGTCCACGGCACGCTGCACGCGACCGAGACGGACAAGAACACCCTTGAGGTGACCTCGGACCACACCTTCGTCTACGCGCTGCGTCCGGCCGGAAAGGGCGAGCACGTCAAGGCCTCGCTGTTCACCGTCCGGCGTGAGCTGCAGTTCCGCTTCGACCGCGACGACCTGCGGATGCGCCAGACCGAGCTGCTCGTGTCGTACACGCAGGCCGGCCCGCTCGCCTGCTCCGCCGACGCCGCCAACCGGCTGCGGCCGCTGCTCGCCGGACAGAAGGCGAAGGCGGGCGGCCCCGCGGGCACCGACCCGTACGCGACGGGTGATGCCACGGCGCTGTGCGGGTCGCTCTCGGCGACCGCCCAACCCTCGCTCTGAGGGCTACTTGCCTTCGCCGGTCGGCGGGTCCTCGTTCCGGTTCCCGCCCTGCTGGCCGCCCTGCCCGGTGAACTTCCCGCGCAGCTTGCCGCCCAGGTCGCCCGCGCCGCCCGCGATGTCGTTGACCAGCTTCATCAGCGGGTCCTTGCTGCTGCGTACGTCATCGGCGTAGCTGGAAGCCGACTGGCGGAAGGAGTCGGACACCGAGGTGTCCCTGTCCTCGTCGCGGCGGGGGTAGTGGCCGTCCATGATCCGCTGGTAGTCGCGGGTCTCGGCCCACTTCTTCAGCTCGGCGGCACGCACGGTGGTGAAGGGGTGCGTACGCGGCAGGATGTTCAGGATCTTCAGGACCGAGTCGCGCAGGTCGCCCCCGGCCTCGTACTCCTTGGCCTGCTCCAGGAACGCGTCCACGTTCATCTCGTGCAGGTGGTTGCCGCCCGCGATCTTCATCAGGCCGCGCATCGACGCCTTGAGGTCCTGGCCCACCAGGAGCCCCGCGCGGTCCGCCGACAGCTCCGACTTGCGGAACCACTCGCGCAGGGCCGTCACGATGGCCATGATCGCCACGTTGCCCAGCGGGATCCAGGCCACCTTGAGCGCGAGGTTGGTCAGGAAGAGCAATATCGTGCGGTACACCGAGTGGCCGGAGAGCGCGTGGCCCACCTCATGGCCGACGACTGCGCGCATCTCCTCCTCGTCGAGCAGCTCGACCAGGCCCGTGGTCACCACGATGATCGGCTCGTCGAGGCCGATGCACATCGCGTTCGGGGTCGGGTCCTGGTTCACGTACATCGGCGGGACCTTCTCCAGGTCCAGGATGTAACAGGCGTCCCGCAGCATGGTGTTGAGGTGCGCGAACTGCGCGTCGGAGACCCGTACGGAGTCCGAGAGGAACAGAAGCCGCAGGCTCCGCTCGGGAAGCAACCCGCTGAGTGCCTTGAAGACGGTGTCGAAGCCGGTCAGCTTGCGCAGGGCCACCAGGGCCGAACGGTCCGCCGGGTGTTCGTACGCCCGTGACGAGATGCCGGGGAAGCGCCTGCGCTGCCTGCTCGGCACATTCTCGTGGCCACCGTCCTGCCGGCCGTGGTCGTTGTCGTCGGTCATGCCCCATCCCCCATGCTCGTCCAGTCATGCCCCCGAGGTGGGCCCCAGCCTAGGCGGAGATACCGTGACAGGGCAGCACAGCGAAGGGAGTCGTCCGTCATGGCCGTCATGGAGCACAGCGCCGCAGCCCACCACTGGGTCACGGAGGCGGCCGCCCTGGCCGCGAAAGAGCAGGGGGCGGGCAATCTGCTCCGCGTCGTGCTGATCGTCATGGTCGTCGGCTGTGTGCTCGTGGCGTGGTTCCTGCTGCGCGGCTACCGCCAGGGGGCCGACGCCGAGCGTCCCGGCGGCCCCGCGAAGGGCGGCGAGGACCGTCCCGGCGGGGGCGACGAGGACGACCGCGTGGACCACAACAGCTGAGTCGGCGTGAGCCCGGCCGCCGCCCCCGCATACGATGGCCCGGAAGTCTTTGTCCCGCCCACCTCCGGATAGGTCCTGCCGACGATGAGCCTCCACAGCACCGCCTCCCAGCTGGTCACTCTCGCCTCCGAGGGCAAGCACGTCGACGAGCACGCAAGCCTCAGCCCTCTCATCACCGGCGGTGGCGCGTTCGTCGCGCTCATGCTGCTGCTGTGGATCACCACGCGCTTCAACCGGGACCGCTGAGCGGTCCACCGAACGGACGCTGAAACAGAGCCCGTCCACCGGGCCGGTAGGGTCTGCACGCATGGGAGAGCAGGACATGCCTACCGGTCCCGGTTCCGGCCCGGCCAGCAAGGGCAAACGTCGCCTGGGCGTCATGGGCGGAACGTTTGACCCGATCCACCACGGACACCTGGTGGCGGCCCAGGAGGTCGCCGCGCAGTTCCACCTCGACGAGGTGGTGTTCGTGCCGACCGGGCAGCCGTGGCAGAAGAGCGACAAGGCGGTGTCCGCGGCCGAGGACCGTTATCTGATGACGGTCATCGCCACGGCCGAGAACCCACAGTTCTCGGTGAGCCGCATCGACATCGACCGCGGCGGACCGACCTACACGACGGACACGCTGCGCGATCTGCGCACGCTCAATCCCGACACGGACCTCTTCTTCATCACGGGCGCCGACGCCCTCGGCCAGATCCTCACCTGGCGCTACACCGAAGAGCTGTTCTCCCTGGCGCACTTCATCGGGGTCACCCGGCCGGGCCATACGCTGGCCGATCCGGGTCTGCCGGAGGGCGGAGTCTCGCTGGTGGAGGTCCCGGCCCTCGCCATCTCGTCCACGGACTGCCGTGCGCGAGTCGCCAAGGGGGATCCCGTCTGGTACCTGGTGCCGGACGGCGTGGTGCGTTATATCGACAAGCGCGAGCTGTACCGCGGCGATTGAGCCGAGAGGGGCACCGGTGAACGACCGACAGTACGACCCGTATGCGGGCGGCGACCCGTACGCGGGCGAGTACGCGGCTGATCAGTACCAGGTCGTCGGGTACGACGAGTATGGGCAGCCGGTGTATCAGCAGGTCCAGCAGCAGGCCCCGCAGCAGGCGCAGCCGTCGGCTTCGTACGACCCGTACGGGGGCCAGGCCCAGCAGCAGCAGCAACACCAGCAGCCGCAGGGTTATGGCTACGACCCGTACGCGACCGGGCAGCAGGCGCCTGTTCCGCCGTACGACTCCGGTTCGTACGACTCTGGTTCGTACGGCGGCTATGACCAGGCTCAGCAGGCGGCTCAGCCCCAGGCTCAGCCCCGGCCGCAGGCCGCACAGCAGACGCAGACCGGCTGGATCCCGCAGCAGTCGCGGCAGCCGGAGCCGGAACCGGAGCCGGATTTCGAAGCCGAGCCGCAGCGTGAGCCCCAGCGCCGCGACCCCGCGTACGAGACCCAGCAGTTCTCCTTCATCGAGGAGCCGGACGAAGAGTCCGAGGACGTCATCGACTGGCTGAAGTTCACCGAGAGCCGCACCGAGCGGCGCGAGGAGGCCAAGCGGCGCGGGCGTTCCCGGGTCGTCGCGCTCGTCGTGGTGCTCGCGCTCGTGATCGCGGGCGGCGTCGGCTACCTCTGGTACGCGGGCAAGCTGCCGGGCCTTTCGGACGACGCGTCCGGCGGCGGCGACGCGGCGGCAGGACCGCAGAACCGCGATGTGATCGTCGTACACCTGCACAACACCAAGGGGGGCGGCACCTCCACGGCCCTCCTGGTGAACAACACCACCACCAAGCGCGGCACCACCGTCCTGCTGCCCAACTCCCTCTCCGTGACGGACGACGAGGGCGCGGGGACGACGCTCGGCAAGTCGGTCGACGACGACGGGTCCACCGGCACCCGCGAGTCGATCGACAGCCTGCTCGGCACCCAGGTCGAGGGCACCTGGCGCCTCGACACCCCCTACCTGAACAACCTCGTCGAGCTGGTCGGCAACATCGACGTCGACACGGACACGGACGTGCCGGACCCCAAGGCCAAGAAGGGCCAGGGGCCCCTCGTGAAGAAGGGCGAGCAGCAGACCCTGAGCGGCCCGATGGCCGTCGCGTACGCCACCTACCGTGCGTCCGGCGAGCCCGAGACCGCGCAGCTCGACCGGTTCGGGCAGGTCATGCAGGGCGTCCTGCGGAAGCTGTCGTCCGACCCGCAGGCCGCGACGACCACCGTCCAGTCGTTGGCCCAGATCCTGGACCCGTCTCTCAAGGAGAAGGACCTCGGCGCCTTCCTCGCCAAGCTCGCCGACCGCGCGAAGGGCGGCGACTACGCCACCCAGATGCTCCCGGTGCAGCAGGACGGGACGCTCTCGGAGAAGGCCGGCGCGAGCGTCGTCAAGAACGTCCTGGGCGGCGCGGTCAAGAACGCGGACAAGGACGCGGCCGTACGGGTCGGCGTCAAGAACGCGTCCGGCAGCAAGGGTGCGGGGCAGGACGCGCGGATCTCGCTGGTCAACGGCGGCTACACCTTCGTGGACAGCGGCGCGGGCTCGACGGCCCAGGCGCAATCGCAGGTCACGTACGCCGACGCGGACAAGAAGACGCAGGCCACTGAGGTCGCCAAGACCCTCGGCCTGCCGGACGGCGCGGTCCGCAAGGGCAAGACCGCCCCGAACGCGGATGTGTCGGTCGTCCTCGGCCAGGACTACGACGCGGGATGACGGCAGCGACCCCGGCCGGGCCTTCTTCCGGCCGGGGTGACGCAGCAGACAGGGTGATCGGGCGATCGCCGGGAGTGCTGTCGGCGGTCCGTGAGACCCTTGGGGTGTCTTGACCATCTGAAGGAAAGCTCAACTGTGACCGCCACGGACCGCTCCATCGAGCTCATCAAGGCCGCCGCGCAATCGGCCGCCGACAAGCTCGCGCACGACATCATCGCGTACGACGTCAGCGACGTGCTGTCGATCACGGACGCCTTCCTGCTCGCCTCCGCGCCCAACGACCGCCAGGTCAAGTCGATCGTCGACGAGATCGAGGAGCGGCTCAGCAAGGAGCTCGGCGTCAAGCCGGTGCGCCGCGAGGGCGACCGCGAAGCCCGCTGGGTCCTCCTGGACTACGTGGACATCGTGGTGCACGTCCAGCACAGCGAGGAGCGTGTCTTCTACGCCCTCGAGCGCCTGTGGAAGGACTGCCCCGAGATCGATCTCCCCGCGGACGCCGTCGCGACCCGCGGCAAGGCCGCCGAGCACGCCGAGCAGCGCGCCGCGGAGGAGGCAGCCGATCTGGACGGTGAGCTTCGGTGACCAGCCGCGGCTGCCGGATCATCCTGTGGCGGCACGGCCAGACCGCCTGGAACCTGGAGCGCCGCTTCCAGGGCTCCACGGACATCGAGCTGACCGACACCGGAGTCGCGCAGGCCAGGCGCGCCGCCCGGCTGCTCGCCTCGCTGAAGCCGGACGCCATCGTGGCGTCCGACCTGAAGCGGGCGGCAGCCACGGCGAACGAGCTCGCGGCCCTCACCGGCATCCCCGTCACACACGAGCAGGGTCTCCAGGAGACGTACGCCGGTGAGTGGCAGGGCCTGACGCACGACGAGATCATCGCGCGCTTCGGGGACCAGTACGCCGCGTGGAAGCGCGGCGAATCGGTGCGCCGCGGCGGCGGTGAGCTGGAGACCGAGGTCGCCGACCGTGCCGCGCCGATCGTGCTGCGCCACGCCGAGAAGCTGCCGGAGAATGGCACGCTCGTGGTGGTCAGCCACGGCGGCACGATCCGCACCACCATCGGCCGCCTCCTCGGCCTGGAGTCCTACCACTGGGAGGGCCTCGGCGGGCTCTCCAACTGCTGCTGGTCGGTCCTCGGCCAGGGCGCGCGGGGCTGGCGCCTGCTCGAGCACAACGCCGGCACGCTGCCGGAGCCGGTGCTCGGCGACGACGATTAGCGCTGGGCCGGGCCGGTGCGAGAGCCGCTGGTCGGAGGGGTTGAGAGGGCCCGTCACCCGGATTTCACATTCCGGCTTGTCGCAGGCTAAAGTTCTTCTTGTTCGCCCGCCGAGCGGGGCGGAACATCATGCGGCTCCGCCGCGTGGCACGAGGGGCTATAGCTCAGTTGGTAGAGCGCCTGCATGGCATGCAGGAGGTCAGGAGTTCAATTCTCCTTAGCTCCACAATATGGATCCCGTCCTCGTCAGAGGGCGGGATCCTTCTGCTTCCGGTGGCCTGAGCTCGCGAAGTTCGGCCGCCCGCCGACGGCTCTCCTCGTCGTCCGGGGTGTACGCGACGATCCGGCACTCCTGCATGCCGTTGATGGACAGCGATACCGACGTCATCCGCAGCTCTCCGACCGCCTCGTGCCGGAACGTCTTCACACGGGGTCCCGGCGGCGCCACGTCGCCCCTCTCCCACAGCTCGGCGAAGTGTGCGCTCGCGGCGGACAGGCGGCCTATGAAGTCCTCCCAGGCGGGCTCGCCCACATGCCGTCCGTACGAACTGCGCAGCGTCGCCACCATCACCGGCAGCTCCTCGTCCCGGAAGACCAGCGGGCAGACGGGATCGGGCGCGATGAACAGCGTCCACAGCACGTTCGGAGCTCCGAGGGCCGCAAGCTGCGGGACGAAGAAGAGATCGCGGTAGGCGGGGTTGGTGGCGAGGATGTCGTACCGCTCGTTGTAGACCACCGCCGGGTGGGGGTCGAGGGCGTCGATGATGCCCTGGATCTCCGGTCCGACGGCCGCGGGGGAGACGGTCCTGCGGACCGGGTCGTACGGCACCTCGGCCAGGTGGTACAGGTGCTCGCGCTCCGCCTTGTCGAGGCGGAGCGTACGCGCCACGGCGTCCAGGACCTGCGCCGACGCGTTGATCGGGCGGCCCTGCTCCAGCCACGTGTACCAGGTGACGCCGACTCCGGAGAGCTGGGCGACCTCCTCGCGGCGCAGGCCGGGCGTGCGGCGGCGCAGGCCCGGCGGCATGCCCACGTCGGCCGGTGTCACCCTGGCCCTGCGGCCACGCAGGAAGGCGGCGAGCTCCGGCCTGCGGCGCTGAGTCGTCCCCATCGTCGTCACATCCCCCATGGTCGGTCCTCGCCCCAAGCCTTGCCAGGTGCTGCCAGTACCAGCATCAGCGGGCTCTCGTTACCCGTACCAACTCGCCGCCATGCTCGGTGCCATGACAACGACATCCCCGCCGACCGCGGCGGATCCCGCTGGTTCGAGCTCTGCGTCCAGTAAAGCCCCCAGCACTGACAACCGCTCCGGGCGGCTGCTCGCCGTCGTCATCGCCGCGCAGTTCATGGCGCTGCTTGACGTCTTCATCGTCAATGTCGCCGCGCCCACGATCCGCACCGAACTGGGCGCGTCCGGCGCCGGGTTGCAGCTGGTGATCGCCGGATACACCATCTCGTACGCCGTGCTCCTGATCACCGGTGCGCGGCTCGGCGACCGCCTCGGGCACCGTCGGGTCTACCTGTTGGGCCTCACGGTCTTCGTGGTCGCCTCGCTCGCCTGTGGACTCAGCCAGGGGACGGGCGAGTTGATCGCCTTCAGGCTGTTGCAGGGCGCGGGTTCGGCGTTGCTCATCCCGCAGGTGCTCAGCCTGATCCAGCGCAACTTCACCGGGGAGGCGCGGACGAAGGCGCTCGGAGCGTACTCGGCCGTGCTCGCCGTCGGGGCCGCCGCGGGGCAGGTGCTGGGCGGGGTCCTGGTCAGCGCCGACCTGTTCGGCACGGGGTGGCGCCCGGTGTTCCTGGTGAACGTGCCGGTCGGCGTGGTCCTGCTGGTCGTGGCCGCGCGTGTGCTGCCGCGTGACGCCTCCCGGAAGCCGGGGGAGGGGCGGCGGACGCGCGGGCTGGATCTGCCGGGGCTCGTGCTGCTCGGTGCCGCCGTCTCGCTGCTCACCGTGCCGCTGGTGCTCGGTCAGCAGGAGGGCTGGCCGCTGTGGTCCTGGCTCTCGCTGGGCGCCGCGGTGCTGCTCTTCGCCTCCTTCTGCGGGTACGAGTCCCGGCTCGCGCGCGGCGGCGGTGCGCCGCTGATATCGCCGAGGGTCCTGCGCATCCCCGGCATGGGTCTCGCTGTGTTCCGGATCGCCGTGGTGATGGGGGTCAACGCGGGCTTCTTGTTCGTGCTCACGCTGCACATCCAGGGCGGACTCGGCTACAGCGCGCTGCGCGCCGGACTGACGTTCGCGCCGACCGCGGTGGTCTTCGGTGTCGTCGGCCTGACGTGGCGCCGCTGGCCGGGGGCGCTCCAACGGGCACTGATCCCTGGCGGGTTCGCGCTCACCGCGGCTTCGGCGGTGGCCGTGGGACTGCTGCTCCGGGACGGCGGGGAGGGCGGACCGTGGCTGTATGTGGCCTTCGTAGGCATAGGGGCGGGCCTCTCCTTGGGGTTCAGCCCGACGCTGACCCGGGCGCTTTCCACGGTGCGGCCCGAGGAGGCCGCGGACGCCAGCGGCCTCCTGTCGACGGTCGCTCAGCTCGGCCAGCTGATCGGCGTCGCGTGTTATGGCGCACTTTTCCTCAACCGGCTTGAGTCACAGGGGGCTCCGGGGGCGTATTCATCCGCGGACGCCCTCATGGTGTCCGCATACGCCCTGGCCGGGGCGGCCGCACTGGGCGCCGTGTCCGGACTGGTACGACCACGTCGCTGACCGGGTCGCTCAGGCCGTGGCAGAATCGGACAGCCGGAAGGGGACCGCACCAGACCACCGATTGTGACCCGACGGGAGGGAGAGCGATGCCTGCGAGCATCCTCGATGGGGCCGACGGCGCCATCGCAGTGGCCGCGCCGCGCCGCGCTGCCTCTCCCTTTGCGGCGATCCCTCTTCTCACCTGTCCGTCCTGCGGTTCGTCCCACGTCGCCCAAGTTCTCGGCGACAACGGCGGTGTCTCGTACGTGTGCACGGCCTGCGGCCGCAGCTGGAGCTGATTGATGGGTGCACACAGGCGGAAGTGCGACTGGTGCGGCAGTGGCACGCCGATCGTCCGCGACATGGAACCGGTCAACCAGGACTACCAGTACTGGTGCGAGGAGTGCGCGCGGGCGCTGATCATAAAAGGCGACCCCATCGAGACGTACCGCGAACTCGAAGGGGAGCCGATCTATGGCCGGCTGCTCGACGAACACTGCACGCTCAAGCGCTTCTACTCCTTCGCCACGGCCTGACCCCACTCGGCCCTCAGACGGTCCGGCGTCCGGCTCGTCGCAGTCGGCGTCCGGCCCCTTGCAGCAGGAACGCGAAAGCGGTCCCTACGTAGAGGGCGGACAGCGTCATCTCGCCATAATTCTGGTCGAGTTCAAGCCGCCCCACTCCGTGCGGGACCCACCACAGGGCGTACGAACAGAAGACGAGGCCCACCGCGCCGACGGCCGCCCACCGGGCGCGGCCGCCCCGGCGCACCGCCTCCGTCCACACGAGCAGGCCCAGCGGCACGCACCACACCCAGTGGTGCGACCACGACACCGGGCTGACCAGGAGCGCCGTCACCGCGCAGCTCACGGCGGCACGGGCGCGCTCCCCGCGCAGCGCGGCGCGCACCGCGACCGCAAGGCCGAGCGCACCGGCCCCCGCCGCGGCCACGGCCCACCAGAGGCCCGGCTCCGCGGTGTGCAGGAGCCGTGCGAGTACCCCCCGCAGAGACTGGTTCGCGGTGTCCTCGGGAAGCCCGACCCGGCCCGCCTCGAAGACCATCCGGGTCCAGAAGCGCCGTGAGTCGTACGGCAGGGCGGCGGCAGCGAGCAGCGTCGCGCCGACGAAGGAAACAGCCGCCACGCACGCGTGCCGGACGGGTACGCGCCACTGCCCGCGCCGGACGGCCTCCGCGGCGCCGGTGAGCAGCAGGAACACCGCGAAGAGGGCGGGAGTGAGCTTGATCGCGGCCGCGATGCCGATACCCAGACCCGCCCAGCGGTGGCCGGGGTGGCGGGACAGATCCCACAGGACCAGGACGGCGAGCAGCAAATTGATCTGGCCGTACCGCAGGGTCGTCCAGACCGGCTCCGCCCAGACCGCGAGCGCGGACACCCACAGGGCGCTCTCCACGCGCGCGTGCCCGGTGCCCGTGGCAGGCCCGACGAGGCGGAGTGCGAGATGGGCGAAGGCCACCAGGAGGAGGAGGTTTCCCAGCGTCGCCAGTGTGCGCATCTGAGCCGTGTCCAGGAGCGTCAGCGGTGTGAACAGCAGGGCGGCGAAGGGTGGGTAGGTGGTGGGCAGGTGCGCCTCGGTGGTGCGCAGCGCGTAGAGGTCGCCGCCCGCGCGCACGGTCTCACCCTCGGCGCGGTAGACCATCAAGTCGATCATCGAGACGTCCGCGGCACGCTGCGCCAGCCAGAAGACCGTGAAGGAGAGCAGGCAGGCCCCGGCGGCGAGGGGCAAGCGGCGGCGGGCGCCGACAAGCGCGATCACGGTCACGAAGGCAGACAGTACCGGCCGTATCCGTACAGACCGGAAACGATTTGGTGGAGCACGGGGAGGACCGTGTAATGTTGGCGGAGCCGCCGGGGGAACCGGGCGGACAAGCAAGGGGCTATAGCTCAGTTGGTAGAGCGCCTGCATGGCATGCAGGAGGTCAGGAGTTCAATTCTCCTTAGCTCCACAGCAGATGAGAGCGGGCCACCCAGATCGGGTGGCCCGCTTTCGTGTGCCTCGCCGGATCTTCAGGAGCGGGTCGTCACCGTCCGCTGCCGAGCGCCCTGCGGCCACGGCCAGGCGGGAGCGCGAGCGGCAGTGCCGTGCGCGGCGAGGGCACGGACGGGTCCTCCTCGATGCGCAGCGCCAGCGCGGGGCAGCGGCGTACGGCACGTGCGGCACGCGCTTCGGAGTACCGCGGTACGGACGCTTCCGCCACACCGGGGAAACCGTCGGGGCCCAGCTGGATCAGCTCGGGGATGATGTCCGCGCACAGCCCGTGGCCCTGGCAGAGCGTCCAGTCGACGGCGAGCCTGCGGCCACTGGGCGCCTCGGCCTGCGGGGTGTCCGACTGGAGCGGCAGGACGCCCTCCACGGGGCGGCCGCAGCCACCGCCGAGAACGTGCGCGGCGAGGTCGTCCGTGAACGCGGAGATCGTGGACTCGATGAAGGCCGCCGTGCCGTCGGGATGCTTGCAGGCGCCACGTCGTTTCACGGCCCGTGTCACCTCGCGCAGCGCCTCCAAGGCGGTGGGACCGCCGCCGTCCAGGACGTCGGCGAGTCCGCGGGCCGCCGCGGGAAGGCCGAGATAGCAGGGGCCGCACTGTCCCGAACTCTCGGCGGCCAGCCAGTTCGCCACATGCAGTGCCTCCCCGAGCGGGCAGGTCCCGGCGCCGATCGGCAGGATCGCGCCCGCACCGAGCGCGCCGCCACACGCCTCCAGGGAGGCGCGTGAGACGACCGCGTCGTGAGCCGTGACGGCGTCGAGCCACTTGCCGTGATAGCCGCCCGTCAGGACGCCCTGGGGGAGCGGTGGGGCGCCGGCCAGCTGCAGGACGTACCGCAAGGGCACTCCCGTGGGGACCTCGACCACCATGGGTCTGGCGACGGCCCCGGAGACGGTGAGCAGCACCGTGCCCGGCTCGTCCCGCAGGCCGGTGCGGCAGTAGCGGTCGGGGCCGATCCGGGCTGCGACCGCGAGCTGGGCGAAGGTCTCCGCGTTGGACAGCAGAGTGGGCGCGCCGCCCACTCCGGAGTCGGACGTGCGCACCTTGCGTCCCGGCGGCATGGGCGGGCCGCCGTCCGCCGAACGCACCAGGGCGGACGATTCGCCGGTCACCATGCGCACCGGATTGCGCTGCACGCGCGCGCGGATGCTCGATCCGCGCCGGTTGGTCAGGCCGCGCTCGGCGAGCGCGGCGAGCATCGAGGACTCGGTGGAGTCCCGGGTGACGCCCACGACGAGCGTGCGGGCGCCCAGCGCCTCGGCGGCGAGGAGAGCGCCGTCGAGGATGAGGTGCGGGGCCCGGTTGATCAGGACGGTGTCCTTGCGGCAGGCCGGTTCGTCCTCGCTGCCGTTGATGACGACCACGGGGCGTACGCCTCGGCGTATCGCCGCGTCGGCGACCGAGCGCAACTTCTTGGCGAAGGGGAAGCCCGCGCCGCCCCTGCCGCGCAGCGAGATGGCCTCGGAGAGGGAGGCGAGGGACTCGCCCGCCATGGGTTCGAGCGGTCCGTGCACCTTCAGGTGCATCGCCAGATCGAGGCGCTCGACCAGGTCGAAGCCCGAGGTCAGGAGCGGAAGTCCGACGACTCGGACTTCGGGGACGTCGGGCAGCGACGCGTTCACTTGGGGCCTCCGGTGGCGGCGTTCCAGGGCTCGCCCGAACTCGGCGCCTGGAAGGTGTGGGGCAGCGGTTCAGTGGCGGGGCCACTGTCGTACGGGGCTTGGTACGGGGCCTCGTACGGGGGGTTGAGGGCCGCGCCGTAGGGCGGGTCGTACGCGGTGTCGTGGGAGCGGTAGCCGGGGTCCTTCGGGTCGTACGCCGTGGAGTGGGTGTCGTAGGTGTACGAGGTGTCGTACGGGATGTGAGGGGCCTCGGCGGGGAGCGGCGGGGAGGGTGCCGGCCAGCGGGGCGGGGGCTCCATGTGCGGCAGGACCTCCGTGACCTCCGTGGGCCGGTTGGTGGAGGCGAGGACGCGGTAGGCCGCCGCGATGCCGGCCACCGGGGCGGTGTCGGGTCCGGGTTCGGGGGCACGGCCGGGAGCGGCGGCCGTGCCGGGGAGCGGGGACTCCGTGGTGTCCCGGCGCACGGGCTCGTCACTGCCCGCCCTGCGCTCCGGTTCAAGGACGGCCAGGATGCGGGCGGCCACCTTTCGCTTGATCGGGAGCGGGGACGCACGCAGCGCGACCGCACCCGCGACGGCGACCAGGCAGAGGCTGTACAGGACGATCACCCATGGCTTGGGAGGGCGTCCCGCGTACAGGCCGTGAATCAGTGCCGAACACCAGGCCGGGTAGGCGAGCATGTGCAGCGCGCGCCAGCGCGACGCGACCTGGGCCGGTGAGGCGAAAGCGCTGCGCAGGGCCCCGGTGACGCCTGTGACCACCATGAGGAGCCCGGCGAGCGAGCCGAGGCCGATGAGCCCGTCGCTGCCGGAGAAGCCGAGCCCGAAGGGGATGAGAGCGCCGACCGGCGACACGTGATCGAGCACGAGTTTGACGGTGACGTGGAGCAGGAGGAAACCGATGGAGGCGACGGCGGTCGCCCGGTGCACGGCCTGGGCGAGCAGTCGCTGACGGGAGTGCAGGAAGAGCCGGTCCGTGGCGACCAGGCCCCAGGCGACGGCGGCGGTCAGGGAGACCAGGGACAGGACGCCGGTGGTGAAGTCGAGCGCGGCGCGGAACGCGTCGCTCCCGAGGATCACGAGCAGGGGTATGAGAAGCAGTGCGGCAGTCATCAGGACTCCGCGCGTGGTTCTGCTCGGTTCTGGGAAGGCTGCGAACGAACGGCTCCTACGACTGGTCCGGGTGGCGCGGTTGGCACGAGTGGTGCGGTTGGCACGGGTGGGGCGGTTTGCGTCGCTCTTGCGGTGAGGATTCAGAGGGTTCATGGGGGCGACTCCGAAATGGCTCGATCGCCGCATGCTAAGTGGCCTCATACCGGCGAGTACGCGGTTTGAGTTATTGCGTCGTTATCTAAAAGCGATGCGATCTTGGTGTTGCCCCGATAGTGGTCGGTACGCGGAGTAACCCTTGGCCAAAGGTCAGGGTGCGGCCCTCCCGCGGGCCAGGGAGCGGCGCGGGGCGGCGTGGTGGAACCTCGTCGCGGGCCGGGCGAGCGCTGCGGTACCCTGACGCCATGCGTGCCGTACGCCTTCTGCTTAGCGGGCCGCGCTGATCAGTCCCGACCGCCGGAAAATCGCGGTCGGCATCGGCGCGGCGTCCCCTCCTGTGTGAGGGGCTTTTTCATTTGGCCGGGACGGTCATTTCCGCGGGCAGAGACGATCGATGGAGCTTTGAGGATCATGAGCGAGACGAATTCTGCTGCCGCCTCCGAGGTGGCAGCACCGCACCGCTATACGGCCGCCCTGGCCGCCGAGATCGAGGCACGCTGGCAGGACTTCTGGGACGCCGACGGCACGTACGAGGCGCCGAACCCGAGCGGGGACATGGCCGCGCGGGGCGACGCGGAGGCAGCGCTGGCCGCCAAGCCCAAGAAGTTCATCATGGACATGTTCCCCTACCCCTCCGGGGCGGGCCTGCACGTCGGCCACCCGCTGGGCTACATCGCCACGGACGTCTTCGCGCGCTTCCAGCGGATGAACGGCCACAACGTCCTGCACGCCCTGGGCTTCGACGCGTTCGGGCTGCCCGCCGAGCAGTACGCCGTGCAGACGGGCACCCACCCGCGGGCCTCCACCGAGGCCAACATGGAGAACATGAAGGCGCAGCTGCGCGGTCTGGGCCTGGGCCACGACCAGCGTCGCTCCTTCGCGACGATCGACCCGGACTACTACAAGTGGACCCAGTGGATCTTCGTACAGGTCTTCAACTCCTGGTACGACACCGACGCCCAGAAGGCCCGCCCGATCGCCGACCTGGTCGCCCAGTTCGACAGCGGTGAGCGCGCCGTTCCCGGCACCACGCGCGCGTGGAGCGAACTGGACGCCGCGGAGCGCGCGGAGGTGCTGAGCGGGTACCGCCTGGCGTACGCGTCGGACGCACCCGTCAACTGGTGTCCCGGCCTGGGCACCGTCCTGGCGAACGAGGAGGTCACCGCCGACGGACGCTCCGAGCGCGGCAACTTCCCCGTCTTCAAGGCCAAGCTGCGGCAGTGGAACATGCGCATCACCGCGTACGCGGACCGCCTGCTTGACGACCTGGACGCGCTGGACTGGCCCGAGGCCATCAAGCTGCAGCAGCGCAACTGGATCGGCCGCTCCGAAGGCGCCCGCGTCGACTTCCCCGTCGGCACCGAGGGCGGCGACGCGATCACCGTCTTCACCACCCGCCAGGACACCCTGTTCGGCGCCACCTACATGGTTCTGGCGCCCGAGCACGAGCTGGTCGACAAGGTCGTCCCCGATGCCTGGCCCGAGGGCACCCACGAGACGTGGACCGGCGGGCACGCCACGCCGGCCGAGGCCGTCGCCAAGTACCGCGCGTTCGCGGCCTCCAAGTCCGACGTGGAGCGCCAGGCCGACGCCAAGGAGAAGACCGGTGTCTTCACCGGTGTCTACGCCACCAACCCGGTCAGCGGCGAGCAGGTCCCGGTCTTCATCGCCGACTACGTACTGATGGGCTACGGCACCGGCGCGATCATGGCCGTCCCGGCGCACGACAGCCGTGACTTCGCCTTCGCGCGCGCCTTCAACCTGCCGATGCGCTGTGTGGTCGAGCCTGCCGACGACCGCGGCACCGACCCTTCGACGTGGGACGGCGCCTTCTCCTCGTACGAGGCGAAGCTGGTCAACTCCTCGAACGAGGAGGTCTCGCTGGACGGCATGGACGTGGTCGGCGCCAAGGCGCGGATCACCGGCTGGCTGGCCACCCGCGGCATCGGCGAGGGCACCGTCAACTTCCGCCTGCGCGACTGGCTGTTCAGCCGCCAGCGCTACTGGGGCGAGCCCTTCCCGATCGTCTACGACGAGGACGGCGTCGCCCACTCGCTGCCCGAGTCGATGCTGCCCCTGGAGCTGCCGGAGGTCGAGGACTACTCCCCGCGCACCTTCGACCCGGACGACGCGGACACCTCTCCGGAGACGCCGCTGTCCCGCAACGAGGACTGGGTCAACGTCACCCTGGACCTGGGCGACGGTCCGCGAAATTACCGCCGCGAGACCAACACCATGCCCAACTGGGCGGGCTCGTGCTGGTACGAGCTGCGCTACCTGGACCCGCGCAACGACCAGAAGCTGGTCGACCCGGCCGTCGAGCAGTACTGGATGGGCCCGCGCGAGGGACAGCCGACCGGCGGCGTCGACCTGTACGTGGGCGGCGCCGAGCACGCGGTGCTGCACCTGCTGTACGCCCGCTTCTGGTCGAAGATGCTGTTCGACCTCGGACACATCTCGTCCTCCGAGCCGTTCCACAAGCTGTACAACCAGGGCATGATCCAGGCCTACGTGTACCGCGACAGCCGTGGCTTCCCGGTCCAGGCGACCGAGGTCGAGGAGCGCGACGGCCAGTACTTCTTCGAGGGTGAGCCGGTCAAGCGCGAGCTGGGCAAGATGGGCAAGTCCCTGAAGAACGCCGTCACTCCGGACGAGATCTGCGCGGAGTACGGCGCCGACACCCTGCGCCTGTACGAGATGGCGATGGGCCCGCTGGACGTCTCGCGCCCGTGGGACACGCGCGCGGTGGTGGGCCAGTACCGTCTGCTGCAGCGGCTGTGGCGTCGACTCGTCGACGAGTCGACCGGTGAGGTCACGGTCGCGGACGTCGCGGAGTCCGACATCGCCGAGGGCACGCTGCGCGCCCTGCACAAGGCGATCGACGGCGTGCGCCAGGACATGGACGGCATGCGGTTCAACACCGCCATCGCCAAGATCACCGAGCTGAACAACTACCTGACCAAGGAGGGCGGCACGCTGCCGCGCTCGGTCGCCGAGCGCCTGGTGCTACTGATCGCTCCGCTGGCCCCGCACATCGCCGAGGAACTGTGGCGCAAGCTGGGTCACACCGAGTCGATCGTCCACCAGGACTTCCCCGTGGCCGACCCCGCGTACGTCGTGGACGAGACCGTGACCTGCGTCGTGCAGATCAAGGGCAAGGTCAAGGCGCGCCTGGAGGTCTCCCCGTCGATCTCGGACGAGGAGCTGGAGAAGGTGGCCCTGGGTGACGAGAGGGTACTGGCGGCGCTGGACGGCGCCGGGATCCGCAAGATCATCGTTCGGGCACCGAAGCTGGTGAACATCGTTCCGGCGTAACGCTGAGTGCTGAGTGCTGAGCGCGTGCGAGGGGGCATGAGGGTAGTCCCCTACGGGCAGGTTGGGGGTTCCGGCGGAACCCTCGGCCTGCCCTTTGCGTTTACCGTTGAAGAGTCGGTGCGGAACTCGCCGCAGGACCTGAGAGGAGCGTCATGGAAGCCGTGGGCGTGATCGTGGCACTGCTCGTCCTGCTGTTTGTCGTCTTTGGTGCGTACATGACGGTGAAGGCGGTCGGAGCCGCCAAGCGCGGCGTGGACCGTACGATCTCGCAGGCGCGCAGGTCGGTGGAGGACACGACGCTCCGCGCCAAGAGCTTCGCGCAGGTCGGTACGGCCGGCGAACTGGCCCAGCTGCGCCTCTCCTTGCGTACGTCGATGCGGGCCACGCAGGACGCCCTGCAGGCGGGTGTGGTCGAAGACGCCTCGCTGAAGGAGTCCCTGGGGCTCTTCGAGCGGCTCAGCGCGCATGGGCACGAGTTGGACGACGAGCTCCGGCGTCTTGAGCGGGACCCCGACAAGACGTCCCTGGCCGCGCGTCTCCCGGCGCTGCGGGAGCGTACGGCGCAGATCACGAAGTCGGCGGACTCGCTGCGATGGGTGGTGCGCGACCGGGCCCACCGGTTCGCCGACGACGACCTGGACTCGCTGAGCTCGCAAATCGATCTGGAGACGGGTGCGCTGCGGCACTGGACGAAGGAGCCCGCGCCCCCGCAGACGCCCGCCGCGTGGCCTTCGCCCGAGCCTGCGGTGGACGCGGCGGGCGAGGGTGCCGAGCAGACGTGGACGGAACCGTCGGAGCCACAGTCCACGTCGGCGCGGCCCGCCATCACGCCGCCGGTGGAGCGGCCCACCTATCCCTGGGAGAAGCAGGCCAAGCCCGAGAGCACGACGTGATCGAGGGAGTGATCTGGCACCGCCCGGAGCGCGACTGGCAGACTGACCCGCAAGGGGCCGGGCTGCCGCCGTCGGGTCCAGGCAGGTAATCTCCACCGCATGTCCCGTCATGTCGCGATCGTCACGGATTCAACGGCCTATCTGCCGCAGCGGACGATGGAGCGGCACGGCATCACGTCGGTACCTCTGACCGTGGTCCTCGGTGACCAGGCGCTCGAAGAGGGCACAGAGATCTCCGCCCGCTCGCTCGCTCTGGCGCTGCAGAAACGGCGCTCCGTGACCACCTCGCGGCCAAGCCCGGAAGTTTTCGCGCAGACCTATCGCAAGGTCGCCGAGTCGGGTGCGACGGCCATCGTCTCGCTGCATCTGTCCGCCGAGTTCTCGGGCACGTACGACGCGGCGGTCCTGGCCGCGAAGGACGCGCCGGTTCCGGTGCGAGTGGTGGACACCGGAATGGTCGCGATGGCCCTCGGCTTCTGCGCCCTCGCGGCGGCGGAGGCCGCGGAGTCGGGCGGATCGGTGGACGAGGCGGTGACCGCGGCGGAGAAGAGGGCGGCGAACACGTCCGCGTACTTCTACGTCGACACATTGGACTACCTTCGCCGCGGCGGCCGGATCGGCGCCGCACAGGCCCTGTTGGGCTCGGCCCTTGCCGTGAAGCCGTTGCTTCAGCTGGACGGCGGGCGCATCGAGATGCTGGAGAAGGTGCGGACGGCGTCCAAGGCGATCGCACGCCTTGAGGAGATCGTGGCCGAGCGGGCCGGTTCGAACCGCGTGGACATCGCGGTGCATCACCTGGCGGCCCCGGACCGCGCGACGACCCTCGCGGACCGTCTCAGGGACCGGGTGCCCGGCCTTGCGGAGTTGCACGTGAGCGAAGTGGGGGCGGTGATCGGGGCGCATACGGGGCCGGGGTTGTTGGGGGTTGTGGTCTCGCCCTGGTGAGTGGTGGTCGGGCCTGGTGAGTCCCTGGTGAGTCCCTGGTGAGCAAATGTGGGTGACGGAGTTATCCACAACTCCTGAGTAATCCACGGGAATTGACCAAGATCAACTCGGTTCCGTCGCAGTGCCTAGCGTCGTCGGCATGGCACTTCGATCACTTTCACGGACACCTGCCGCGACGAGCGGACCGGGGCGAGGCCCCGAGTCGGACGGTCGCGCCCTTGCCGGTCGCGCCCAAGGCGGCCCTACTTCAGCCGGCCGCGCGCGATATCGCCATGCCCGCAGGCGGGCGACCCGACGCAGACACGCCTCGGCGCAATCGCGAGCACAGGCGTTGCGGCAACGCGCGGAGCTGCTTTTCACTGCCGGGGCCGAAGGGGGCGGCGACGGTGGGGGGTTGAGGTCGGGTGCGCCGCCGGGGGGTGGGGCGGGATGGCCCGGGGCGGGCGTGGGATCGGGGGTTGAGCCAGAGCCACAGGTGGGCCCTGGGGTGGGGTTGCAGCGGGAGCCGAGGCCGGAGGGGGAGGCGGCAGCGGGGTCGGGGTCGTCGGAGTCCGGGCCGAGGCCGGGGGTGGGGTTGGGGCCCAGGACACCGGCGCGATCGGAGGCTGGGCGGCGGTCGCGGAGAGGGCCGGGGCTGGCGGAGGCTGCGCCCGGGGTGAGAGTGGGGGCGGCGGGGGCCGGGCACGGGGTCGAGACCGAGATCGGGACCGAGGCCGGAGTTGGGACTGACGTAGGGGTCGAGGCCGGAGTCAGGGCCGGGAGCGGGGTCGAGGCTGGGGTCGGGCCGGGGTCGGGGTCGGGGGCGAAGCCCCGGAGGCGGGCGTTGTCGCAGCCGGACGTCGCGCCGCCGTTGCCGACGCAGGCCGCGCGGTGGCGGCAGCCGGTGTTGGAGGAGGCTGTGGGGCGTGAGCAGCCGGGGTTGGAGTCGGCGTCGTTGTCTCAGCCGCAGGTAGTGCGGCAGGTGGATGGTGTCGCGGGCCGGCAGTCGGAGCGGCGGGCTGTGCGGGGGCATCCCCCGACGCCGACGCCGACGCCGACGCCGGTGAGCGTGCGGCGAACGCCGGTTGAGCCGACGCCGGTGCCGACGGCGCAGGGCGGGCGGGGGCCCCGGTCGGCGTGGCAGCGGCCGAGGGGTGAGACGCCGACGCCGGTGAGCGTGCGGCGAACGCCGGTTGAGCCGACGCCGGTGCCGACGGCGCAGGGCGGGCGGGGGCCCCGGTCGGCGTCGCAGCGGCCGAGGGGTGGGACGCCGACGCCGGTGAGCGTGCGGCGAACGCCGGTTGAGCCGATGCCGGTGCCGACGGCGCAGGGCGGGCGGGCGCCCCGGTCGGCGTCGCAGCGGCCGAGGGGTATGACGCTGCCGCAGGCCGTGTGGCAGCAGCCTCGGTCGGCGTCGCGGCCGGACGTTGTGACCGTGCCGCAGGCTCAGGAGCAGGCCCGGCCATCGGCGCCCCATCGGGCTCAGCAGCGGGCGGAGCCCGCGGCCGACGGTGAGGGGATGCCGCCGTTGCCGGGGCGGGTGGGACTTGCCGTACGGGAGCGGTTGCCGGTGTGGCTGCAGCTGCGGTGCGGTCTTGAGCGGCGGAGTCTGGTCGCGCTCCTGGTGGTGCTCGCCGTCGCGGCGGTCTTCGCCGCCCAGCACTTCTGGGCGGGCCGGACGCAGCCGGTGCGGGAGCCGGACGTGGTCGGAGCGGCGCCCGATCGGGGCGCGGAGCCGTCGCCGGCGCCGGGAGCCCCGCCTCCTCCGGGTGGTGATGGCCGCCCGGTGGCCGGTTCCAGCGGCGCTCGGATCGTCGTGGACGTCAGCGGCAAGGTCCGCAGCCCGGGCGTTCTGCGCATGCCCGCGGGTTCCAGGGTCGCGGACGCGCTCAAGGCCGCGGGCGGCGTCCGTCCCGGTGTGGACACGGAGGGCCTCAACCGTGCCCGTCTGCTCATCGACGGCGAACAGGTGGTGGTGGGAGCTCCGGCGACGGCACCCGCAGCTCCGGCGGCCCCTGGCGCGGGGACGGCCGCGGGGCCGACGGGAGCGAGTCCTGCCGCCGCGATCAGCCTCAGCACGGCTACCGCGGAGCAACTCGACGAACTGCCGGGAGTCGGCCCCGTGCTGGCCCAGCACATCATCGACTACCGCACGGAGCAGGGCGGTTTCCGCTCGGTGGACGAACTGCGGGAGGTCAATGGAATCGGTGACAAACGCTATGCCGACCTGCAGAATCTCGTGCGGCCATGAGGGCGCCGAGCCGGGCGACGGGCGCGCAGGGAGCTCCGACGGCTCCCATGGCCATGGGGCGGCCCGCCGTTCACGCCCCGGACGGGCATCGGCTCGCGGGGGCCGAGCCCCGCCCGGAAGGCCCGCTGGACCTGCGCCTGGTGCCGCCCGCCCTCGCGGCGTGGGGCACCGCGGCCGTGGCGCTGGACGCCCCGTCCCGGTGGGTGATCGCAGCCGTGGTGGTCTGCGTGGCGGTAGCCGGGGCTCTGCTGGTGACATGGACGGTGAGGGGGAGGCGTCCGACGGGTGAAGGGCCAGGCGATGCGCGGGCGCGCCCGGGGCGTGGAGGGCGGCAGGATGCGACAGAGCCGGACGATGGCCCGAGGCGGCGGCAGTCCTGGGGGCGGGTCTCGGTGGCGGCTGTCCTCCTCTGCGCTGCGGCCGGCGCTACCTCGGCGGCACTGCATGGGGCCGACCTGCATCGGGGCCCAGTCCCCGCCCTTGCGCGTCAGTACGCGGAAGCAGAGATCGAGTTGGACGTCACCTCCGACCCTCGGCTGACCCGGCCCCGCGTCACGGGAGCCCATGCCATGCCGCCCTCCGTCATGCTGGACGCGGAGATCGTCCGGGTGACGTCGCCTGATGGCACTACCTCCGTGACCCGCACCCCGGCCCTGGTCTTCGCAGAGAGCGGGGGTGGGGACTGGGACGCGAATGCGGGAGAGGGCGGGACCAGCGGCAGGGACGCTGTCGGCTCCGGTAGGGCAGGCACTGGGGAGGTCGTCGGCTCCTGGGGGGCAGGGGGTGGAGATGCTGTCGGCCCCGGGAGGGCAGGCGGCGGGGCTTCCGTCACTGCCTGGTCCAAGGCGCGTTGGCTCGCGCTTCTGCCCTCGACCAGGCTTCGTGTGCAGGCGAGACTCGCGCCTCCCTTGCCACGCGGCGACCGCGTCGCGGCGGTGCTGCGGGTGTCGCAGGAGCCGGCGCCGCGGGTGATCGAGGCGCCGTCAGGGCCGCAGCGGTTGGCGGGGCGGTTGCGGGGCGGGTTGCGGGAGGCCACGGACGGGTTGCCGCCCGACGCGCGGGCGCTGTTGCCAGGGCTGGTGGTGGGGGACACCTCGCGCGTGCCGCTGGAGTTGGAAGAGGCGTTCAAGGCGACCGACCTGACGCACCTTCTGGCGGTGAGCGGGGCCAATCTCACGATCGTCCTCGCCTTGCTCATCGGTCCACCCAGCCTTGCCCAGCGAGCTGAACGACGAGGTCTGGCGCCGCGGTTGGGGATTTCGCTGCGGGCGACCGCGTTGATCGGCGGCGCCCTCACCCTCGGCTTTGTCATCGTCTGCCGACCGGACCCGAGCGTGTTGCGGGCCGCGGCCTGTGGACTGATCGCGCTGCTGGCCATCGGCACAGGGCGGCGCCGTTCACTGATCCCGGCGCTGGCGGCCGCCGTGCTGCTGCTCGTCCTGTACGACCCGTGGCTGGCGCGAAGCCCCGGCTTCCTGCTCTCGGTCCTCGCCACCGGAGCGCTGCTCACCCTCGCCCCGAGGTGGAGTGCTGCCCTGCGAAGGCGGCGGGTTCCGCCGCGGTTGGCCGAGGCGTTGGCCGCAGCGGCTGCCGCGCAGGCGGTGTGCGCGCCCGTCGTCGCCGTCATCGCGGCGCGGGTGAGTCTGGTGGCGGTGCCCTGCAATCTCCTCGCGGAGGTGGCCGTCGCACCCGCCACGGTCCTTGGCTTCGCCACACTTGCGACCGCGCCGCTGGCGATGCCGGTCGCCAAGGCCCTTGCGTGGAGTGCGAGTTGGCCTACCGGGTGGATCGCGGACATCGCCCGCGCGGGCGCGGCCCTGCCCGGCAGCGGGGTCGACTGGCCCGGCGGTTGGCGTGGCGGTCTGCTGCTGGCCCTCGCCACGGTCGGCGTGGTGCTGGTCGGCCGCAGGCTTGTGAGGCACCCCTGGCTCAGCGTGGCCTGCGCCCTGCTGCTTCTCCTCGCGGTCGTGCAACCGCCGCCCCTCACCCGGGTGATCGCGGGCTGGCCACCGCCGGGGTGGCGGTTCGCGGTGTGTGACGTGGGCCAGGGGGACGCCACGGTGCTCGCTGCCGGTGACGGGGCGGGAGTGGTGGTCGACGCGGGCCCTGACCCGGTGCTCGTGGACCGCTGTCTGCGTTCGCTCGGCGTGACCCGCGTACCGCTCGTGCTGCTGACCCACTTCCACGCCGATCACGTGGCGGGTCTGCCGGGCGTGCTGCGGGGGCGGTCGGTCGGGGCGATCCAGACGACGGGGTATCAAGAGCCCCCGGAGCAGGCTCGCTTCGTGCGGGCACAGGCGGCTGCCCACCGGATCCCGGTGAGTCATGCCGTGGCGGGGGAGAGGCGCCGTGCGGGTGCGGGGGTCCTCGATTGGGAGGTGCTCTGGCCCATGGCGGTCACCACGGGGGCGGGGCCGACTCCCGATGGCGCGAACGACGCCAGCGTCACCCTGCTCGTCCGGGCCATGGGGGTGACCCTGCTCCTGCTCGGTGATCTCGAACCGCCGGCCCAGCGAGCCCTGACACGGACCCCGGCTGTGGCGGCGCTGCCACCCGTGGACGTGCTCAAGGTCGCCCACCACGGCTCGGCTTATCAGGACCCCGGACTCCTGCGACGGGCCGCGCCGCGCCTCGCGCTCATCTCTTGTGGCCGGGACAACTCATACGGACATCCGGCACCCCGCACGGTCGCGGCGCTGAAGGCGGGGGGAGCGGAGGTGCTGCGGACGGATACGAACGGCTCGATCGCGGTAGCAGGCCCAACCGGTGAATCGGCAGCGCAGCCGAAGGACGGAGGTCCACCCTTGCGGGTAACCACTCGCCCTCCATAACGGCCCGCGGGCCACTGCCGCCCCGGATTACCGGGCGCCCGAGCTGCTCGCCGCTGCCGACTTGGCCGGGGTGAGCCCATCGACCTGATCGAGCCGAGCCCGCTCGCGTCTCGTCAAGCCCCCGGCCACCGGGCGGAGCCCGCTCAGGTCTCGGTGAGTCTCCCGACCCGCCAAACCCCCGCCAGGGGTGACCAATTCGGTTACTCGGGACAGTTCCAGTGCTAAGGCAGGATTTCAGTGAAGTGGGTTCGTGTTGCATCGAATGCCGTAACGGTGATCGAATGCCTCTTCGTGACCAGAGTTGTCAAGGTGCGCGGGGGTGTGTCGCAAATGTTCGGCCGTTGGCTGGGAGACCGTATGAACCGAGCCGGCCGGACGAACCGAGCCGGTCGGGTGGGTCGTGCCGGTGGGGTGGGTCGTGCCGCTCTGGCTGCGCGAGCGGGGCGAGCGGGGCGCAGCGGGGGGCCTCTTTCCGCCGTGGCGGTTCCGCCCAGCGCGGGCGTGTTGAGTTGCCGGGTGCTGGACCCCGTCAACGAGCCCGTGCGGCACGCCGAGTTCGCGGTCAGCGATGCCATGGGGCGCAAGGTCGTCGGTGGGGGGCTTGACCCGTTCGGTTCGTTCGTCGCGGCCGTTCCTGCCGGGGACTACCGCCTGGCGGTCTCGGCGGAAGGGTTCACTCCGTACCGTGCGAACGCCACGGTCGGGGAGAGCGCGCACGCCTCGCTCGGTGACGTCATGCTCCAGATAGCCCCGCCTCCGGCGCTGCCCGAGCCCGGTGACTGGGAGATCGACCCTCTGCACTCCTCGGTCGCCTTCACCGCGCGGCACATCGGTCTTGCCCGTATCCACGGCAGGTTCAACAGCTTCGCGGGCGCCATACGGCTGGGGGAGCGGATGGAGGACTCCGCGATGCACGTCGTCATCGACGCCGCCTCCATCGACACCGCGGTGAAGATGCGCGACGACCATCTGCGGTCCAAGGACTTCCTCGACGTGGAGCGCTTCCCGACGATGGAGTTCTACAGCGACCGCTTCCTGCACAAGGGCGGCACCCGCTGGGCGATCACGGGCGGACTGACGCTGCACGGGGTGACGCGCACGGTGACGCTGGAGACGGAGTATCTCGGGGTGGGCCACGGACTGGAGGGTGAGACCAGGGTGGCCTGCCGCGCCTCCACCGAGCTGCACCGTGACGACTTCACGATCAACTGGCAGACGATGCTCGCCCGTGGCATCGCCGCGGTCGGACCCAGCATCTCGATCGACCTCGACATCCAGGTCCTGCCCAAGAGCTGACACCGGCGCATACCGGGCAGGCCCTCGCAGCGCGGGTCCAAGCCCGCGCAGGCCCCCGCCGACCCATGCCCGTGCAGGCCCCTGCAGCGCGGGTCCATGCCGTGCAGGCCCCCGCCGTCCGTGCCGGGTCGTGTCTACGGAGCTTCGAGCCAGCCCTCGTGCTCCGCCGCCAGATCGTCCAGCGCCGTCCGGTCCAGGCGCCGCTCGGGGTCCTCGACCACGACCAGCCACTGGGCGTCCTCGGCGTCGTCCTCGCCGGCCAGGGCGTCACGGACGAGTTGGGGCTGCTCGCGCACGCCGAAACGGTCGGGGAGTTCTTCGGCCACTTCCTCCGCGGCATCGCGGTCGGGCAGCACCAGGACATGTCGTACGTCGGTCACCTGCTCATTCTCCGATACAGGGGGAGCCGACCGGCAACCGGCCGCACGGGACGGGCTGTCAGTGCCGCGTGGGATGCTTTACCGCGATGGCCAGGAAGACAGATACCGCCGACCCGCTCGCTCCCCTCACGCTCGCCGTGGGCCAGGAGGACCTCCTCCTCGACCGCGCCGTGCAGCAGGTGGTCGCGGCCGCCCGTGCCTCGGACCCCGACACGGACGTGCGTGACCTCACATCCGACCAGCTGCAGCCCGGCACGCTCGCCGAGCTGACCAGTCCCTCGCTCTTCGCCGAGCGCAAGGTCGTGATCGTACGCAACGCGCAGGATCTGTCGGCCGACACGATCAAGGACGTGAAGGCGTATCTCGGGTCGCCGGCCGAGGAGATCACCCTTGTCCTGCTGCACGCGGGCGGGGCCAAGGGAAAGGGCGTGCTCGACGCCGCGCGCAAGGCGGGGGCCCGTGAGGTCGCCTGCCCCAAGATGACCAAGGCCGCGGACCGGCTGTCGTTCGTGCGGAGCGAGTTCCGTGCCCTGGGGCGTTCGGCCACGCCCGAGGCGTGTCAGGCCCTTGTCGACTCGATCGGCAGTGATCTGCGGGAGCTCGCCTCGGCGGTGTCCCAGCTGGTGGCTGATGTCGAAGGCACGATCGACGAGGCCGTCGTCGGCCGTTACTACACGGGCCGGGCCGAGGCCTCCAGCTTCACCGTGGCGGACCGTGCGGTGGAGGGGCGGGCCGCTGAGGCGCTCGAAGCGTTGCGTTGGTCCTTGTCGACCGGTGTCGCTCCCGTACTGATCACCAGTGCCCTCGCGCAGGCTGTCCGGGCGATCGGCAAGCTTTCCTCCGCGAGGGGCGGGCGGCCGGCGGATCTCGCTCGCGAGCTCGGTATGCCTCCCTGGAAGATCGACCGGGTCCGGCAGCAGATGAGGGGCTGGACGCCGGACGGGGTGGCGGTGGCTCTGCGGGCTTGCGCGGAGGCTGATGCGGGCGTCAAGGGCGGGGGCGATGATCCCGAGTACGCGCTGGAGAAGGCCGTCGTCGCGATCGCCCGTGCGGCGAGGTCCCGGCGGGGCTAGGCGCTGGCGCTCGGCGTTGGCACTCGGCGTTGGCACTTTGCCGGAGCGGTGCTTGCCCTGCGGGTGCGGCGGGGTTGTTCGCGCCGTTCCTCGCGCCCCTGAGGAGCGACCGCCCGTGCTTGTCTGCGGGTGCGTTGTGGTTGGTCGCGCAGTTCCCCGCGCCCCTGAAGGGGTGCGTCCGTCGGGCTGGTGTCTGCGGGTGCGTTGTGGTTGGTCGCGCAGTTCCCCGCGCCCCTGAAGGGGTGCGTCCGTCGGGCTGGTGTCTGCGGGTGCGTTGTGGTTGGTCGCGCAGTTCCCCGCGCCCCTGAAGGGGTGCGTCCGTCGGGCTGGTGTCTGCGGGTGCGTTGTGGCTGGTCGCGCAGTTCCCCGCGCCCCTTCACAGCTCCCCGCGCCCCTTCACGGCCCCCCGCGCTCCCCGCGCCCCTTCACGGTCCCCCGCGCTCCCGGCGCCCCTTGCAGGTCCCGCCCCCGGACACAGCAATGCCCCCGGAGTGGGCCGGGGGCATCGGCGCAGCGTGGCGTACTGCGGGGTCTGTCCGCGATTCGAGGTAGAGGGCTCGAATTACCCTCGCGGGAAGGATTGATCAGCGCCCCGGCGAACCGGGGCAAAGGGTTCAGCCCTGGAGGGTCGCAACCTTCGAAGCAAGCGCCGACTTCTTGTTGGCGGCCTGGTTCTTGTGGATGACACCCTTCGAGACAGCCTTGTCGAGCTGACGCGAAGCCTCACGAGTCGCCTCGACGGCCTTCTGGGTGTCGCCTGCGGCAACGGCCTCACGGGCCTTGCGGATCGCGGTCTTCAGCGAAGACTTGACCGCCTTGTTGCGCTGACGCGCCTTCTCGTTGGTCTTGATCCGCTTGATCTGGGACTTGATGTTCGCCACGAAAGAGCCTTTTCAGGTTCAGGTACTGCAGAGGTACTGCAGATGAGTTTCTTTGACATGCGCCTCAGAAGCCGAGAGAGCCAGGAGACACAGCTGCCCAGATTACCAGCCGCTCCCCGACCGGCCCAATCCGGGCCCGCTCCTCACCTCGACCGGCCCGACCCGGGCCCGGCTCCCCTGCCCCATCCGGGCCCGGCTCCCCACCCCGACCGGCGCGGTGAGGGCCCGCTTCCCCTCCCCGACCGGCCCACACCGGGTCCAGTGCCTCACCCGTGGGACCATGGAACCTACGTATAGATCCGACCCGAGGCGACAGGCGCCTCAAGAGACAGGACCCTGCGTGCCCGCGACCCCTAAAAATGTGCCCGAGCCGAGCCGTACCGACCCGGCTCTGATCCGTAATTTCTGCATCATCGCGCACATCGACCACGGCAAGTCCACACTCGCCGACCGGATGCTCCAGCTGACCGGCGTGGTCGACCAGCGCCAGATGCGTGCTCAGTACCTCGACCGCATGGACATCGAGCGCGAGCGCGGCATCACGATCAAGTCCCAGGCGGTGCGTCTGCCCTGGGCCCCCTCGGAGGGGCCCGACAAGGGCAGTACCCACGTTCTCAACATGATCGACACCCCGGGGCACGTGGACTTCACGTACGAGGTGTCGCGCTCGCTGGCGGCCTGTGAGGGCACGGTCCTCCTGGTCGACGCGGCGCAGGGCATCGAGGCTCAGACTCTCGCCAACCTCTATCTGGCGATGGAGAACGACCTCAAGATCGTTCCGGTGCTCAACAAGATCGACCTGCCGGCCGCCCAGCCGGAGAAGTTCTCCGAGGAGCTCGCCAACCTCATCGGTTGCGACCCGGAGGACGTGCTGAAGGTCTCCGCGAAGACCGGCATCGGCGTCGAGGCACTGCTCGACAAGGTCGTCGCCGAGGTTCCGCCGCCGGTCGGTGTCGCCGACGCGCCCGCCCGCGCGATGATCTTCGACTCGGTGTACGACTCGTACCGAGGCGTCGTGACGTACGTCCGTGTGATCGACGGCCAGCTCAACAAGCGTGAGCGCATCCGGATGATGTCCACCGGCGCGACGCACGAGCTGCTCGAGATCGGTGTGTCGTCCCCCGAGATGACCCCGGCCGACGGCATCGGCGTCGGCGAGGTGGGCTACATCATCACCGGCGTGAAGGACGTCCGTCAGTCCAAGGTCGGTGACACGATCACCTCCCTGCACAATGGTGCGACCGAGGCCCTCGGCGGTTACAAGGACCCGAAGCCGATGGTCTTCTCGGGTCTCTATCCGCTGGACGGATCGGAGTACCCGGACCTGCGTGAGGCCCTCGACAAGCTGCAGCTCAACGACGCCGCCCTGGTCTACGAGCCGGAGACCTCGGCCGCGCTCGGCTTCGGCTTCCGCGTCGGCTTCCTGGGCCTCCTTCACCTCGACGTGATCCGTGAGCGGCTCGAGCGCGAGTTCGGTCTCGACCTCATCGCCACCGCTCCGAACGTGGTCTACCGCGTGGTCATGGAGGATGGCACCGAGCACACGGTCACCAACCCGAGCGAGTTCCCCGAGGGCAAGATCGACGAGGTCTTCGAGCCCGTCGTGCGCGCCACGCTGCTCGCGCCCAGCGAGTTCATCGGCTCGATCATGGAGCTGTGCCAGAACCGGCGCGGCACCCTGCTCGGCATGGACTACCTCTCCGAGGACCGTGTGGAGATCCGCTACACGCTGCCTCTCGCCGAGATCGTCTTCGACTTCTTCGACCAGCTCAAGTCCAAGACGCGCGGTTACGCCTCGCTGGACTACGAGCCCACCGGCGAGCAGTCCGCCCAGCTCGTCAAGGTCGACATCCTGCTGCACGGCGACAAGGTCGACGCCTTCTCGGCCGTCACGCACAAGGACGCGGCGTACGCGTACGGCGTGCGGCTCGTCGCCAAGCTGCGCGAGCTCATCCCGCGCCAGGCCTTCGAGATTCCCGTCCAGGCCGCGATCGGCTCCCGGGTCATCGCCCGCGAGACCATCCGCGCCATCCGCAAGGACGTCCTCGCCAAGTGCTACGGCGGTGACATCTCCCGAAAGCGCAAGCTCCTGGAGAAGCAGAAGGAGGGCAAGAAGCGCATGAAGATGGTCGGCTCCGTCGAGGTGCCGCAGGAAGCCTTCATCGCGGTGCTCTCCAGTGACGACAGCGGTCCGGGCAAGGGCAAGAAGTAGCCCACGCCCCCAGGCCCGCCGTCCCGTCCGGCACGGACGTCACACGGCGTCACACAGCCATCGCACCGGGTCCGTCGCGCTCTTGCGCGGCGGACCCGTTCTTGTAGGAAGTGACAGGCAGAAGACCCTTACGCACCGGGCCTCAGCGCTCTACTCTGATCACTGCTCGTAGGTTACTCGCAAGTTAAACAAGACCCTCGCAAGTTCAACAAGACCAGCAGCCGCCAGCCAGTCGCCGCATAGTCGCGGGTCCGGAGGATGTCGTGAGCGACACACAGACCTTGATCGAGAACCGTCCGCCGTCCGTGGCCCAACTCTTCCTGGAGCGCGTGGCGGCCACGCCCGACGCGGAGGCCTACCGCTATCCGGTGCCGGCGGCATCGGGCGAGGGCCCCGACGACTGGAAGTCGCTGAGCTGGGGGCAGGCCGCCGAGCGCGTCTACGCCATCGCGGCCGGCCTGATCGAGCTCGGTCTCGCCCCCGAGGACCGGGTGGCGCTCGCCTCGTCCACGCGGGTCGAGTGGATCCTCGCCGACCTCGGCATCCTCTGCGCGGGCGCGGCCACCACCACGGTGTATCCGCAGACCAACGCCGAGGAGTCCACCTACATCCTGGCCGACTCCGGCAGCCGGGTCCTGATCGCCGAGGACGCCGCGCAGCTCGCCAAGGCGCGCGAGAAGCGGGCCGAGCTGCCCGATCTGAGGCACGTGGTGGTGATCGACGCCGAAGGCGCGGGGCCCGTCGAGACAGACCCCGACGGCTGGGTGCTCACCCTCGCCGACCTGGAGGCGCGCGGCGCCGCCCACCTGGAGAAGAACCCGGAGGCGGTCAAGGAGCGGATCGCCGCCATCACCAAGGACCAGCTCGCCACGATCATCTACACCTCCGGCACCACCGGCCGCCCCAAGGGCGTGCGCCTGCCGCAGGACAACTGGTCGTACATGGCCAAGGCCATCGCGGCGACCGGGCTGCTCGGCCCGGACGACGTGCAGTACCTGTGGCTGCCGCTCGCGCACGTCTTCGGCAAGGTGCTGACCTCGGGCCAGATCGAGCTCGGGCACGTCACCGCGGTCGACGGCCGCGTCGACAAGATCATCGAGAACCTGCCGGTGGTGCAGCCGACGTACATGGCCGCCGTGCCGCGCATCTTCGAGAAGGTCTACAACGGGGTCGCGGCCAAGGCCCGGGCCGGTGGCGGCGCCAAGTACAAGATCTTCCTGTGGGCCGCCGAGGTCTCCCGCGAGTACGCGAAGGTCAGCCAGGACAACTTCCGCAGGACCGGCAACGCGTCGGTGCCCTTCGGGCTGCGCGCCAAGCACAAGGCCGCTGACGCGCTCGTCTACTCCAAGCTGCGCGAGGCCTTCGGCGGACGGCTGCGCGCCGCTGTCTCCGGGTCGGCCGCGCTCGCGCCCGATATCGGCTACTTCTTCGCCGGCGCGGGCATCCACATCCTGGAGGGTTACGGCCTCACCGAGTCCTCCGCCGCCTCCTTCGTCAACCCGGGCGAGGCCTACCGCACCGGCACCGTCGGCAAGCCGCTGCCCGGCACCGAGGTCCGGATCGCGGACGACGGCGAGATCCTGCTGCGCGGCCCCGGCATCATGGAGGGCTACCACGGCCTTCCGGAGAAGACCGCCGAGGTCCTGGAGTCCGACGGCTGGTTCCACACCGGTGACATCGGCGAGCTGTCCGCGGACGGCTATCTGCGGATCACCGACCGCAAGAAGGACCTGATCAAGACCTCCGGCGGCAAGTACATCGCGCCCGCCGAGGTCGAGGGCCAGTTCAAGGCCGTCTGCCCGTACGTCTCCAACATCCTGGTGCACGGCGCCGACCGGAACTTCTGCACCGCACTGATCGCGCTCGACGAGCCGTCCATCCTGGCCTGGGCCAAGGACAACGGCCTGGACGGCAAGAGCTACGCGGACGTGGTCGCGGCCCCGGCGACGGTCGAACTGGTCGAGGGCTACGTGAAGGAGCTCAACGAAGGCCTCCAGCGCTGGCAGACCGTCAAGAAGTTCAAGCTGCTGCCCCGCGACCTGGACATCGAGCACGGCGAACTGACGCCCAGCCTGAAGCTGAAGCGGCCGGTCGTCGAGCGTGAGTACCAGCACCTGATCGACGAGATGTACGCGGGTTCGCGCGAGGCCTGACTCTGAGCCTCGACTCCCGCGCACGCACGGGCGGGGGGATGCCGGACCCATGGGGAAGGACTCATGGGTCAGCCGCCACCCCGCCCGCGCCGCATCTCCTTCACCAGCTCCTCCATGTGCGTCACGTGGTGGCGCAGTTCGAGGACGTCCTTGAGGCTGCTGGCCGCCATATGCGTCTCGATGGCGGAGAGGCGCGCGGCCAGCTCGTCGAACTGCTGCTGTTCGCGCGCCAGGATCGTCTCCAACTGCCGGTTCTTGCGGTGCAGTTCGAGGAAGACGGTGACCTTGGCGCGCAGCACCCAGGGGTCGAACGGCTTGGTGAGGTAGTCCGCGGCGCCCGTAGCATAGCCCCGGAAGGCGTAGCCCGCGTCGTTGTCGGTGCCCGTCAGGAAGATGATGGGCACGTCCTTGGTCTGGTCGAGCCGTTTGATGTTGGTCGCGGTCTCGAAGCCGTCCATCCCCGGCATGCGCACGTCCAGGAGGATCACGGCGAAACGTTGGCGCAACAGTGCCTTCATCGCCTCCTCGCCCGAACGAGCGCGCACGAGTGGTTCGTTGAGTGACCCCAGGACGGCTTCGAGCGCCAGCAGGTTGTCCTCCATGTCATCGACAAGAAGGATGCTCGAGCGGTTGTCGGTCAAGACCTCTGTGCTCATGGTGACGGTGCCTCACTCGGTCGGCGGCGGAACAGCGGCCTCCCCGAGAGCGCCTGCCGGTTCCGGTGCAACGGTCGTGTCTGTGGTGGTGGCCGTGTCCGGCTCTGCCGTGCCCGCGCCCTCAGGGGCCAGGAGCGCACAGGCGACGGTGAGCAGCTGGTCCACGTCCACGGGTTTGGGTACGTAGTCGTTGGCGCCCTGCTCGATGGCCTTCTCGCGGTCACCGGGCATCGCCTTCGCGGTCAGCGCGATGATGGGAAGGCCGGTCCAGCGGGGGGTGCGGCGGATCGCGGTGATGGTTTCGTAGCCGTCCATCTCCGGCATCATGATGTCCATCAGGATGAGGTCGGTGTCCGGGTTGCGCTCCAGTGTCTCGATTCCTTCCCGGCCGTTCTCCGCGTAGAGGACAGGCATGCCGACGCGGCTCAGCACATGGGTGAGCGCGAAGACGTTGCGGATGTCGTCGTCCACGATCAGGACGCGGCGCCCCCGCAATATGCGGCCCGCAGGCCCCTCGCGGTACTCCTCCAGCTTGGTCGGCGTCGGCCAGCTGTCGTTCTGTTCGTGGAAGGTGTGCGGGGACATGGTGACCCGCTCGTCGTGCGGCTCCGGTGTCGTGAGCGACCTGGTGGCCGCGTACGCCGCCGCCGCGGGCCCATGGCCGGGGTGCACCACGGGGACGTAGAGCGAGAAGGTGGAGCCCTGCCCCGGACTGCTCTCCGCGGTGATGCGGCCGCCGAGGAGACCTGCGATCTCGCGGCTGATGGAGAGACCGAGGCCGGTGCCGCCGTACTTGCGGTTGGTGGTGCCGTCGGCCTGCTGGAACGCCTCGAAGATGGCCGGCAGCTGATCGGCCGGGATGCCGATGCCGGTGTCCGTGACGGCGAAGCAGAGGCGGTCGCCGCCGTCGTGGAGCCGCCGGTCGCCGGCGTTCTTGACGCGGGTGACGCGCAGTTCGACCCGGCCGCTCGCGGTGAACTTGACCGCGTTCGACAGGAGGTTGCGCAGGATCTGCTGGAGCCGCTGCTCGTCCGAGAACATCTCGCGCGGCACGTCCTCGCCGACCGACACCTCGAAGGCGAGCCCGCGGTCCAGGGTGAGCGGGCGGAACGTCGCGTGGACGTAGTCGAGGACCTTGATGAGGGGGAGCTTCTTGGGGCGTACGTCCATCCGGCCCGCCTCGATCTTCGACAAGTCCAGGATGTCGTTGATCAGTTGCAGGAGATCGGAGCCCGAGCGGTGGATCGTGGTCGCGAACTGCACTTCCTGGTCGGAGAGGTGGCTGTCGGGGTTGTCGGAGAGCAGCCGGGCGAGGATGAGCAGGGAGTTCAGCGGGGTGCGGAGCTCGTGCGACATGTTCGCGAGGAACTCCGACTTGTACTGCGACGACGTGGCGAGCAGCGCCGCCTTCTCCTCCAGCTCGGCGTTCGAGCGCTGCAACTCGGCTTGCTGGAGCTGGAGTTCGTCCGAGCGGTCCTGGAGCTGCGTGGCGAGCCGCTGGGACTCGCTGAGCAGTGACTCCGTACGGGAGTTGGCGATGATCGTGTTGATCGCGACGCCGATGGTGCTCACGAACTGGTCGAAGAACGCCAGGTGCACGTCCGAGAAGCGGGAGAACGTGGCCAGCTCGATGACGCCGAGCAGCTTGTCCTCGAAGAGGATGGGGATGATCACCAGGCTGGCCGGGGCGGCGTCCCCGAGCCCTGAGGTGATCTTGATGTAGTCGGGCGGCACCTCGTCGACGAGGATCCGCTTCTTCTCCAGGGCCGCCTGGCGCACCAGACCGTGCGGGGGCATCGCGCCCGTGTCGACGACCGAGCCCTGCGCGGAGCCGTACCCGGCGATGAAGGCGAGCCCCTTGACCGGGGGAGTCTGCAGCGTCGCGGCGTCCCCGGCCTCCGGGTCGGCCAGGAAGAAGGCGCCGTACTGCGCGTTCACCAGCGGGGTCAGCTCGCGCAGGATCAGGTCGGCGACCTCCATCAGGTCGCGGTGGCCCTGCATCAGACCCGCGAGACGGGCCAGGTTCGACTCCAGCCAGTCCTTGGCGCGGGTGGTCTCGCGGAGGTTGGAGACCATGACGTTGATGTTGTTCTTGAGCTCGGAGACCTCGCCGCGGGTCTCGACCGTGATGGAACGGGTCATGTCGCCCTGGGCCACGGCCGACGCGACCTCAGCGATCGCGCGGACCTGGGTGGTGAGGTTCAGGGCGAGTTCGTTCACGTTGGTCGTGAGGCGTTTCCATGTGCCGTAGACGCCCTCGACCCGCGCCTGGCCGCCCAGTTGCCCCTCGGAACCGACCTCACGGGCCACGCGGGTCACCTCGGAGGAGAAGGAGGACAGCGTGTCCACCATGGTGTTGATGGTGGTCTTCAGCTCCAGGATCTCGCCGCGCGCGTCCACGTCGATCTTCTTGGAGAGGTCGCCCTGGGCCACCGCCGTGGCGACCTGCGCGATGTTGCGGACCTGGCCGGTGAGGTTGTCGGCCATGTAGTTGACGTTGTCCGTGAGGTCCTTCCACACACCCGATACGCCGAGCACCTGGGCCCGCCCGCCGAGCCGGCCGTCCGTGCCGACCTCCCGGGCCACGCGGGTCACCTCGTCCGCGAAGGCGCGCAGCTGCTCCACCATCGTGTTGACGGTGTCCTTCAGCTCCAGGATCTCGCCGCGCGCGGTCACCGTGATCATCTTGGACAGGTCGCCGTTGGCGACGGCCGTGGTGACCTGGGCGATGTTGCGCACCTGGGAGGTGAGGTTCAGCGCCATGAAGTTGACGTTGTCCGTGAGGTCCTTCCACACGCCGGACACACCGCGCACCTGAGCCTGCCCGCCCAGGTTGCCTTCGGTGCCGACCTCGCGGGCGACGCGGGTGACCTCGTCGGCGAACGCGGAGAGCTGGTCCACCATCGTGTTGATGGTCGACTTCAGTTCGAGGATCTCGCCCTTCGCCTCGACCGTGATCTTCTTGCCGAGGTCACCCTGGGCGACGGCCGTCGACACCAGGGCGATGTTGCGCACCTGAGAGGTGAGGTTGTCCGCCATGAAGTTGACGTTGTCGGTGAGGTCCTTCCAGACCCCCGACACGCCGCGCACCTGAGCGCGACCGCCCAGGTTGCCCTCCGTGCCGACCTCGCGGGCGACACGCGTGACCTCGTCCGCGAACGCGGAGAGCTGGTCCACCATCGTGTTCACCGTCGACTTCAGCTCCAGGATCTCGCCCCGGGCGTCGACGGTGATCTTCTGGCTCAGGTCGCCGTTGGCGACGGCCGTGGTGACCTGGGCGATGTTGCGCACCTGGGAGGTGAGGTTCGACGCCATGAAGTTGACGTTGTCGGTGAGGTCCTTCCAGACCCCCGACACACCGCGGGCCTGCGCCCGGCCGCCCAGCTGCCCCTCGGTGCCGACCTCGCGGGCGACACGCGTCACCTCGGCGGCGAACGCGGAGAGCTGTTCCACCATCGTGTTGACGGTCAGCTTCAGTTCGAGCAGCTCGCCCGTCGCCTCGACCGTGACCGTCCGCGTCAGGTCGCCCTGAGCCACCGCCGTGGTCACCAGGGCGATGTCGCGCACCTGGGCGGTGAGCCGGGCGGCCATCGTGTTGACGGCCTCCGTCACGTCACGCCAACTGCCCGAAAGGCCGCGCACCTTGGCGCGCCCGCCGAGCCGCCCCTCCGTGCCGACCTCACGGGCGACACGGGTGACCTCGCCCGTGAAGAGCGAAAGCTGGTCGACCATCGTGTTCACCGCGCGGCCCAGACGCCGCAGGTCTCCCCGCAGCTCACGGGAGCCGTCGTGCAGGTCCACGCGCTGGGTGAGGTCTCCGCCCGCGACCGCGTTCAGCACGCGCGTCGCGTTGGCCGCCGGGGCGACCAGGGAGTCGAGCAGGGAGTTGACGGCCACCACGCGCGTGGCCCAACTGCCCTGCCCGGGGCTCGCGGAGAACCGCTCGTCGAGGTGACCGTGGCGGATGATCTCCCGGCGTACTCGCGTGAGTTCGCTGTCGAAGTGCAGGGAGCGGTCGAGCATCTCGTTGAACACCGTGTGCAGCTCGGCGACCACGCCTTGACCGCTCACCGTGACCTTGGTGAAGTCCCCGTCGCGCGCCGACCGCATGGCGGCCAGCAGGTTGCGCAGCTCGGACGGCGTGTCCGGGGCGGATTCCGGGATGTTTTCTGCTGCCGTGTCCGGATCTTTCCCGGCGTGCGGCTGAGGTGTCGGGGCTGGTTTCGGTGCCGGAATTCGACCGTAACCGAGCGCGGGCATAGCAGTGTCATCACTCATAGCGGCCCACTTCAGTAACTCGGTGCTTATGGGCGTGGCCAGTCTGTCACTCTGTCCGTGTCACCTGAGGCGTATTCGACCGAACTGCTCAGGAGCCGAAACGTGGGGTCCATTCCGATGCAACGGGAGACCATTTTCCGTGCGTCCGCCCAGCCGGGACACCAGCCCGGCCCGCCGGCGGTGGTGTGCACATCGCTGCCCGGAAACCCGCTGGCGCCCGCCGCCGCACGCAAGTTCGTGCGCGCGGCGCTCGCCGACTGGGCCGAGCTTTCCGTGCCCGCCGCCGCGGGCGTCACCGACCGCCTGGCGGACGATGCCGTGCTGCTGGTCAGCGAGCTCGTCACGAACGCGGTCGTGCACGCGGGCACGACGGTCGAGCTGGTGTGCAGGCTCGACGAGGCGGGCCTGGGGGAGAGCTGCGACACCCTGGTCATCGAGGTCTCCGACCACCACCCCGCCCGAGCGGTCCGCAGCGAACCCAGGCCCCGGCAGCCCGGCATGCCCGAGTACGGCCGCGGCCTCCAGCTCGTGGCGACCCTCTCCGAATCCTGGGGCATCACCTACCGCACCGGCACCAAGGCCGTCTGGGCGCGCCTCGCCGTCGGCGGCGTACAGGCCGGGCAGGCCGGGCAGGACATCGAGTCGTACGCGAGTGAACAGGCGCCGCAGCGCGGCATGCGCACCGCCGAGATCCTCGCGCCGATGCCGCGGCGGATCACCCACGACACGGAGTGGGTCAACCGCGGCGCGCTCACCTTCCTCGCCGAGGCCTCCGACCTGCTCGCCGGGCAGTTCGACGAGGACCTGGTGGCCGCGCTCGCCGGGCAGCTGCTCGTGCCGCGGCTCGCCGACTGGTGCGCGGTGTGGCTCGACGACGAGCCGGAGGTCGCGCCGCGCGGCTCCGTGAGCGGGGGCACGGACTCCAGACTCGCCCGCGTCTGGCACACCAGCGAACAGCGGATAGAGGAGCTGCGCCGCAGCCTGGAGAAGGACCCGCCCCAGTTGCCCGACGCGGTGGGCTCAGGCGCCGTCCCCGTGCCCTGGCCCGGCGATGCCCCGGCGGGAGAGCCGAACGGCGCGGCCCTGGCCTACCGCCTCACAGCGGGCGGCCGCGTGCTGGGCACGCTCATCATCGGGCGGGCCGGGGTGATGCGCTTCGCCGACGAAGTCACGGGCCTCGTCGAGGACTTCAGCCGCCGCGTCGCCCTGGCCATCAGCGCGGCGCGGCGCTATCAGCGCCAGGCCACCATCAGCCAGGTCCTGCAGCGCGGCCTCCTTCCGAGCTCCGTCGCGGACATCCCCGGCGTGAGCAGCGGCGTCGTGTACGAGCCGCGGGACAAGGGCGGGCCCGGCGGCGACTTCTACGACGTGTTCCAGGCGGGCAAGGGCCGCTGGTGCTTCGCGCTCGGCGACGTACAGGGCAAAGGCGTCGAGGCGGCCGTCGTGATCGGCCTCGCCCGCCCCTGGCTGCGCCTGCTCGCCCGCGAGGGATACGAGGTCGCGGAAGTGCTCGACCGCCTCAACCAGCTCCTCCTCGACGACGCGACGGAGGCGGCGGACGCCGCCGCGGCGGTGGTCGCGGTGGCGGGCGGCCAGGGCGTGCCAACGGACGGGGCCACCTCCCGCTTCCTCTCACTCCTCTACGGCGAGCTGGTCCCCATGGACGACGGCGGCGTCCGCTGCACGGTGGCGAGCGCGGGGCACCCGCTGCCGCTCCTCCTCTCCCCGGACGGGACGGTCCGGGCGGCGGCCACGCCTCAGCTGCTGCTCGGGGTCGTCGACGACGCGACGTACAGGAGCGAGACCTTCGAGCTGCGCACGGGAGACACGTTGCTCTGCGTCACGGACGGCGTGACGGAGCGCCGCACGGGACAGCTGATGTTCGACGACAGCGACGGCCTCGCCACGGCGCTCGCGAGCTGCGCGGGCCTGGACGCGACCTTGGTGGCGGAACGGATCAGGCGCCTGGTGCACGAATTCTCCGACCGGCCGCCGGACGACGATCTGGCGGTGCTTGTGCTCCAGGCACAGTAGCGGCGTCGGCTCTCTCCGGAGTGCGGGACAATCGGGGTATGCCTTCCGCACTGCCCGATGGTGAGCCCATGCCCGAGGACGGGGCCCTGCCCGCGTCCGCCCTCGCGGGTGCGGGGGAACGTCCGCTCGGTTTCTACCTGCACGTCCCGTACTGCGCCACGCGCTGCGGGTACTGCGACTTCAACACCTACACCGCGACCGAGCTGCGCGGCACCGGCGGAGTGCTCGCCTCGCGCGACAACTACGCGGACACCCTGATCGACGAGGTGCGGCTCGCGCGCAAGATCCTGGGCGACGACCCGCGCCCCGTGCAGACCGTCTTCGTCGGGGGCGGTACGCCGACGCTCCTCGCGGCGGCCGATCTGGTCCGCATGCTGGGAGCGGTGCGGGAGGAGTTCGGGCTCGCGGACGACGCGGAGATCACCACCGAGGCGAACCCGGAGTCCGTCGATCCGGCTTATCTGAGCGAGCTCAGGGCCGGGGGCTTCAACCGCGTCTCCTTCGGGATGCAGAGCGCCAAGCAGCACGTACTGAAGGTGCTCGACCGTACGCACACACCCGGCCGGCCCGAGGCCTGCGTGGCGGAGGCGCGTGCCGCGGGCTTCGAGCACGTCAACCTCGACCTCATCTACGGCACACCGGGGGAGACGGACGACGACTGGCGGGCCACGCTGGACGCGGCGATCGGAGCGGGGCCCGACCACGTCAGCGCCTACGCCCTGATCGTCGAGGAGGGCACGCAGCTGGCGCGACGGATTCGGCGCGGCGAGGTGCCGATGACGGACGACGACGTGCACGCGGACCGGTATCTGATCGCCGACGAGGTCCTCGGGGGCGCCGGTTTCTCCTGGTACGAGGTGTCCAACTGGGCCACGTCCGACGCCGGACGCTGCCTGCACAACGAGTTGTACTGGCGCGGGGCCGACTGGTGGGGGGCCGGGCCGGGGGCCCACAGCCACGTGGGGGGCGTGCGGTGGTGGAACGTCAAGCATCCCGGGGCGTACGCGGGGGCGCTGGCCGCGGGGCGGTCGCCCGGGGCCGGGCGGGAGATTCTCGCCGCGGAGGATCGGCGGGTGGAGCGGATTCTGCTGGAGCTGCGGCTGCTTGAGGGGTGCCCGTTGTCCTTGTTGCGGCCTGCTGGGCTCGCGGCTTCCCGCCAGGCCCTGGCGGACGGCCTCCTCCAGGCGAGGCCCTACGAGGAGGGGCGAGCGGTCCTCACGCTCCGGGGACGCTTGTTGGCGGACGCGGTGGTGCGGGACCTGGTGGACTGAGGTTCCAGCGGCCCTGCGGGGCCTTCCCCCATCCCGCCCCTTCCCGAAACTTCCGGCTTCGCCGGCTCGGGCGCACCGCAGATCACCGGCTTCGCCGAGCTCGTCCTCAAACGCCGGACGGGCTGAATATCCCTGGTCGGCCCGGGTGGGTGGGGCGGGACAGTTCGCACCGGTAGACGGCGACGGGCCTGGATCCCTGGTCAAACCTCGGGGCAATCGGATGGGTGGGCGAAAAAGATCCGCCGCGCAGCGGCGGGCTAGGGCGCTGTGACGAAGTCGATCAGTTCCTCCACGCGGCCAAGCAGCGCCGGCTCAAGATCCCGGTAGCTGCGTACCGAGCCCAGGATCCGCTGCCAGGCCGCGCCAGTGTTGGGCGGCCAGCCCAAGGCCTCGCAGACGCCCGTCTTCCAGTCCTGCCCCCGCGGCACCCGGGGCCACGCCGCGATCCCCACCGATGACGGCTTCACCGCCTCCCACACGTCGATGTAGGGGTGCCCCACCACCAGCGCCGAGGACGAACTCACCTCCGCCGCGATCCTCGACTCCTTGGAGCCGGGCACCAGGTGGTCCACCAGGACGCCGAGCCGCGCGTCAGGACCGGGGGAGAACTCCTCGACGATCGCCGGGAGGTCGTCGATGCCCTCCAGGTACTCCACGACCACGCCCTCGATCCGCAGGTCGTCGCCCCACACCCGCTCGACCAGCTCCGCGTCGTGCCGCCCCTCGACGTAGATCCGCCCCGCGCGTGCGACCCGGGCCCGCGCCCCCGGAACGGCCACCGAGCCAGAAGCGGTACGCGTGGGACGTACAGGAGACGAAGCAGCGGACGGACGGACGAGCGTGACCGTCCGGCCCTCCAGATCGAAGCCCCCGGGAGTCATCGGGAAAACACGCTGCTTGCCGAAGCGGTCCTCCAGGGTCACCGTCGGGCCCTCCGCCGTCTTCTCGCAGCGGATCACCGCCCCGCAGAACCCGGTGCTCAGCTCCTCCACCACGAGATCCGCCTCCGCGGCGACCTCCGGCACGGGCTTCGGCTTCTTCCAGGGCGGGGTCAGGTCCGCGGAGTACTGGCGCATTTTCCCGACGATAGGAAGAAGAAGGGGGAGGTCCGCTACGACACGCCGAAGCGGGCCGCCAGTGTGGCGCGTTGCGCACGGACAAATGCCGCATCCACCACCGCGCCGTGCCCCGGCACGTACAGCGCGTCCTCGCCGCCCAGGTCGAGCAGCCGGTCCAGCGCCGCCGGCCATCGTTTCGGGACCGCGTCCGACCCCGCCTGCGGTTCGCCCGACTCCTCGACCAGATCGCCGCAGAAAACGATCTCCGGAGAGCTGTCCGTGCCGGGGATCAGCACCGCCAAGTCGTGCCCCGAGTGCCCCGGGCCGACGTTCGCCAGCAGGACCTGCACCCCGCCGCCCAGGTCGAGCGTCCACTCCCCGCACACCGAGTGGCGCGGGTGGACGAGCAGGTCGGCGGCCTCCGCCGCGGCGTCGGGGCTCACGCCGTGCCGGACGGCGTCCTCGCGCAGCTCGTCCCGCCCCCTGACGAGCAGCGCGTCGAGGCCGACCGCGCCGTACACCTCCACGCCCGCGAACGCCGCTGCGCCGAGCACGTGGTCGAAGTGCGGGTGCGTCAGGACGAGATGGGTGACCCGGCGGCCCCCGCCCATGATGCCGCGCGCCTGGGTGCGCAGCTCCGCTCCCTCGCGCAGGGTCGCGCCCGCCTCGATCATCAGCGCCGATTCGCCGCCCACGACGAGGCCCGCCGTACAGTCCCAGACCGGCAGACGCCGGCGCCCCACGTGCGGCGCGAGCCGTTCCCAGCCCGCCTCTTCCCAAGCCAGTGCCACGTCCATGCCCTCGACGCTAGCCCCGTACGGGCGGCTTGGCAGCCGCCGCCCCACCCGCCGGACCGGCGCCGGCGGTCCGGCCCTTGCCGGGTCCGTACCTCGCAGCCGTACACTGGGCCCGGTGCAGGCTGGCACTCACCCGCGGGGAGTGCCAGGCAAGCAGCGGGGCAGACAAGTCTCAGGGCGAAAAGGTGGAGGTGTTGCGCGGATGCTCAGTGAACGCAGGCTCGAGGTGTTGCGTGCCATCGTCCACGACTACGTCGGCACCGAGGAGCCCGTCGGCTCCAAGGCGCTCACCGAGCGGCACAGCCTCGGCGTCTCTCCGGCCACGGTCCGCAACGACATGGCGGCGCTGGAGGAGGAAGGGTTCATCGCCCAGCCTCACACGAGCGCGGGACGCATCCCCACGGACAAGGGGTATCGGCTCTTCGTCGACCGGCTCGCGGGCGTCAAGCCGATGGCGGCGCCGGAGCGCAGGGCCATCCAGAACTTCCTCGACGGCGCCGTCGACCTCGACGACGTCGTGGCGCGCACGGTGCGGCTGCTCGCGCAGCTCACCCGGCAGGTCGCGGTCGTGCAGTATCCGTCCCTCACGCGGTCGACGGTGCGGCACGTGGAGCTGCTCTCGCTGGCTCCCGCCCGCCTGATGCTCGTACTGATCACGGACACGGGCCGGGTCGAGCAGCGCATGATCGACTGTCCCGCCCCGTTCGGCGAGTCCTCGCTCGCGGACCTGCGGGCGAGGCTCAACAGCAGGGTCGCGGGCCGTCGCTTCGCGGACGTGCCGCAGCTGGTGCAGGACATGACGGAGTCCTTCGACGCGGAGGACCGGGGGACGGTGGCGACGGTGCTCTCCACGCTCCTCGAAACCCTCGTCGAGGAGACGGAGGAGCGGCTGATGATCGGCGGAACGGCCAATCTCACCCGCTTCGGACATGATTTTCCCCTCACCATCAGGCCCGTCCTGGAGGCTCTTGAGGAGCAGGTCGTCCTGCTCAAGTTGCTTGGCGAGGCCACGGATTCGGGCATGACCGTACGGATCGGTCACGAGAACGCCCATGAGGGACTCAGCTCCACGTCCGTGGTCTCCGTCGGCTACGGTTCGGGCAGCGAGGCAGTAGCCAAACTCGGCGTGGTCGGCCCGACCCGCATGGACTATCCGGGAACGATGGGAGCAGTACGCGCAGTGGCACGTTACGTCGGACAGATCCTGGCGGAGTCGTAAGTGGCCACGGACTACTACGCCGTACTAGGCGTGCGCCGCGACGCTTCCCAGGACGAGATCAAGAAGGCCTTCCGAAGGCTTGCGCGAGAGCTTCACCCGGACGTGAATCCGGACCCGAAGACTCAGGAGCGCTTCAAGGAGATCAACGCCGCGTACGAGGTGTTGTCGGACCCGCAGAAGAAGCAGGTCTACGACCTCGGCGGTGACCCGCTGTCCCAGGCGGGCGGCGGCGGAGGTGCGGGCGGTTTTGGAGCCGGTGGCTTCGGCAACTTCTCGGACATCATGGACGCGTTCTTCGGGACGGCGTCGCAGCGTGGCCCCCGGTCGCGCACGCGCCGTGGCCAGGACGCCATGATCCGCCTCGAGATCGACCTGGACGAGGCGGCCTTCGGGACCACCAAGGACATACAGGTCGACACGGCGGTCGTCTGTACGACCTGTAGCGGTGAAGGCGCCGCGCCGGGGACGTCCGCTCAGACGTGTGACATGTGCCGCGGTCGCGGTGAGGTGTCGCAGGTCACGCGGTCCTTCCTCGGTCAGGTCATGACGTCGCGGCCGTGCCCGCAGTGTCAGGGCTTCGGCACGGTCGTGCCCACGCCCTGCCCGGAGTGCGCCGGCGACGGCCGCATCCGGTCGCGGCGGACGCTCACCGTGAAGATCCCCGCGGGTGTCGACAACGGCACGCGGATCCAGCTCGCGGGCGAGGGCGAGGTCGGCCCCGGCGGCGGCCCCGCCGGCGACCTGTACGTGGAGATCCACGAGCAGCCGCACGCCGTGTTCCAGCGGCGCGGGGACGATCTGCACTGCACGGTCACCATCCCCATGACGGCCGCGGCTCTGGGCACCAAGGTGCCCCTGGAGACGCTGGACGGCCTGGAGGAGGTCGACATCCGGCCGGGCACGCAGTCCGGCCAGTCGGTCCCGCTGCACGGCAGGGGCATCACGCACCTGCGGGGCGGTGGACGCGGTGACCTCATCGTGCACGTCGAGGTCCTCACGCCGAGCAAGCTGGACGCGGAGCAGGAGCGGGTCCTGCGGGAGCTCGCGGTGATGCGGGGCGAGGAGCGGCCCACGGGGCAGTTCCAGCCGGGACAGCAGGGTCTGTTCTCCCGCCTGAAGGACGCGTTCAACGGGCGGTAGCGCCTTGAGCAGTGCTTTTTGGTGCCCCCGGCAGCGGATACCCCGTGCCGGGGGCGCTTTGTCTTCTTCGTCCGCGGGCCGTTCGTGGTTGCTCGCGCCGTTCCCCGCGCCCCTGACGGGGCGCGATTCGGCCCTTCGTTGAGGGCATGGCACGATGCGTTCATGTCCTCCGCGCTGACCGATCTCTGTCGCTATCCGATCGTGCAGGCCCCCATGGCGGGCGGCGCTTCGTGCCCCCAGCTCGCCGCGGCCGTGTCCGAGGCCGGGGGGCTCGGTTATCTCGCCGCCGGGTACAAAACCGCCGACGGGATGTACCAGGAGATCAAACAGCTGCGGGGGCTCACGAGCCGGCCGTTCGGCGTGAACCTCTTCATGCCGCAGCCGGAATACGCCGACGCCGCCGCCGTCGACGTCTACCGCAACCAGCTCGCCGGTGAGGCCGCCTGGTACGAGACGCAGCTCGGCGACCCGGACAGCGGCCGCGACGACGGCTACGACGCCAAGCTGGCGATCCTCGTAGAGGACCCGGTGCCGTTGGTGTCGTTCACCTTCGGCTGCCCCACCCGCGACGTCTTCGACGCGTTCGCGCGGGTCGGCACGATCACCGTCGCCACCGTCACCTCGCCCGAAGAGGCGCAGACCGCCCAGTGGTCGGGCGCCGACGCCGTGTGCGTACAGGGCATCGAGGCGGGCGGCCACCAGGGCACGCACCGCGACAACCCCGAGACGGACGGCGCCGGGCTCGGCCTTCTCTCGCTCATCGCGCAGGTGCGCGAGACCGTGCAGATCCCGGTCGTCGCCGCCGGCGGCCTGATGCGCGGTTCCCAGATCGCCGCGGTGCTCGCGGCCGGCGCCGACGCCGCGCAGCTCGGCACCGCCTTCCTGGTCTGCCCCGAGTCGGGCGCGAACGCCCTGCACAAGCAGGCCATGACCAACCCGCTGTTCACCCGGACCGAACTGACCCGGGCCTTCTCGGGACGCCCCGCGCGCGGCCTGGTCAACCGCTTCATGCGTGAGCACGGGCCTTACGCCCCCGCCGCCTACCCCCAGGTCCACCACCTCACCAGCGGCCTGCGCAAGGCCGCGGCCAAGGCCGGTGACGCACAGGGCATGGCGCTGTGGGCGGGGCAGGGTCACCGCATGGCGCGGGAGCTTCCCGCCGGGCAGCTCGTGGAGGTCCTGGCGGCCGAACTCGCCGAGTCCGAGGCCGCGTTGGCGGCCGGCGGGCGGCAGGGGGACCAGCCGGGGAACCAGCCGGGGAGCCAGGCGTGACCGCGCCCGTCTTCGTCGTCGAGAGCTTCGAGACCTTCGAGAACACGGCCGCGGGCGGCGACGGACGCTACGTACTCGATGGCCCCGAAGGGCGCCACGCCGTCTCCGTGAAGCGCCTGCACGCGGGTGAGGACGTCGTCCTGACCGACGGGGCCGGGCGCTGGGCCGACTGCGTGGTCCTGGACACCGAGGGCAAGGACCGGCTGATCCTGCGGATGGATCCCGTACGGGAAGAGGCGCCCCAGGAGCCCCGAATCACCGTCGTACAGGCCCTGCCCAAGGGTGACCGCGGTGAACTCGCCGTCGAGACCATGACGGAGACCGGCGTCGACGCGATCGTGCCCTGGTCCGCGTCGCGCTGCATCACGCAGTGGAAGGGCGAGCGCGGGCTCAAGGCGCTCGGCAAGTGGCGTGCCACGGCGCGCGAGGCGGGCAAGCAGTCGCGCCGCGTGCGCTTCCCCGAGGTGGCCGAGGCGATGTCGACCAAGCAGGTGGCGGCGCTGCTCGCCGCGGCCGACCTCGCCGCGGTCCTGCACGAGGAGGGCAGCGAACCGCTGGCCACAGCCGACCTCCCGGCGGCCGGGCACATCGTCCTCGTGGTCGGCCCCGAGGGCGGTGTGTCCCCGGACGAGCTCGCGGCCTTCGCGGACGCGGGGGCGAAGCCGTACCGCCTGGGGCGCAGCGTGTTGCGTACGTCGACCGCGGGGACGGCGGCGGCCGCACTGCTCCTGGGGCGTACGGGTCGCTGGTCCTGAACTTCCGTCCCGGGTCCGCCGCGCGGTGAGGTCCCCGGAGCGGACGCGGATTCCCGGAGTGGACGCAAAGGGGACTGTCGTCAGGCGGCTCGCAGTGGCACTCTGCCGCCTATGGGGGCATTGAGGCGCTTACGTGATCGTGCGGTCGAGGTACGCGGACGGCGCCGGCGGGTGCTGTACGCCGTCGGGTTCGCGGGAGCGGCGGTGATCGGGGCCGCCGCGTGCGACCCGGTCGACGGAGGCATGAACACCGCCGCCGTCGCGATCACCACCGACGAGATGGCGACCAGAGAGCTGGAGCGGCAGCACCTCGACGTGCTGTGGATCAGCTGCACCGCCCGCTACAAGTCCAGGGTCACACCGTCCAGCGGCTCCCCGGACCGTGACGCCGTGGCCACCGTCGACTGCCAGGGGCAGGCCAGGAAGGGCAAGGGCTCGGACGGCACCAGCGACATCACCGTCAAGGGATCGGTGTGGTCCGTCGTCGACGGACACTGCGTCCGCGGGAACCTCACCGCCAAGGTCGACGGCAAGGAGTGGTTCCAGGTGGATGTGCTCGGCGACTGCGCCGGAGGCGACAAGCCCGATCAGCCGGATGAGCCGGACCAGCCGGATGACCCCGAGCAGCCGGATGAGCCCGACCAGCCGCCCACGGCGACCGTCACGGTGACCGTCACGCCCGACCCGCCGCCGCGGCAGCCCGATCCGACGTGCACGTGCTTCAAGGGCAAGTGATCCAAAACGCTGTCCGGTTCCGCCGGGGCTGCCTAGGCTGGCTCTGTGACACTGACTGGACACCCTGCGTATCTCCGGTTTCCCCATCTACGCGGCGAGTTGGTCGCCTTCACCGCCGAGGACGACGTCTGGGTCGCGCCTCTCGACGGCGGCCGGGCATGGCGCGTCAGCGCCGACAACATGCCGGTGAGCCACCCCCGCATCTCCCCGGACGGAACGACCGTCGCCTGGACGTCCACGCGTGACGGCTCCCCGGAAGTGCATGTCGCTCCGGTCGACGGCGGACCGTCCACGCGCCTGACGTACTGGGGCAGTTCACGCACGTCGGTGCGCGGCTGGACCCCGGATGGGCGGGTCCTCGCGGTCAGCACGTCCGGCCAGGCCTCGCTGCGCCGCAGCTGGGCGCGGGCCGTCCCGCTGGACGGCGGGCCCGCGGACACTCTGCCGTACGGAGTGGTGGGAGACATCGCGTACGGCCCGAGGGACGGCCAAGTCCTGCTGCTCTCCGCGCCGATGGGGCGCGAAGCGGCCTGGTGGAAGCGGTACCGCGGCGGCACGGCGGGCAAGCTCTGGATCCGCTGCGGGGATGCCGACGAGGAGGGCGGCGAGGAGGGCGGCGAGGTCCGCTTCGTACGCGTCCACGAAGAGCTCGACGGGAACATCGAGTACCCGTTGTGGGTCGGTGAGCGCGTGGCCTTTCTCTCCGACCACGAAGGTGTCGGCGCCGTCTACTCCTCGCTGCCCGACGGCTCCGACCTGCGTCGGCACACCGGTGTCGACGGGTTCTACGCCCGGCACGCCGCCACCGACGGCGCGCGCGTCGTGTACGCGTCGGCGGGTGAACTCTGGCTCCTGGACGACTTGGTGGACGCCGCGCCGCGCCGCATCGACGTCCGCCTCGGCGGCCAGCGCGCCGACCTCCAGCCCTACCCCGTGAGCGCGGCGCGCTGGTTCGGCGCCGCCGCGCCCGACCACACGGGACGGGGCAGCGCCGTCTCCGTGCGTGGCGGCGTGCACTGGGTGACCCACCGTGAGGGGCCGGCCCGCGCGCTCGCCGCCGAGCACGGGGTGCGCGCACGGCTGCCGCGCACGTTCCGCGTCGACGGCGAGGAACACGTCGTCTGGGTGACGGACGCGGAGGGCGACGACGCACTCCAGTTCGCGCCGGCCACGGGGCTCGCGCCCGGCGCCACACCGCGCCGGATCGCGGCCGGGCAGCTGGGCCGGGTGCTCGCGCTCGCCATGGCGCCCGACGGCAGCCGGGCCGCCATCGCCTCGCACGACGGGCGGGTGCTGTTGGTCGAGCGGGAGAGCGGTGAAGTGCGTGAGGTCGACCGCGGGGAGCACGGGGACGCCACCGGGCTCGTCTTCTCGCCGGACTCGGCGTGGCTCGCGTGGTCGCATCCGGGGCCGAGTCCGCTGCGGCAGCTGAAGCTGGCGAACACGGCCGACCTCGCGGTCTCCGAGGCGACACCGCTGCGATTTCGCGACTACGCGCCCGCGTTCACGCTGGACGGGAAGCACCTGGCGTTCCTGTCCGCGCGGTCCTTCGACCCCGTCTACGACGAGCACGTCTTCGACCTCGCCTTCGTCGGAGGATCGCGGCCCCACCTGATCACGCTGGCGGCCACCACGCCCTCGCCCTTCGGGCCGCAGCGGCACGGGCGGCCCTTCGAGGCGCCCGACAAGGACGAGACCCCGGACAGCGAGGGCTCGCCCGCCACCCGCGTCGACCTCGACGGCCTCGCCGACCGCATCGTGCCGTTCCCGGTCGAGGCCGCCCGCTACTCGACCCTGCGGGCCGCCAAGGACGGCGTCCTGTGGCTGCGGCATCCCGTGCGGGGCGTCCTCGGCGCGTCCCGCGCCACCCCGTCCGACCCCGACCCGCGGACCGAGCTGGAACGCTACGACCTGGTCCAGCAGCGCATCGAGGAACTTGCCTCGGACGCCGACCACTTCGCCGTCAGCGGGGACGGCAAGCGGGTGCTGCTGTGGGCCGACGGGAAACTGAAGGTCGTGCCGAGCGACCGGCGGGCCTCCGGTGACGAGAGCTCCGACTCGAACATCACCGTCGACCTCACACGGGTCCGCCAGACCGTCGATCCCGCCGCCGAATGGCGCCAGATGTACGACGAGGCAGGGCGCCTCATGCGGGACAACTTCTGGCGGCCCGACCTGGGCGGGGTCGACTGGGCGGGCGTCCTGGACCGGTACCGCCCGGTGCTCGACCGGGTGGCCACGCACGACGACCTCGTGGACCTGCTGTGGGAGGTCGCCGGAGAGCTCGGCACCTCCCACGCGTACGTCATGGGGGGAGGGACCCCGGGGAGTCCGGCGGCCCGGCAGGGGCTGCTCGGCGCGGACATCTCGCGGGGCGCGGACGGGGCGTGGCGCATCGACCGCATCCTCCCCTCCGAGACGTCGGACCCCGCCGCACGCTCGCCGCTCGCCGCGCCCGGGGTCGCGGTGCGTGCCGGGGACGCGTTGCTGGCCGTCGCGGGGCGGCCGGTCGATCCGGTGGTGGGGCCGGGGCCGCTGCTCGTGGGTACGGCGGGGAAGCCGGTGGAGCTGACGGTCTCGCCCGCGGGTGGCGGCGATCCGCGGCACGCGGTGGTGGTACCGGTCGACGACGAGGAGCCGTTGCGGTACCACGCGTGGGTCGCGGACCGGCGTGCGTACGTCCACGAGCGGTCGGGCGGCCGGCTCGGGTATCTGCACGTGCCGGACATGCAGGCTCCCGGCTGGGCGCAGATCCATCGCGACCTGCGGGTGGAGGTGGCGCGGGACGGTCTCGTGGTGGACGTACGGGAGAACCGGGGCGGGCACACGTCCCAGTTGGTGGTGGAGAAGCTGGCCCGCAGAATCGTGGGCTGGGACCTGCCGCGGGGCAGGCAGCCGGTCAGCTATCCGGCGGACGCGCCGCGGGGGCCTGTCGTCGCCGTCGCCAATGAATTCTCCGGGTCCGACGGGGACATCGTGAACGCGGCGATCAAGGCGTTGGGGATCGGGCCCGTGGTGGGGACGCGGACGTGGGGCGGCGTGATCGGCATCGACAGCAGGTATCGCCTGGTGGACGGGACGTTGGTGACGCAGCCGAAGTACGCGTTCTGGCTGGAGGGGTACGGGTGGGGTGTCGAGAACTACGGGGTGGACCCGGACGTCGAGGTGGTGACGGCTCCGGAGGACTACGCGACGGGCAGGGACCCTCAGCTGGACGAGGCGATCCGCTTGGCCCTGACGTCCTTGGAGACAACATCTCCTAAGACGGCACCGGGGTTGCCCGGGGGGTGAGGGGGCGGGCCCTGCGGGGCGGGTGCGGGTGCGGGTGCGGGTGCGGGTGCGCGTGCGGTGTCGGTGCGTGTGTGGGGCGGGGCCGCACCGGTATGTCCGTCCTCGCTATCGTCCGGTGGCCGTGGGGCTGCTTCGGCGCCGGAGCGCCGCGAGCTGTGCTCCGGGCGGACAAACCGGCACGTCCCCTCGCGTCTCGATGCCGACTGCGGGTGCGCGGGGGCTGAGGCTCCTCCGGCACCGCGGGGCAATCGGGTGGGTGGGTGGGAGAGCTTGTCGGGGGCGCGGCCGGTGCCGGGGGGCGAGGGGAGGGCCTGGCGTGGGCGCAGCCCGGATAGCATGCGGGGGGCCATAGTGAACCAGCTCGGACCGGAGGCACCGCATGGCGGGAGAACCGCAGGCTGACTGCCTGTTCTGCAAGATCGTCGCGGGGGACGTACCCGCGACCCTCGTCAGGGAGACGGACACGACCGTCGCCTTCCGGGACATCAACCCGCAGGCCCCCACCCACGTCCTGATCATCCCCAGGGCGCACTACCCGGACGCCGCCTCCCTCGCCGCCGCCGAACCCACCCTCGCCGCCGACGTCCTGCGCGAGGCCGGCGAGGTCGCAGCCGAGGAGAAGGCGGAGAGCTACCGCATCGTCTTCAACACCGGCACCGGCGCGGGCCAGACCGTCTTCCACACGCACGCCCACGTCCTCGGCGGACGCGGCCTGCAGTGGCCTCCGGGATAACTCACCTTGTCCGTACGCGAACTGGTGGTCCTCGGCACCGCCAGCCAGGTCCCCACCCGGCACCGCAACCACAACGGGTACGTCCTGCTCTGGGACGGGCAGGGCATCCTCTTCGACCCCGGTGAGGGCACGCAGCGCCAGATGCTGCGTGCCGGGGTCGCCGCGCACGACCTGCACCGGATCTGCGTCACGCACTTCCACGGCGATCACTCACTGGGACTCGCGGGGGTCATCCAGCGCATCAACCTGGACCGCGTTCCGCATGACGTGACCGCGCACTTCCCGCGCTCCGGACAGCACTTCTTCGACCGGCTCCGGTACGCCACCGCCTATCGCGAGACCGTCTCACTCGTCGAGGAGCCCGTCTCGGAGAGCGGGCAGCTGGCAGCCACCCCCTCCTTCGCGCTCGACGCCGTCAAGCTCTCGCACCCCGTCGAATCCTTCGGCTACCGCGTCACCGAGCCCGACGGCCGGCGGATACTCCCGGAGCTGCTCGCCGAGCGCGGCATCGCCGGGCCCGACGTGGGGCGCCTGCAGCGGGAAGGCTCGCTGCGGGGTGTCACGCTCGACGAGGTGAGCGCGGTGCGTCGGGGGCAGAGGTTCGCCTTCGTGATGGACACCCGCCTCTGCGACGGCGTCCACGCGCTCGCCGACGGCTGCGACATGCTCGTCATCGAGTCCACCTTTCTTGACGAGGACGAGCAACTCGCCCTCGACCACGGGCACTTGACCGCCGGTCAAGCCGCCCGCGTCGCCGTCGAATCCGGCGTCCGGCATCTCGTGCTGACCCACTTCAGCCAGCGCTACCCCGACCCCGGCGTTTTCGAGCAGCAGGCCCGGGATGCGGGATTCGACGGTGAACTCACCGTCGCGAAAGACCTGCTGCGTGTACCTCTGCCCAAACGAACCACCTGAGTGAGCCGCCGTCATGCCCCTTCCCAAAGCCGAACTCCACCTCCACATCGAGGGGACGCTCGAACCCGAGCTCGCTTTCTCCCTCGCCGCCCGCAACGGCGTCACCCTCCCGTACGCGGACACCGAAGAGCTGCGCAAGGCCTACCTCTTCGATGATCTGCAGTCCTTCCTGGATCTCTATTACGGGTTGATGGCCGTCCTGCGGACCGAGGCGGACTTCGAGGAGCTCGCCGACGCCTACCTGGCGCGAGCCGCCCGGCAGGGCGTGCGGCACGCGGAGATCTTCTTCGACCCGCAGGCCCACATGGCCCGCGGTGTCGGCATCGCCACCGTCATGGAAGGGCTCGGGCGCGCCCTGGAGCGCAGCGAGGAACGGCACGGCATCTCGACCCGGCTCATCATGTGCTTCCTGCGCGACCAGTCCGCCGAGTCGGCCCTGGAGACGCTGGAGGCCGCCAAGCCCCACCTGCACCGCATCGTCGGCGTCGGGCTCGACTCCGCCGAGGTCGGCCACCCGCCCGCCAAGTTCCGCGAGGTGTACGAGGCGGCGGCCGCGCTCGGCCTGCGCCGGGTCGCGCACGCGGGCGAGGAGGGACCGCCGGCGTACATCACGGAGGCCTTGGACGTCCTGGGCGTCGAGCGCGTCGACCACGGGCTGCGCTGCATGGAAGACCCGGAGCTTGTGGAACGCCTCGTGCGCGAGCGGGTGCCGCTCACCCTGTGCCCGCTGTCCAACGTCCGGCTGCGCGCCATCGACGTGCTCGAAGAGCATCCGCTCGCACGCATGATGGACGCCGGGCTGCTGTGCACGGTCAACTCCGACGACCCGGCGTACTTCGGCGGCTATGTCGACGACACCTTCCACGCCGTACGCGAAGCACTCGCCCTGGACCAGGAGCGGCTGCGGGAGCTCGCGCGGAACTCCTTCGAGGCGTCCTTCCTCGACGGCAGCGCGCAGGACGAGGCGCTGCGGGCGCGGTACCTCGCCGAAGTCGCGGAATATTCGTTCGACTGAGCGCGCGGGACGGTCAGGGCGCCGAGCGCTGCCCGGGTCAGCTTCTTCCGTTACGTTTCCTGCATGGTCGTACCTCTCAAACCCAGCATCGACCCGCTCAAGGCGGCCCGCAGAGCAGGCGATCCGCCCTGCGACGTCTTCCTCACCGGCACGGTCTTCCTCGACATCATCTTCACCGGGCTCGACTCCGCGCCCGTGCGCGGCACCGAGTCCTGGGCCCGCGGCATGGGGTCGAGCCCCGGTGGCGTCGCGAACATGGCGACCGCGCTGGCCCGGCTCGGTCTGCGCACCTCGCTGGCGGCGGCGTTCGGGGACGACCACTACGGGGAGTACTGCTGGGACGCGCTCGAACAGGGCGAGGGCATCGACCTCGCGACGTCACGCACCGTGCCCGGCTGGCACTCACCGGTGACCGTCTCGATGGCCTACGAAGGCGAGCGGACCATGGTCAGCCATGGGCACGAGCCGCCGCCCGACGCCGACTCGCCGGACGGCGGCGCCCCGTCCTGCCCGCCACGCGCGCGTGCCGCCGTCGCATCGCTGACGCCCGGCACGCGCGCGCCGTGGATCGCCGGGGCCGCGCGCACGGGCACGCGGATCTTCGCCGACGTCGGGTGGGACGACACCGGGCGCTGGGACCTGGCGGGCCTGACTGACCTGCGGCACTGCGAGGCGTTCCTGCCGAACGCGGAGGAGGCCATGCGGTACACCCGTACGCAGTGTCCGCGCGCCGCCGCGCGGGCACTGACCGAACACGTGCCGCTCGCCGTGGTGACGCTGGGTGCCGAAGGGGCGTACGCGGTGGACGGGCGGACCGGCGAGACGGCCGAGGTACCGGCCATCGCCGTCGAGGCGCTGGATCCCACCGGGGCCGGTGACGTCTTCGTGGCGGGGTTCGTGACCGGCACCCTCGCCGGGTGGCCCCTCGCGGACCGGCTCGCCTTCGCCGGGCTCACGGCGGCGCTCTCGGTGCAGGAGTTCGGCGGCTCCCTCTCGGCGCCCGGCTGGGCGGAGGTCGCCACCTGGTGGCGGACCGTGCGGGAGGTCGACGACCAGGACCCGGTGGCGCTGCGCCGGTACGGGTTCCTGGAGGGCCTGCTTCCGGAGGCCACGCGTCCGTGGCCGTTGCGGCGGGCGGTGCCGACGATCGGGTTCCGGTCGGCGTAGTCGCCGGAGGCCTCCGCGCGCGACAGGAGTGGAAAAGCCCTACGGCGGTGACAGTGGTGCGTCGTACCCTTGGCAGTGCAAGGCTGTCGAGCGGCCACCAAGCCCCGCATGAGGAGGATGAGCAGGCCTAAGTGCCGGCCCATGACTCAGACACCCACAGCTCGTAACCCCGCCCAGGGTCAGTCGCGAGCAGAGTTCACCGTCCCGGCGAATCACCCGATGGTCACGGTGCTCGGCTCCGGAGACGCTCTGTTGCGCGTGATCGAGAAGGCCTTCCCGGCGGCCGACATCCATGTCCGGGGCAATGAGGTCAGCGCTGCCGGTGACGCCCATGAAGTCACCCTGATCCAGCGACTGTTCGACGAGATGATGCTGGTGCTCCGCACCGGTCAGCCGATGACGGAGGACGCAGTGGAACGCTCGATCGCCATGCTCAGGGCGGACGAGGCAGGTGAGGGCGACGGCCAGGAGACCCCGGCCGAGGTCCTCACCCAGAACATCCTCTCGTCCCGCGGGCGCACGATCCGCCCCAAGACGCTCAACCAGAAGCGCTATGTCGACGCCATCGACAAGAACACCATCGTCTTCGGCATCGGCCCCGCGGGCACCGGCAAGACCTACCTCGCCATGGCCAAGGCCGTGCAGGCCCTCCAGGCCAAGCAGGTCAACCGCATCATCCTGACCCGCCCCGCCGTCGAGGCCGGCGAGCGGCTCGGCTTCCTGCCGGGCACGCTCTACGAAAAGATCGACCCGTACCTGCGCCCGCTGTACGACGCGCTGCACGACATGCTCGACCCGGACTCGATCCCGCGCCTGATGGCGGCGGGGACGATCGAGGTCGCGCCGCTGGCATACATGCGTGGTCGCACTCTGAATGACGCCTTCATCATCCTGGACGAGGCGCAGAACACCAGCGTCGAGCAGATGAAGATGTTCCTCACCCGCCTCGGCTTCGAGTCGAAGATCGTGATCACGGGCGACGTCACCCAGGTCGACCTGCCGAACGGCACGAAGTCGGGTCTGCGGCAGGTCCAGGACATCCTGGAGGGCATCGACGACGTGCACTTCTCGCGGCTCACGTCGCACGATGTCGTCCGGCACAAGCTGGTCGGCCGTATCGTCGACGCGTACGAGAAGTACGACGACAGCCAGCAGAACCTGAAACAGCAGAACCAGAAACACGGGAAGTAGCGAAGCCAGCGCCATGTCGATCGACGTCAACAACGAATCCGGAACCGAGGTCGACGAGCAGGCGATCCTCGACATCGCCCGCTACGCCCTCGCGCGGATGCGCATCCACCCGCTCTCCGAGCTCTCGGTGATCGTCGTGGACGAGGACGCCATGGAGCAGCTCCACATGCAGTGGATGGACCTGCCGGGACCGACGGATGTCATGTCGTTCCCGATGGACGAGCTGCGCCCGCCGGCCAAGGACGAGGAGGAGCCCCCGCAGGGCCTCCTCGGTGACATCGTGCTCTGCCCCGAGGTCGCCACCAAGCAGGGCAAGGAAGCGCCCACGGAGCACTCCATGGACGAGGAGCTCCAGTTGCTCACCGTGCACGGGGTGTTGCACCTGCTCGGGTACGACCATGAGGAGCCGGACGAGAAGGCCGAGATGTTCGGTCTCCAGGCGGCCATCGTCGACGGCTGGCGCGGCGAGAACGGCCTGACCGGGCCGTCTCCGGCGCCCACCGTCTCCTAGCGCCGTGGATGTCCAGCTGATCGCGGGCGCCGTCGCCCTGGTCGTCGTCGCCTGGCTCGCGGCCTGCGCCGAGGCGGGCATCGCCCGCACCTCCAGCTTCCGGGCGGAGGAGGCGGTCCGCTCCGGGCGGCGCGGCAGCGCGAAGCTCGCGCAGGTCGCCGCCGACCCCACCCGCTACCTGAACGTGGCGCTGCTCGTGCGCGTGGCGTGCGAGATGGCGGCGGCGTCCCTGGTGACGTACGCCTGCCTGCAGGAGTTCCCCGAGACGTGGGAGGCGCTGGCCGTCGCCATCGCGGTGATGGTCCTCGTGTCGTACGTGGCCGTGGGCGTCTCGCCGCGCACCATCGGCCGCCAGCACCCGCTCAACACGGCGACCGCCGCCGCGTACGTCCTGCTGCCGCTGGCCCGCATCATGGGCCCGATCCCGCCGCTCCTGATCCTCATCGGCAACGCGCTCACGCCCGGCAAGGGCTTCAGGCGCGGCCCGTTCGCCTCCGAGGCGGAGCTGCGGGCGATGGTCGACCTCGCCGAGAAGGAGTCCCTGATCGAGGACGACGAGCGCCGCATGGTGCACTCCGTCTTCGAGCTCGGTGACACCCTCGTACGCGAAGTGATGGTGCCCCGGACGGACTTGGTCGCCATCGAGCGCTTCAAGACCATCCGGCAGGCGCTCACCCTCGCGCTGCGGTCCGGTTTCTCGCGCATCCCGGTGACGGGCGAGAGCGAGGACGACGTCGTCGGCATGGTCTATCTGAAGGATCTGGCCCGCAAGACGCACATCAACCGCGACAGCGAGTCCGATCTGGTGTCGACGGCGATGCGCCCGGCGACGTTCGTGCCCGACACGAAGAACGCGGGTGATCTGCTGCGCGAGATGCAGCAGGAGCGCAATCACGTCGCCGTCGTCATCGACGAGTACGGCGGCACGGCCGGCATCGTGACCATCGAGGACATCCTCGAAGAGATCGTCGGCGAGATCACCGACGAGTACGACCGCGAACTGCCGCCCGTCGAGCAGCTCGACGACGGCTGCTACCGCGTCACCGCACGCCTGGACATCGGTGACCTCGGGGAGCTCTTCGGGCTCGACGAGTTCGACGACGAGGACGTCGAGACGGTCGGCGGGCTGCTCGCCAAGGCGCTGGGCCGGGTGCCGATCGCCGACGCGTCCGCGGTCGTGCGGTTGCCGGACGGGCGTGAGCTGCGGCTCACCGCGGAATCCGCCGCGGGGCGACGGAACAAGATCGTGACGGTCCTTGTGGAGCCCGTCGAGCCGTCGGGCGCCCAGAAGGCGGCCACGGCGTGACCCCGCAGGAACTGCGCACCTTCTGCCTGTCGTTCAACGACGTGGTGGAGGAGTTCCCGTTCGGGCCCGAGGCCTCGGTGTTCAAGGTGGCGGGGAAGATGTTCGCGCTGAGTTCACTGGACGGGACGCCGCTCACCGTGAACCTCAAGTGCGACCCGGAGATCGCGGTCCAACTGCGGGCCGCGCACCCCGAGATCGTGCCCGGATGGCACATGAACAAGCGGCACTGGAACACCGTGACGGTCGACGCGACGCTCCCGGACCAGCAGGTCCGGGAGCTCGTCGAGGACTCGTACGACTTGGTGGTCGCCGGTCTCCCGAAGGCGGTACGCCTGCGGCTCGACCGGCCTTAGGTGTTCCCCCGGGTTCCCTAGGCGTTACGCCGGGTGCGCAGGCCCGTCGCCACCAGGGCCGCCGTCACGAGCAGGACCGTCGCGTCGATCAGGAGCACCGTCCGCGTCCCCGCCAGGAGGTCCGTGTCCGTGGTCGCGAGCACCCCCAGGAGCGGGATGCCGATCGTGATGCCCACCTGCTGGGTGGACGTCACCAGGCCCGTGGCCAGACCCTGCTCCTCGTCCGGGACACCCGACGTGACCGTCACGCCGTACGAGATGATCGCGCCCAGGTGGAACATGCTCGCCACCGAGACGCCCGCCGTGGCGAGCCAGACCGACCAGCCGCCCGTGTCGATGCCGAGCAGCGACGCGATGAACAGGCCCTGGCCGAGCAGCGAGACGACGAGGACACGGCGCGCCCCGAAGCGGCTGATGACCTTGGGCGCGTAGATCCCGGCGACGACCGAGAGCACGCCCTGCACGCCGAAGACGAGACCCGTCTCGAACGCGGAGAGCTCCAGGACCTCCTGCAGATACAGGGTGAGGACGAAGACGACCGCCGACATCATCGAGAAGGTGACGAGACCGCCCAGGTTGCCCCACGCCACCGTCCGCCGCCGCAGCATCGGCAGCGAGACCAGCGGGGACGCGGCGCGCGACTCGACGTAGCCGAACGCCGCGAGCAGCAGCACGCCGGCGGTCAGCGTGACGATGACGTCCGCGCCGCCGAAGCCGCGCTCGGCAGCCGTGGAGAGCGCGTAGATCAGGGCGAGCAGGCCGCCGGTGACGGTGACCGCGCCGGGGACGTCGAGGCGGGGACGGTCCGGTGTGCGGGAATCGGTGAGCAGTCCCGGTGCGAGCGGCAGCACGATCAGTACGAAGAGGGTCAGCAGGCCCATCGTGGAGCGCCAGCCGAGCGTGTCGGTCAGTACGCCGCCGAGGACCATGCCGACCGTGAAGCCGAGCGAGAGCAGCGTGCCGGAGATGCCGAGCGCGCGGTCGCGCTGCGGGCCCTCGGGGAAGGTGGTCGTCAGCAGGGACATGCCGGTCGGCACGATGGCCGCCGCGCCCACGCCTTGCAGCGCGCGCCCGGCGAGGAAGGACGCCGGGTCCCAGGCGAAGGTCGCCAGGAGTGAGGCGAGGCCGAAGAGCGCGAGGCCGCCGATGAACAGCTTGCGGCGGCCGAACAGGTCGCCGGTGCGGCCGAAGAGCAGCAGGAAGCCGCCGGAGGGAAGGGCGAACGCGGTCACCGCCCACTGCAGCGCGGACTGGCTCATGCCCAGGTCGGCGCCGAGCACGGGCAGCGCCACATTCAGCACGGAGAAGTCGAGCGCGACCATGAACTGGGCGGCACAGAGCACGAAGAGGACGAGCTTGTCGCGGGGGGAGAGCCGGGGAGCCCCCGCTGTGGGGGTCGGCGGGGCTGTGGGGGACGGGGGAGTGGTGGTGTCGATCGCCATGGCAACGAGCTTCGGGTGTCCGGAATACCCGTGGGGAGCGGGAACTTATGCTGGTGGTCGTAACACCAGGCAGGGGGAGCTGCGGATGGCAGGGACGAGCGGGGCGGCGACAGCGCGGCCCCAGGACGAGGCCAAGGCACGGCGGCTCGGCGAACTGCGCGAGTTCCTGATGAGCCGCCGCGCCCGGGTCAGCCCCGCGGAGGCGGGCCTGCCGGACGGCGGCGCGCGACGGCGTACGCCGGGGCTGCGCCGTGAGGAGGTCGCCGTGCTCGCCGGGGTCGGCGCGTCGTGGTACCAGTGGCTGGAGCAGGGCCGCGACATCTCGGTGTCGCCGCAGGTCCTGGACTCCGTGGGGCGCGTCCTGAAGCTGTCGAGCGCCGAGCGGCGGCACTTGTACGTGCTGGCCGGGCTGAATCCGCCCGCCCCCGAGGTCGAGCAGGCCGACCGGGACATGTGCCAGGGGATGCAGCGGCTGATCGACACGTGGATGCCGTATCCGGCGCACATCATGGACCGCTACTACAACTGCGTCATGTACAACCACGCGGCCACGATGGTCTTCGGGATGCGTCCCGAGAACACCCAGAACTGCATCGTGGACTTCTTCACGGACCCGATCTACCGCTCGCGGAGCGTGAGTTGGCGCACGAACGCGGAGAACGTCGTCGCGCAGTTCCGTGCGTCGTGCTCGGAGACGCCGGACGACGAGGGGTTCCAGGAGGTCCTCGCCGAGCTGCGGGAAACGGCGGGCGAGGAGTTCACCGAGCTGTGGGAGCGGCGGGACGTGCGGCCCGCGGGGCAGGTCCACAAGGAGCTGACGCATCCGCTGGTGGGGGCGTTGCACGTCGAGTCGACGGCGTTGCGGGTGCCTGCGCGGCCCGACCTGACGATCGTGCTGCACACGCCGCTTCCGGAGGTGGAGACCGCGGCGAAGCTGGAGTGGCTCGCCTCGCCGGAGGGGCGGCGAGGGGCGATGTACCCGGTGGCGGTTTAGCTGTCCGTGCTCCGTATGCTCGGCGTATGACCGAGAGTGCTGCGCTTGACGCTGAGGACCGGAAGATCGTTACGCTGGCTCGTTCGGCGCGGGCGCGCAACGGGGTGGCCGAGGGGGCCGCCGTGCGGGATGAGACGGGGCGGACGTATGTCGCCGGTACGGTTTCGCTCGACTCCCTGAAGCTTTCCGCGCTGCGGACCGCGGTCGCCATGGCGGTCGCCTCCGGCGCGGAGTCCCTTGAGGCCGCCGCGGTCGTCTCTGCCGGGGAGTCGCTGTCCTCGGAGGACCTCGCCGCTGTGCGGGACCTTGGCGGGGCCGGGACGCCGGTGTTTCTGGCGGGGCCTGACGGTGAGGTCCGGGTGCGGGCTCAGGCGAGCTGACTTCGGTCGGCGCGGGAGCCTCCCCCAAGCTCGCAAAGAGCAGGGTGCCCCACGACGGGCCGAAGACTCCGCCTTTCCGCGGGCTCGCCCGAGGCGTCGTGGACACCGTCTCCGTGCCGCATCGGCGCCCGATCGTTGCCTCGGCGTGCTGCGGCCCTCCGGCGATCAGGGAGAATGGGCGCCATGAGCGTTCGTACCGAGTCATCCGAGCCGTCCGAGGCCACCCACCGCGCCGGCTTCGCCTGCTTCGTGGGCCGCCCCAACGCGGGCAAGTCCACCCTCACGAATGCTCTGGTCGGCCAGAAGGTGGCGATCACAGCCAACCAGCCGCAGACCACGCGGCACACGGTGCGCGGCATCGTGCACCGGCCTGACGCCCAGCTGATCCTGGTGGACACCCCTGGGCTCCACAAGCCGCGCACGCTGCTCGGCGAGCGGCTCAACGATGTCGTGCGGACCACCTGGGCCGAGGTCGACGTGATCGGCTTCTGCCTGCCCGCGAACGAGAAGCTCGGCCCCGGCGACCGGTTCATCGCCAAGGAACTGGCCGGCATCAAGAAGACGCCGAAGATCGCGGTCGTGACGAAGACCGACCTCGTCGACAGCAAGACGCTCGCCGAGCAGCTCATCGCCATCGACCAGCTCGGCAAGGAGCTCGGCTTCGAGTGGGCGCAGATCGTGCCGGTCTCGGCGGTCGGCGACAAGCAGATCCAGCTGCTCGCCGACCTGATCGTCCCGATGCTCCCCAAGAGCCCGCCGCTCTACCCGGAGGGCGACCTCACGGACGAGCCCGAGCAGGTCATGGTCGCCGAGCTGATCCGCGAGGCCGCCCTCGAGGGCGTGCGGGACGAGCTGCCGCACTCCATCGCCGTCGTGGTGGAGGAGATGCTGCCGCGCCAGGACCGGCCCGCGGACAAGCCGATGCTCGACATCCACGCGAACGTATACATCGAGCGCCCCAGCCAGAAGGGCATCATCATCGGCCCGAAGGGCAAGCGCCTCAAGGAGGTCGGGATCAAGTCCCGCCAGCAGATCGAGGCCCTCCTCGGCACTCCGGTCTTCTTGGACCTGCACGTGAAGGTCGCCAAGGACTGGCAGCGCGACCCGAAGCAGCTGCGCAAGCTCGGTTTCTGAGCGGGCGGGCTCGGTCGGTCTCACTCGACGCCCTTGATGCGTCGCACCAGCAGCGCCCCCGCGAGCCCGATCACCGCTGCCACCAGGTAAAGCACCCGGTAGCCGCCCAGGTGCGTCACGATCGGGGCCGCGAGGGCCGGGGCGGCGACCTGGGGCAGGGAATTGGCGATGTTGATGACGCCCATGTCCTTGCCGCGGTCCATGGCCTTCGGCAGGACGTCCGTCATCAGCGCGAAGTCCACCGACGTGAAGACGCCGAAGCCCACCCCGAGCACCGCCGCCGCGACGATCGCGCCCGGCCACGTCTGCCAGCCGGACAGCAGGGCCGTCGCCACCGCCATCAGGACGCCGGACCAGAGTACGAACGGCTTGCGGCGGCCCACGCGGTCGGACCAGACGCCGCCCACGACCACGGTCGCGAGCAGCGTCAGGCCGTTCACCGCCGTGAGGATCAGTACGCCCTCGTCGGGGTCGGAGTGGCCCAGGCGGTCCCGCAGGTAGTACAGGAGATAGAGCAGCACCAGGGCGTTGCTGAGGTTCATCAGGAAGCGGGTCAGCCAGGCCCAGCCGAGGTCGGGGTAGCGGCGCGGGCTCAGCCAGAAGGCGGCGGCGAACGACCGCCACGCGAACGGCGGCTTGTCCTGTGGCGCGAGGCGCAGGTCCTGGTGGCGCAGGACGTACGGAACGACGCCCGCCAGCGTGAACGCCGCGCACGCCGCGTACCCCGCGCCCACGCCCCCGGCCGCCGTCGCGAGTCCCGTCCCCACCACCACGCCCAGGAGCTGCGCCGCCCCCAGCCAGCCGCCCACCGAGCCCCGCTGGAGGCGCGGCACCCGGTCCGGCACGGCCGCCGTGACCGCGGCGAACGCGGCGTTGAGCGTGAGCTGGACCAGGCACCAGCCCGCCGCCATCCACCACACCGACCCGGCGGCCGAAAGCAGCAGGAGCGCGACAGCGCCGCCTGCCGTGCCCGCCACGATCCACGGCGTACGCCTGCCCCAGCGGGACGTCGTACGGTCCGAGAGGGCGCCGAAGAGCGGGTTCGCGGCGAGGGACACCACGGCCCCCGCGCCCGCCACCCACGCCAGAACCGTCTCCTTGGAGGTGCCGGCCGGGGCCAGGTCCGCCGCCTGTACGGCGAGCAGGATCTGCAGCGGGCCGTACCACCCGACCCAGATGGCGCCGTTGGCGAGCGACAGGGAGGCCGTCCAGCTCCGGCCGACCCGGTCGACCGGTTCGCGCAGCGCGCCGGCCGTCATGCCCGTTGCGCCCGCAGCGCCTCACGCAGCCAGGCGTACGACGCCTTCGGGGTGCGCTTCAGGGTGGCGTGGTCGACGTGCACGAGACCGAAGCGCTGCCGGTACCCCTCGGCCCACTCGAAGTTGTCCATCAGGGACCAGACGAAGTAGCCGCGTACGTCCACACCCTCCTCGGACGCCCGGTGTAGTGCCCGCAGATGGCCGTCCAGGTAGTCGATCCGCCGTTGGTCGTCGATTCCCTCGTACGAGCAGCCGTTCTCGGTGATCACCAGTGGGGGGAGACGGTCGCCGTACCGGTCGCGGAAGCCGGTGAGCAGGTCGGTGAGCGACTCCGGGACCACCGGCCAGCCGAAGTCCGTCACCGGGCGGCCCTCGATCTCCCTCGGCGAGAAGGGGAGGCCGGGCGGGAGGGTGAGGCCGGAGAACTCCGTCGGTGTCGCCGTGGTGGCCGGGAGCGGGGCGCCCACCTTCGTCGGCTGGTAGAAGTTGATCCCGTACCAGTCGACCGGCTCGGCGATGATCCTCAGGTCGGCCTCGACGTCGTCGCCCGGCATCAACTCCCCGATTGCGTCCGGGTATCGGCCCAGGATGAGCGGGTCGGCGAACAGGCGGTTGAGGAGTACGTCGTAGAAGTCCGCCGCTTCCGTGTCCTCGGCCGAGGAGGACGCCGGCCAGGTGGGGCCGTGCGAGTTGGCGATGCCGATGTCCGTGACGCCCGCCGCGCGCAGTGCCCGTACGGCGAGGCCATGGGCGAGGAGCTGGTGGTGGGCGACCGGCAGCGCGTCGAACATGAGCTTGTGGCCGGGCGCGTGCTGGCCGAGCGCGTGACCGAGCAGGGTGTGCTCGGCGGGCTCGTTCAGGGTGATCCACTTCTTGGCGCGGTCACCGATGCGGTCGGCCACCACGGCCGCGTACTCGGCGAAACGCTCGGCCGTGTCCCGCCGCTGCCAGCCGCCCTCGTCGGCGAGCGCGAGCGGTGTGTCCCAGTGGAACAGCGTGGGAACGGGACTCACGCCCGCCGCGCGCAGCTCGTCGACGAGCCGGTCGTAGAAGTCGAGGCCCGCGGCGCTGACCTCGCCCGCCCCGCTCGGCAGTACGCGCGGCCACGACACCGAGAAGCGGTAGGCGTTCACCCCCAACTCGCGGATGAGAGCGACGTCTTCGCGGTAGCGGTGGTAGTGATCGCAGGCGACGGCGGCTGTCGTGCCGTCCTTCACCCTGCCGGGCACGGCAGTGAACGCGTCCCAGACCGAGGGGCCGCGTTCGTCGACGGCGCCCTCGATCTGGTGAGCCGAAGTGGACACTCCCCACACGAAGTCGCGGGGGAACTGAGGGAGGGGTGCGCGCGCAGGGGTCGCTGCCATGGGCGCGATCTTCCGTACGGTCGCGTACGGAAGTCAATGGGCGTGCCTCAGAAAACGTGAACACTTCTCACGTCTTGCGAGCCGTCCGCTACGACCCTTCCTTCAGGACGCGCGTGATCAGCTTCCGCTGTGCGTCGGTCAGGCGGGGATCCGAGCAGTACACCGTGTGTCCGTCCACGGTGAGCTGGTAACTGAAGCCGTCCGGCACCCCTATCGGTGGCGTGCTCCGGCCCTCTGCCACGGCCTCTTCGGCCAGGGCCTGCCACTCGTGGGCATCGGGCAGTCCCGAGGTGTCGACCTCGGCGTGCCGCTCGATGCCCGCGAAACCTCCCGTGCGCTTCACCTGGATACGCATGGAACCTGTCTACTCCATGGGCGGGCCGGTCGCCAGGTCAGTTGGTCGGCACTCCGACTTGGGACCATGCCTTCACCACGGCGCCGTGCTCCTCGCCGTCGCCGTACTTGGCGCGCGCCGCGGCCACGGTCAGCTTGGCGAAGTCCGCGAAGGACGCGTCCTGGGCCAGCTCACCGCCGGTCAGGACGGCGTACCAGATCTGTCCGGCCCGCTCCCACGCGTTGCCGCCGAGCGCCTCGGCGAGCAGGTAGAAGGCGTGGTTGGGGATGCCGGAGTTGATGTGCACGCCGCCGTTGTCGCGGCCCGTGCGGACGTAGTGGTCCATGTCGGCGGGCTGCGGGTCCTTGCCGAGCACGTCGTCGTCGTACGCCGTGCCGGGGGCCTTCATGGAGCGCAGTGCCTTGCCCGTGACGCGCGGGGCGAGCAGCCCGGCGCCGATCAGCCAGTCGGCCTCGGAGGCGGTCTGGCCGAGCGTGTACTGCTTGATCAGCGAACCGAAGACGTCCGCGAAGGACTCGTTCAGGGCGCCTGGCTGGCCGAAGTACGTGAGGTTCGCCGTGTACTGCACGACGCCGTGCGTCAGCTCGTGGCCGATGACGTCCACGGGGATGGTGAAGTCGAGGAAGATCTCGCCGTCACCGTCGCCGAACACCATCTGTTCGCCGTTCCAGAATGCGTTCCCGTACTTCTCGCCGTAGTGGACCGTCGCGTTCATCGGCAGGCCGCTGCCGTCGATGGAGTTGCGCTGGTACGACTTCAGGAACAGCTCGAAGGTCGCGCCGAGGCCCGCGTACGCGCGGTTGACGGTCGCGTCCTTGCCGGGCTTGTCGCCCTCGCCGCGGACCTTGCGGCCCGGCAGCTCGGTCTTGTGCTTCGCGTCGTAGATCGTGCGGTGCGGCTTGTTCTCCGCGGCTTCCTTGGGCAGCGAGACGGACGGGGCGCCGATGACCGTGGTCAGGCGGCGGTGGGTGCGCTCGATCGAGTCGCGCTCCAGGGTGCGTCGAGCGGGACCGGCGAGGGCGGCGTCGTCACTCTGGGCCAGAGTGTCGAGCACGTGGGGCGGAATGATGGTGCAGAAGACAGGCTCGAAGCCTGCGTTGGCGGTCATGGCCGCAATGTGGCACTGGGTCATGCCGCTGTCACTACCTGCAGCCATGATTACTGAAATGGAGGTATTGATCACCTCTTACCCGTTACCTGATGGCGATCCCGCATACTGATACGCACCCGCGCACACAGCGCGACTCCATTAGGCTACGGAGCATCATGCGTTACGGGCTGCTTCTCCTTAGCTGCCGCGGCGAGGGCCTGTAGTCGAGGCCGACCCCCTCCCCGCGGAGTTCGGTGTTGCTCGCACAGCGACCGTCGGCCGTCCTTCAGGACACTCCCGAGGAGCCCCCGCATCATGGCGATCAAGCCCAATCTGCAGCGCGCGACTTCCATGCCGGTCCACAAGTACGGCCAGTACGACCAGGTGGACATCCCCGACCGTACGTGGCCGGACAACCGCATCACGGTCGCTCCCCGCTGGCTCTCCACGGACCTGCGTGACGGCAACCAAGCGCTGATCGACCCGATGTCGCCCGCGCGCAAGCGCGAGATGTTCGACCTGCTGGTCCGCATGGGCTACAAGGAGATCGAGGTCGGCTTCCCCTCCTCGGGCCAGACCGACTTCGACTTCGTACGGTCGATCATCGAGGACGGCGCGATCCCGGACGACGTCACGATCTCCGTCCTGACGCAGGCCCGCGAGGAGCTCATCTCCCGCACGGTCGAGTCACTGGTCGGCGCCAAGCGCGCCACCGTCCACCTGTACAACGCGACCGCGCCCGTCTGGCGCGAGGTCGTCTTCCGTGGCTCGAAGGACGCGGTCAAGCAGATCGCCGTCGACGGCACGCGTCTGGTCATGGAGTACGCGGAGAAGCTGCTCGGCCCCGAGACGGTCTTCGGCTACCAGTACAGCCCCGAGATCTTCACGGACACCGAGCTGGACTTCGCCCTGGAGGTCTGCGAGGCCGTCTGTGACGTGTGGCAGCCCGAAGAGGGCCGCGAGATCATCCTGAACCTGCCCGCCACGGTCGAGCGCTCCACGCCCTCCACCCACGCGGACCGCTTCGAGTGGATGTCGCGCAACCTGTCGCGGCGCGAGCACATCTGCCTGTCCGTCCACCCGCACAACGACCGCGGCACCGCCGTCGCCGCCGCCGAGCTGGCCATCATGGCCGGCGCCGACCGCATCGAGGGCTGCCTGTTCGGGCAGGGCGAGCGCACCGGCAACGTCGACCTCGTCACGCTGGGCATGAACCTGTTCTCGCAGGGCGTGGACCCGCAGATCGACTTCTCCGACATCGACGAGATCCGCCGCACCGCCGAGTACTGCAACCAGATGGAGATCCACCCGCGCCACCCGTACGCAGGTGACCTCGTCTACACCGCCTTCTCCGGCTCCCACCAGGACGCCATCAAGAAGGGCTTCGAGGCGATGGGCATCCGCGCCGAGCAGCAGGGCAAGACGGTCGACGAGATCGAGTGGGCCGTCCCGTACCTGCCCATCGACCCCAAGGACGTCGGCCGTTCGTACGAGGCCGTGATCCGCGTCAACTCGCAGTCCGGCAAGGGCGGCATCGCCTACGTCCTGCAGAACGACCACAAGCTGGACCTGCCGCGCCGCATGCAGGTCGAGTTCTCCAAGATCATCCAGACGAAGACCGACACCGAGGGCGGCGAGGTCACGCCGGACGCGATCTGGGGCATCTTCCGGGACGAGTACCTGCCCAACCCCGCCAACCCGTGGGGCCGCATCCAGGTCAAGAACGGCCAGACGACCACGGACAAGGACGGCACCGACACCCTCACCGTCGAGGCGACGGTCGACGGCGCCGACACGGTCCTGACCGGCATCGGCAACGGTCCGATCTCGGCCTTCTTCAACGCCCTGCAGGGCATCGGCATCGACGTACGCCTCCTGGACTACCAGGAGCACACGATGAGCGAAGGAGCCTCCGCGCAGGCCGCCTCGTACATCGAGTGCGCGATCGGCGACAAGGTCCTGTGGGGCATCGGCATCGACGCGAACACGACACGTGCGTCGCTGAAGGCCGCGGTCTCCGCGGTGAACCGCGCCGCTCGCTGACGCCTCCGGCCGCCGGACAGGCTCGAAATGAGCCTGTCCGGCGATCGTCTACCGGCCATCTCTCGCTCAGGGTGCTGACGCCACATCAACAATGTGGCTAACATCACGCCCAACGCGGCAACGTTGCCGGGACGTTACGGAGGTGCGCGGTGCTGCCAGATCGGGGACGAAACGGCCGGGAAACCCGCATCTTCGCCACGCCCGTTTCGCGCGGGCGAGTCCTGCGCAGGCGCATGATCGGCGTGCACACGGCCTGGACCACCGTCGGGGACGGCGAGTTCTTCTGCCCCGGCTGCGGCGGTGACCGCAACTACCGGCGCCGCACGGGTCGTCGCCGCTTCGTCCTGCTCGGTGTCCCGGTCCTGCCGCGCGGCGTCGCGGGCCCCATCGTCGAATGCGCCGCCTGCGGCGACCACTTCGGTACGGATGTTCTCGGCCACCCCACGACCACGCGGCTTTCGGCCATGGTGCGCGACGCCGTGCACACCGTCGTCCTCGCCGTCCTCGCCGCGGGCGGCACCTCGTCGCGTTCGACGCTCGACGCGGCCGTCGGCGCGCTGCGCGGCGCCGGGCTCGACGACTGCCGCGAGGAACAGCTCGTCGCACTCGTCGACGCGCTCGCGGCGGACACCGGGCGGGCGACCGTCCCGGACTGCGGGCCCGGTCTGGCCATAGAACTCCACGAGGCGCTCGGCCCGCTGGCCCCGCACCTGGCCCCGGCCGGGCGCGAGGCGCTGCTGCTCCAGGGCGCGCGGATCGCCCTCGCCGACGGCCCCTACACCCCCGCCGAGCGCGAGGTGCTCGCCACGGCCGGCGGCGCGCTGACCATCGGCGCGGACGAGGTGACGCGGCTGATGGTGGCGGCGCGGACGACGCACTTCTGACCTCTGCCGGTCTCCGGGCGAGGCAGGCCCCCGTACTCCCACGGGAGTAACGCGGCCCCATCGCCTCCCAGCGCCGTACGCCCCAACTCGCCCTCACGCCCGACGGATCGCGCGGCCCTCTCCGGAAAGGTTGGCACCGACCTGCCAACCTGTCGGAAGGAGGCCCGTCATGCGGGCCGAACAGACCACCTCACGCCGGCGTCGAGCCGTGCCCTGGGGGCTCCTGGGGCTGTGGATCGTCGTCATCGCGCTCGCCGGGCCCTTCGCGTCGAAGCTGGCGGACACCCAGCAGGACGGCGTCGTCGACTATCTCCCCGCCAGCGCCGACTCCACCCACGTGGCCGAGCTCCAGGCTCAGCTGCCCGGCGGTGAGGCCACCGAGCTCGTGCTCGTCTACCACCGGGACGGAGGTCTGACCGCCGCCGACCGCGAGACGGCTGCCGCCCAGGTCGCCGAGATCGGCCAGGACCACAAGCTGACCGGCGTCCCGCGCGCCGTACCGTCCAAGGACGGCGCCACGCTGATGTACCCGGTGGCGAGCAACGAGCCCGGCCAGGACGAGGACGCCAGGGACGCGCTGGTCGACGACGTACGCGAAGTCGCCGAGGGCAAGGGCGCGTTGAGCGTCGACGTGGGCGGCCCGGGGGCGCTGGCGACCGACGCGGGCAAGGTCTACGACTCGCTCGGCGGGCCGCTGCTCTACACCACCGCCGGGGTGGTGGCGCTGCTCCTGATCCTCATCTACCGCAGCCCGTTCCTGTGGCTCGTGCCGCTCGCCGTGGCGGGCATGGCCGACTATCTGGCGATGGGCGTCGCGTACGGCCTGCACGAAGGCTTCGGGACGTCCGTCACCGGCCAGAGCAGCGGCGTCATGACGATCCTCGTGTTCGGCGCGGGCACGGACTACGCGCTGCTCATCGTCTCCCGCTACCGCGAGGAGCTGCGCAGGATCGAGCGGCCCTACGACGCGATGGCCGCCGCCCTGCGCGGCTGCGGGCCCGCCGTGCTCGCCTCGTCGGGGACGGTCGCGCTGGGGCTGTTCTGCCTGCTCGCCGCCGACCTCAACAGCAGCAGGGGCATGGGCCCGCTGGGCACGGTCGGTGTGCTGTGCGCGCTCGCCGCGATGCTGACGCTGCTTCCCGCGCTCCTCGTCCTCCTCGGCCGACGCGTGTTCTGGCCGCTCGTGCCCGCCTTCGGCAGCGAACCCAAGAAGCGGCGCAGTCTCTTCACCATGATGGGGAGTTCGGCGGGGCGCAGGCCGCGCGCCGTGCTCGTGGGCGGTGCCGTGCTGCTCGGAGCGCTCGCCCTCGGGGCGTTCAACCTGCCGGGCGCGCTCAAGCAGGAGGACTCCTTCACCAAGACGCCCGACTCCGTCCACGCGATGGAGACCCTCGCCAAGGCCTACCCCGGACAGGGCACCCGGCCCATCACCGTGATGGCCCCCGAGGACCGTGCCACCGCGGCCCTGTCCGCGGCCAAGGACACGAAGGGCGTGGACAGCGCGCGGGAGGGACGCACGGGGAAGGGCTGGACGGAGATCTCCGTGATCGCGACGTCCGCGCCCGAGTCGGCGCGGGAGACGCAGACGATCAAGGCGCTGCGGGCGAACCTGGACGGGTCGTACGTGGGCGGTGCCAGCGCCCAGCAGCTCGACCTGAAGGACACGAACGACCGTGACACCCTGATCATCGTGCCGCTGGTCCTCGCGGCGGTGCTGCTGATCCTGGTGGTGCTGCTCAGGTCACTCGTCGCGCCGCTGATGCTGCTCGCGGCCGTGGTCGCGGTGTGGGGGGCCTCGCTGGGCATCGCGGGCCTCGTCTTCGAGCCACTCCTGGGCTTCGAGGGCACGGACCCCGGGCTCGGCCTGCTGTCCTTCGTCTTCCTCGTCGCCCTGGGCGTCGACTACGGCATCTTCCTGATGCACCGCATGCGGGAGGAGTCCCTCGCCGGGGCGGAGCCGGGGGAGGCGGCGCTGACCGCGCTGCGGACCACGGGCGGCGTCATCGCGTCGGCGGGCCTGGTGCTCGCGGCGACGTTCGCGGTGCTCACCAGCATGCCGCTGGTGCAACTCGTCGAGCTCGGCTTCGTGATCGCGGTCGGGGTGCTGCTCGACACGTTCCTGGTGCGGACGTATCTGGTGACGAGCGCGAGCGTGGCGCTCGGCCGGAAGGTGTGGTGGCCGGGCAAGCTGTCGCGGCCCACGGCCGCCGCCCCGCCGGTGGCGGAACCGGAGCCCCAACGGGTGCCCGCCCCTTGACCGTTGACCGCCTCGGGACGCCCCTTCCCTGCCGGAGGGGCGTCCTCGTACGGGAGGATGGAGCGGTGGGGAGAGAATCGCAGGTTCAGGTCCACCGGAGCTCGTCGACACCGCGCGGTCTGCTGTCCTTCACCCGGTCCGTGCCCGGCACGTCACGTGCCCTGCGGGACGACGCGCTGTTCGCCGCGGGGCTCGCGGTCCTTTCCGCACTGCTCGCGGCCTTCGTGGCGGACGGGCGGCGGCCGGACCTGCTCGCCTGGGCGCTGTTGCTCGGCGCGCACGTGCCACTGGTGTGGCGGCGCGTGCGGCCCATGCCTGTGCTGCTGGCCGTCCTGGGGTGCGTAGCGCCGTACCACGCCGTCGACTACACCCACATCGCCGCGGTCCCGGTGGGCATGGTCGCCCTCTACACCGTCGCCGTGTCCGGCCGCCCGCGCCGGGCCCTGATCACCGGCCTCCTCCTCGTCGGCGTCATGCTGACCGTCAACGTGAGCGTCTCCCCGCACCAGGTGGCCGAGGTGATGAGGATCACCGGATGGGTCGTCGCCGTGCTGCTGCTCGGCGTGTACGTGCGCATCCACCGCCAGTACGTCGCCTCCGTCCTTGAGCGCGCCGAGCGGGCGGAGCGTACGCGCGAGGAGGAGGCGCGGCGGCGGGTCGCCGAGGAACGGCTGCGGGTCGCCCGCGATCTGCACGATCTGCTCGCGCACAGCATCACCCTGGTCGGCGTCCAGACCTCCGTCGCGGCGCATGTCCTCGCCGCCGATCCGGAGCGGCTCGACCGGGCGGCGGTGGCGAAGGCGCTGGACGACATCGCCGACACCTGCCGGTCGGCCCGGGGCGAACTCCGGGCCACGCTCGCGGTGCTGCGGGCCTCCGGTGCCGGGCCCGAACCCGACGAGACGCGGGACCCGTTGCCGGGGCTCGACGGTCTCCCCGATCTGGCGGAGGCGGCGCGTACCTCCGGGGCCGAGGTCGATCTGGCGGTACGGGAGGCCGAGGCGCCGCCCGCCGTGGGCGCGGCGGCCTACCGGATCGTGCAGGAGGCACTGACCAACGCGGTGCGGCACGGCGGGCCGGGGCTCACCATCCGGGTGGGGATACGCGTGGCGGACGCGGCGCTGCGGGTGACGGTCACGGACGACGGGCGGGCCGCCGACGACCCCTCGCACACCCCGGGGTTCGGCCTCGTGGGGATGCGGGAGCGGGCCCGGAGCGTGGGCGGCACGTTGGAGGCCGGGCCCCGGGCGTGTGGTGGATTCGAGGTGTCGGCCGTGCTGCCGCTGGTTCCTGTCGGCCTGGGAGGGCTTCGATGACGATCCGTGTACTGCTCGCCGACGACCAGACGCTGGTGCGGGCCGCGTTCGCGATGCTGGTGGAGTCCGCACCGGACATGGAGGTGGTGGGGCAGGCGGGGACGGGCCGGTCGGCGGTCGAACTGGCCCGCTCGGAGCGGGCCGACCTCATCGTCATGGACATCCGGATGCCCGACCTCAACGGCATCGAGGCGACGCGGCTGCTCGCCGAGGACGAGGACCTGGCCGGGGTGAAGGTCTTGATGCTGACGACCTATGACACGGACGAGCATGTCGTCGACGCGCTGCGGGCCGGGGCGTCCGGGTTCCTGGTCAAGGACACGAAGCCGGCGGAGCTGCTGGAGGCGATTCGTACGGTGGCGGCGGGGGAGTCCCTGCTGTCGCCGGGCCCGACTTCGCGGCTGATCGCCCGGGTGCTGCGTGCCCCGGCCGCGGTCCCGCCTCCGGAAGAGCTCGCGGGGCGGTTGAGCGAGCGGGAGTGCCAGGTGCTCGCGTTGGTGGCGCGGGGCCTGAACAACACGGAGATCGCGGAGACGTTGGGACTGAGTCCCTTGACGGCGAAGACTCATGTCAGCCGGATCATGGGCAAGTTGGTGGTCCGGGACCGGGCGCAGTTGGTGATCGTGGCGTACGAGTCGGGGTTGGTGCGGCCGGGGGTGAGGGGGGCGGAGTAGGACGGTCCCTGCGGGGCTTTCCCCAATCCCGCCCCCTCCCGAAACCAAGGGGCTCCGCCCCCTGGACCCCCGAAAAGATGTCCTCAAACGCCGGACGGGCTGAATCTATCCAGCCCGTCCGGCGTTTGAGGACGAACCCGGCGCAGCCGGTGATGACGGCAACCAAGGCCCCCGCGCCGAGCGGGATTTCGGGAAGGGGCGGGGTTGGGGAAAGAACCGCCCTACAACAACCCCGCCCCCGCCAAGAACTTCCCTACCCGCTCAACCTCTCCGGAGGCCAGCGGAACCTGCGGCTCCGCAGTCGCCGCACACGCAATCACGCCCCGCAGGGCAAGCGCCGCCTTGAACGCGCCCAGCGCAGAAGAGCTGCCGCCCATCCGCCCCGCGTCCCCGACACGCACCATCCCGAACAGGCCGCACAGTCGCTCCTGCTCCACCCGAGCCCGCACCCAGTCCCCCTCCCGGCAGTAGCGGTACAGCCGCGCATACCCCTCCGGGTCCACATTCCCCAGCCCCGGCACCACCCCGTCCGCCCCCACCGCCAGCGCCGTGTCCACCGTCGTCTCCGAACCCGTCAGCACACTGAAGCCGGGTGCGTCCCCACGCCCTCGCGCCCCCAGCACCACCTCCCGGAAGTTCCCCTCGTCCCCGCTGGAGTCCTTCAGCCCCGCCAGGACCCCCTCCGCCGCCAGCTCCAGGACCAGCTCCGCGGGCAGCTTGGAGTGGACCGAGGCCGGCAGGTCGTACGCGAAGACCGGCACCGGCGATCCCGCCGCCACCAGACGGAAGTGGCGGGCCACCTCCGCCGGATGTGTGCGCGTGTAGAAGGGAGCCGTCGCCACCACTCCGTCCGCCCCCGCATCCGTGACCGACCGGACGTGATCCAGAACCCTTGGCGTCGCCATGTCGATCACCCCTGCCAGGACCGGCAGTTGCCCCCCGGCATGCCCCACCACGGTGTCGACCACGACCCTCCGCTGAGCATCCGTCAGGTATGCCGCCTCCGACGACGAGCCGAGGACGAACAGGCCGTCGACCCCGCCCGAGACCAAGTGGTCGACCAGCCTGACGAGCGACGCCGTGTCCACCTCGTGGTCCGGTGTCAGGGGGGTGCAGACGGGCGGAACGACACCGGTCAGCGGGGTGGGCATGGTCATGGAGTCTCCCTGGGGCTCGCGTCCGTGGCGGCGGACTGGATGACTAGTTCGTGCGTGGACTGGCCGTCCGGCACGGGGTGGTGGCAGCGGTAGCGGTGCCCGGACCCCGCCGTCGACGCGACGTCCGGCATGGTGGCCGCGCAGGTCTCGTCCGCCTTCCAGCACCGCGTACGGAACGGACAGCCGCTCGGCGGTCGCGTCGCCGAAGGCACCGGGCCGACGAGCGGGATCGGGTCGATGGGGTCCAGGAGGCCGGGCGTCGCGGAGAAGAGAGCCCGGGTGTACGGATGGCGTGCCCGGTCCAGGATCTCCTGCGCCGGTGATTCCTCCACGATCCTGCCCAGGTACATGGTGATGACCCGGTCGCTCATCCGCCGCACCGTCTGGATGTCGTGCGACACGAAGACCAGGGCCAGACCGAGCCGCTCCTTCAGGTCCAGGAGGAGGTTGAGGATCTGGGCGCGCACGGAGACATCGAGCGCGCTCGTCGGCTCGTCCGCCACCACGAGCTCCGGTTCGAGGGCCAGGGCGCGCGCGATCGCCACGCGCTGGCGCTGTCCGCCCGACAACTGGCCGGGCAGACCGTCCGCCAGGACCTTGGGCAGCCCCACCAGGGACATCAACTCGACGACCCGGGCGTCGCGTTGCGCCGGAGTTCCCACCCTGTGCACGTCAAGGGGGTCCCGGAGGATCTGCCGTACCGTCAGCCTGCGGTTCAGTGCCGTCGACGGGTCCTGGAAGATCATGCCGGTGTTGCGTCCGATCGCGATCCGGCGCTCGGCCGGCTTCATCGTCCACAGGTCGCGTCCCCGGAAGGACACCGTCCCGGCCGTGGGCTGCTGCACCCCCACGAGCACCTTCGCGAGCGTCGACTTGCCACACCCCGACTCGCCCACGACACCCACCGTCTCGCCGGGCGCGATGGTCAGATCGGCGCCGGTCAGGGCGTACACGCGGTCGCGTGAGAACAGCCCGCCCGAGCGAGCCCGGTGCACGACGTGCGCGTCGGAGAGGGTGATCAGGTCTTCGGAAGGCGTGTCCTTCGTCGCGTCCTTTGTCGTGTCCTTCGTCGTCACTTGAGGGCCTCGCTTCCCCTGGGCCGCGGCACGCCCGGCGGCTGCTGCGCCGGGTGGTGGCAGGCGATGGAATGCCGTTCCCCGCCCACGAGTTCGGGCGCCGTCGTGCGGCACACCTCGCTCGCGAGGGGGCACCGGTCCGCGAACCTGCAGCCCGCGGGGAAGTCGGCCGGTGAGGGGACGACACCCTTGATCTGGGTCAGGCGCTCCGCCGCGGATTCGAGCGAGAGCACCGAGCCGAGCAGGCCGCGCGTGTAGTGGTGCGACGGTGCCTCGACGAGGTCCGCCGTCACGCCCGTCTCGACGATCTGGCCGCCGTACATCACCACCACCCGGTCGGTGACGTCCGCGATCAGGGCCAGGTCGTGCGAGACGAGGATCAGCGCGAAGCCCAGCTCCTCGCGCAGGCGCAGCAGGAGTTGGATGACCTGGGCCTGGACCGTGACGTCCAGGGCCGTCGTCGGCTCGTCGGCGACGATCAGTTTCGGGTCGCGGGAGAGGGCCATCGCGATCAGGACGCGCTGGCGCTGGCCGCCGGAGAGTTCGTGCGGGTAGCTGCGCAGGGTGCGGTCCGGGTCGAGGCCGACCAGTTCGAGGAGTTCCACGGCCGTGCGGCGGCCTCCCCTTCGTACGACCTGTTTGAGCTGGGAGCGGACCGTCATCGCGGGGTTGAGGGACGACAGGGCGTCCTGGTAGATCATCGCCATGTCGTGGCCGAGCAGTCGTCTGCGGGCGCGCATCGGCATGCCGAGCAGCTGCTCGCCGTCGAAGGTGACCTGGCCGCCGATGCGGGCGCCCTTCGGCTCCAGGCCCATCACGGTCAGCGCGGTGAGCGACTTGCCGCAGCCCGACTCGCCCACCAGGCCGAGCACTTCGCCCGGCCGGACGTGGAAGCTGATGCCGTCGACGATGTCCACCCCGCCGTGCCGGGCGTCGAAGCCGATGGTGAGGTCGGAGACGGTGAGCACCGGGCTGCCCTCCGGCAGCGGGCGCGCGCGTGAGCGCAGACGCTCGGCCGCCTCCGTCAGGCCCGGCAGTTCGAGGACCTTGCCGCTGCCCGGCTCGGGCGCTTCGAGAGGGTCCTCCTTACGGGCCTCTCCCGGCACGTCACGGGTCGCGGGCGCCGCCCACGCGTCCGACACGCCTTCGGAGAGGATGTTCAGGGCGAGGACCGTGATCAGCATCAGGAGGCCGGGGAAGACCGTCGCCCACCAGCCGCCGAGCAGCACCATGTTCTTGCCGTCGGCGATGACGCTGCCCCAGGACGGGTCCGGGGGCCGCACGCCCGCGCCGATGAACGACAGCGAGGCCTCGAAGACGATCGCCTCGGCGACCTGCACCGTGCAGAACACGAGGATCGGCGCCGCACAGTTGATGGCCACGTGCTTGATCAGGATGTGTGGGGTGCGGGCGCCGACGATGCGTTCGGCGACGACGTAGTCCTCGCCGTACTGATCCATCACGTTCGCGCGCACGACCCGCGCGATCGGCGGGGTGAACAGGAACGCGATGGCGCAGATCAGTACGAGGATGCCGCCCCCGAAGACCGCCACGAGGACGGCCGCGAGCGCGATCCCGGGGAACGCCATGACGATGTCCAGGCACCGCATCAGCGTCTCGTCGACCGCTTTGCGGGACGTCGCCGCGATCGCCCCGAGCACGGCCCCGACGACCAGGGCGAGCAGCGTCGCCCCGAGTCCGATCGCCAGGGACCAGCGCGCCCCGTACATCAGCCGGCTGAGGATGTCCCGGCCGAGGCTGTCCTGCCCCATCCAGTGGTCGCCGGTCGGGTGTCCCGTGCCGTCGGACTGCGGCTGCTGGTCCAGCGGGTCGTGCGGGGCGATCAGCGGTGCGAGGAGCGCCACCAGGACGACCACGCCGATCACGCCCACCGCGACGCGCGACAGCACGGGCAGGCGGCGCAGGGAGCGCAGCCGGATGCCGGGCCGCGAGAGCCGCTCGGCCAGAGCCTTGCGCGACATGATCATCAGGCGGTCCCCCTCAGACGCGGATTGACCAGCAGATAGAGGATGTCGAGGACCAGGTTCACGACCACGAATCCGACGGCCGTCGTGATGACGACCCCTTGTACGACGGCCGGGTCGCCGTTCTTCACGGCGTCGATCATCAGCTTCCCCATGCCGGGCAGCGAGAAGATCGTCTCGATGACGACCGCGCCGCCGAGCAGATAGCCCACGCGCAGGCCGAGCACGGTCAGCGGGTTGATGAGGGCGTTGCGCAGGACGTTGCGGCCGACCACCACGACCGGTGGCAGTCCGCTGCCGATCGCCGTGCGCACGTAATCCTTGTCGAGCTCCTCCACCACCGCCGTGCGGATGATGCGGGTGAGCCCGGCGGCCACCGGCAGGGAGAGCGCGAAGGCGGGCAGCGTCATCGTCTTCAGCCAGCCGGTGAGGGAGTCACCGGGGTTGACGTATCCGCCGGTCGGGAACCAGCCCGCCTCCACCGCCAGGTACTGGATCATGAGCAGCGCCAGCCAGAAGCCGGGCGCCGCCACACCGGTCAGCGAGATGACGCGGATGAGCTGGTCGGGCAGCCGGTCGCGGTAGATCGCGGCGGTCACCCCGAGCAGCAGCGAGATGACCACCGCGATGCCGAGCCCGAGGAAGGTCAGCTGCAGGGTGAGCGGAAGCGCGGTGGTGACCTGGTCCACCACCGGTGAGCGGGTGAGCACGCTGATGCCCATGTCGCCCTGGACCAGATCGCCGACGAACGCGACATAGCGCACCGGCAGCGGATCGAGCAGGCCGTTCTCCTCGCGGAACTCGTGCAGCTGCTCCTCGGTCGGATTGGCGCCCTGGAAGAACGCCGACGCCGGATCGACGTCGGAGAACCGCATCACGAGGAAGACGAACAGGACGATGCCGAGCAGCAGGGGGACGAGCAGGACTAGGCGGCGCACCAGGATTCTGACGATCGCGATCACGTCGTACGACTCCCCACGGTCTTGCTGGAAGGCTGGTTCCCTGAGCGGCTAGTCGGCCCACTTGGCCTGGAGGAGATTGATGCCCGGATAGGGCTGGGCCTTGATGCCGGTGAGCTTCTTCGGGTCCCAGGCGGTCATCAGCTCGTTGTGGACGACCGGATAGATCACCGCCTGCTCGGCGACGGTGTCGATGTACTCCTGGACCATGGCCTTCTTCTTGGTCGCGTCCGGCTCGCGCGTCGCCTGGTCCATGTCCTTGAAGAGCTTCTTGGCCACGGAGTTGTCCGCCCAACGGGCGTAGCCCATCCACAGGTTCTCGGGCCCGTAGTTGTAGTGCATGATCAGGTCGGGGTCGATGCCGAACTGGTTGGGGTTCGATGCGGCCGCGACGATCTGGTAGTCCTTCTTCTGGTCCATCTTGGTGAAGACGGCCGTGGTCTCCTGCGGGTCCAGCGTCGTCTTGACGCCGATCGCGTCCCACGAGGCCTTGATGGTCGGCAGGCAGTCGACGATCCAACTCACGTTCACCGCCATGAGATCGACCGACAGGTCCTTGACCCCGGCCTCCTCCAGAAGCTTCTTCGCCTTCTTCGGGTCGTACGCGTAGACCGTCTTCGCCGGGCGGTAGGCGGGGTTGGACTCGTTGAGGAACGAAGTCGACGCCTTGCCATGACCCTTGAGGGCGACCTCGATCATCTTCTCGGTGTCGATGGCATAGTGCAGCGCCTGGCGCACGCGTACGTCGTCGAAGGGCTTGTGAGCGGTGTTGAACATCAGGAACAGGTTGTTCATCCCCGCGCCGCCCTCGACGGTGAGCCCGCCCTTCTTGAGCTGCTCGATATTGGCGTACGGGATGTTGTCCGCGATCTCCGAGTCCGCGCTGCCGCCGGAGATCTTCGCGACGCGGGGGGCGGCGTCCACGATGGTCAGCCAGTTCATCTTCTTGAAGGCGGCCTTGCGGGGGCCGTTGTAGTCGTCGAAGGCCTCAAAGGTGGTGTTGGACTTCGGGGCGTGCGACGCCATCTTGTACGGTCCCGAGCCCACCGCCTTGCCCTTGGTCGCGTCGTCCCAGGCGCCCGGCTTGGAGAAGACGTGCTTCGGCATGATCTTGGCGAGGGAGAGGCGGGCCAGGCCGTCCGGGAAGGGGAACTTGAGGGTGAGCTCGACGGAGGTCGCGTCGACCTTCTTGACCTCCTTCAGCCAGCTCTCGAAGAAGCCCTTGGCCAGGGTCTGCGTCTTCGGGTCCAGGATGCGGTCGAAGACGAACACCACGTCGTCGGCGGTCACCGGCTTCCCGTCGTGCCACCTGGCTCCGGGCCGCAGCGTGAACTTCCAGGTGGTCGCCTTGTCGTCGGTGGGGATCTCCGTGGCGAGCGCGGCGTACGGCTCACGGGTGAGGGGGTCGGTGCCCAGGAGGCCCTCGTAGATGTGTTCGTTGCCGGCCATCGCGAAGGCGGACGCGGTCTGCGTGGGGTCCCAACTGCCGTCGTTTCCATAGCCGATGACGGCGGTGAGGGTCGAGTCGCCGCCCTTGCCGTCGCCGTCTCCGGCCTCGTTCGTGGACTCGGGCCCCGACGAGCAGGCGGAGAGCGTGGTGGTGATGGCGGCGGCGGCGCCCAGCGCACCGGTGTACTTGAGGAAGGCCCGACGGTCCGATGTGGGGCCGGTGGAGCCGCGGCTGGTCTTCAGGTCGCTCACTGTGTCTCCCTTGAGAGATCCCACGTCCTACGTCATGGTGGCGTGGCGACGATAAGAGGGGCCGGGGGGCCGGTCAAGGCTCTGGACGTGCCGTTACGCGTCGATACGCGCAGTACGTCGCCGACCGTGCCGGCCGAGGCCCGTGCGTGGCGCCTCGTCGAGATGAAAGGTCGGATGACATGGGTGAGTGTCAGGGCATGGACCGCTTCCGTTCGCGCCTGCCGGCGCTCGGCTACGGCGGCGACTACAACCCCGAGCAGTGGGGCCCCGAAGTCCACGCGGAGGACGCCGAGCTGATGCGCGAGGCGGGGGTGAATCTGGTGACGCTCGGGATCTTCTCCTGGGCGAAGACGGAGCCGGCCCCGGGCACGTACGACTTCACTTGGCTGGACGGCCACCTGGACCGTCTCGCGGAGGCGGGCGTCGCGGTGAGCCTGGCGACGATGACGGCGTCCCCGCCGCCATGGCTGACGCGCCTGCACCCGGAGACCCTCCCGATGACGCAGGACGGGGTCCGCCTGCACCCGGGGGCCCGCCAGCACTGGTGTCCGTCGAGCCCGACGTACCGCACGCACGCCGTACGCCTCACCGAGCGCCTGGCCGCGCGGTACGGCGAGCACCCCGCGCTCGCCCTCTGGCACATCGGCAACGAATACGGCTGCCACATCTCACGCCACTGCCACTGCGAGGTGTCGACGGCGGCGTTCCGCGGATGGCTGCGGGAGCGGTACGGCACGGTGGAACGCCTCAACGACGCATGGTCGACGGACTTCTGGTCGCAGCGCTACGGCACCTTCGAGGAGATCCACACCCCTCGCAAGGCCCCGTCGTTCCGCAACCCGGCCCAGCAGCTCGACTACTGGCGCTTCTCCTCCGACGAACTCCTCGCGTGCTACCTGGCGGAGAAGGAGGTCCTGACCCGCATCACCCCGCACATCCCCGTCACGACGAACTTCGTGCCGGTGGCGAAGACGCTGGACCTGTTCGCGTGGGCACCGCACCTGGACGTGGTGTCGTACGACTCGTACCCCGACCCGCACGATCCGGCTTCACTCCACCGAACGGCCTTCTCGTACGACGTCATGCGCGGCCTGAAGAGCGGCCGGCCGTGGCTGCTTCTGGAACAGGCGCCGGGCGCCGTGAACTGGCGTGAGCGCAACGGCAGGAAGCCACCGGGCCGGATGCGCCTGGACAGCTGGCAGGCGGTGGCGCACGGCGCGGACTCGGTGCTGTTCTTCCAGTGGCGGCAGTCGCGCGGGGGAGCGGAGAAGTTCCACTCGGCGATGGTGCCGCACGGAGGCAGGCAGACGCGGATCTTCCGCGAGGTGCGTGAACTGGGCGCGGAACTGGCAGCGCACCCCGAGCTGCTCGGCGCGACGCCCGAGCGGGCGGACGCGGCGCTGCTCATGGACTGGCCCAGCTGGTGGGCGCTGGAACTGGACGCGCACCCGAGCGCCGACGTCACGTTCCTGGAGGCGGCCCTGGCCCACCACAAGCCGCTGTACGACGCGTCGGTGGCCTGCGACGTGGTCCCGGTGGACGGGGACTTCACCGAGTATCGCCTGCTCCTGGTCCCCAATCTTTACTCGGTGACGAAGGAGACCGCGGCACGAATCCGTGCGTACGCCCACGGCGGCGGCACTCTGGTGATGTCCTACTTCTCCGGAATCGTGGACGAACACGACCGCGTCCACCTCGGCGGATACCCCGCCCCCTTCCGCGAACTCCTCGGCCTGCGGGTGGAGGAGTTCGACCCGGGACCGGACGGCACGTGGTCGGAGGAGATCCACCTGGAAGGCGCGGAAGCGGTGACCACGTCCGCCGAGGGCACCCCGACGGTGACCCGCCACCCCTACGGCGAGGGCGTGGCCTGGTACTTGGGCACGCGCCCCGCCCCGAAGGAGATGCGGGAACTTTTTGACCGGGTGCGCGCGGAGTGCGGGGTGGAGCCGGTCCTGCCGGACCTCCCCGAGGGGGTGCAGGCGCGGACGCGGGTGACGGCGGATGGGGAGCGGGTGCATGTTCGGCTGGACACCCGGGACTGGTCGGTGGACGTGCTCCGCGGCTGACCCCCGCAGGACTAATCCCGCTCGCTCTTGCCCGGATCACCCATGGCGGTCGCTCTGAAGAAAAGTCCCAGACCAGAAGGGGAAACCCTCTGGTCAAGAAGCATCCGCGTGGGACTTTACTGCAACTGTCAGCCGTCGGCGGGCCGTTGACCGCAGGGGGGCCCGGGGGAGAAGGCTCCCCCGGGCCCGCCTGGGCGTCAGGCCCTTGCGGGGCCCGGCCGTTCGGCCGCGCTCGTCAGCTCGTCTGCATGGGAACAGCGAGGTACTTGTAGGCGATCCAGCCGGTCTCCCCCTTGTGCGGGCCGCTGGTGACCTTCAGGAAGGCCCACGTGCCGGCCTTGGCGGTGCAGGTGACGTACACCCAGCGGCCTTCGCCCACCGTGCCCTTCGCCGTGTAGCCAGTACCGGGGCCAGTGCGGAACTTGACGGTGGTGTCAGTCTGGGTGTCGTAGTTGGCGACATTCTTGGTGCAGGCGCTGGAGCCGACCGCGGAGGCGGTCGGCGCGAGCGCCACGGTGCCACCCACGATCGCAGCGCCGACAGCGGCCACGCTGGCGAGTCGGGCGGCGATCCTGTGCTTCGTCATGTGTTGCCTTTTCTTTGGTTCTTCGCGCGCTACAGCCCACAGCGGTGCCATAGCCATAGCTTCGAGGCGTTTTCAGGCCAAGGGCGAGGGCGAAAAAACAAGTTCGCCCCTGCGGGTGCATCCTCGCGGTATGGCCCAACATTTCCCCAACACGCGCCTACGTCACGTGCGTGCTGCTTCTCACCGTCAACCGTCAACCGGCCGTCCTGACCCGTCACGAGGCGATCGCGTTGGTTCCCCGAGGGGTCGTGTGGCCGGCCGGACACCTGGCTCGTCGGACGTTAGCGAGGCGTTAGTCAGACGTCGGTAGATCATCAGCAGCGACCGACAGTCTGGTTCTGCCGAGCCCGCACCACTGACTGAACGGGAAGAACATGTCGCACTCCACCCTCCTCCACGCCCGCAAGGCCGCTGCCGCCATGGTGATCGCCGTCGCCGCGTTCGGGCTCACCGCCTGCCAGAGCGGCGGAAACGACGCCTCCTCGTCCTCCGCGTCCTCTTCCGCGCCCACTTCCGCGTCCAAGACCGGCGAGACCGGCGGGGACTCCGCCGACGGCAAGTCGTCGGGCACGCCGGCCAAGTCCGGGAAGAGCTGCACGGACCAGATCAACTACGCGGGTGACCCTCGGTCGAACGCCGAGATCAACAGCATCGGCGCGGACACCGGCACCTGCCCCACGCCGGTGAAGGGGAACAAGCCGTCGGCAGCCCCCGAGAAGACCGGGAAGAGCTGCACGGACCAGATCAACTACGCGGACGACCCCCGGTCGAACGCGGAGATCAACAGCATCGGCGCCGACACCGGCACCTGCCCCACGCCCGAGAAGGGGAACAAGCCGTCGGGCACCCCGAACAAGCCCGGTGTCAGCTGCACCGACCAGATCAACTACGCCGGCGACTCGCGGTCGAACGCCGAGATCAACAGCATCGGCGCGGACACCGGCTACTGCCCGCCGGTCAAGAAGTAGTGGGACACGGCTAACACAGCTACCCGTCGAGGTCGAGGTTCTCCCGGAGCGCGTCGACCACGTACTCGGGGCAGAACTCCAGGAGCCACTCCATGAAGCGCATGCCGTATTCGTCCCGTGCGCGGTCGATGATGAGGTCGCCGTCCTCGGGCGCGGTGAGGCCGAACCTCTCCTCCAGCCAGTCGAGATACTCCCCGTGCCCCGGGCTGTGCTCTTCGTCGGCGTCCCACTCCCACTCGGGGAGGTACCACTCGTGGTCGATGGCCAGCAGGCGGAACAGGTCCCGCAGCCCGGAGGCGACGACGTCGAGGTCGCCCTCGTCCCCGAAGAGGACGACGGGCAGCGTCGCGAGATCGGCGCGGTCGTCACAGCGCCACAGCGCGTAGAACGACCCGGAACCGGTGGCCTGGGCGAAGGGCACGAGCCGGTCCAGGCGGACCCGCAACTCCGGGGAGTCGGTCATGTCCAGCCACTGGACGAGGCCGGCGTCGCGCCACCCGTACGCGTACATCTCGAACCCGTCGGCGAAGCCCGCTTTCCCGGGCCCGTCGTGGAACTCCTTGAGCAGATTCAGCTCGGGTATGGGCGAGTAGGCACTACCCATGGCGTCGTCCACGGCATCTCCTCGGTGGGGGACGGTTCGGGACGACGGACGTTACCGTCCGGCACTGACAGCGAGAGCGCCAAGACCGGGCCGCCCACCGGGACCGAAAATGCGAGGCGGCGACCGCGGACCCGCGGCTAGTTTTCCGTCATGCCCGAACTCCAGCGCCTGCGCGCCGACCACGCTCCCGCCCTGCTCGCCTTCGAACGCGAGAACCGGACCTACTTCGCGAAGTACGTGCCCGACCGTGGCGACGCCTACTTCACCGAGTTCGACGTACGGCACGCTTCCCTGCTCGCCGAACAGGCCGCCGGGACCTGTCACTTCCACGTACTGGTGGATGGCGAGGGCGCGGTGGTCGGCCGGGTCAACCTCGTCGATGTGACGGACGGCGAGGCCGAGCTGGGCTATCGCATCGCGGAGAGCGCCGCGGGCCGCGGGCTCGCCACGTCCGCCGTACGGCAGGTGTGCGGACTCGCGGGCAGCGAGTACGGGCTGCGCGCGCTGCGGGCGGCGACGGACGCCGACAACGCCGGGTCGCGGGCGGTGCTTGTCCGTGCGGGGTTCGTGGTCGTGGGCGAGGTGGACGCCGACGGGCAGGGGCGGACCGAGGTGCGCTATCGCCGTGACACGGCGGCTGGTTGACACGTGATCCGCCTCGCACCAGAGTCGCGCCGGTGGAGATCAGCGATCTGAGCGAGGCCGAGCGGGAGGTGTGGAACGCCTTCCCGCTGGGGCGGGCCGTCGACTTCCGGGAGCGGCACAGGGAACCCGCCGATCTCGGCGCCGACTGGGGTCCTGAGCGGACCGTGCGGGCCGAGGTGCTGCGCGCTCTGCTCATCGACGGGCCACGCCAGGAAGGCGAGACGCCCGTGCTGCGACTGCACGGCGCCCGCATCACGGGCAAGCTCGACCTTGAGTACGCGGAGGTCGCGGGGGCGATCCATCTCTGGGCCTGTTACTTCGACGAGGAACTGGACGTCTACGGAGCGCAGTTACGGCAGCTGAACCTCGGCTGGTCCGTGTTTCCCGGTCTGTATGGCGTCGGACTGCGGGTCGACGGCTCGCTGCGGATGACCGGGGTCCGCGTCCGGGGAAACGTCCGGCTCGGCGGCGCCCGAATCTCCGGAGCTCTTTTCCTCGACAGGGCGCAGCTGGGTGAGGAAGGTGCGGCCGTCGACCCCGATCAGCCCATCCTGGCCCTCAATCGCGTCACCATCGACGACGACCTGACCGCCGACCAAGGCTTCACCGCCCACGGGATGGTCCGCCTCGCGGGTGCCGTGGTCGCCGGGAACATCACGTTCGACGATGCGGTCCTCAATAATCCAGGTGGCACGGCCCTGCACGCTTCGAACTTGAGCGGCGGCACCGATCTGCATGCGATGCGGCTCACCGCGCGGGGACGGATCAACCTGCGGGGCGCCCGGATACCGGGCCAGCTCAATTTCGCCTACGCGCGCCTGTCCAACCCCGGCGGCATGGCCCTTCGCGCCAGCAGCCTCGCCGTCGGCGAACTGTGGTTGCGGGAGGCCGCCCCCATCGAGGGCTCCGTCACCCTGCGACGCTCTCGGCTCGACCTCCTGCACATCTCTCCGGAGAGCTGGCCGGACGCGGTTCGCCTCGACGGCCTGACCTACACCACGCTCGACCCGCACGAGCCTGCCGAGCGTCGGCTTCAGATCCTGGGACGTGATTCCGACGGCTATGTCCCGTACGCGTACGAGCAACTGGCCGCCTCCTACCGCCGGATCGGGGACGATGCCGCCGCGCGCAAGGTCCAACTCGCCAAGCAGCGCCGCCACCGCACCACCCTGCCTTGGTACGCCAAGGCCTGGGGGTACCTCCAGGACGCCACCGTCGGCTACGGCTTCCGGCCCACGCGGGCGGCGGCCTGGCTCTTCTCGCTCCTGCTGATCGGCTCCGTCGCGTACGCCGTGCGGGAGCCGGTGGCGCTGAAGCCGGACGAGGCCCCGGAGTTCAACTCCGTCTTCTACGCGCTGGACCTGCTGCTCCCGATCATCGACTTCGGCCAGGAGCACGCGTACGCCTCGCGGGGGCCGTATCAGTGGTTGGGGTATGCCCTGGTCATCATGGGCTGGACCCTCGCCACGACGATCGCGGCGGGCATCACGCGGGCGATCAGCCGCCAGTAGCGCGCACCCCGGTCACGAACGCCTGCCAGGCGGGGGCGTTGATCAGCAGGGCGGGGCCCTGGGGGTCCTTGCTGTCCCGTACGGGGACGATGCCGGGGACTCCGTCGGCTACCTCGACGCAGCTGCCGCCCTCGCCATTGCTGTAGCTGCTCTTGCGCCAGCGGGCGGCGCCGATGAAGTCGTAGGCGACCTCTATGCACTCCTCCCCGCCGTCCCCGCCGCTGTGACTGCTCTTGCGCCAGCTGGCGTTGCTCAAGTCGTACTCGCGCATCGTCTGAATTCCTCCGACGCCGAATCGATCAGGTCCAGGGACGCCTCCGGCGACAACGCGACGGCCCTGAGCTGATCGTAAGACGACCTCGTCCGCTTCACCACAGCCGGATCGTCCAGCAAGTTCCCCGAAAGCACGGCTTCTGTATAGACAGTTGGCGGCGCGTCCTCGAACTCCATGAGCCGCATCATCTTGCCCATCGGCGAGTACGCTCCGGCCGCGAAGGGGAGCACCTGGACCATCACCCTGCGCTCGCGCATCATCGCCGCAATGCGATCGAGCTGCCCGGCCATCGTGGCGGGCCCGCCGACCGGTACACACAGCACGGCCTCGTGGAGGATCGCCCAATACATGGGCTTTGCAGTGTCCTTGAGGAGCAGGGTCCGGTCCATGCGAGCCCTTACCAACTCCTCGACGTACTCGTCGGTGGCAAGGGGGTTGCTGCCCAGGAAGATCGCTCGCGCGTACTCGGGGGTCTGCAGAAGCCCCGGGACCACCGCCGGGGCGAAGTCACAGATCTCCGTCGCCAGCCTCTCCAGCTCCGCAGCATGCGCGAAGTACTCCGCGAACGGCTGGTCATTAATCAGCTTGCGCCACAGCCGCTCGAAAAGGCCATCGGTTTGTAGTACCTCATCGATCCGCTCCGCCACATCCAACTGCGGCTTACGAATAGCCTGTTCGAATTGGCCGATATAGCTGCCGGAAACAAATACCCGCACCCCGAGCGCAGCCTGCGTAAGCCCCGCATCCTCCCGCCGCCGCTTCAGCTCCGCGCCGAAGAACTCCCAGGCCGCCTGACGTGAACCATTGGCCATGGCCAACCACCCTCCGCTGCCTCGCAGTTGTAGGAGACAGACTCCTGTCGAGTCTAGGTGGATTCCGTCACCGTAGGGATGCGAAGAGTGAGATTCGACGGCAAAGGGGAGCCACCCGATGGGTGAGAACAAGGCGCACGCGCCGGTATGCGTGGCAGAGGCGGAGGAGACCATGAAAGAATTGCGCAACGCGCTCGCGCGGGCGGGAATTACGTTGCCGTCATTGCGGATCGACCCCACATCTTTGGCCCGCGAGGCACCTTGCCCGCGCATTGAATTGGGCGGATGCCGTGTCGAGACGGCCGCTCGGCTGGTCGCCGCGCTGGGGGTCGCGCCATGAACCTGTACCTCCCCGTCGGCGCCTACGCCGTGGACACCCGCACCGGACAGGTCGGCCGGGTCATGGGCCACGAAGGGCCCTACGTCCAGCTCCGCCCCTTCGGCGGCGGCCGGGAGTGGGACTGTTCGCCGGACGCGCTGAGGACCGCCACCGCCTCGGAGCGGCTCCGTGCCGCGACGGCGTACGCGAACGCCCGAAGCCGGGGGGAAGTGCCGTGACATAGGGTGCGGCGCCATGGCGATATGGAAGTGGAGCAAGCCCAAGGTCGAGTCCAAGTATCCGACACCGCTCACCATGCACCAGCTCTGGATGGTGTCGCTGAGCGCGCCGGTCAGCCGGGACAAGGACGCCTCCCGGACGACCCTGTATCCGTTCACCCGCCTCGACGACGGCAGAGCGCGGAAGTGGCTGGCCGAGCAGTGGGAGATCACCGCGCCCGAGCAACTGCTCGGGCGCCTGAGCGGGCTCGCGAGCACCGGCTACCGTGCGATGGCCCGGCGGCGGCTCGGGGTGGAGCCCCTGGCCTGGGACATCGCGCTCTACGTGGACATCTCACGGCGCGGCTTCGCCTGCGGGATGCTGAGCGAGGCCGACACCTGGAACCGGCTCAAGAACGTCGTGCCGACGGTGGTGGGGACGTACTCCTCGTGGGAGGAGTACGCCGACCACTATCTGCTCGGCAGGAAGGTGTGGCGGGACAGTCTTCAGGGCACCGAGGACGCGGACTTCCCCGCGCCCCAGGCCGCCTCCGACGCCCATCTGAAGACCCTTTTGGACCCGGCGAACGGGGCCAGCCCGTGGAACCTCGCCCCCTGGGAAGCGATCAGCCACCCCGACCGGGCCCGGCAGCCCGCCTAGTGCTGCTGCGGCTTCGAGGGGGTCAGCTCGCTCGGGCGCACGATGACGTACCCCTCGCCGCGCAGCATCAGCTGCACCGCTTCGCCGGAACCGCCCCTGATCATGGAGCCGACGGACTGCGAACGGTGCAGTGAGGTGTCCAGGTTCGCGGTCCAGCCGACCACCGCGTCCGTGTCGACGTACACCGGCTGCTGCGGCGACACCGGGATCACCAGCGGGTTGCCGTCGCAGACCAGGCCGAGCTGCCCGGCGCCGGTGAAGACGCTGTTGAAGAGGCCGCCGCCGGTGACGCCCGCGCCCTTCACCGTCTTGATCTCGTAGGAGAGCGTCGCGTCGAAGCACAGGACGTTGCGGCCGTTGACGGTGAGGACGTCGCCCGGCTCGATGTCGACGATGAAGCAGTTCTGCGCCTCGTGCGCGAACCACGCCTCCCCCTGGCCGCGCACCGCCATGAGCGCAAGACCCTCACCGGTCATCGCCCGCTTCAGCATGCCGCCCACGCCCTGGCCCTTGCGCTCGAACTGAAGATCACCGCGGTAGGCGATCATCGCGCCCTGCCGTGCGTGCATCTCACCGTTGACCGCGTACTTGATGGACTTGGCGTTCTGCAGGGTCATCCCGGGGGCGACGGACTGCTGGGCCATGTGCTCCGTGGAGAACAGCTCACTCTTCATGCGGGCATTTTGGCAGGCGTGAGTGATATGGCCAGGGGTCAGGACGGGCCGGTGCCGATCCGGTCACGGCCCCGGAGCCACCCCGGCCACGGCTGTCGGCCCCGTACGCGAGAATGGGGCCCATGAGTCTGTTCCGTGATGACGGCGTCGTGCTGCGCACCCAGAAGCTGGGTGAGGCGGACCGCATCATCACGCTGCTCACCCGCAGTCACGGCCGGGTCCGCGCCGTCGCGCGCGGCGTGCGGCGCACGAAGTCCAAGTTCGGGGCGCGCCTCGAACCCTTCTCCCACGTCGACGTGCAGTTCTTCGCGCGCGGCAGCGAACTCATCGGCCGCGGACTCCCGTTGTGCACCCAGAGTGAGACGATCGCTCCGTACGGTGGCGGAATCGTCACGGACTACGCGCGCTACACCGCCGGCACGGCCATGCTGGAGACCGCCGAGCGGTTCACGGACCACGAGGGCGAGCCCGCCGTGCAGCAGTATCTGCTGCTGGTGGGCGGGCTGCGGACCCTGGCCAACGGCGAGCACGAGCCGCACCTCATCCTCGACGCGTTCCTGCTCCGCTCCCTCGCCGTGAACGGTTACGCACCCAGCTTCAGCTCCTGCGCGAAGTGCGGGCTCCCCGGGCCGAACCGGTTCTTCTCCGTCGCCGCGGGCGGCTCCGTCTGCGTCGACTGCCGGGTGCCCGGCAGCGTCGTACCCTCCATGGAAGCCCTCGGCCTGCTCGGCGCGCTGCTCACCGGAGACTGGGAGACGGCGGACGCGTGCGAGGCGCGGCATGTCAGGGAGGGCAGCGGGCTCGTCTCCGCCTATCTGCACTGGCACTTGGAGCGCGGGCTCCGCTCGTTGCGGTACGTAGAGAAGACCACGTAAGCACGTCACGTACCACGTCAGGTACAGAGAACAGCTAGGTAGGAGAGAGCCCCCCATGGCACGACGCGGAATCCTCGGACGGTCCCGCCGTGAGTACAAGGCCCCCGAGCCGCACCCCTCGGGCGCCACACCGCCGAAGATCCCCGGCGAGCTGGTGCCCAAGCACGTGGCGATCGTCATGGACGGCAACGGGCGTTGGGCGAAGGAGCGGGGTCTGCCGCGCACCGAGGGGCACAAGGTCGGTGCCGAGCGCGTCCTCGACGTGCTGCAGGGCGGCATCGAGATGGGCGTCGGGGCGATCTCGCTCTACGCCTTCTCCACCGAGAACTGGAAGCGTTCTCCGGACGAGGTGAAGTTCCTGATGAACTTCAACCGCGACTTCATCCGCAAGACCCGCGACCAGCTGGACGAGCTCGGTATCCGCGTGCGCTGGGTGGGCCGGATGCCCAAGCTGTGGAAGTCGGTCGCCAGGGAACTGGAGATCTCCCAGGAGCAGACCAAGGGCAACGACAAGCTCACCCTGTACTTCTGCATGAACTACGGCGGCCGTGCGGAGATCGCGGACGCCGCACAGGCGATCGCCGAGGACGTGAAGGCGGGGCGGCTCGACCCCTCCAAGGTCAGCGAGAAGACCTTCGCGAAGTACATGTACTACCCCGACATGCCGGACGTCGACCTCTTCCTGCGCCCGAGCGGGGAGCAGCGCACCTCCAACTACCTTCTCTGGCAGAGCGCTTACGCCGAGATGGTCTTCCAGGACGTGCTGTGGCCGGACTTCGACCGCCGCGACCTGTGGCGCGCCTGCCTCGAATACGCCTCGCGCGACCGCCGCTTCGGCGGGGCGATCCCGAACGAGCAGCAGATCGCCGACAGTTAGACAGTTGTTCATGCGTACGTGAGGGGCCCCCGCCGTCAGCGCGACGGTGGGGGCCCCTCACGTACGTACGGTTACTTGTTCGCGCACTCCGCACAGGTGCCGAAGATCTCCACCGTGTGCGCCACGTTCACATACCCGTGGTCGGAGGCGATCGCCTCGGCCCACTTCTCGACCGCGGGGCCCTCGACCTCGACCGCCTTGCCGCACGCCCGGCAGACCAGGTGATGGTGGTGGTCGCCGGTGGAGCAGCGGCGGTAGACCGACTCGCCCTCGTCGGTGCGGAGCACGTCGACCTCGCCTGCGTCGGCGAGGGACTGGAGCGTTCTGTAGACCGTGGTCAGGCCCACCGAATCGCCCTTGTGCTTGAGCATGTCGTGCAGGTCCTGCGCACTGCGGAACTCGTCCACCTCGCCCAGGGCCGCCGCCACAGCGGCGCGCTGCCGGGTGGATCGTCCTCGTACCGGGGGTCCCGCAGCCGTTGTCACAGGTGCCTCCTCAACTGAAAAAATCGCACGATCGCCCGCACATCTGTCATATCCCGTCGGGCCATTGTGCCAGCTCGCTCTCAGGCGCTGACCTCGTCAGCCGGGCGCCGCGCCCCGGGGACGTCCTTGGCGACGTCCTCGGCCGTGCAGGTCGCGTCGGCAGAGGTCACGGCCCGTGCCCGTCGCCGGGCCAGGGGGGTGGCGAGCGCGGTCAGGACGACGAAGACGCCGATCGCCATCAGGACGATGGTCGCTCCTGGCGGCACGTCCTGGTAGTACGACGTGACCGTGCCGGACAGCGTCACGGCGGTGCCGATGACCACCGACAGGATGAACGTCACCTTGAACGAGCGGGTGATCTGCTGGGCCGCGGCGACCGGCACCACCATGAGCGCGCTCACCAGGAGCAGCCCCACGACGCGCATCGCGACGGTGACCGTGACGGCGGCGGTGACCGCGATCAGCAGGTTCAGCGCGCGCACCGGAAGTCCCGTGACCCGCGCGAACTCCTCGTCCTGGCTCACCGCGAACAGCTGCTTGCGCAGGCCGACCGTGACCAGGACCACAAAGGCCGCGAGCAGGCAGATCGCCGTGACGTCGGAGTCCGAGACCGTGGAGAGCGAGCCGAAGAGGTACGAGGAGAGGTTCGCGTTGGAGCCGGTGTCCGAGAGATTGATCAGCAGGACACCGCCCGCCATGCCGCCGTAGAAGAGCATTGCGAGGGCGATGTCGCCGCGCGTCTTGCCGTACGCCCTGATCAGCTCCATCGTCACCGCGCCCACGACGGCGATCAGCGTCGCCATCCAGACGGGGCTCGAATTGAGCAGGAAGCCGAGGCCGACACCCGTCATGGCGATGTGGCCGATGCCGTCGCCCATCAGGGCCTGGCGGCGCTGGACGAGGTAGATGCCGATGGCGGGGGCCGTGATGCCGACGAGGACGGCGGCGATCAGCGCCCGCTGCATGAATTCGGTCTGGAAGATTTCCATCATCATCAGGTCAGCAGTCCCGTGCGGATCGGCTCGTGCTCGTCGGCCGAGTGCGGATGTACGTGGTCGTGGCCGGGCAGGGCGTGCTGGCCGAGCGCCTTCGGGGGCGGGCCGTCGTGCGTCACGCAGCCGTCGCGCAGGACGATCGCGCGGTCGATCAGCGGTTCGAGGGCGCCGAGCTCGTGCAGGACGAGCAGGACCGTCGTACCGGCCGCCACTTGCTCGCGCAGGGTCTGGGCGAGGATCTCCTGGCTGGCCAGGTCGACGCCCGCCATCGGCTCGTCCATGATCAGCAGCTCGGGCTCGGAGGCGAGCGCGCGGGCGATGAGCACGCGCTGGTGCTGGCCGCCGGAGAGGGCGCCCACGGAGTCCTTGGCGCGGTCGGCGAGGCCGACGAGCGCGATGGCCCGGTCGACCGCCGCGCGGTCGGTCTTCGTCGTCCAGCCCAGCCTCGACAGCTTCGTACGCGAGAGGCGGCCCGACGACACGACCTCGCGGATCGTCGCGGGGACGCCGCTCGCGGCTGTCGTGCGCTGCGGTACGTAGCCGATGCGGGCCCACTGCCTGAAGCGCTTCAGGGGGGTGCCGAAGAGGCTGATGTCGCCGCCGGTGAGGGGGACTTGGCCGATCACGGAGCGGACGGCGGTGGACTTGCCCGAGCCGTTCGCGCCGAGCAGCGCGACGACCTCACCGCGCCTGACGGTGAGGTCGATGCCGCGCAGCACCGGGCGCGCGCCGAGGGTGGCCGTGGCCGCCCTCACGGATATGACGGGCGGGACGGACCCCGCGCCGTCCATGGCTTCCGTGACTCCCATGGCGTGCGCCTCCGATGCTGCTAGCCGTACGTTCACTTCGCGCCGAGGGCCTTCTTCAGCGCGGCGAGGTTGGATTCCATGACCCCGATGTAGTCATCGCCCTTGGACTTGTCCGTAATTCCCTCCAGGGGATCCAGGACGTCCGTCTTCAGGCCCGCGTCGTTCGCGAGCGTCTTGGCGGTCTTGTCGCTCGCGAGGGTCTCGAAGAACACCGTGGAGACCTTGTCCTCCTTGGCGATGTCCTGGAGCTCCTTGATGCGGGCGGGGCTCGGGTCCGCCTCGGGGTCGATCCCGGAGATGCCCTCCTGGTCGAGGCCGTAGCGCTCGGCGAGGTAGCCGAAGGCGGAGTGCGTGGTGATGAAGGTCTTGGTCTCGGTGTTCTTCAGGCCGCCCTCGAACTTCGTGTTCAGCGCGTCCAACTTCTTGACCAGGGCCTTCGTGTTCTTCTTGTACGCCGCCGCGTGGTCGGGGTCGGCCTTCTCCAGCGCCTTGCCGACACCCTCGGCGACCTCGGCGTACTTCACCGGGTCGAGCCAGATGTGCGGGTCGGCACCGGCTTCGCCCTCGCCCTCGTGGCCGTGCTCTGCTTCCTCGTCGGCGTGCTTTTCCTCGCCGGAGTGCTCTTCGGAGTGCTCTTCGCCCTCGTGGCCGTGGTCGTGGCCGACGCCCGTGCCGTGCTTCTCCAGCTTCGTGAGGGTCGCGGCATCCACGGTGTTCTTCACGCCGGACTGGCCGATGGCGTCGTCGACGGCGGGCTGGATGCCCTTGAGGTACAGGATGACGTCCGATTCGCCGAGCTGGGCGGTCTGCCTCGGGCTGAGCTCCAGGTCGTGCGGCTCGACACCCGGCTTGGTCAGGGTGTCCACGGAGACGTGGTCGCCGCCGATCTCCTGGGCGAGGTACTGCATGGGGTAGAACGACGCGGTCACACTCAGCTTGCCGTCGCCGTCCTTGTCCGCGGCGCTGGAGGACGAGCAGGCGGACAGGGCCGTGAGCCCGAGGACCGTGGCGGAGGCGACGGCGGCGGTGGGTATGAGGCGACGTACGTTCATGACACTCATTTTCAACAAATCTGGAAACGATTGTCAACTAGTCGTCTGATACGTCCCCTGCGGGACGGTCGCCCGGGAACCGATTTGATTAGGGGGGTAAGCCCGCCGGTAACCTGAAGCATTCGCTTCGCCCACCGTCGTAATGAAGAGAGCACCGTGGCCGCCGACAAGATCGACAGCATCGTCAGCCTGAGCAAGCGCCGTGGCTTTGTTTACCCGTGCAGTGAGATCTACGGCGGCCAGCGTGCCGCCTGGGATTACGGGCCGCTCGGCGTCGAGCTCAAGGAGAACCTCAAGCGCCAGTGGTGGCGTTACATGGTCACTTCGCGCGAGGACGTCGTCGGCATCGACTCGTCGGTGATCCTGGCCACGGAGGTCTGGCAGGCCTCGGGTCACGTCGCGACGTTCTCCGACCCGCTGACCGAGTGCCTCTCCTGCCACAAGCGCCACCGCGCCGACCACCTGGAAGAGGCGTACGAGGCCAAGCACGGCCGTCCGCCCGAGTCCCTGGCCGAGGTCAACTGCCCGCACTGTGGCACCAAGGGCCAGTTCACCGAGCCCAAGCAGTTCTCCGGCATGCTCGCCACGCACCTCGGCCCGACGCAGGACAGCGGCTCCGTCGCCTACCTGCGCCCCGAGACCGCGCAGGGCATCTTCACCAACTTCGCCCAGGTCCAGCAGACTTCGCGCAAGAAGCCGCCGTTCGGCATCGCGCAGATGGGCAAGTCCTTCCGCAACGAGATCACGCCCGGCAACTTCATCTTCCGGACCCGCGAGTTCGAGCAGATGGAGATGGAGTTCTTCGTCAAGCCGGGCGAGGACGAGAAGTGGCAGGAGTACTGGATGGAGCAGCGCTGGAACTGGTACACCGGCCTGGGCCTGCGCGAGGAGAACATGCGGTGGTTCGAGCACCCGAAGGAGAAGCTCTCCCACTACTCCAAGCGCACCGCTGACATCGAGTACCGCTTCCAGTTCGGCGGCAGCGAGTGGGGCGAGCTGGAGGGTGTCGCCAACCGCACGGACTACGACCTCTCCGCGCACTCCAAGGCGTCGGGCCAGGACCTGTCCTACTTCGACCAGGAGGCCGGCGAGCGCTGGACTCCGTACGTCATCGAGCCCGCGGCCGGCGTCGGCCGCACCATGCTCGCCTTCCTCCTCGACTCCTACATCGAGGACGAGGCCCCGAACGCCAAGGGCAAGCTGGAGAAGCGGACGGTCATGCGCTTCGACCACCGCATCGCTCCCGTCAAGGTCGCGGTCCTGCCTCTTTCGCGGAACCCCGAGCTGTCCCCGAAGGCCAAGGGCCTGGCGACGGCCCTCCGCCAGAACTGGAACATCGACTTCGACGACGCGGGCGCCATCGGCCGCCGCTACCGCCGCCAGGACGAGATCGGCACGCCGTACTGCGTGACGGTCGACTTCGACACCCTGGACGACAACGCGGTCACGGTGCGCGAGCGCGACTCGATGAAGCAGGAGCGGGTCTCCCTCGACCAGATCGAGGGCTACCTCGCCTCGCGCCTGGTGGGCTGCTGACGCCTGACTCGAAGAGAAACCCCCGGTTCCGTACGCAGACGTACGGAGCCGGGGGTTTCTGCTGCACACTGGGCGCCATGCCTTCGACGACCACGAGCAAGGTCAGCAGATGGGACCAGCACGGGCGCGAGCATGTCGTGCGCGTGCAGAAGGCAGGTGTGCAGCGGCAGTTGAGCTGCGACACGTGCGGATGGGGGAGGCGGGTGCAGTTCCTGCCATGGCTGAAGGCGGAGGAACACCTCGCGCAGGAGCATCAGGCGACGGTGGACCCTTCGATGCCCTAAGCCCCTGGGCCCCCTGGGGACGGTCCCGGAGGTCAGGTCAGCCGAACCGTCTCACGAAGCGCCGCTGCCACGGCGTCTCCACCGCCCGCGGCGCATAGTGCTCCCGTACATACGCGACCGCCTCGTCGCCCGGCACCCCGTCCAGCACCGCGAGGCACGCCAGCGCCGTCCCCGTGCGGCCGAGGCCGCCGCCGCACGCGACCTCGACCCGCTCCTCCCGCGACCGCTCCAGCGCCTCACGCAGGGCGGCGGCCGTCGCCCCGCGGTCGGTGGGCAGCCGGAAGTCCGGCCAGCGGACCCACCGGGCCTCCCAGTCGACGGCGGGCGGCTCCTTGCCGAGGAGATACAGCGCGAAGGCAGGCTCCGGGCCCCGCGGAAGCGGTCGCCGCAGGCCTCGGCCGCGGATGAGCCGGCCCGAGGGGAGTCGCAGTACGCCTGATGCCGTGGGGTCCCAAGTCGCAGTCATGACGCGACGGTAGTGCTGGGCATGCCTGTCGCGTCCTCCGACCCGGTCTCAAGCCGCTCTGCCGTCCGCCGTGCCGTCTCCCTCGCCCACCGGCCGCTCGTCAGCGCACCCAGTACCAGCACCGCGAGGCCGCAGCCCGCGATGATCCACCAGGCGGGGCGGCTCGCCTCCGTGAAGGTGGCGGCGTACGACGAGGTTCCCACCCCGGAGGCGAGGACCGCCCCGATGACGGCGACGCCGAGGGTCTGGCCGATCTGGCGGCTCGTGGAGGCGACGGCGGCGGCGACGCCCGCCTGGGAGCGGGGCATTCCGGAGACGGCGGTGTTGGTGATCGGGGCGTTCACGAAGCCGAAACCGAGACCGAAGAGGACATAGCCGAGGAGGAGCGTCGCGTTCGTGGTCTCGGCGTCGAAGGCGGCGAACAGGACCCCGGACGACGTCATCGCGACCCCCGCCACCAGGAGCGGGACACGCGGGCCCCGGCTGCCGACCAGGCGGCCCGACAGCGGGGCGCAGACCAGTGTCATCGCGGCCATCGGCAGCATCCACACGCCCGCGTGCAGGGCGTTCAGGCCGCGTACGTTCTGGAGGTAGAGCGTGGAGAGGAAGAGGAAACCGCCCAGCGCGGCGAACGCGCAGACCGCGATCACGGTGGCCCCGCTGAAGGGGGCTGATCTGAAGAAGCGCAGGTCGATCAGAGGATCGGCGCGGCGCGGCTCGTAGGCGATGAGGCCGAGCAGGGCCAGGAGCGCGGTGGCCGCGAACGCGATGATCAGCGGCGAGGTCCAGCCCGCGGTCGGCGCCTCGATGATCGCGTACGTCAGGGCGCCGAGCAGCACGATGATCAGGAGCTGGCCCACGGGGTCGGGGCGGCGTGGCTCGGGGGCGCGGGACTCGGGGACGTACCGGATGGTGAGGAGCAGCGCCGCGAGGCCGACCGGCAGGTTGATCCAGAAGATGGAGCGCCAGCCGACGGAGTCCACCAGGAGGCCGCCCAGCAGCGGGCCCGTCGCCATGGAGATGCCGACCACGCCGCCCCAGACCCCGATGGCGCGGGCGCGCTCGCGCGGCTCGGTGAAGGTGTTGGTGATGATCGACATCGCGACCGGGTTGAGCATGGACCCACCGACCGCCTGGGCCATGCGGAAGGCCACGAGGGACTCCAGGTTGGGCGCGAGGGAGCAGGCGACCGAGGCGAGCGTGAAGATCACCAGGCCCACCTTGAATATCTTCCGACGCCCCACACGGTCCGCCGTCGACCCCGCGAGCATGAGGAGCGCGGCGAGTACGAGGGTGTAGGCGTCGATCGTCCACTGCATGCCCGAGATGCTGGTGCCGAACTCCCGCGCCATGGTGGGCAGGGCGACGTTCAGGACGGTGTTGTCGAGGCTGACGATGAGCAGGCTCATGCAGCAGATCGCGAGGATGAGCATGCGTCGGCGGTGCGTGAGCTCTTGCGGGGGCATGAGTTCGACGGTAACCCGGCGGGCTGGGCGCCGCCCTCGTGGGCCGCGCCCCTCACCCGAGCCCGCGGGGCAGTCGCAGACTCAGGAGTGCGAGGCCGATGAGCCCGGCCAGTTGGACGCCGAGGACGATCGCGAACGCGTCCCGCATTCCGGAGCCCGACGCCAGGGCCAGGAAGAGCGAGCCGAGGGTGGCGACGCCGACGGCCAGGCAGGACTGTTGCACCGTCGCCGCGAGGCCGCTGCCCGCGCCCGCCCGCTCGGCCGGTACCGCGGCGAGCACGATGCGGTAGTAGAGGGCGAGCTGTACGCCCTGGCCGACGCCGCAGAGAGCGAGTCCCGGGGCGAGGACGAGCGGGCTCAGCGACGCCCACGGCGTCCACAGCACCGTGAGCGCGAGGACCGCGAGGCCCGTGCCGTGCACCAGCGCGCACAGCGGCAGCGCGCGGCTGCCGAGCCGTTTCACCAGGCGTGGGGCGAGCATCGACGCCGCGAACTGCGCGACGCCCATGGGGATCAGGGTCAGACCGGACTTCAAGGGGCTGAAGCCCAGCCACTGCTGGAGCGTCACCGCGCTGACGAACATCCAGCCGGCGAAGCCGATGAAGATGGGCAGGCCGAGGGTGAGCCCGATCCGTACGCCGGGTTCGCGCAGCAGGGACGGGGGCAGAAGCGGGCTGCCGCCGGTGCGCTCCGCGCGCAGTTCGACGCGGGCGAACGCCCAGGCGAGGAACGGTGAGGCGAGCAGGGAGAGCACCGACCAGAGGGGCCAGCCCGCGGCCCTGCCCTCGGTCAGGGGCAGCAGCAGCGCGATCAGGGACGCGGCGAACAGGAGCGTGCCGCCGATGTCGCCGCGGGTGGGCTGCGCGGCGCGGCTGTCCGGCACGGAGCGCACCGCGCAGAACAGGGCGGCGACCGCGACCGGCACGTTCACCAGGAACACGGCGCGCCAGCCGGTGCCCGCCAGGTCGGCGGAGACCAGGACGCCGCCGAGCACTTGGCCGAGGATCACGGAGATGCCGCCCACCGAGCCGTAGAGGGCGACCGCCCTGGACCGCCGCTCGCCCCGCGTCGTCGCGTGGATGGTGGCGAGGACCTGCGGCAGCATCAGCGCGGAGGCCGCGCCCTGGGTGACGCGCGCGGCCACGAGCCACCAGGCGCCGGGCGCGAGACCGCAGGCCAGCGAGGTCACGCCGAAGGCGGCGACACCCCAGAGGAAGAGCCTGCGGCGCCCGTACGTGTCGCCGAGCCGTCCGCCGAGCACGAGCAGCACGGCGTACGCGACGGCGTAGCCCGCGACGACCATCTCCAGGGTGGCGGGGGAGGCGTTCAGGTCGTGCTCGATGCTGGGCAGGGCGACGTTGACGATGAAGAAGTCGATCATCGGGAGCGCGGCGCCGAGCAGGATGGTGACGAGGCCGAGCGGGGTCAGGGCGGGGGAGTCGGCGGCTGTGGCGGACCGGGCCGCCGGGGCGGGCTCGGGCTTCAGGACGTGGGCCGTGGAATTCGTCAGGTTCACGAGTACGACGCTCGGCGAACCTTCAGCCTGGTACCAGAGTCTCTTTATCCTGGTACCCGCACTACCTGGAAACAGGGTCGGCATACGGGCAAGCTGTTCCCATGGACACCGCAGCGCCCACGCAGCCGGGCGACCGTATCCGCCGCAGTGAACTCGCCGACTTCCTGCGCAGCCGCCGCGAGCGCATCACGCCCGAGCAGGCGGGCCTGCCGCGCGGCCCCCGCCGTCGTACGCCGGGCCTGCGCCGCGAGGAGGTCGCGCACCTCTCCACGGTGGGCGTCACCTGGTACACGTGGCTGGAGCAGGGCCGCGCCATCCACGTCTCGGCCCAGGTGCTCGACGCGCTGTCCCGTGCCCTGATGCTGGACGCCGGTGAGCGCGCGCACCTCTTCCAGCTCGCGGGCACCGCCGACCCCTCCCCGGCAGCCGAGACCGCTTCGGTCCCGCAGGGCCTGCTGCGGATCGTCACCCAGCTGGAGCCGTACCCGGCGTGCGTGCAGAACGCCCGCTACGACGTCCTCGCCTACAACGCGACGTACGGGAATCTCCTCACCGACCTCGACGTGCTGCCGCCCGAGGACCGCAACTGCATGTGGCTGACCTTCACGCACCCCGCCTGGCAGGCCGCCATGGACGACCGGGCGGAGACGATGCGCCGGATGGTGGCCAGGTTCCGGGCCCGGATGGCGGGGCACCTCGCGGATCCGGCGTGGAAGACGCTGCTCAGGAGGTTGCGCAAGGCGTCGCCGGAGTTCTGCGAGCTGTGGGAGCGGCACGAGGTGATGCAGGCGGTCGACCAGACCAAGCGCTTCACGAATCCGGTCGTGGGCCCACTGCATTTCACCTACCACGGTCTGTGGCTCGGCCCGGCCGAGGGCCCGCGCCTGGGGACGTACGTCCCGGCGGACGCGCGTTCGCAGGCGGCCACGGAGGAGCTGCACCGGCTGGTGAAGGCCGGGCGCGTGGGCAGTCGCGCGGATGGGGGACAATAGGAGGTCTGCCCCCTCTCAGCCCGCTCGTCCCGGAGGAATCCCGCGCCATGGAGCCCCAGCTTCAGATCGGCCCGCACGCCGTGCGGCCGCCCGTCGTGCTCGCGCCCATGGCGGGCATCACGAACGCGCCCTTCCGGACGCTGTGCCGGGAGTTCAGCGGCGGTAAGGGGCTCTTCGTCAGCGAGATGATCACGACTCGGGCGCTGGTCGAGCGCAACGAGAAGACCATGCAGCTGATCCACTTCGACGAGACCGAGAAGCCCCGGTCCATCCAGCTGTACGGGGTCGACCCGGCCACCGTCGGCAAGGCCGTCCGCATGATCGCGGAAGAGGACCTGGCCGACCACATCGACCTGAACTTCGGCTGCCCCGTCCCCAAGGTCACCCGTAAGGGAGGCGGCTCCGCGCTCCCGTACAAGCGGCCCCTGCTGCGCGCGATCCTCCGCGAGGCCGTAAGCGGCGCCGGCGACCTGCCCGTCACGATGAAGATGCGCAAGGGCATCAACGACGAGCACATCACCTTCCTCGACGCGGGCCGCATCGCCGTCGAGGAAGGCGTCACGGCGATCGCGCTGCACGGCCGCACCGCCGCCCAGCACTACGGCGGCACCGCCGACTGGGACGCCATCGCCCGCCTCAAGGAGCACGTGCCCGAGATCCCGGTGCTCGGCAACGGCGACATCTGGTCCGCCGCCGACGCGACGCGGATGATGAAGGAGACCGGCTGCGACGGAGTCGTCGTCGGCCGCGGCTGCCTCGGCCGCCCCTGGCTCTTCGCCGACCTGGTGGCGGCCTTCGAGGGCACGGGCGCGCCCAAGGCCCCTGACCTGCGCGAGGTCGCCGCCGTCATGCTGCGGCACGCGACCCTGCTCGGCGAGTGGATCGGCGACGAGGCGCGCGGTGTCATCGACTTCCGCAAGCACGTGGCCTGGTACCTGAAGGGTTTCGCGGTCGGCTCGGAGATGCGCAAGCGTCTCGCGATCACCTCGTCCCTCGCCGAACTCGAGGACGGGCTCGGCGAGTTGGACCTCGACCAGGCGTGGCCGGTGGGAGCGGACGGTCCGCGCGGCCGGACGTCGGGCAACAACCGCGTCGTCCTGCCGGACGGCTGGCTGAAGGACCCCTACGACTGTGCGGGCATCAGCGAGGACGCGGAACTGGACACCTCCGGCGGCTGAACCGCCGAATCCCGCGTCGAGGGCCCGGAGGTCTCGTGGCCGCCGCGGATTTGGCCTGAACACTTTTCCTCGCCGGGGTGCGGCGAAGCGCTCTGTCGGCGGTCCGCGCCCCGGTCGGCGTACGAGTGGCACCCGACCGTCTCGCCGCGCGTCCGGATACTGACATCAGACCGCTTCAAACGGCGTGATTCTCGCCACCCCTGATAGGCGTTGCGCTCAGATGAGCGGTTTCAGGGCGCCTGCACTTCTCCAAGGGGTGGCACTCAGTGCCACTGCTCGATCATTCACAAGATGAACTCACATCTGAGTGCGAGCCGCTCATGTGAGCAAAACGCCAGGTCTACGGGCGTTGCGCATTCAAGAGTTGAACGAATGATCCACCGTGCAGCTACCGCCGAGTCACTTTCGATCTACTGGCGGACGGGTGGTTACAGCCGCATGACGCGCAAGTGGACGTACCCATGCGCCTTCGATCTGGGTATGTTCCTCGCCGTCAGGGCAGCCACCGAGTCCTCGAGGAGTCGAGACCCGTGTCGGAAAACAAAGATCCCCACGTAGCGCAGAGCGATGCGAACGTCAGCGATGCGAGCGATGCGAGCGATGCGGCCGTGAAGTTCGTCTACGACTTCACCGAGGGCAACAGGGACCTCAAGGACCTTCTCGGCGGGAAGGGCGCGAACCTCGCCGAGATGACCAACCTCGGGCTGCCCGTCCCTCCGGGCTTCACGATCACCACCGAGGCCTGCAAGACCTACCTCGCCAGCGGCGAGGAGCCGGTCGAGCTGCGCGACGAGGTGAGCGCGCACCTCGAGGCCCTTGAGAAGACCATGGGCAAGAAGCTCGGTCAGGCCAATGACCCGCTGCTCGTCTCGGTCCGCTCGGGCGCCAAGTTCTCCATGCCCGGCATGATGGACACCGTCCTGAACATCGGGCTCTCCGACAAGTCGGTGACCGGTCTGGCCAAGCAGTCCGGCGACGACCGCTTCGCGTGGGACTCCTACCGCCGCCTCATCCAGATGTTCGGCAAGACCGTCATGGACGTCGACGGCGAGCTCTTCGAGGACGCCCTGGAGGCCGCCAAGGCGGCCAAGAAGGTCACGGTCGACACCGACCTGGAGGCCGGCGACCTGAAGAAGCTGGTCACGAAGTTCAAGAAGATCGTCAAGACCGAGGCCGGGCGGGACTTCCCGCAGGACCCGCGCGAGCAGATGGACCTCGCGATCCGCTCGGTCTTCGAGTCCTGGAACACCGACCGCGCCAAGCTCTACCGCCGCCAGGAGCGCATCCCCGGCGACCTGGGCACCGCCGTCAACATCTGCTCGATGGTCTTCGGCAACCTCGGCCCGGACTCCGGCACGGGCGTCGCGTTCACCCGCGACCCGGCCAGCGGCCACCAGGGCGTGTACGGCGACTACCTGACGAACGCGCAGGGCGAGGACGTGGTGGCGGGCATCCGCAACACCGTCCCGCTCGCCGATCTCGAGCAGATCGACAAGAAGTCGTACGACCAGCTCATGCAGATCATGGAGACCCTCGAAACGCACTACAAGGACCTGTGCGACATCGAGTTCACCATCGAGCGCGGCCAGCTGTGGATGCTCCAGACCCGCGTCGGCAAGCGCACCGCCGGTGCCGCCTTCCGCATCGCGACGCAGCTCGTCGACCAGGGCCTGATCGACGAGGCCGAGGCGCTGCAGCGCGTCAACGGCGCCCAGCTCGCCCAGCTGATGTTCCCGCGCTTCGACGACACCGCGAAGGTCGAGCAGCTCGGCCGGGGCATCGCCGCGTCACCCGGTGCCGCGGTCGGCAAGGCGGTCTTCGACTCGTACACGGCCATCAAGTGGTCGCGTTCGGGCGAGAAGGTCATCCTCATCCGCCGTGAGACCAACCCCGACGACCTCGACGGCATGATCGCGGCCGAGGGCATCCTCACCTCCCGCGGCGGCAAGACCTCGCACGCCGCCGTCGTCGCCCGCGGCATGGGCAAGACCTGCGTCTGCGGCGCCGAGGAGATCGAGGTCGACACCAAGCGGCGCCGCCTGACCGCGCCCGGCGGTGTGGTCGTCGAGGAGGGCGACGTCGTCTCCATCGACGGCTCGACGGGCAAGGTGTACCTGGGCGAGGTGCCCGTGGTCCCCTCGCCGGTCGTCGAGTACTTCGAGGGCCGGATGCACGCGGGCGCCGACGACGCCGACGAGCTGGTCGGCGCCGTGCACCGGATCATGGCGTACGCGGACCGAGTACGCCGCCTGCGGGTCCGCGCCAACGCGGACAACGCCGAGGACGCCCTCCGCGCCCGCCGCTTCGGCGCCCAGGGCATCGGCCTGTGCCGCACCGAGCACATGTTCCTCGGCGAGCGCCGCGAGATGGTCGAGCGGCTGATCCTCGCCGACGCGGACGGCGAGCGCGAGGACGCCCTCAAGGAACTCCTGCCGCTCCAGAAGCGCGACTTCGTGGAGCTCTTCGAGGCGATGGACGGCCTTCCGGTGACGGTGCGCCTCCTGGACCCGCCGCTACACGAGTTCCTGCCGGACATCACGGAGCTCTCGGTCCGTGTCGCCCTCGCCGAGTCCCGCAAGGACTCCAACGAGAACGACCTGCGCCTGCTCCAGGCGGTGCACCGCCTGCACGAGCAGAACCCGATGCTGGGCTTGCGAGGCGTACGCCTCGGCCTGGTCATCCCCGGCCTGTTCACCATGCAGGTACGGGCCATCGCCGAGGCCGCCGCCGAGCGCAAGAACGCCAAGGGCGACCCGCGCGCGGAGATCATGATTCCGCTCGTCGGCACGGTCCAGGAGCTGGAGATCGTCCGCGAGGAGGCCGAGCAGGTCATCGCGGAGGTCGAGGCGACGACCGGCGTGGAGCTGAAGCTGGCGCTCGGCACCATGATCGAGCTGCCGCGTGCCGCGCTCACGGCGGGCCAGATCGCTGAGGCCGCCGAGTTCTTCTCCTTCGGCACGAACGACCTCACGCAGACGGTCTGGGGCTTCTCGCGCGACGACGTGGAGGCGAGCTTCTTCACGGCGTACCTGGAGAAGGGCATCTTCGGGGTCTCCCCGTTCGAGACCATCGACAAGGACGGCGTGGGCAAGCTGGTGAAGGACGCGGTCAAGGCAGGCCGCGCCACCCGGCCCGACCTGAAGCTCGGCGTCTGCGGCGAGCACGGCGGCGACCCGGAGTCCGTGCACTTCTTCCACGAGGTGGGCCTGGACTACGTCTCCTGCTCCCCGTTCCGCATCCCGGTGGCCCGCCTGGAGGCAGGCCGCGCGGCATCCGAATCGGCGGGCAGCGACCACCGGTAGGCCTCACGGCCACCGGCGAACTCCGGGCCCGACCTCGTGTCCCCGACCCTCACCGATGCGGGGACGGGCCCGGTCCACCAAGAAGGGGCAGCTCCCTGTGCGGGGGAGCTGCCCCTTCGGGTTGCCGCTACCGGCTCATTCCGATCTCAGTTCGCGGCTGTTGGCTCGGTTCTTTGCGATGTTCCGGGTCTTCTTGGTGTTGGCCGACTCGGCGACCACGGCGAGTACCGCCGGTGACCTCGACCACTCGGCGAGGTGGCGCTGCATCCAGTCCGTGACCTCCGCCAGCTCGGCCGGTGTCGGCACGTGGCCGTCCTTGACGGACAGGTAGAACAGCCAGTCGTCGATGCGGCGGCGGATGAACGCGCGGAATGCCTCCACCTTGAGCCGGTCGATCTCCGGCAGTAGTTCGCCCGACCACTGCCGGAACTCGGCAGGGCTGGTCACCTTCATCGCGATCTCGTCCACGAGGGCGACCACCGCCCCCTTGGAGATCGACTCCAGGGGGTCCCGCAGAATCGTGGCCACGAGCGCGCGGTCCCGGTCGCGGCTCCGCGAGGAAGCGATCACCGAGACAACGCGTCGGTACGCGGACGCTCGCACGTGCTCGTCCGCGACGGCTTCGTCCACGTCCACGTCGATGATGCCGGCCTCCGCCAGCAACTCGGCCACATCGGAATGCAATGTCATCGCTTCATCCCTACTTGCAGGGTTTCTTGCCGGCCTCGGCGGCCTCGCGCTGCTCCTTCGCAGCCCGCTCCTCCGCCTGACTTCGCTTGCCGAGCTTCCTGACGGCGGTCCTGATCTGCGGCTTGAAATGCTCCACCGCTTGTCGCTGCTTGCTCGAAAGCTCCGGTTGGTTGTGGAGGGGCTTGCCGTTCGGGCCGATCCTGACCTCGCGACCCCCGCCACCGGTGACATGGGCGTGCGCCGGCTTGTCGACGTCGTACTCGTGCACGACGATTTTCACGCCGTTCTTGCTGACGTCGAGGAGGGACAGGCCGAGAGGGTCGATCCACATGAACGGGTTCGGCACGTAACTGTGCGGCGCGAAGCCGCCGGCGAGACCGATCGGGTCCGCGGTGAGGTAGCGGGCGGTTTCGGGGTCGTAGTGCCGGAAGTAGTTGTAGTGCAGGCCGGTCTCGGGGTCGTAGTACTGGCCGGGGAAACGCAGAGGTGTGTAGGCGGTGGCGCCTCGGTTCCAGACCGTGGTGCCCCAGAGGGTGCTCCTGGTGCGCCAGGCGATGTCGCCCTGCTCGTCGAGGAGCTCGGTCGGGGTGCCGACGAGGTCGGTGGCGATGGCGTAGAAGCGGGCGTCCACTTCTTCGTCGGTGAGGTGTTTGCGCTCTGTCTGGGCCAGGGGGAGCAGGCCGTCGTGGTCCCAGGTGAGGGTCACTGATTCCGGTGCGCCCGGGGTGTGGCTCGTCTGTTCGCAGAGGGTCATGTCGTCCCAGGTGAAGTCGGTCTGTTCTGCCACTTCCTGCTTTGCCACCCCCTGCTCTGTCGCGCCGCCCTGTTCCGTCACGCGCTGTTTGGATACGCGGCGGCCCAGGGGGTCGTAGAGGTAGCGCCACCTCGTGCCGTCGGGGGTCACCACGGACGTGAGGCGGTCTTCCGCGTCCCATTCGTAGTGCCAGGTGTCGGGTTTGCGGGACAGGCGGGTCTTCTGGCGCAGGGTGGTGCGGCCCGCCGTGTCGTACGCGTAACGGACGTTGCCTGCCGCGGTGATGCGGGTGCCGGTGTAGGTGCGTGCGCCTGTTGCCTCCTGGCCCGGCATGGGGGACGGCCAGGAGGCGTTGGTCTGGTTGCCCGCCGCGTCGTAGGCGTACGTTTCCGTCCAGCCTGCCGCGTGGACCGCGGTGACGCGGCCGGCCGCGTCCAGGTCGAAGCGCCGTGTGCCGTTGAGCTGGTCCTCCATGCCGGTCAGGTGGTCGTCCGCACGGTAGGTGTACGCGCGGCGCTGGATGCGCGTGTTGGCCGGGCCCATCAGTTCCTGTTCCGTCAGGCGGCCCACGACGTCGTACACGTTCGTCAGCGTCAGGGTCTCGCCGACCGTGCGGGTGAGTTCCCGGCCCGACCCGTCGTGCGTGAACGCCATCCTCCTGCCGGACGAGACCAGTTCGGTGCGACGGCCTGCCGCGTCGTACGTCCAGGTGCTCCTCGCGCCGGACGGTGTGGTGCGGCCGGTGCGGCGGCCCAGTTCGTCGTAGGTGTGGGTCAGGGTGCGGCCATTGACCGTTTCCGAGAGCAGACGGCCTGAGGCGTCCCTCTCCAGGGTCAGTGTCACGTCCGGGCTCACCGCCGCGGTGAGGCTGCCTGACGCGTCGTAGGCGAAGCGCGTGATCGCGGCGCCTGCCACGTTCTGCGTGACCGTCCGGCCCAGCGCGTCCCGTTCGAAGACGATCTCGTCGCCCGCGGCCGTCGTGCGGGTCGCCAACTGGCCCGCCGCGTCGTAGGTGTACGTCAGTGCGCGGTCGTCGAAGTCCGTCTCCGCCACCAGGCGGCCTGCCGGGTCGTACTCGTAACTCCAGGTCAGGCCCTGCGGGTTGGTGACCTTGCGGAGCTGGAGCTGGGTGTCGTGGAGGAACTCGTAGCGGACGCCGTCGGGGTCCGTGCGGGCCGCGATCAGGTCGAAATGCGTGTATTCGTGTGTCGTGGTCGCGCCCATCGCGTCCGTGTGCGAGACGCAGTTCCCCTCGCCGTCGTACGTCCACGACTCCGACGAACCGTCCGCCTCCGTGCGCCGCGCCAGCTTGCCCTCCACCGTCCACTCGAGCAGCGTGGTCGCGCCCGTCGGGTCCGTGATCGTGTGCACGCGGCCGAAGGCGTCGAGGGCGTAGCGGGTCACCGCGCCCAGCGGGTCGGTGACTTCCAGCGGCAGCCCCGCCGCGTTGCAGCGCCGCTCGGTGGTGTGACCGAGGGGGTCCGTGATGGTGGACACGGCTCCCGTGGCGTCATGGGTGAAGTGGTGCGTCATGCCGTCGGGGGCGGTCACGCTGATGCGGTTGCCGCGCTCGTCCCATGCCTGGCGCTGGACGGTGTCGCCCGGGCCGACGATCTCGACCAGCAGGTTGAGGTCGTTGTACGTCGCACTGGCGCATGTGCCGTCCGGCGCACGCGTCGCGGTCAGGTTGCCCTGCTCGTCCCAGGTGTTCTCGGTGCGGTGCCCCAGCGCGTCGGTGCGGGAGAGCAGGTTGTTCCAGCTGTCCCACTCGGTGTGGACGGTGCCGCCCAGCGGGTCCGTCTCGGACAGGAGCTGACTGAGGTCGTTGTAGCGGTAGACGGTGGTGTGGCCGAGGGCGTCGGTGTAGCGGGTTTCCCGCTCATCGGGGCGGTACTCGATGGTGCAGGACAGGTGGCCGGCGGTGCTCTCGCCGCGGACGCAGCGGTCCTCGTCGTCGTAGGTGAAGCGGTACCAGGTCTGGTTGCTGTCGGTCCAGGACGTGATGCGGGCCCGGTCGTCGTAGTCCAGCCGCAGCCGCGCGCCGACCGAGTCGTGGACCTCGGCCAGGTTGCCCACCTCGTCGTAGCCGTACGCGGCCACCAGCGTGCCACCGGAAGCGTCCTCGGGGCCGGGGCCGGGGCCGGGGGCGAGCAGACGCAGCGCGGTGACGCGGTGGTCGTCGGTGTCGACCTTCAGGTGGTAGCCGCCGGTGTGGCGTATCGCCGTGGGTGCCCCGGTGGGGTCGTGGTCGATGTCGAGGCGGTTGCCGTTGCGGTCGGTGACGGCCCGCAGCGGCAGAGTCCGTTCCCCGGCCGTGGTCTCCGTGCTGGATGTGACCGCGAGGAAGTGGCGGACGTGGCCGGTCTGTGGGTCCGCGACCGTGACCGTCCCCGCGTCGTCGACGGTCAGCGGCCGGCGGGGGCCGTGAGCGGGGAGCACCGGTGCGCCACCGGGGGCGGGGTGGGGGTAGGACAGGAGCTGGCCGTCCTCGGTGGCGTAGACCAGGCCCTCGTCGTCGATCACGACCCGCTCGTCCAGCGTGGAGGCCCACGAGTGTCCGTACCAGTGGCCCCAGCGGTACGTGGACAGGTGCGTGCGATGGAGGACGAGGGGGAGCAGGCCCGGCAGGACGACGTCGGTCTGCTCCATGAGCATCTCGCCGGAGATCATGTCGATGGGGTCGCCGTTCTTGCAGCGGCCCTTGGCCGGCTTGCCCTTGCCCGCCACCTTCTTCATGCCGCCCGTGAGGGCGTTGCGGAGGCCCCGTCCCCCGGAGCGCAGTCCGCGGGCGGCGGCCTTGAGGCCTTTGGCCGTTCCGGCGAGGCCACGGAGGGAGGAGAGGGCCTTCATGCCGGGGATGCAGTCGAGGGCGGCGAAGGCGACGTCCAGTAGCCCGGCTTCTCCGTTGGCGTATTTGTTGAGGGTGTCGGCGAGGACGACGAGGGCGGCGATGAGGACGATCGCGCCGAGGATCGGGCCGCCGACGATCAGTGCGATGACGCCGAGGACGGCGACGACGACCTTGCAGACGGCGACGATGGTGTCCCAGTTGTCGGTGACCCAGTCGCCGACCTCCTCCCACCACTTACGGTTCTGGACGCCCGCGTCGGAGGCCTCTTCGAGTTTCTTCTTCGCCGTCCCGGCCGCGTTCTCGCGCATCTTGCGCGCGTCCTCGGCCATCTTCTTCGCCGCGTCGAGGTTGCCCTTCGCGGCGCTGACGTCCGACTTGGCGGCCGTCTGGGCCTTCTGGGCGGAGTCGGCGTTGCGGGTGGCGGCCTTGACCTTGTCCGGGTCCGGCTTGGGGACGTCCTTGCCGGCCTTGGAACCGCCGTCGTCGTCCTTGTACTTGTCGGCTTCCTTGCCCGCCCTGTCCATCCAGGAGTCGGCCGAGGTCAGGCGGGACTGGGCGGCGCTGAGGCTGGTCTGCGCCTCGCGGCCCTGGGCGAGGGCCTTGTCGGCAAGGGCCTGGGAGCGTTCCAGCTCCGGCCAGTACGCCGAGAGGGCGTCGCCGGCCATCTCGTAGCTCTTCTTGAGCTTCTTCAGCTTGCCCGGCGCGTCCTCGAACTCCGCCGTGAAGGACTTCGCCGTCTTGCCCGCCCAGGTAAGGATCGCGTCCTCGCCCGCCATCCCCTTGATGTCACGGAGGACTTTCGAGACGTCGTCGGCGAAGTCGTGCAGGCTCTTGGCGAGGTTGCGGACCCTGTCCGGGTCCCCGGGCGTCGGGTCCTTGTCCAAGTCCAGGACATGCCAATCCGCCGGACGATTCCCCGCCATCTTGCTCCCCCGTCATGTCACACGCATACGTCCTCAGACGCCCAGAAACCCATCTGGCAATGCTCGCGTGCAACGGTATCCGGTCAAGCAGCCCACCTGGGCTGCTCCTTCGGGCGTCAGCGGCGTGCCTCGCGCAGCATGGCCGCCAGCGCCCGCCGGGTGGCGCACTCGCGCCAGTCGCACTTGCACCGGGGGCAGTGCAACGCGTGGGACAGCATCGCGCGGTACGCCAGATTCGCCGGGTCCTCCGCCGGCCCGGCGGCGTTCCTGCGCCCGCCACGCTCCACCATGTCGACTCCGTCCACTCTCCTGTGCCCCGGACCGCTCGCGTTTGCCGGGGCCTTGCCGCAAGACTTCCGTGGAACCGGGGCCGTTGGACGCAACGAAGAGGCATACGCGGCCGAGCTCTTGGTGTGCGGAACACGAAGTGCGCCCCCCGGCGTGTGCCCGGCGCGTGACCGGGGTGAGCGGGGTGACCGGGGTGAGCGGTGAGGCTACTCGGCGCTCTCCAGCAGGGACTTGAGCCCGGCCAGGCGCTCGCGCCAGAACGCCTTGTACGCCGCCACCTCCGCCGCGTCCGCCAGCTTCTCGTGGCGGACGCCCACCAGCGTTTTCGCCGGGCCCTTGACCGTGACCCCCACGGAGAGACGGCTGGTGGCGCCCGTCGCGTCCTTGAGGTCGGCGGTCACCGACTTGGCGGGGCGGTGCGTGCGCAGCGTGAAGTCGACGCCGGGGAGCCAGCGGTCGCGTACGCCGTCGTCCGCGAAGGCTTCGACGACTTGGGCCGCCGAGGCCGCGATCGTCTTGCTGCCGCTGGTCCGCCAGTCGCCCGTACTGCTCTGGCCGACCTCGCGCAGGCCCCGCTCCTGCTCGTAGCCGACGGCCACGGACTGGGCGTACCAGCCGTCGACGGCGTGCTCCTCGCGGACGTGGCGGGCGATCTCCGTGTGACTGCGCGAGGCCGCGCCCCAGGCGTCGAGCACGGCGAACCACTGCGGCCAGCCCTTCCCCGTCGCCTCGCGCAGCGTCTCGTCCGCCAGTTTCTCGGTGATCTTCTTGCCCGCAGTGCCTGTACCGCGCACAGCGCCCGTACCGCCCGCAGCGCCTGTCTCACCCGTGCTTCCGCTCATGGCGCGACGCTAGGACCGGCCTCGCCCTGCCGCAAGGCGAGAGCCCGAGGGGTGCAGTGCCTCACCCCTTCAGCGCCGCGTATCGCACCCCTGTGAGGCTCTCCGACGCCTCCCAGAGCCGCTCCGACGCCGTGTCGTTCAGCGTCCACTTCGCCCGCCACGACCTTCCCGGCGCTCCCTGCCACCCCAGGACCCGAGGTCCGGTGAACGAGTCGGGGCGGACGTCCGGTGCCGTGGCCGCGTACAGCGACGGCAGTGCGCCCTTCGTCGCGGGCTGGGCCAGGGCGCGGTTGCCCAGCCACATGACGCGCTCGGCCACCTTGCGCCCCTCCATCTTGGGCCCGGCGGCCTGGAGGTTCGTCTGCGCGTACCCGGGGTGCGCCGCCGCGGCCACGACGCCGGAGCCGGTGGCCGCGAGCCGCCGGGCCAGCTCGTGGGTGAAGAGGAGGTTCGCCGTCTTGGAGCGGCCGTAAGCGATCCAACGGCGGTAGTCACGCTCGCTGTTGAGGTCGCCGATGTCGATGTTCGCCAGAGCGTGGAAGGCGCTGGACACCGTGACGATCCGGGCCCCCGGCGTACGCAGGAGCCGGGGCAGCAGCAGTCCGGTGAGCGCGAAGTGGCCCAGGTGGTTGACGCCGAACTGCGTCTCGAAGCCGTCCGCCGTCTGCCGGTGGGGCAGCGCCATCAGGCCCGCGTTGTTGATGAGGAGATCGAGGCCATCACCGGCCCCCTCGTCACGGGCGTACGACTCCGCGAAGGCCCGCACCGACCCCAGGTCCGCCAGGTCGAGGCACCTGAACCCGGCTACTGCCGAGGGGACTTCGGCACGTATGCGTTCCAGCGCCCGCGCCCCCCTCTCCTCGCTGCGGCAGGCGAGCACCACGCGCGCGCCATGACGGGCGAGTTCGCGCGCGGTGACGTAGCCGATGCCGCTGTTGGCGCCGGTGACCACGGCGGTTCGGCCGCTCTGGTCGGGGATGTCGCTCGCGTTCCAGCCCGTCATGACACAGCTCCCTCTGCTTGGGCGCACGCCTGTTCCTACCCGAGAGTAGGCGGTGCGAGCCAAGGGCCCCAGGGCAGGGAGTCAGGCCGCGGCGCCCCCGTCGATCACCAGATCCGCGCCCACCACCGACGCCGATTCGTCCGAGGCGAGGTACAGCACGGCGGCCGCGACCTCCGCGGTCGACGAGACGCGGCCGAGCGGGTTCGCGCCCTTCATCCGCTCCGTTCGCTCGGCCTCGCTCTCACCCGGGCGCAGCGACATGGTGGTGTCGGACGAGCCGGGGCTCACCGCGTTGATCCGTATCCCGTCGCCGATGTACTCGACCGCTGCGCCCTTGGTCAGCGCGGAGACGGCAGCCTTGGTGACGCCGTAGCCGATGGTGCCCGGCAGGCTGGTGTGGGCGCCGAGGGTGGAGGAGATGTTGACGATCGCCCCGCCGCCGGACTGCGTCCGCATCTGCCGCACCTCGGCCTGGAGCGCGAGCAGTGCGCCGGTGACGTTGATGTCGAGCATCGTCCGCCAGTCCTCCTCGGGCAGCTCGGCGACCGGCTGCCCGGCGCGCAGGACGCCCGCGTTGTTGACGGCCACGTCCAGCGAGCCGAACCGCTCGACGGAGGCGTCGACGAGAGCCGTGAGGTCTGCGGAGCGCGAGACGTCGGCCGGGACGGCGAGCGCCGTGCCGCCCGCGTCCTCGATGAGGCCCACGGTCTCCTTGAGCGGACCTTCGGTGCGCCCGGCGACGACGACGTTCGCGCCCTCGGCGGCGAAGGCGAGCGCCATGGCACGGCCGAGGCCGGAGCCGCCGCCGGTGACGAGGGCGGTGCGTCCTGCGAAGCGGGCGCGAGGTGCTGAAGTCATGACGGAACTCTTTTCTTGAACGATCGGTTCAGTATGAGGGCATGAAAAAGAAGGCCGGGAGTGATTGATCCGGGAAAGGCGGCTCTCAGTCGAGCAGGCTCAGTGCCTGCTCCGTCGCGTCCCGTACCCGCGCCGGGTCCGTGGACGCCTTGCCGACCACGCGCAGCCCCTGCATCAGGGTCAGCAGCATGCGTGCGACGGCGAGCGGGTCGCGATCCTCGGGGAGTTCGCCCTGGGACTGGGCGCGCACGAGCGCGGAGTGCAGCAGTGTCTCCATGTACTCCCAGCTGCGCTCGACGCAGCGGGTCGCCGCCTCGTCGTGCGGACCGAGCTCGGCCGCCGTGTTGGTGATGAAACAGCCGTTGGCGCGCCCTTCGTCGGAGGCTGCCTCGCGTCCGAAGCGGCGCACCACCGAGCGGACGGCGGGTAGTGCCGGGCCAGGCTGGGAGAGCTCGTCGAGCAGGCGCGGGTTCTGCAGCGTCGCGTACCGCTCCAGCGCCTTCAGGTACAGCTCGTGCTTGTTGCCGAACGTCGCGTAGATGCTGGCCCGGCCGATGCCCAGCTCCTCGACCAGGTCGGCCATGGACGTCGCCTCGTAGCCGCGCCGCCAGAACAGCTCTAGGGCCGACTGGAGCGCGGCGTCCGGATCGAATTCCTTGGTCCTGGCCACGAGGAGACCGTAAGTCGTTCCGGAACGATCGGTCAAGTAATTCCGCTAGGCGAGCCGGACCTTGTGCGTCTCCACCGTCACGGAGTCGTCGTCCAGGCACCGCCCCGTCTCCAGGTCGAACCGCTGCTTCAGGAGCGGCGAGGCGACGAACGGGCGGCCCGCCGCCGCGCCGAGCAGGCCGCGCGAGAGAACCGCGGCGCCCGTGAACGGGTCGCGGTTGTCGATCGCGTACGCGCGGCCCGCGCGGTCGATGAAGAGCGCGGCCTGGCGGCCGTCGGGGAGGAGGGCGGCGATGCCGCGGCCCGGCAGGAGCCGGGCGCGGTCGCAGACCTCGAACCAGTCGTCGTCCAGGTGGAGTTGCACACTCATCGGAGTCGTCGTCGGAATGCTCATCAGGATGCGGCACCTTCCAGGTCGCGAGGGCGGGAGCCGATGGACAGCAGCGGCAGGTCCGGCTTGATCTGGTCCCGTTCCGGGACGAAGCTCACGGTCGGGTCCGGGACGTCCGGCGCGTTCACGAAGGACACGAACCGTGCGAGACGCTCGGGATCGTTGATGGTCTCGGCCCACTCGTCGCGGTAGTGCGCGACATGGTCGGCCATCAGGGCCTCCAGCTCGTCACAGAGGCCGAGCGAGTCATGGACGACCACGTCCCGTACGTGGTCCAGGCCGCCCTCGATCCGCTCGATCCAGGTCGAGGTGCGCTCCAGACGGTCCGCCGTGCGGATGTAGAACATCAGGAACCGGTCGATGAGCCGCACCAGTTCGGCGTCGGACAGGTCCTGCGCGAGCAGGTCGGCGTGGCGCGGGGTCGCGCCGCCGTTGCCGCCCACGTACAGGTTCCAGCCGCTCGACGTGGCGATCACGCCGAAGTCCTTGGACTGCGCCTCCGCGCACTCGCGCGCGCAGCCCGACACGGCCGACTTCAGCTTGTGCGGGGAGCGCAGGCCCCGGTAGCGCAGCTCCAGGTCGATCGCCATCCGGACCGAGTCCTGCACGCCGTAGCGGCACCAGGTCTGCCCCACGCACGACTTCACCGTCCGCAGCGACTTGCCGTACGCGTGCCCCGACTCGAACCCCGCGTCCACCAGACGCGTCCAGATCAGCGGCAGTTGCTCGACGCGCGCGCCGAACATGTCGATGCGCTGGCCGCCGGTGATCTTCGTGTAGAGCCCGAAGTCCCGTGCCACCTCGCCGATCACGATCAGCTTGTCCGGGGTGATCTCGCCGCCGGGGATGCGCGGCACGACCGAGTAGGAGCCGTTCTTCTGGAGGTTGGCGAGGAAGTGGTCGTTCGTGTCCTGCAGGGAGGCCTGCTCGCCTTCGAGTACGTAGCCGTCGGCGCCGATCGTCGGGGCCAGCGAGGCGATGATCGAGCCGACCGTCGGCTTGCAGGTCTCGCAGCCCTCCGTGCCACGGGCGGACTCGCGGCCGTGGGAGTCCAGGAGCCGCCGGTAGGAGGTGATCCCCAGGGTGTGGACGATCTCGTACAGCTCCTGGCGCGTCTGGGCGAAGCAGCCGCACAGGCCCTTGTCGACCTCGACGCCCGACGCCTCCAGCTCGTCGTTGACCAGCCGGCCGAGCACCTTCACGCAACTGCCGCAGCCCGTACCGGCCTTGGTGCACTTCTTGACCTCGGGCACGGTCGTGCAGCTGTGCTCGGTGACGGCGCCGCGAATCGCACCCTTGGTGACGTTGTGGCAGGAGCAGATGACCGCCGAGTCCGGCAGCGAGGACGGTCCGATCGACACCGGGCCGCCGGCGCCCGCGGGAAGCACCAGCTGCTCCGGCGAGACCGGCGGCACGCTCCCGGTCAGCGGACGCAGCACGCCGTACGCCTCCGCGTCGCCGACCAGGACACCGCCGAGCAGCTCGCCGTCCGCGCCGATGACCAGCTTCTTGTACGTGCCCGAGCGCGAGTCCGAGTAGACGACGTCCAAACAGTCCGGGGTCGCGCCGTGCGCGTCGCCGAAGGAGGCGACGTCCACACCGAGGAGCTTCAGCTTGGTCGACATGTCGGCGCCGGTGAAGCTGGACTCCTCGGCGGCGATCGCGGCGGCGACGGTCTCGGCCATCTCATAACCGGGCGCGACAAGCCCGTACACCCGGCCGTCCGACGCCTGGGCGCACTCGCCGATTGCGTACACGTCCGGGTCGCTGGTGCGGCACTGCTCGTCGACGGTGATGCCGCCGCGCTCGCCCACCGAGAGGCCGCTGTCACGGGCGAGTTGGTCGCGGGGCCGCACACCCGCCGAGAACACCACCAGATCGGTGGCGAGTTCGCTGCCGTCCGACAACTTCATCCCGCTGACGGCGCCCTCGGTGCCGACGATCTCCTGAGTGCCGACGCCCGTGTGCACGGTCAGGCCCATGCCGGTGATGGTGCGCAGGAGCGCGGCGCCGCCGCCCTCGTCGACCTGCACCGGCATGAGCCTCGGCGCGAACTCGACCACGTGCGTGGCGAGTCCGAGCCCGCGCAGCGCGCCCGCGGCCTCGAGGCCGAGCAGTCCGCCGCCGACGACGGCGCCGGTCGTGGCGTACGTCTTCGCGTACTCCTCGATGGCGAGCAGGTCCTCGATCGTGCGGTAGACGAAACAGCCCGGGGTGTCCTTGCCCGGCACCGGCGGCACGAAGGGGAAGGAGCCGGTCGCGAGGACGAGCGTGTCGTAGGCGAAGGTCTGCCCGGAGCGCGCCGTGACGGTCTTCGCCGCGCGGTCGACGCTCTCGGCCGGGTCGCCGACGTACAGCTCGATGCCGTGCTTCTCGATGAACTCCGGGTCCGTGAGCGAGAGTTCTTCGGGCGTGCGGCCCGAGAAGTACGAGGTGAGCTGTACGCGGTCGTAAGCGGGCCGCGGCTCTTCGCACAGGACGACCACGCGGTGCGTGTCGGTGAGGCCGCGTGCGGCGATGGCCTCGAGGAAGCGCTGGCCGACCATGCCGTGCCCGACCAGCACGATGGTGTTGTCGTGCGCGCTGTGGCGGGGGGTGTCCGTGGGCATCTCAGAGGCCTCCGTCGTGGGTGAGCAGGTGGAGCAGGGGGCTGCCGTCGTCGGGCAGCGGGTCGTCGGCCTCCCAGGCGCGGGCGAGCGCGCCGACGGCGCTCAGCTCACCGAGCAGAACGCCGCCGACGAGGCGGTCTCCGCGCACGACGACCTTGCGGTACGTGCCACGGGTGGCGTCCGCGAGCTGGACGACGTCGTCGTCGGGCCGGTGCTCGGGGTCGCCGAAGGCCGCCAGGTCCAGGGGAGCGGAGCCGGGGCGTCCGTTGTGCAGGGTGAGGCGGGTGAGGGCGCGGGTGCCTGCGTAGGGGCGCGCGTCCCGTGGTGACAGCAGGGAGTCCGCGAGGGCGTCGGCCTGTTCGAGCGCGGGCGCCGCCAGGCAACGCGCCTCACCGGAGTGCTCGGCGCAGTCACCGATGGCGCGGATGTGCGGGTCGGAGGTGCGCAGCTCGTCGTCCACGACGATGCCGCGGCGTACGTCCAGGCCCGCGGCCTGCGCCAGCCCTGTGCGGGGGCGGACGCCGCAGGCGAGGACGGTGAGGTCCGTGCCCAGTACGTAACCGTCGGCGAGCTCGACCGACTGGACGGCCCCGCCGGCCTGTCGCACGCCGCGCACCCGGCACTCGGTGTGCACTTCGACCCCGAGCTCGGTGAGATGCCGGTGGACCAACGCACTGGCGGACGGATCGAGCTGCCGCTCCATGAGCCGGTCGCCCTGCTGGGTGAGGACGACCTGGGCGCCACGGACGGCGAGCGCGCGGGCGGCCGAGACGCCGAGCAGCCCGCCGCCGATGACGACGACGCGGGTGCCGGGCCCCACGGCCTCGGACAGGGCGAGGCAGTCGTCCATGGTCCGAAAAGCGTGCACGCCGCGGGGCAGGTCGGTGGCGCCCGGCTCGAAGAGACCGCGCAGTGGCGGGAGAACGGGGTTCGATCCGGTCGCGAGGACGAGGGTTCCGTACGGGACGACGCTGCCGTCCGCGCAGTGCACGAGGCGGTCCGCGCGGTCCACGCGGACGGCGCGGGTACGGAGGAACTCGCCCGGGACCGGCGGCAGTCCGATGACTTCCGGCCCGAAGCGTCCGGCGAGGACGTCGGCGAGGAGCACGCGGTTGTACGGTGCGTGCGGCTCCTCCCCGATGAGTACGGCCCCGGCGCCGCCGCTGCCCCCGAGACGCTGGGCGAGCCGGACACCGGCGAGGCCGCTGCCGATCACCACCACGCGTGAGGAGCTCGCGGGGTTCGCGGGGCTCGGGGTCGATGAGGTCATGTACGGCAGAGTGCGGGGGCGGTGTTACCCGGTCGCATCCTTGCTGTTTCCCTCGGGGAACGCTGCCCTCAGCGGGCGCGGGGGTCGGCTGTGAGGGTGTCGCCCCGTGTCCTCCTCCGGCGGCACGGGCCTGTCCCGTCTTTTCCGCCGGCCCGTTGCCCTGCGTCTGGTCCTTGCCGAACGGGCCTTCCCGTCCACCCGCCCGATTGCCCCGCAGTCGGCGATGTTCGTGAGGGGACGTGTCGGTTTGTCTGCCCCGAGCACGGTTCGCGGCGCTCCGGGGCCGAAGTAGCCCGGCGGTCACCGGACGACAGCGAGGACGGACATACCGGCGCGTCCCCGCCCCACAACCGAACCGACACCGTGACCGCACCCGGGCACCACCTGGCACCACCGGACTTAACCCCCGTTGAGCCGATCCTCAAGTCCGCCTTAAGGATCACCGATAAGCCCCTGACCAGCCACTTCCACCCCCGCCCCGCACCTAGTCTGCGGCGGTGACCACCGACCGACCTGCCGCGTACCCCCCAGTGCCCCCGATCCGCGTCACCCCCACAGCCCTGCGCACCGGCATCCTCGCCGTAGCCCTCGCAGTGACCGCGCTCTGGGCGGTGCAGGCCGAGCCCTCGGCCCGGCTGGACGTGCTCTTCGCGACCGGCGCCCACCTCACGGGACTGCTCGCGGGCTACGGCGTACTCGTCATGCTGTTCCTGATGGCGCGCGTGCCGGCGGTCGAGCACGGGGTCGGCGCCGACCGGCTCGCCCGGCTGCACGCCCTCGGCGGTCGCTACGTACTCACCCTGTGCCTGGGCCACGCCCTGCTCGCCCTCTGCGGATACGCCGCCCACACCGACACCGACCTCCTCAGCGCCACACTCGACCTGCTCGGCTATCCGAGCCTTGCCCTCGCCACCGTCGGTACCTCCCTGCTCGTGGCCGTCGGGCTCACATCGGCGCGCGCCATGCGGCGCCGCGTCCCGCACGAGACCTGGCGGGCCGTGCACCTGCTGACCTATCTCGGCGTGGCGCTCGGCTTCGTGCACCAGCTCGCCGGTCCCGACGTGGCGGGCAGCGTCCTGACGGTGTGGGTGTGGTCGATGCTGCACGCCACGGTGGCCGTGCTGCTCGTCTGGTACCGCGTCGTCGTGCCCGTGCGGCAGGCGCTGCGGCACAGCCTGCGCGTCATCGACGTACGCGTCGAGGGGCCCGGTGTCGTGTCGGTCGTGATGCAGGGCATCGGACTCGACGAACTGCGCGCCGAACCGGGACAGTTCTTCCGCTGGCGCTTCCTGCGGCGCAGGCTCTGGCGCACCGCGCTGCCGTTCTCGCTGTCCGCGCCCGTGCGCGACGACACCCTCCGGATCACCGTGAAGGCCATCGGTGACCACACGCGGCGGATGCGGCGCCTGAAGCCGGGGACGCGCGTGCTCGCCACGGGTCCCTTCGGCGCCCTGACCCCTCATCGGCGCACGCGGCGCAGAGTGCTGCTGCTCGCGGGCGGGGTGGGGATCACCCCGATGCGGGCGCTGTTCGAGACGCTGCCCGGCGGGCCCGGGGACATCACGCTCCTCTACCGGGCGGGCAGCGCGGAGCAGCTCGTACTCCGCGATGAGCTGGAGGAGATCGCCCGGAGCAGGGGAGCGGGGCTGCACTATCTGCTCGGACGGTCCGACGCCGCCTTCGACCCGCTCGCGCCGCAGGCCCTGCGCAACCTGATCCCCGACCTGGCCGAGCACGACGTCTATCTGTGCGGGCCGCCCGGGATGACCGCGTCGGCCACCGTGGCGCTCGTACGGGCCGGGGTGCCGCAGGAGCGCGTCCACGCCGAGTGCTTCGCCTTCTGAGCCTCTGAGACCCCTGGACACCCGACCCTTCTCCGAATAGGGGCTGACGTGGGACGTCACCGCAAACCCGTGGGCCCGGCACCGGGCCCCACCCCGCAGGCGCGCCGCAAGCTGGCGACGGGCCTCGCGGGAGCGAGCGCGCTGCTCGCCACCGTGCTCGCCCTCACGGTCGATCCGGCGGCGCCACCGGCCCCCGATCGCGCCCCGGCGGGAGCTCCGGCGGAAGCTCCGCCGGGAGTTCCGGCGCCTCAGGCCGCCCCTTAGGGGGTCGCAACCTCTGAAGACCCTCAACACTCCCTGAATTCATGGACGGCGTGATCACCCCCTCCATAAGGTCGCGATCATGCCCGACATATCGCTGACCACCGTCGTCGTCCTCTGTATCGCCGCGCTCGCGGCCGGCTGGATCGACGCGGTGGTGGGCGGTGGCGGGCTCCTCCTGCTGCCAGCCCTGCTCCTCGGCCTGCCGGGCGGGACCCCGGCCGCGCACGCCCTCGGGACGAACAAGGCCGTGGCCATCGTCGGGACGACCGGCGCCGCGGTGACCTACGTCAGGAAGACACCGGTCGACGTGCCCACCGCCGTCCGGATCGGCCTTGCCGCGCTCGCCGGGTCGATGGGCGGCGCCTTCTTCGCCGCCGGTATGAGCACCGAGGTGCTCAAGCCCGTGATCATGGTGGTGCTGCTGGGGGTCGGGGCCTTCGTCATCTTCAGGCCCGCCTTCGGCACCGCGCCGTCGGCCCGCCCCGTCTCGCCCAAGCGCGTCCTTGCCGCCATCGGCCTCGCGGGCCTCGGCATCGGGTTCTACGACGGGCTCATCGGGCCCGGCACCGGCACCTTCCTGGTGCTCGCGCTGACCGCCGTGCTCCACCTCGACCTGGTGTCCGCGTCCGCCACCGCCAAGATCGTCAACTGCTGCACCAACGCGGGCGCCCTCGGGATGTTCGCCTGGCAGGGCGCGGTCCTGTGGCAACTGGCCGCGCTGATGGCCGTCTTCAACCTCGCGGGCGGCATGTTCGGCGCGCACACCGCGCTGAAGAAGGGCAGCGGCTTCGTCCGGATCGTGTTGCTCACCACCGTGTTCGGGCTGGTGGCGAAGATGGCGTACGAACAGTGGTTCGCGTAGCGAGGCCGGCCGCCCGGCCCCCGTGGTGGGACCGGCTCCCACCCGCGGGCCACCCGAGGGTCAGCGCACGCTCGTCATGTGTGCGAACACCACGACATTGCCCTGGTACCCCGTCCTCTTCGAGTAGCCGCCGCCGCACGTGATGACCCGCAGCTCCGGCCGGTCCGCCGCCCCGTACACCTTGGCGTCCGGGAACCTCTTCGCGTCGTAGACCTCGTTCGCGTCGACCGTGAACACCGCGACGCTGCCGTCCCTGCGTTCGATCTCGATGGTGCGGCCCCGGGTCAGACCGCCCAGGTCGTAGAAGACGGACGGGCCGTCCGCGTTGTCGACGTGCCCCGCCACGATGGCGGTGCCGGTCTCGCCGGGCGTGGTCCCCGACTCGTACCAGCCCGCGAGATCGGTCCTTTTCGGGGGCGGTACGTCGAGACTGCCCTGCCGCGTCAGACCGAGCCCCATGAGAGGCGCGTCGACCCGGATCGAGGGGATACGGATCCGGTCGGGCGGGGAAGGGGGAAGCGCCGCGGCGGCCGGGGCGTCACCGGAACGGGAGTGGCCCGACGCGGCCTGCGCGGCGGATGGCTGCGGCGGGGGGTGGGACTCCGTGCCGTTGCGCAGCAGCCACGCGCCGGAGCACAGGGCCAGCACGGTGACGGCGCCTATGGCGGAGTTGAGGGATTTCCTGCCCGGGTTCTTCCCACCGTGGTTCTTTCTGCCGTGGTTCTTCCCGCCGAGGTTCTTCCTGCGCGTCAATCGACTCGACCCCCTCAGGGTTTCGGGGAAGCCGTCCCCGCATCCCTCTCCGGATCCACGAGGGACCGGTGGACCCGGAGAGGGAGGGGGCTGGCGGTACCGGTGGACAGCGGAGGGTGTCCGTCAGATCCTGTCGCCTCTCGCCCGGCGATGCAGGAGCCAGGTACCGCCCGCGGCGGCGACGGCAAGCGCCGCCACACCCGCCGCGGTCTGTACGGGGTCGGGGCCCAGAGCGCCGCCGACCCCCGTCTTCACATGGCCCTTCGGGGTCACCTGCTGCTCCTCACGGGCGGCGGCGGTGGAGGTGATCGTCACCATCAGGTCGCCCGCCACCTGCTTGCCGTCCGCGCCGGAGCCGGAGCACTGCGCGGCGATCTCGTAGGTGCCGGGCTGAGCCGAGGGGGGCACCTTGAACTCGCCGGTGGCGTTCTCCTTGTGGGTTTCGGGGGCGAGAGTGAAGGTGCCGGCGCCGACCGCGCTGGCGTCGCCCGTCGCGGCCCCGTCGCTGCCGCAGGCGGTGGTGTTCACGGTGACCGTGGAGCCCGGCATGACGGTGGACGGGTTGACCTCCAGGCCTCCTCCCGTGTCGCGCGCGGCAGCCGCGGCGGGGGGCGCCAGCAGAGCCGCCGATGCGACGGCGAGCGCGGCAGTGGTCAGCAGGCGGGCTTTGCGCATCGTGCTTGCTCCTCCGAGGGGCCGATCAGAGGGCACGGCCCGCGACACCCCCAAGTGCCGCTGCGTCGGTCGAACCCCGCTCTACCGAGGTAAGTGGCACTCGGCGGCGCACGCCTCCTGAACACCCGTCAGAAATGCTGCGGACGGGCGACTTCTGGCACTTCGGCGAGAACATCCCAGCAGGTCACTCGGCGTGTCGCCGTGCCGTGTCCGAAGGGGCGGCGGGGCGCCTGTGAATGGGTGACCCCAGGGCCGTCCGGACACCCTGCCCCGGACCTTTCGAGGCCCCTTCGTGTCCCCTCGGCGGCCTCACCGTGACCCCGACCTGACCTGATCCCGATTCAGATCACCTCTGTCGCCGCTTGACCTCAACCTAGGTTGAGCACCGAGGCTCCTCTCATGACCCAGAACACGAACACCGCTGATTCCGCGTCCACCGTCACCTTCTCCACCGCCCCCGCCGCACCCCTTCGCGTCGCCGTCATCATCGGGAGCAATCGCGAGGGCCGCTTCGGGCCGATCGTCGCCGACTGGCTGCTGGCGCGCATCCGGGAGCGGGCGGACTTCGAGGTGGACGTCATCGACCTGGCCGAATCCCACCTGCCGACCGCGCTCTCCTTCAACCCGTCGCCCGACACCCTCGCCGAGCTCGGCAAGGTCACCCCGAAGCTGGCCGCCGCCGACGCCTTCGTCGTCCTCACCCCCGAGTACAACCACTCCTATCCCGCGTCCCTCAAGAGCCTCATCGACTGGCACAACGCCGAATGGCAGGCAAAGCCCCTCGCCTTCGTCTCCTACGGAGGGCTCTCCGGCGGCCTGCGCGCGGTCGAGCACCTGCGCCCGGTCTTCGCCGAGCTGCACACCATGACGATTCGCGACACCGTCTCCTTCCACAACGCCGGCGGCCTCTTCGCCGACGACGGCACCCACAAGGACCCGACGGCCGCGAACGCCGCCGCCAAGTCGATGCTCGACCAGCTCCACTGGTGGGCGTGGGCCCTTCGGAGCGCCAAGGAAGCCCGCCCCTACGGGGGTTGAGAGCCGTCGGGGGCCCGCGGTCAGGCCTCCGGAAGGTGCACCGTAGCCACCGCGCCGCCCCTCCCGGTCCGTCCGGCGGCCGGTCCGGCGAGAATCGGTGCATGACGTCCACGTACGAAACCGGCTCCGGGCCCGGACAGGCAGCGGTGCTCACCGTGCTGACCACGACCGACACCGCCCAGAAGGCGGAAGACCTCGCGAGCGGCGCGGTGGCCGCCCGGGTCGCCGCGTGCGCGCAGGTGGTCGGACCCGTCGTCTCCGTCTACCGGTGGGAGGGCGCCGTCGAGACCGCGCGGGAGTGGCAGATCCTGTTCAAGACGGCCGCCGCGCGGTACGACGCCCTGGAGACCTGGCTGACCGAGGCCCACGACTACGACACCCCCGAGATCATCGCGACGCCGGTCGTGCGGGGGAGCGCTGCCTACCTGGAGTGGGTGGAGCGGGAGACGGCGGAGTGACGCCGGAGGGGGGCCGGCTGCCGTTCTTCGTGTACGGAACGCTGCGGCCGGGGGAGCGGAATCACGACGTCCATCTGCGCGGCAGCGTCGAGGCCGAGATGCCCGCCCGGCTCTCGGGCGCGGTCCTCTATGAAGGGCCCGGCTACCCGTATCTGGTGGAAGGGCCCGAAGGCACCCCGGTGCGAGGCGAATTGATCACCGCGACCCCGTCCGCGTACGACCGGCTCCTCGACGATCTCGACGTACTGGAGGACTACGCGCCGGGCGACCCCCGCAACCTCTACGAGCGCGTCGTGCGCGAGGTGACCCTCCTGGACGGGGCGACGGCGCCCGCGTGGGTGTACGTGGCGGCGCCGCGGGTGGCGGCGAGACTGCGCGCCTCGGGGGTGGTGATCGGGGGAGGGGACTGGTCGTCGTCCAGGATGCGCCGGTGAGGTGTGGGGGCGCGCCCGGTGAGGCGTGGGCGCGTGACAGCCCAAGGCCGGGCCGTGGCGCGCTTTGCGCAGCTCAAACGCCTGCGCACTCGATCTGATGGACAGCGTCACCCGTGCGAGCGACCCGCGGCAGACGCATGATCACGGAGGGACGCCGCTGTGGGACTCTCCGTGTGCACCAGTCGGTGCGCGAGTCGGTGCGTGAGCACCACGTCCTCAGCAGGAGTTGCCCCATGAGCCTTCGCCGTTCGCTGCCGGCCCTCGTCGGCGCCGTAGCCCTCACCCTCGGCCTCCCTGTGGCGGCCGCCGCGTCCGCTCATGCCCCGGCCTCCGTCATGAACCCCTGCGGGTTCTACGAGACCGGCAGCGACGCGTTCTACAACCACTGCACGGGCGACGGATCGAACGTCGTCATCAAGGTGAGGGTCGCGATGGCACCCGACTACGAGCGCTGTGTGGGCCCGGGAAAGCACTGGCTGGGTTCGGCGAACAAGATCCAGGGCGCGCACTACGTGGGACGCACCTGCTGATCGCCGGCCACTGACCGTGCGCACGACCGCGGGCCGGGGTGGGTTCCCCGGCCCGCGGTCATGCCCGGCGGCTACGCCCGTTCGAGCCGCACCGCGCACACCTTGAACTCCGGCATCCGCGACACCGGGTCAAGTGCCGGGTTCGTCAGGGAGTTGGCCCGGCCCTCGCCCGGCCAGTGGAACGGCATGAAGACGGTGTCGGAGCGGATCGCGGTCGTGATCCGCGCCGGCGCAACGGCCCGCCCCCGCCGCGAGACGACGGCCAACGGCTCGCCCTCCTCGACCTCGAGGCGCGCGGCGAGCCACGGATGCAGCTCCACGAAGGGCCCCGGAGCGGCGGAGTTGAGCTCGTCGACACGGCGCGTCTGGGCCCCCGACTGATACTGCGCGAGGACCCGCCCGGTGGTCAGGAGCACGGGATACTCCGCGTCCGGCTCCTCGGCGGCACCCCGATGCACCACCGGCACGAACCGCGCCCGCCCGTCCTCGGTGGCGAAGCGGTCGAGGAACAGGCGCGGGGTGCCGGGATGCTCGGCACCCCGCCCGCTTCCGCCCCCGTGAGCCTCCTGGCCGTGGCCCGCGTCCTCGTTCGCGGGGCACGGCCAGAACACCCCTTCCCCGTCTCCTTCCTTCAGGCGCGCGTACGAGATCCCCGAGTAGTCCGCCACCCCGCCCGCGCTGGCCCGGCGCAGCTCCTCGAAGACCTCCTCCGGGTCCGTCGGAAAGCCCTTCTCGTGGCCGAGGAAGGCGGCGAGACCGTGCAGCACGTCCAAATCGCTGCGTACGCCGTCAGGAGCACTCACCGCCCGGCGACGCAGCAGCACCCGCCCCTCCAGGTTCGTCACCGTGCCCGTCTCCTCCGCCCACTGCGTCACCGGCAGGACGACATCGGCGAGGCGGGCCGTCTCGGAGAGCACCACGTCGGCCACCGCCAGGAAGTCGAGCGACCGCAGCCGCTGCTCCACATGCGCGGCGCGCGGCGCCGAGACGACCGGGTTGGAGCCCATCAGGAGCAGTGCCTTGATGTCTCCGCCGAGCGCGTCGAGCAGCTCGTACGCGGACCGGCCGGGGCCCGGGAGCGAGTCGGGGTCGACGCCCCACACCCCCGCCACATGCGCCCGCGCCGCGGGGTCCGTCAGCTTGCGGTAACCGGGCAACTGGTCGGCCTTCTGGCCGTGTTCCCGTCCGCCCTGCCCGTTGCCCTGCCCGGTCAGGCAGCCGTACCCGGCGAGGGGGCGGCCGGCGTTGCCCGTCGCGAGGCAGAGGTTGATCCACGCGCCCACCGTGTCCGTCCCCTTGGAGTGCTGCTCGGGCCCGCGCGCGGTCAGCACCATCGCGGCTTCGGCGTCGCAGAACATCTTCACCGTGTCCCGGAGTTGGGGCACGGGAACGCCGCTGATCCGCTCCACGTACTCCGGCCAGTGCGCCATCGCCGCCGCCCGCGCGTCCTCCCAGCCGCTGGTGCGCTCCTCGATGAACGTCTCGTCCGTCCGCCCCTCGGCCACCACCAGGTGCAGCAGGCCGAGCGCGAGGGCGAGGTCGGTGCCGGGGCGCGGCGCCAGATGCAGGTCGGCCTGCTCGGCGGTGCGGGTCCGGCGCGGGTCGATGACGATCAGTTTTCCGCCGTTCTCCTTCAGCTCCGTCAGATACCGCAGCGCGGGCGGCATCGTCTCGGCGAGGTTCGAGCCGACGAGGATCACACAGCCGGTGCGCGGGATGTCCTCAAGGGGGAACGGCAGACCGCGGTCGATCCCGAAGGCCCGCTGTCCGGCCGCTGCCGCCGACGACATGCAGAACCGGCCGTTGTAGTCGATCTGCGACGTGCCGAGCGCCACCCGCGCGAACTTCCCCAGGGCGTACGCCTTCTCGTTGGTCAGGCCCCCGCCGCCGAACACCCCGCACGCGTCCGCGCCATGTTCCGTACGGGTGCGGGAGAGCCCCTCGGCGACGCGGGCGACGGCCTCCTCCCAGGTGGCCGGTTCGAGCCGGCCCGTGGCGTGGGATCGGATGAGTGGCTCGGTCAGGCGCACCCGGGAGGAGAGCACAGCGGGCGCCGTGCGGCCCTTGCCGCACAGCGCGCCCCGGTTCACGGGGAACTCGGGACGCTCCACGACCTCCGTCCCGCCGGGGCCGGTGGTCAGGCCCATCCCGCATTGCAGCGCGCAGTACGGACAGTGGGTCGGTGTCGCCGTGGTGTGCATACCGGACAGGGTCCGACGCGCGTGTTACGCGCCCCGACGCGATCGCGTTACACACGCGGTAAGCCGACCTCAGCGAGGACCGCCTCCCACTGTGAGCCCGGCCGTGCCCCGTCAGGGGCGCGGGGCACTGCGCGAGGACGGACCACGACCCGCACCCGGCGGACGAGCGGAAGAAGGCAGACGCACCCCCGCACCCCGCCCGCTCAAGGCCCAGGGGCCAGGTCCGTCAGCGAGGTGCGGCAAGGGCCTGGTCCACGCCAGGCTCCCGGGGCCCCAGGAACCGCGGATCCGGTTGAAACGCCGAGTCGAGCGCCGCCTTGCCCGCCGCGAACAGCTCCCTCGCGCCGCCGTAGTACCAGGTCGCGTCGTGCTTGGCGTCGACCCCGACGCCGTACGAGGAGACGCCCGCCGCACGGCAGAGCGCGACGGCCCTGCGTATGTGGAAGCCCTGGCTGATCAGCACCGCCCGGTCCACGCCGAACACCTTTTTGGCGCGCACGCAGGAGTCCCAGGTGTCGAAACCCGCGTAGTCACTGACGATCCGCCGTCCCGGCACGCCGTGCTCGGTCAGATACGCGCGCATGGCGTCCGGCTCGTCGTACTCCTCGCGGCTGTTGTCCCCGGTGACGAGGACGACCTCTATCCGCCCCGCCTCGTACAACTCGGCCGCCGCGTCGAGGCGGTGCGCGAGATACGGCGAGGGCTCGCCCTCCCACAGGCCGGCGCCGAAGACAACCGCGACCCGTGTGCGCGGCACGTCAGCCGTCGTGTGCAACCGCCCCTCCGCCGTCACGAACAGCCACGTCGCGGGCAGCAGCGCCACCACACAGAGAGCCATGAAGACCTGCACGGCCCGCCGCTGCCCCTGCCGCGTCCGCGGCAGCCGCAGCCACGCCGGACGCTTCCACTCTGGACGCTTCCACGCCGGACGCATCCACCCCGGACGCCTCATCCCGTTCCCCCGTGCCCCGAGCCGGATCCCCCCGGATCCGATCACTGCCACAACGGTAAGCGACCCCACCGACAACAGCGCACTGACAACGAGCCACCGTCGCCGGTGAGCCAGGCCGAAAGGACCCGTCACCGGCGCGCAACGCGACCGAAACGCCGCACGGTCATCCTCGGTCCATGACGCCGTCGAACCCTCTTCGCGATGAGTCCGGCAGCACCCCTCTCGAAAGCACGGCGCACATCATGAACCGGATCACCACCCAGCTCGGCAGCCAACTGGCCCTCGTCTCGCTCGACGGCAGGCGCCGCCCCGCACCGCGCCGCCCCGCACCGGCACCCGACCTCGTCGTCGTCGCCCACGGCAGCCGTGACCCCCGCGCTCTCGCCACCGTCACGGCGCTCCTCGCACGGGTCCGGGAGCTGCGACCCGGCCTCGGCGTGCGCCTCGGCCACATCGAGCTGAACGAACCGCTGCTCGGCGACGCCCTCGCCGCGGCCACCGGCTCCGCCGTCCTCGTGCCGCTGCTGCTCGCCCGCGGCTACCACGTCAAGCACGACATCCCCGAGGCCGCCGCCCGCGCGCCGCACCTCGACACGCGCGTCGCCGCCCCCCTCGGCCCACACCCCTTGCTGGTCGACGCGCTGCACGACCGCCTCGTGGAAGCGGGCTGGCCGGCCAGGCCCGGCCAGGCGGGTCGGCGCACCGGCGGCGTGGTCCTCGCCGCGGCCGGCTCCCGCGACCCCGACTCCGCCGCCGACACCCGGCGCACGGCGGACCTCCTCGCCCAGCGGCTCGGCGTACCGGTGCTCCCCGCGTACGCCACACCGACCGCGGCCACCCCGCTCAGCGTCCCCGCGGCGGTGCGTGCCCTCGCCGCCCGTGGCCGCCACCACACCGCCGTGGCCTCGTACTTCACGGCGCCCGGCCGCTTCGCCACGCAGTGCGCCGACGCCGCGCCCTGGATCGCCTCGGCCCCGCTCGGCGTCCACCAGGCGATGGCCCAGCTCCTCCTGCACCGCTACGACCAGGCCCGCGCGACCTCACCCGCCACGTGGGCCCCGGCCCGCCGGCTGACCTCCGCCTGACCGTCGCCCGTCGGCCACCGAGGCACCCTGAAGCCCTCTTTGTCACTGCTTGCGTTTACTGTCGGTGCATGGAAGGCACTGCACCGAACGTGTACGACGAGGAGGCGGCCTATGACAAGGCCGCCGTCGAGCGATGGGCCACGGAGCCGGACAAGAGGCCGGGACGCACCGCCTTCCAGCGGGATCGCGCGCGCGTTCTGCACTCCTCCGCGCTGCGCCGCCTCGCCGGAAAAACCCAGGTGGTCACCCCGGGCACGCGCAGCAACGAGGCGTGGGACGCCAGCGCCCGTACCCGCCTGACGCACTCCCTCGAGTGCGCGCAGGTCGGCCGTGAGCTCGGCGCCGCCCTCGGCTGCGACCCCGACCTGGTGGAGACCGCCTGCCTCTCGCACGACATGGGCCACCCGCCCTTCGGGCACAACGGCGAGCAGGCGCTGAACGAAGTGGCGCAGAGCTGCGGCGGTTTCGAGGGCAACGCCCAGTCCCTGCGGCTCCTCACCCGGATCGAGCCGAAGCGCTTCGTCCGCAGCGAGGAGACGGACGAACTGGTCGGCGTGGGGCTCAACCTGACCCGCGCCGCCCTGGACGCCGCGACGAAGTACCCCTGGCCGCGCGGCGCTCACCCCACCGACCCGGACTCACCCAAGTTCGGGGTCTATGAAGACGACCGACCGGTCTTCGACTGGGTCCGCAAGGAGGCCCCCGGCCGTCGCACCTGCTTCGAGGCCCAGGTCATGGACTGGTCGGACGACGTGGCGTACTCGGTGCACGACATCGAGGACGGCCTGCACGCCGGGCACCTCGACCCGAACGTCCTGCACGCCGAGCCGGAGCGCCAGGACATCTTCGCCGTCGCCATCGGCCGCTATGTGCCGGCGGACACCGACCCCGAAGAGCTCTCCGCGGCCCTGGACCGCCTCCTGGACCAGGAGTGGTGGCCGCACGGATACGACGGCTCGGCGATCGCCCAGGGCCGCCTGAAGGACGCCACCAGCCAGCTCATCGGCCGCTTCTGCCTCGCCGCGGAGAGCGCGACCCGCGCGCGGTACGGCAAGGGCCCCCTGACGCGGTACGCCGCCGAACTCGTCGTGCCGCGCGAGGCCCGCCACGAGTGCGCGGTCCTCAAGGCCGTCGCCGACCGGTACGTCATGCAGCGCCCCGCCCAGGAGCGGCTGCGCGCGGACCAGCGGATCGTCGTCGCCGAGCTGGCCGAGGCGCTCACGGCCCGCGCCCCCGAAGGACTCGACCCGCAGTTCCGCGCGCTGTACGACACCGCGCCCGACGACCGCGCGGCGCTGCGCGTGGTCGTCGACCAGATCGCGTCCCTCACGGACGCCGCCGCGCGCTCCCTGCACGCGCGGCTCACGGCGAGAAGGCCCTGACACAGAGGCCTGACACCGAGGCCTGACACATGCGGTACGAGCCGATCGATCGACCACGGGGCGTGACGAAAACTGGCCGGATCGGGCCCCAACCCCTTCCCGCATCACGCTCCGTGCGGGACGCTCCCCTGACGGCAAGGCTTTGAGGAGGCATCAAGTGGTCGACGCGGATCAGACGTTCGTCATTGTCGGAGGAGGTCTCGCGGGCGCGAAAGCGGCCGAGACACTCCGGTCCGAGGGCTTCACCGGCCGGGTGATCCTCATCGGCGACGAACGCGACCACCCGTACGAGCGCCCGCCCCTGTCGAAGGGATATCTCCTGGGCAAGGAGGAGCGCGACAGCGTCTTCGTCCACGAACCCTCCTGGTACGCGCAGTCGGACGTGGAGCTGCATCTCGGCCAGACCGTCGTCTCCATCGACCGCGCGGCCAAGGCCGTCCGCCTCGGTGACCGGGCCGTCATCCACTACGACAAGCTCCTCCTGGCCACGGGCGCGGAGCCGCGCCGTCTCGACGTCCCCGGCACCGGCCTGGTCGGCGTGCACCACCTGCGCCGCCTCGCGCACGCCGACCGGCTGCGTCAGGTTCTGGCCGGTCTCGGCCGTGACAACGGCCACCTGGTGATCGCCGGGGCCGGCTGGATCGGCCTGGAGGTCGCCGCCGCCGCGCGGACGTACGGCGCGGAGGTCACCGTCGTCGAGCCGCAGCCCACCCCGCTGCACGCGGTCCTCGGCCCCGAGGTCGGCCAGATGTTCACCGACCTGCACGCCGAGCACGGCGTGCGCTTCCACTTCGGCGCCACGCTCACCGAGATCGCCGGTGAGGACGGCCTGGTGCTCGCCGCCCGTACGGACGACGGAGAGGAGCACCCGGCGCACGACGTGCTCGCCGCGATCGGCGCCGCCCCGCGCACCGCGCTCGCCGAGTCGGCCGGCCTGGAGATCGCCGACCGCGCGCACGGCGGCGGCGTCGTGGTCGACGCCTCCCTGCGGACCTCGGACCCGGACATCTTCGCGGCGGGCGACGTGGCCGCCGTCCGCCACCCGCTCTTCGGCACGAGTCTGCGCGTGGAGCACTGGGCGAACGCCCTCAACGGCGGACCGGCCGCGGCCCGCGCGATGCTCGGCCAGGACGTGACGTACGACCGCGTGCCCTACTTCTTCTCGGACCAGTACGACGTGGGCCTGGAGTACTCGGGGTGGGCGCCGCCGGGTACGTACGACCAGGTCGTGGTCCGAGGCGATACGGGGAAGCGGGAGTTCGTCGCCTTCTGGCTGAGCGAGGGCCGGGTCCTCGCCGGGATGAACGTGAATGTGTGGGACGTCACGGACCCCATTCAGAGGCTGATCCGCACGGGCGCCCGGCCGCCCGCCGAGTCCCTCTCCGACCCGTCCGTCCCCCTGGAGTCGCTGCTCGGGTGACGGGCCGGGCGGGAGTGTCACAGCAGGGCCGTAGTATTCCTACGTGGCAGGCAGGATCAATGACGAGGACGTGAAGGCGGTTCGGGACGCGGTCCCGATCGACGCCGTGGTCTCCGACTACCTCCAGCTGCGGAACGCGGGCGGAGGCAACCTCAAGGGCCTGTGCCCCTTCCACGACGAGAAGTCACCGTCCTTCCAGGTCAGCCCCAGCAAGGGTCTCTTCCACTGCTTCGGCTGCCAGGAAGGCGGCGACACGATCGCCTTCGTGATGAAGATCGACCACCTCACCTTCTCGGAGACGGTCGAGCGCCTCGCCGCCCAGGCGGGCATCACGCTGCGGTACGAGGAGGGCGGGTACAACCCCTCGAACCAGCGCGGCGAGCGCATCCGTCTCGTCGAGGCCCACAAGATCGCCGCGCAGTTCTACGTCGACCAGCTGGAGAGCCCCGAGGCCGAGATCGGCCGGAAGTTCCTGGCCGAGCGCGGCTTCGACCAGTCCGCCGCGGCGCACTTCGGCGTCGGCTACAGCCCCGCGGGCTGGGACCACCTCACGCGGTTCCTGCGCGGCAAGGGCTTCACCGACAAGGAGCTCACCCTCTCCGGCATCTCCCAGGAGGGCCGCCGCGGCCCCATCGACCGCTTCCGCGGCCGTCTGATGTGGCCGATCCGCGACATCAGCGGCGAGGTCGTCGGTTTCGGCGCGCGCAAGCTGCGCGACGACGACAACGGCCCCAAGTATCTCAACACCCCCGAGACGCCGATCTACAAGAAGGGCCAGGTGCTCTACGGGGTCGACCTGGCCAAGAAGGAGATCGCCAAGACCTCCCGCGCGGTCGTCGTCGAGGGATACACGGACGTCATGGCCTGCCACCTCGCCGGTGTCACCACGGCCATCGCGACCTGCGGCACCGCCTTCGGCGGCGACCACATCAAGATCCTGCGCCGCCTCCTGATGGACAACGGCTCGGCGCGGGTGATCTTCACCTTCGACGGTGACGCGGCAGGCCAGAAGGCCGCCCTGCGCGCCTTCGAGGACGACCAGAAGTTCGCCGCCGAGACGTACATCGCCATCGCGCCCGATGGCATGGACCCCTGCGAGCTGCGCCTGGCCAAGGGGGACGGAGCGGTCGCCGACCTCGTCGAACCCCGCACCCCGCTCTTCGAGTTCGCGCTGCGCCAGATCGTCGCGCGGTACGACCTGGAGACCCCCGCGGGCCGCGCCGCGGCCCTGGACGAGGCAGCGCCGGTCGTGGCCCGCATCAAGAACAGCGGCGCGCAGCACGAGGTGGCCGTCCAGCTCGCCGGGATGCTCGGCATCCTGGACACCCAGTTCGTGGTCAAGCGCGTGGCCCAGCTCGCGCGTTGGGCCCGCGACCGGGGCGGCAGGGGCCCGGCCCCGCAGGAGCGGCGCCCGTCCCACAACCAGCAGTACGCGGCGTCGCCGTCCTCTTCCTTCGGCCCCGCGCTCACGCTGCGCAGCCCCGCCCACCGCACCGAGCGCGAGCTGCTCAAACTGGCCCTGCAGCGCCCGGAGCTGGTCTCCCCGGCCTTCGACGCGTACGGCGTGGACGAGTTCACCGCGCCGCCGTACGCGGCGGTGCGCCAGTGCGTGGAGGAGGCGGGCGGCGCCGAGGCGGGCATCCCCGAACCGCAGACCTACCTCGCCCGCGTCCTGGACGCGGCGCCGGACGACACGGTCCGCGCCATGGTCACCGAACTGGCCGTCGAGGCGATCCTGCGCAAGCAGGTGGACGAGATCTACGCGGGCATCCAGCTCGTCCAGGTCCGGCTGCGCGCCGTCGACCGCCGCATCCGCGACGTCCAGGGCAGCCTCACCCGCCTGAGCGCACAGGGCGACCCCGCACGACTCGCGGCGGTCCAGAACGAGTTGTGGATCCTCCAGCAGTACGCGCAGGCGCTGCGCGAGCGGGGCGCCGACGCGCTCTGAGGTTCGGACGGCGCCCGACTGGATACCCGTCGGGTAACCACGCGGTCACGCACCGGACTCAGAAAGTCACCGCACGCCCCTCGTGGCGGCCGTGTGTCGTACCCCACACTGGGGTGCGGTGCCTGAGTCCTCGGAGCGCGGCCGGTCCGCAGACAGCGGATGCGGATCCGGTACACCCGCGATTCCACACATCGTGTTCGGGACGGACAGCGGCGAGGCCGTGGAAGCCGATCCCGCTGTACCGCTGCCGCACGCCTCAGCAGCGATCATCATGGAGGTCGCCCCCGTGCAGACCCAGACCCTCGGCCAGAGCGAGACCGCCGTTGCCGCGAAAGCGGAGGCAGTGGCGGATACGGACGTCATCGCGGCCGTGCCGCAGCAGGGCCGCGCCGCACGGCACCCGGAGACCGGTCCCGACAGCCCCGGTGTCCAGACGGCCCCCGAGCCCCCGGAAGCCCCGGAGGCGCTCGAACCGGACAGCGGTGAGCTGCCCCTGCCGCCCGCCCCCCGCGGTCGCGCCGACACCGGCGGCCCCTCCTCCGACCTGTTCCGGCAGTACCTGCGCGAGATCGGCCGGATACCCCTGCTCACGGCGGCGGAGGAAGTGGAACTGGCGCGCGGCGTCGAGGCCGGCCTGTTCGCCGAGGAGAAGCTGCGCCTGGCCACCGACCTGGACTCGCAACTCGCCCTCGACCTCGACAAGTTGGTCGTCATGGGCCGGATGGCCAAGCGCCGCCTGATCGAGGCCAACCTCCGCCTGGTCGTCTCCGTCGCCAAGCGGTACGTGGGGCGCGGACTGACCATGCTCGACCTCGTCCAGGAGGGGAACCTGGGCCTGATCAGGGCGGTCGAGAAGTTCGACTACGCCCGCGGCTACAAGTTCTCCACGTACGCGACCTGGTGGATCCGCCAGGCGATGTCGCGGGCCCTCGCCGACCAGGCCCGCACCATCCGCGTCCCCGTGCATGTCGTGGAGCTCATCAACCGCGTCGTCCGCGTCCAGCGCCGGATGCTCCAGGAGCGGGGGTACGAACCGACCCCCGAGGAGGTCGGCGCCCACCTCGACCTGCCGCACGAGCGGGTCAGCGAGGTGCTGCGCCTGGCCCAGGAGCCGGTGTCGCTGCACGCGCCCGTGGGCGAGGAGGACGACGTCGCGCTCGGCGACCTCATCGAGGACGGCGACGCGACGAGCCCCGTCGAGTCGGCGGCCTTCCTCCTCCTTCGCGAGCACCTGGAGGCGGTCCTGTCCACGCTCGGCGAGCGTGAACGCAAGGTGGTCCAGCTGCGTTACGGCCTCGTGGACGGCAGGCCCCGCACCCTGGAGGAGATAGGACGGATCTTCGGCGTGACACGCGAACGCATCCGCCAGATCGAGTCCAAGACCCTCAACAAGCTGCGGGACCACGCCTTCGCGGACCAGCTGCGCGGCTATCTCGACTGAGCTGACCACTCGACTGAGCGGACTAGTCGACCTCGGCCACGGCCTGCGCGAACTGAGCCGCGTACAGACGCGCGTACGCGCCCTCCGCGGCCAGCAGGACGTCATGCGTGCCCTGCTCCACGATCGACCCGTTCTCCATGACCAGGATGGTGTCCGCGTCGCGGATCGTGGACAGCCGGTGCGCGATGACGAACGAGGTCCGCCCATGGGCGAGCCGCGCCATCGCCTTCTGGATGAGCACCTCCGTACGGGTGTCGACCGAGCTGGTCGCCTCGTCGAGCACCAGGATCACCGGGTCGGACAGGAACGCCCGCGCGATCGTGATCAGCTGCTTCTCGCCCGCGCTCACCCCCGTGCCCTCGTCGTCGATCACCGTGTCGTAGCCGTCGGGCAGCGTGCGGCAGAAACGGTCGGCGTGGGCCGCCCGCGCCGCTTCCTCGATCTCCTCGCGCGTGACGTCCTTGGCCGCCCCGTACGCGATGTTCTCCGCGATGGTGCCGCCGAACAGCCAGGTGTCCTGGAGCACCATGCCGATGCCGGACCGCAGTTCGTCACGCGACATCTTCGCGATGTCGACCCCGTCCAGCGTGATGCGCCCGCCGGTGACCTCGTAGAACCGCATGAGGAGATTGACCAGCGTGGTCTTGCCCGCGCCGGTGGGACCGACGATCGCCACCGTGTGGCCCGGCTCGACCTTCAGGGACAGGTCCTCGATGAGCGGCTTGTCCTTCTCGTAGCGGAAGGACACCTGCTCCATCTCGACCCGGCCGCGCAGCTGTTCGGGACGCATCCCCGCCGCCGGGTCGGCCTCCTGCTCCTCGGCGTCGAGCAGCTCGAAGACCCGCTCGGCGGAGGCGACACCGGACTGCACCAGGTTCGCCATCGAGGCGACCTGCGTGAGCGGCATCGAGAACTGCCGCGAGTACTGGATGAAGGCCTGCACGTCGCCGATCGACAGCGCCCCGGACGCGACCCGCAGGCCACCCACCACGGCCACGAGCACGTAGTTGAGGTTCGACATGAAGAACATCAGCGGTTGCATGACCCCGCTGTTGAACTGTGCCTTGAACCCGGCCTCGTACAGCGCGTCGTTCTGCTCGGCGAAGGCCTTCGCCGACTCCTCCTGGCGCCCGAAGACCTTCACCAGGTTGTGCCCGGTGTACATCTCCTCGATGTGCGCGTTGAGCTTGCCGGTGGACTTCCACTGCTGCACGAACTGCGGCTGCGACCGCTTGCCGACCTTCGTCGCCACGTAGAACGACAGCGGCACGGTGACCAGCGCCACCAGGGCGAGCAGCGGAGAGACGTAGAACATCATCACCAGTACGCCGATGATGGTGAGAGTCGAGTTCACCAGCTGGCCCATGGTCTGCTGGAGGGTCTGGCCGATGTTGTCGAGGTCGTTCGTCGCCCGGCTGAGCACCTCGCCGCGCTGCCGCTTGTCGAAGTACGCGAGCGGGAGCCGTGACAGCTTCTCCTGGACGTCGCCGCGCATCCGGAAGACGGTCCTGTTGATGGCGTGGTTGGCCAGCCGCGTCGCCACCGCCATCAGCAGACCCGCGATCAGGAACACGCCGAGCGCGAGCAGCAGCACCTCGCCCACCGCGTCGAAGTCGATGCCCTTGCCCGGCGTGAAGTCGACCCCGGAAAGCATGTCGGCCATGCCGCCGTCGCCCCTGTCGCGCAGGCTCTCGATGGCCTGGTCCTTGGTGACGCCGCCCTGCATGTCACGGCCGACGATGCCCGCGAAGAGCAGGTCGGTCGCCTTGCCGAGAATCTTCGGGCCGAGCACGGTGAGCGCCACGCTGAGCACAACGGCGGCGACCATCCCGTACATCGTGGTGCGCTCCGGCTTGAACTCTGCGAGGAGCCGTCTGCCGGAACCCTTGAAATCCATCGACCGGGAGTCCGGCCCCATCATCTGTCCGCCCGGACCGGCCATTACGCGGCCTCCGCTTCCGTGAGCTGGGAGAGCACGATCTCCCGGTAGGTCTCATTGCCGGCCATGAGCTCGTGGTGGCTGCCCGTCCCCACGACCCGGCCCTCGTCGAGGACGATGATGCGGTCGGCGTCACGGATCGTCGACACGCGCTGGGCGACGATCACGACGGTCGCCTCGGCAGTCTCACGGCCGAGCGCGGCCCGCAGGGCGGCGTCCGTGGCGTAGTCCAGGGCCGAGAAGGAGTCGTCGAAGAGATAGATCTCGGGACGCTGCACCAGGGTCCGCGCGATCGCGAGGCGCTGGCGCTGGCCGCCGGAGACGTTCGTGCCGCCCTGGGAGACGGGCGCGTTCAGGCCCTCCTCCAGGCCTTCGACGAACCCCTTGGCCTGGGCGACTTCGAGCGCGTGCCAGAGCTCCTCGTCGGTCGCGTCCGGGTTTCCGTAGCGGAGGTTGGTGGCGACCGTGCCGGCGAAGAGGTACGGCTTCTGCGGCACCAGGCCCACGGTCCTGGCGAGCAGCGCGGGCTCGATGGTGTGCACGGGCACGTCGTCCACCAGGACCTCGCCCTCGGTGGTGTCGATGAGCCTCGGCACGAGGCTGAGCAGAGTCGACTTGCCGCTGCCGGTCGACCCGATCACGGCGGTCGTCTCGCCGGGCCGCGCGACCAGGTCGACGGCCTTCAGGACGGGCTCCTCGGCACCGGGGTAGCGGAAGCCCGCGTCGCGGATCTCCAGGTGACCGTGGCGCCGCAACTCCCGTACGGGGGAGGCCGGGGGCACCACGCTGCTCTCGGTGTCCAGGACCTCCTCGATGCGCTCGGCGCAGACCTCGGCGCGCGGCACCATCATGAACATGAAGGTGGCCATCATCACGGACATCACGATCTGCATGAGGTACGCGAGGAACGCGGTGAGCGCCCCGATCTGCATGCCGCCGCTGTCGATGCGATGCGCGCCGAACCACACCACGGCGATCGAGGAGATGTTCACGACGGTCATCACGATCGGAAACATCAGCGCGAGCAGCTTGCCGGTGCCGACCGACACGTCGGTCAGCTCAGTGTTGGCCTTCCGGAAGCGGTCCTTCTCGTACTCGTCGCGGACGAAGGCGCGGATGACGCGGTTGCCGGTGATCTGCTCGCGCAGCACGCGGTTCACGGTGTCCAGACGCACCTGCATGGTGCGGAAGAGCGGGCGGAGCCGCTTCACGATCAGGCTCACGCAGATCGCGAGGGCGGGCACGACCGCGATCAGGACACCCGAGAGCGGTACGTCGAGTCCGAGGGCCATGATGATGCCGCCGACGCACATGATCGGCGCCGACACCATCAGCGTGAACGACATGAGGACCAGCATCTGCACCTGCTGGACGTCGTTCGTGGTCCGGGTGATCAGCGACGGAGCGCCGAACTGTCCCAACTCCCTGGCGGAGAACGACTGCACGCGGTCGAAGACGGCGGCCCGGACGTCGCGGCCGAGCGCGGACGCGGTGCGGGCGCCGTAGTAGACGGCGCCCACGTTGCAGATCACCTGGGCGACCGTGACGGCGACCATGAGGCCGCCGAACGACAGGATGTAGCCCGTGTCGCCCTTCACGACACCCTCGTCGATGATGTCGGCGTTGAGCGTGGGCAGATAGAGCGAGGCGCACGTCTGCAGGAACTGCAGCAGCACCAGCAGGCCGATGGGCTTCTTGTACGGGCCCAAGTGGGCCCGCAGGAGTCGTATGAGCACGGAGTCTCTTCGAGAGGCGTGGGCGGGGGTTACGGCGAGGTCGCCCCCCATACTCCGATACCGCACCGGGGCGCGTGCAACCAATTAAGCGATGACCCGGTAAAAAGTTGGTCTGGGTCAATAAGTGGGGCGCGCTCCGTGCGGCGCTCTCTAGAACCCGCTCGCTTCGAACGCCCCGGGATGGGACTGCTCCCGTACCGTCCGGTACTGCTGGCACACCGCCTGGCCCACGGCCTGCTCCTCGCCGGGCTCGAAGACCTGCGCGGACGCCCCCTGCCAGTAAGGCAGTTGACCGTTCAGCGCCCAGGCCGCCTGCCGCGCCGCACCGATCGCCGCGTAGTCCGCGGGCTGCGGCACCACGACCTGCGTACCGAACAGCATCGGCGCCGCGGCCTGCACCGCCGGCAGCTCGGCCGCCGCACCGAGCAGGAAGACCCGGCGCACCTCCACGCCCCGCCTGCGCAGCACGTCGAGCGCGTCCCCGAGCCCGCACAGCATGCCCTCGAAAGCCGCCCGCGCCAGATGCTCCGGCCGCATCGACTCACGCCGCAGCCCGGTCAGGGTGCCCGCCGCGTGCGGCAGATTCGGCGTCTTCTCGCCCTCCAGATACGGCAGGAGCACAAGCCCGTGCGCACCAGGCGTCGACTTCATGGCCAGCTCCGAGAGCCCCTCAAGATCGGGCACCCCCAGCATCTCGGCCGCGCCGCGCAGCACCCGCACGGCGTTCAGCGTGTGCACCACCGGCAGATGCAGGCCGGTGGCGTCCGCGAGCGAGGTGATCGTCCCGCTCGCGTCGACCAGGGCCTCGTGGTGTACGGCCATCACGGACCCCGAAGCCCCCAGTGAGACGACCGCGTCGCCCTGCTGGACCCCGAGCCCGAACGCCGCCGCCATCGTCTCGCCGGTCCCCGCCGAGATCAGCAGCCCCTCGGGCGTCGTTCCCGCCGCCTCGGCGGGTCCGATCACCTCGGGCAGCATCGCCTGGTGGCCGAGCGCGAGCTCCACGAGATCGGGGCGGTACGCACCCGTCGCCGCCGACCAGTAGCCGGTCCCGGAGGCCCCGCCCCGGTCGCTCGTGCGCCGCGCGGGCCGCCCGAGCAGCTGCCACACCAGCCAGTCGTGCGCCTGCATGAGGGAGGCGACGCGCTGGGCCGCCTCCGGTTCGTTCTTCGCGAGCCAGCGCAGCTTCGTCACGGGGTGCGCCGCCTGCGGGACGCATCCGACGGCCTGCGCCCAGGCCTCGCGGCTGCCGAGCCCGTCGATCAGGTCGGCGGCGGCGACCTGCGCCCGCCGGTCGTTGCCGACGAGCGCGGGCCGCACGGTGTTGCCGTGCTGATCCAGGGGGACGACCGCATTCTGCTGCGCGGAGACGCCGATGGCCTGTACGCCTTCGAGCAGCCCGCCGCCCGCCGCCTCGCCGAGCGAGAGCAGCCAGGCCTGCGGATCCACGTCCGACGGACGGCCGCCTCCATCGGGGCCCTCCGTCGGATGCGGGGCGTAGCCCTGCTTGAGTACGGCGCCCGTGTCCGCGTCACAGACCACGATGCGCGTGAAATCGGGCGAACTGTCCAACCCTGCGACTATCCCCATGCCAGGAATTCTGCCGCACCGCGCGACGTGTCCCGTACCCCAGCTCCCAGGAGCCGCCCCCGGTTACGTGTTACTGGTGCCCCAGTCGTCCTCGCCACTGCCCTGCCCGCGCTCGCGCAGCGACCGCACCCGGTCGGCCACCGAGTCGGGGACCCGGTCGCCGACCTTCTCGGACACGGTGTGGAAGGCCTTGCCCGCCACGTCGCGGCCCTGCTGGGTCGCGGACTCCACGGTGTTGCGCACCGCCGGGTTCTGCGCGAACTCGCGGGCGGATTTCCTCAGCTTCTCGTAGCGCTCGCGGCCTGCCCGGGTACCGAGCACGTACCCGAGAGCCACTCCCGCGACGAATGTGAGCCGGTAGCGCATGGCTGCCACCCTTCCCTTGCGTCGGCATCGATCGTCTGTTCGCTCGTCTGTTGCCCTGCGTGGTCTGTTGCCCTGCGCGGGCGGTGGGGATACCGATTGGCGGAGCACCCCCCTGCTTGCGCTAATGTATGTGTCGCAGCGACCGCCCGCCGCCTGGAGAGTTCCCAGGTAGCTGCGTTCGATGCAACGAGACGATCCCCTGTAGCTCAATTGGCAGAGCAGCCGGCTGTTAACCGGCAGGTTACTGGTTCGAGTCCAGTCGGGGGAGCTCGGTCTCCTGTAGCTCAATTGGCAGAGCAGCCGGCTGTTAACCGGCAGGTTACTGGTTCGAGTCCAGTCGGGAGAGCTGTGAGGAAGGACCCCTGAGATTCCTCTCAGGGGTCCTTTTTCGTGCCTGGTGGAACCATGCGGGCAGCACTGCGGTCCTCATGGTCGAGCGATGCCGACCATCCGAAGCAGGAGATCGTATGAGCGGCTATGCTGCGGCAGACGGCGCGCACAAATGTGCGCGACGCGCCATTAGGGGCGGTAGCTCAGCCGGTTAGAGCAGCGGACTCATAATCCGTCGGCCGTGGGTTCGAGTCCCACCCGCCCCACCGAAGCGCTGGGCCGCAGGAACGATTCCACCTGTGCCAGCAGCGCAAACCTCCCCCGTCCTTCTCTTTGAAGTGACGCGCGGTGAGCTGCGGGGCCGGCACGACCCCACAGCCCCGCGGTTCGGTCAGCGGAGGGCGAGCGCGACGATCTGTGTCACCGCTTCCTTGCTGAAGTTGTCGTCGCTGACGAGGATCAGCGACCGCTCGCCGGAGGGCAGGACGGGGCCCCAGGTCATGCCTTCGGTGTTGTCGACGGTGGACAGCCCGAGGGTGTGGAAGTCCGCGACGAGCGTCTTGCGCATGGGCGCGACGTGCTGCCCGGCCAGGGAGTCCACCGCGCGTACGTCGGTGGCGCCCCGTGTGGTGGCCTCGTACAGGCGGATCTTGTATCCGGAGCCGGCGACCCAGGTGCGTTCGAGCACGAGATAACGGTCGGGGTCGTCCGGGAAGGCGAGGAGGGACGGAACGCCGGTGTCGGGGCCCCACGGGCTGTCCGGGTCGGATTCGGCGAAGATCTTCTCGATGGGGTACGCGAACTGTCCGAGCACCCGGCCGCCGCGAGTCTGCTGCGTGACGCGGACGAGCGCGCCGTGGGTCAGGTCCGGCACCGGGCCGTCCTGGAGCAGCGGGCCCTCGACCGCGCTGGTGACCATCCGGCCCCGGGCACCGAAGGTGAGCGCCTCGACGGCCTGGTTCCGGCGCGGTCCGCGCTCCGCCGTGTACATGTAGTTCTCCGGCAGCCGCAGACGGCCGCGGTGGGCGCCGTCCGGGTCGGAGATCTCGACGGACGGCTGGATCAGCGGCGGACCGGCCACGGCGGGACGGTCGCCCTCCTGGCCCCACCAGTAACGGCAGTCGCGCGGATCGACGCGGATCTCCTCCGGGTCGACGGCCTTGCCGTCTCCGACGGCGGGCGACGGGTAGACCGCCCCGTCCGCCTGGCGGAAGGGGCGGGTTCCGGTGAAGCCGACGGAGTGCACGCCGTCGGCGTCGACGTCCAGCTTCGCGGTGTAGAAGCGGGCGGGCTGGAGGGAGGAGCGGTCGTCGCTGATGAACACGTACTCGCCGGTGCACCGGTCGCGGTCGACGCCGGAAAGGCCCCCGACCGTGGTGTCCTGGAAGTCGAGCTTGTGCGGAAGGATCTTCTCGCCGAGCAGGCGGGCCTGCACCGTGCCCCCCGACTCCGCGGCCGGGCCGCCGGGTTGGGGGACGGCAGTCGCCGTAGGAGCCAGCGTGGATGTCATGAGCAGTGCCGCGGCACAGGCGCGGTAGATCAGGGAGGCACTCATGCCGGTGATCATGGCCCGGCCCACTCCCGCCCCGCAGTCACCCACACGGGTACTCCTCCCACGGCCCGGCCGCCTCCTTCTCGGTGCGCGTCGCGCGGGCGGCCCCACAGCGGCCCTGCGACCAGCGGCCCAAAGCTTCAGGACCGGAATCCGGGGCAGCAGGGACTCATGAAGATATTGATCGTCCTGGTGGTCATCGGGCTGGCCGCGGCCTGGTACATGCAGTCGAGGAAGCGGCGTTGAGCGCGCACGCGGGATCCACGGGCGCCGCTCCCGTGGCCGTGCATCCGCCCGCGGGCACCGGCGGCCGGCGAGTGACGGTCCGCGGGCGGATCCTCGGCCTCGCGCACTCGGACGCGGACGTGGTCGAGTTCTTGCGGGTGGCCGGGCTGCCGGATGCGGACGGCCTCCTCGACGATCCCTCGTGGGTGATGTGGTCCGGTGGACGAGCGCACCACTACGAAGCGGCGTAGGGGCCGGTACGGCGTGCGGGGAGACCCTAGAGCGGGGCCTGCCAGGTGGTGGTCGTGCCCGAGCCGACGCCGTCCGTCGTGCCGTCGTCGTAGACCGTCAGGCGCACGCCCGTCCGGCCGTCCGGCAGCGTCGCCCGCGCGTCCACCGCCACCTCGATGCGGGTGACGTCGGGGCGGCGCGACGCGGCGGCCAGGGCGCGGCGCAGGGCTGCCAGCAGGTGGCCCGCCGCCGGGTCGGTGACGCGGGCGTCCACGGCGCCGGTGAAGTGCACCGAAGGCTGCACGCCGACCACGGCTGCCGCGCCCGCCGTCTCGCGGAGCACCTTGCCGCGGAACGTGGTCGGGGCGTCGGCCGGTGGCTGCTGGAGCGCGAAGATCGCCGTACGGACCTCCTGGATGGTGCATTCCAGCTCGTCCACGGCCTGGTCGAGGGTGGACTCCACCTGCGGCGAGGTGTCCCTGCGACGGGTCGACTCCAGCATCATGCCCGTCGCGAAGAGCCGCTGGACGACGAGGTCGTGCAGGTCCCGGGCGATGCGGTCGCGGTCCTCGAACACCGCGAGGCGCTGCCTGCTCTGCTGGGCGTCCGCCAGGACGAGGGCCAGCGCGGCCTGTGAGGCGAACTGGGTGGCGAGGAGCCGCTCCACGGAGGTGTAGGCGCGCTCGCCCCTGCGGCGGGGCAGCGCGAGCGTCCCGATGAGCCGGCCGCCCGCCTGGAGCGGCAGCATCATGCTGGGCCCGAAGTTGGTCCGTACGTGCGTGGTCATCCGGGGGTCGGTCGCGGAGTCCTCGACGAACACCGGCTCACCCCCCAGGAGTTGTTCGAGAACCGCGCTGCCGGGCTCGATGGTCGTGCCGATGAGGTCGTCCTGGAGGGCGTGAGAGTGGGCCTCGGCGGCCTCGCTCGGCTGCGTGACGCCGTCGTCCTCCTCCGTGGCCGCCGCGACGATCCGCATGCCGCCCTGGTCCGTGGGCTGCAGGACCACCCCCGCGGAGGCGCTCGCCAGGATGCGGGCCTGCTCGGCGACCTTCATCAGCGCGTCGGCCGCCGGTTCGCCGGTCAGCAGGGCCGTGGTGACCGCGGCCGCGCCGTCGATCCACCGCTCGCGCTGCCTCGCCGCCTCGTACAGGCGGGCGTTGCCGATCGCGATGCCCGCCTGGCTCGCGAGGACACGGAGCAGTTGCAGGTCCTCCTCCGTGAAGCGGCCGTCGCGCTTCTCGGTGAGGTAGAGATTGCCGAACGCCTCGTCGTGGACGTGCACGGGAACGCCCAGGAAGCTGTGCATCTCCGGGTGCTCCGGCGGTACGCCGCACGAGCGGGGGTCCGACGTCAGGTCGTCCAGGAGAAGCGGCTTCGGCTCGCGGATCAGGGTGCCGATGAGGCCCGAGTGGCCGTCGGGGAGAGGGCCGATGCGCTCCCGCTCGGCCGGCGTCAGGCCCGCCGTGAACAGATCGGTCAGCTTGCCGTGGCCGGGGTCGATGACGCCGAGCGCGCCGTAGCGGGCGCCGGTCAGCTCGGTCGCGCTCTCCACGATGTGCTGGAGCGTGGTGTGCAGTTCGAGGTCCGAGCCGACGCCGAGCACCGCGTCCAGGAGGGGCACGAGGGAGAGCGGCAGGCCGTGGCCGTTCATCGCGCGGCGCCGCTCGCGTCCGGCCCCGCCCCGCCGCCGCGCGCCTTCTTGACCAGGCTCAGCAACGAGACCACCATCCACGCCCCCTCCAGAAGCAGAAAACCCCACTGCCGTTCATGGAAGGCATCGCCCGCGGTGAGCCCGGACCCGACGAAGTTCAGCCAGAGGTAGGGCCAGGTGTCCGTACCGAGCCTGCCCGCCTGGGCCAGGACGAAGGCGAGCAGGATCATCGCGGAGCCGACCAGCTGCACGGTCATCGACATTCTGGCACTCTTCCGCGGGGCGCTGGGATCGGCGGGGGAGGCCCGGGATCAGCGGGAGAGCGGGCTGAGGTCCAGGGGCTGGATCTTGCCCTCCAGCATCGCGCCGAGCCCGAGCACGGCGCACACGTCGGGCCGTTCGGCGATCTGTACCGGCATCCCCGTCGCGTCCCGCAGCATCTGGTCGAGGCCCGGGAGCAGCGCGCTGCCGCCGACCATCCTGATCCCGCGATCGGCCAGGTCGGCCACCAGGTCGGGCGGGCAGTCCCGCAGCACCTTGCCGATGCCGTCGAGTACGGCGGTGAGCGGGGTGTGGATCGCCTCGCGGACGGCGGCGGTGTCCACGTGCACCGACCGGGCCAGGCCCGTGGCGACGTCACGGCCGTGGATCTCGGTCGACTCCGGCCCGTTCGGGGTGAGGCCGTTGCCGCGCAGGGCGAGCTGGAGGGGGCGTACCGACTGGCTGGGCAGCACCAGTTCGTGGTGCTGGCGCAGGTGCTGGACGATCGCGCGGTCGATGGCCTCGCCGCCGACCGGGATCCGCTGGGCCGTGACGATCGACCCGAGGGACAACACCGCGACCTGCGTGGTCGCGGCCCCGCACACCAGGATCATGGTCGCTTCCGGCTGCTCCACGGGCAGCCCGCAGCCGACCGCGGCCGCGATGAGGGTGTCCACAAGCTCGACCCTGCGTGCCCCGAGCCCGACCATCGTCTCGACGGCGGCGCGCTGGGCCAGCGGGTCCGCGTCGTGCGGTGTGCAGGCGGCGGCGCGCAGGCGCGGCTTGCGGCGCAGGGTGCGGCGCAGCTTCTCGCCGAGGAGGTGGCGCAGCATGCGCTGGGCCATCTCGATGTCGACGACGGTGCCGCCGGAGACCGGCCGCACGACCCGGATGTATCCCGGCGTCCGCCCCGTCATCTGCTCGGCGAACTGACCGACCGCGATGAGCGCGCCCGTCCGCGTGTTCACGGCGGCGGCGCTGGGCTCGTCGACGACGAGGCCCACGCCCTTCACGAACACCCGGGTCCTCGCGGCACCCAGGTCGACGGCGATGTGGCAGCGGCGCAACTGCTCCAGACTGACGGTCATGGCAGATCCTCCCGAGAGCGCAGACCGTACGGACCGTCGGACGACGGCCTTGTCTCGCATCGTGCGGTGGCCGCGGGCGGCGCGCGCGTTGGGATGAGCCGGGCGGGGCGCCGCCGCACGGGTGGTCTTGGTCGCGTCGTCGGCGGGCACGGTTAGCATCCCGTGTGACGCAAACGCCCCCGGAGGAAGACGAGGCCGACGGCCCCCGCATACCCGAAGCCGACAGCAGCCCCCCGCTGTCCCCGCCACCGGTGGAGCCTCGGGGGCCCGTCGGGAGGAGGCGGATACTCGCCGATCTGACGCCTTTGCGCACGTCCGTCGACTACCGCAGGCTCTGGGTCGGCAACACGATCTCCTGGATCGGCCAGGCGATGACCGCGCTCGCGGTCTCCCTCCAGGTCTACGACATCACGCACTCCAGCTTCTCGGTCGGTCTGGTGGGGCTCTTCTCGCTGGTCCCGCTCGTCGTGTTCGGCCTGTACGGGGGCGCCATCGCGGACACCGTGGACCGGCGGAAGCTGGGCCTCTACTCGTCGCTCGGCTCGTGCGGGCTCTCGGTCGCGCTGGCCGCGGGCGCGTCTCTGGGCTTCCACCACGTGTGGTTCCTGTACTCCGTGGTCGCGCTGCAGGCGGTCTGCGGGGCGCTGAACTCGCCGGCGCGATCCTCGATGATCCCGCGGCTCCTTCCGGCGGAACAGTTGCCCGCGGCCAACGCGCTCTCGTCGGTCACGACGACAGGGGGCACGATGCTCGGCCCCATGCTGGGCGGCCTCATCGTCGGCCTGTGGGGATACCAGGCGGCGTACACCGTGGACGCGGTGGCCTTCAGCGCGGCGCTGTACGCGATGTGGCGGCTGCCGGCGATGCGGCCGGAGGGCGCGGAGGAAGGGGTGCGCAGGAAGCGGGCCTCGGTCCTCGACGGCCTGCGGTTCCTCGCGACGCGGCCGAACCTGCGGATGACCTTCTTCACGGACATGTGCGCGATGGTGCTCGCGCACCCGCGGGCGCTGTTCCCCGCGGTGGCGGTGGTGTGGTTCGGGGGCGACGCGAAGACGGTGGGCCTGCTGGTCGCGGCGCCCGCGGTGGGAGCGCTGCTCGGCGCGGTGTTCTCCGGGTGGCTGGGCCGTGTCAGGCGCCACGGCCTCGCGATTCTCCTCGCGGTGGCCGGGTGGGGCGCGGCGATCGCCGTCTTCGGCCTGACGCGGAACCTGTGGCTGGGGCTGTTCTTCCTCGCCTTGGCGGGCTGTGCGGACACCATCTCGATGGTGTTCCGGAGCACGATGCTCCAGGCGGCCGTGCCGGACGAGATGCGGGGGCGGCTGCAGGGGGTCTTCATCGTGGTCGTCGCGGGCGGGCCCCGGCTCGGGGACTTCATCGCGGGGTCGGTGGGCGACCTGGGGTCGCCCGGGGTGGCGGTCACCGGGGGCGGTGTCGCGTGCGTCGTGGCGGTGGGGCTGCTGGCCCTCAAGTGGCGGAGGTTCGCCCGGTACGACGCGAGGGTGCCGGAGGCGTAGCGGCCCGGGGGGCTCACCGGCCGTGGAGCAGGCCGACGAGGCGTGACAGATCGCTCACCGTCGTACGCACTCCGGCGGCGGCCAGGCGCTCGCGGGCGGTGCGGCTCGGCGCGTACCCGACGAAGGCGATGCGCAGGCTCCGGGCGGCGGCCGCCTCCGCCGGTGAGGAACCGACCATCACGCAGCGGTCCGCCGGGGTGCCGAGCTGCTCCAGCGCGCGGCGCGGGCAGTCGGGGTCGGGCATGAGGAGGGTGAGGTCCGAGGTGCGGCCGTGGATCCCGGCTTCGGGCAGGTGCAGCCCCTTGGCCCCCAGGTAGGCCGTCACGGCGCGCGGCGACGTGTCGGTGACGATGGCCAGCCTAAGGGTCTCCTCGGGCCGGGCCAGGGTGCGCAGGAGGTGCGCGACGTGGGGCGAGGGCTTCGCGGTGAGCGCGGCCTGCATCTCGATCTCCTCCAGGCGTGTGTGCAGCTCCCGGGAGAGCGTGCCGCGCCGGGCGAAGGCGCGGAGCACGCCCATGGGGTGGACGCGGTCCGCCGTGCTGCCGGCCGGTCCGGACTCGGGCAGCAGAGGGGTGCCGGCCAGCGCTGCCTCGGGGTCGCGCTCCTCGGCGATCAGGGCGGTGAGAGCTCTGGCGGCGTGGCGGGCGGACTGTGCCGAGTAGAGCTGGGCCAGGGTTCCGTCGAAGCAGAGGAGGACGGATTCGACGGCGTCGGGCACCGGGTCGGGGGACGGCCCGGCGGCGACCTCGCAGTACCAGTCGTCGGACTGCGGCACCGCCTGGAACCTGTCGCGCAGGCGGCCCGAGCGCTGGAGGCGCTCATGCAGGTCGCTGGAGACGATCACGACGGCCCGCCTGCTGTCACGCCCGAGCAGATGACGCAGCCCGGAGGGGAAGGCGGGCGCCGAGACCGTCGGGTCCGGCTCGTGGGTGAGGGTGACCCCGAGCCCCAGCACGGGGAAGGCGTCCAGCGCGGCGGGGAGTTCGTCGACCGTCGCGGTCAGGGCGTGCAGGACGTGCACCTCGGGTGCCACGACCACCTCCCAGCCCCGCGGACCCGCCCGCATCGCGAACAGGTCGGGGCCGATGCCGCCCCGGATGAGCAGGTGGGAGATCTCCTGGCCCAGTTTCTGCCGTACGTCCTCCTGACGTCCCGCCGGGCGGGCCAGGTACTCGAAGGTGATGCTGGTCGGCGGGGCGACCGGCTGGTCGGCCGCGGTCTCCCGGTGCACACCGAGATCGTCGAGCTGGTCGCTGGGGAGTTCCTCGTGGGGGACGAGCACCTCGTCCTCGGTGTGCGGGAACTCGCGGAGCAGCTCGTCAAGTTCCGACTGCTCCTGCTCGGTCGCGCCGAGCTCCCGGTTCAGCTCAAGCCGCGTGTGGAGCAGGGACTGCCGCAGACGCATGATGTCGGCGCGGGTGGCGTGGGCCGCCGGGCCGGGGACGCCTTCCAGGGGCTTGCCGCGCCACAGTTCCAGGGCGGAGCGGGCCAGTTCGCGGGCCCGGACGAAGTCTCCCGCGAAGCGGGCGTCCCGGGCGTCGTCGTGGAGCCGCTGGAAGCGGAACAGGTCGACGACATCGGGGCCCGTCGGGAGGGCCAGCGCGTAGGTGCCTTTCCCGGCCTGCACGGAGTCCGGGCCGAGCGCGTTGCGCAGGCGGGACGCGTAAGCGCCGATGAGACGGGGTGCGTTGACGGGCGCGGTGCTCGAACCCCACATGCCGTCGATCAGCTCGTCGATGGGCACGTCACGGCCGCGCCGGAGCAGCAGCAGGCAGAGCATGGCCTGCTCCCTGCCGCTGCCGGTGGCGAGCGGGCGGCCGCCGCGCGCGACGAGGAGAGGGCCGAGCAGGGAGTACGTGCGCTCGCGGGACCCGGGGGCGGAGAGCTGCGTGAGCTGCTGGAGGCCACGGCGCCGGCGCTCCGGGTCGGGCGATTCGAGGTCCCTGGCGGCCGAAAGCAGCGTGCCCCCGACGGCGCGGCGCTCGGGTGTTCCGGATGCGCTCGCTGGGCTCACCCCGGTGGCCAGGTCGTCGGCCGGCGACCCCGCGGCCTCGTCGACGCCCGCGTACATCTCGCGTACGAGGCGGCCGAGCGCGCGGAGATCGGACGCCTCGCTCTCCTCGCTGTGGGGGATGAGAGTGAAGCCGCACAGCACGGCGCTCCCTCCCGGCGGGAGCCGCACACAGGTGCGGGAGATGGCGCCGTGGGTCAGGCCTTCGGCGTGCAGGGCGCCGACCGCGAGGGCGAGGGGCGGGATCAGGTCGAGAATGTGGTGGGTGGGCAGCCCTTTCGGGTGGTGCTGCAGGAGCTCCGACAGATTGCGGCCCTCGATGAAATCCATGACCACGTAGGGGACTTCACCGTTGGCGTAGTCCCGCACGGGAGCCACGTTCGGATGGCGGAACCGGGACAGCCGTCGCGCGGCCCGTGTGAAGCCGAGGCGGAGCCACTGCGGTGCCTGCGGGTAGCGCTGCACCACCACGGGCTCCCCGCCCCGGTCCTGGTTCTCCGCGAGCCACACACTCTCGCTCCGCCCGATCTTCCGCACCATGCGGTAGCGATGACCGAGAAGTCCCGCGTCCCGCCCGCCGCCCAGCTGCCGCACACTGTCCGCGGTGACCGTCGCGAAAGGCTCGCCCAGCGGTGTCGCCGACCCTGAGCCCCCGCCGGAGGGAGCCACCGCCCGCAGCTCACCGGGTGTCGTCCCCGCCCGCTCGTCGATCAGCCCGCCGACCCGGGCAAGCAGCTCTCGCGTACGCCCCCGTGCGGTACGCGGCAGCGTGCGCAGCAGCAACTCCCGTACGCCGTCGCGGAATTCGTACGCACCGGCGGCCCCGCCCGAAGCCAGCATCCCGCTCAGGATCACCTCCGCCAGATGCTGCGGGCGCGGGCGCCTCTCCACCGCCGCCTGGACGAGCCGCATCACCGGCAACTGCGTCTCGCCCACCGCCAGATGGCCCGCCAGGCGGAAGGCCTCGGGGGAAGCGGTGGAGCGGAAGCGGAGCACGAGGTCCTCGGGGGCGAGGTCCGTGACGTCCGTGATGTCCGTGGCGTCGGCACCGGCGGCCGGTGACGGCGGACCGTGGTTCAGCCACCCCACCGCACCCGGCAGCCGCGCCCCGCCCGAGTCCGCCACCAGCGCCGCCCAGTGGGCGAGCCACGTCCCGGCGGGTTCGAGGACCGGGACGGGCACCGCTCTGTCGGGCGCCGCCTCCGAGGCGGCGTACGGAGTGAAGGAGAGCGCGGCGGACGGCGCCGCTGGGAACGGGGCCGAGAGCGAGCCCGGAGTCGTGGGCAGAGCCGTGGTGCGCCAGAGGCGCTCCGGGAGCGGCTGGATCACGGCCACCGGCATCCGCGCCGCCCAGCGGCGCAGCGTGCGGTACCAGCGGATGCCCGCCGCGCCGTCGCGCCACTGCGGGCCCATGCAGTCGCTGATCACCAGGGTGACCGTGCGGCCCGATGCGGGCGCGTGGGCGGCCTGGGGCGGGACCGTGCCGTCCGGCTCCGCCCGGTGCAGCTCCACCGTGCGGAAGATTCCGGACTGGGCGAGCGCCGCGTGGAGTTCGCGGACCAGGGGCCGCCAGATCGGCATCGTGGGGCCCGCGTCGTACACCAGGCACAGGCGCAGCCAGCGCTCGTCGGCGGGGCGCAGGACCGGAAGCCAGCCGCGCGGGTGGCCGCCGAGCCGGGCGATGCGGTGGGCCGTGGCTTCCTCGTCGATGACCTGGCCCACCGGGGAGGGGACGCGGCGTTTCAGGGGGCGCAGGGCACGTTGCAGGCTGAGGGGGTGCGTCACCATCGGGGGCACGGGGACGCGGACCGGGGTGTGGTGGGCCGCCGCCGTCGCGTCGGCGGCGCCCGGCAGGTCCTCGCGAGAGGCGGAGGTGGCCGAGGCGCCACCGGCCGCCCGAGCGGGCAGCCGTAGCGGCACCCGGTCGTCCGGCGCGGGAGCGGGGTCGGGACCGGCCGGTTGCGCGGCCGGCGACGGGTTCACCGGCGGTGGTGTTCGTTCCGTCGGCGGCGCGACGGTGGCTGCTTCCCGTGACGGTGGTTCGTCGGCGTCCATCTGCCCTGCGAGCCAGAGCAGTTCGGCCAGCTCGATGGAGGTGGGGCGTGAGCCGTCGGCCGCCTCCGCGAGGAGATCGGCGAGCCGCGCGACGGGGCCCCGGCTCCGGGGCGCGTCAGAGTGCATCGGGGCCCGGATCCGCCGCCTGCGTCAGATACGGCATCAGCTGCCGCGCGAGCTCGTCGCGCGAGCCCGCGTCGACGCCCGCCGCGCCGGTCAGGTAGATCGCGTTCAGGAGCTGGTCCGTGGCGAGTTCACCGCCGGTGCCGCGCTCCAGGAAGCGGGCGATGAGTGTGCGGGCGTAGGCGTCGGGTTCGCCGAGGTGGGCCCTGACGATCTCCTCCAGGTGTTCGTCGCGCGGCTGGCGAAGGCGCAGCGTGACGCAGCGGCGCAGGAACGCGGGCGGGAACTCGCGCTCGCCGTTGCTGGTGAGGACGACGAAGGGGAAGGCCCGGCAGCGCACGCGCCCGCGCTCGACGGTCACCGGGTCGTCCGAGCCGTCGGCCAGGAGGACCGCCTTCGGGGTGTGCTTGGCGATCCGTACCAGCTCGGGGACCTCGTACTGGCCCTCCTCCAGGATGTTCAGCAGGTCGTTCGGCAGGTCGAGGTCGCTCTTGTCGATCTCGTCGATGAGGAGGGCGCGCGGGCGGTCGTAGGGCAGCAGCGCGGTGCCGAGCGGGCCCAGGCGCAGATGGTCCTCGACGCCCGCGCCGTCCCGCGAAGCCCTGGCCCTCGGGGCGCGCCCCGCCGCGTACAGCCGCGACAGCGGGTCGTACTGGTAGAGGCCGTCGTGCAGGGCGCTGCGGCTCGTGATGTTCCAGCGCAGGACCGGGCCGAGGCGCAACTCCCTCGCCACCGCGTACGCGAGGCTCGACTTGCCGCTGCCCGGTGGGCCCGTCACCAGGAGCGGGCGTCGCAAGTACAGGGCGGCGTTGACCAGTTGGACGCAGGTCTCCGTGGCCCGGTACGTGTGCGCCCGGTGCACGCGGTCGGGGGAGGTCGCCGAGCCGTCGTCGGTGGGCGTCTGGAGGACCGGGCCGCCGTCGAAGGCGCGCCAGGGCGGCGGCGGAGGCAGCTGGGCGATCCCGTCGTGGGGCTCGTTCGTGCCGGTGTAGACGGGCCACAGGGACATGGTCGGGGTTCTCCGTGTTCGGGGGCGGGCGGCGGTCGGCGGGCTCAGGCGACGGGGGAGTGGCGGTGGGCGGCGGGTGCGTCGGGGAAGCAGCGGGGGTCGTCCCAGAGGAGCTGCACGTCCCGCGCCCAGTGGGTGTCCGGCTCGTCCGACGCCTCCGCGGTCTCGCGCAACGTCAGGATGGCTCGGGGGAGTTCGGCGGGCGGGTGCCCTTCGACGTGGGCGGCGATGCGGTCGAGGAAGTCGGAGCCCGCGCACGTCGTGTCGCCGCGGTGACCGGGGTCCTCGCAGCCGGTGCGCGGCCACAGGATGACGGGCACCGGCGCGGTGAGCGAGACGTCGAAGTGCGTCACGTCGGTGTCGGGACCGGCGCGCTCGGCGTGTGGCGGGGCCGCGAACCCCGCCAGGTCCGCGCCGTCGCGCCGCAGCCGGAACCTCAGCTTGTTCGGCTTCTCCTGGGTGCCGCACTCGACGCGGTGCAGGACGGTCGCCGGGCAGTCGTCCAAGTGCTCCCACTTGCGGGCCAGGCGGTGACGCAGACCGCCCTTGCGGCGGGACCGGTCGGTGACGACCAGGGGGTACGAGCAGCCGAGCGGGGTCGGGTCGTCGGCCCCGCACTCCCACCGGGCCACCGGCCAGTTGAGCAGCGCGCGGGGCAGCACGAAGGCCAGCAACTCGTCCGTGCCGGGGGTGAGATGGGAGAAGGCGTCGTCGACGCGCTCCTGGACGTAACGGCGGACCTGCCCCGCGGCCAGGGTGTGCGAACCGACGGGATGGCGCAGGCCCTCGCGGTACGCCGACACCTCGACCAGGAGCTGGTCGTCGCCCGCGCCGCTGTGGTCGATGTCGATGACGATGGGGGACCAGGCGGGTGGCTCGCCCTGCTTCGGCGCGGTGGGGGCCCCGGGAGCTTCCAGCAGCTCCGTGAGACGGCCGGCGAGGCGCGTCACCGCCTCCGGGTCGTCGACCTCCCAGAGGATGTACCAGGCCGCCGACCACAGCGAGCCGAAGCCCTCCGGCGGCACGGGCGGGCCGAAGGGGCCCACCGCGTCGCGGTACAGCCGCTCCGGGTCGCGGGCGGCGCCGGTGTCCGCCGCCCGGCCCACCAGGGCGCGCAGCCGTTCCTTCGCGTCGCGCTGATGGCCGGGGATGGGGACGAGGTCGCCGAGCGGCGGCCAGTAGCGCGCCATGACGGAGGTGGGCAGCATCCGTCCGTTGCGCACGCCACTGGACGCGCGGGCGGCGGCCGACACCATGCCCACCACCCGGTTGCTGTCCGCGAGGGTCACCGCCGCGCCGCTGAACCCCGGAGCCAGGGGCTGCCCGTGCGCGCTCCACGCCTCCAACTGGACCCACTCGTCGGCGATCCGCTGGGCCGCGATGGCGCGGTACTCGGCGAGGGTGCCCTCGCGGTAGCCCTTGGGAAATCCGTACACGAGGAGCCGGGGGCGGGGTTCGGCGTACGCGTCGTCGGGTGCCGCGAACTCGGCGGGCCGCACCGGCACCGCGTGCGCGAGCTCCAGGACGGCGAGGTCGCCCAGGTCGTCGCCGTGCCCGTTCCAGCCGCCGTGCGCCTCGACGGCGGCGTTCACCTCGCCGAGGTCCTCGCGGTGCGGGAAGGAGACGGTGACGGGTGCGCTGCCGCTGCCGCTGCCGCTGCCGCTGTGGTTGCCGCTGCGGCGGACGACGTGTGCGCAGGTCAGCACGTGCCGCTCGGAGACGAGGAATCCGGCCCCGACCTCGCTGCCGCAGACGATGCGGACATGCCACGATGCGCTGCTCATGGGGTGGGGGTGGCCTCCGGGGTTGGTCCGTCGTGGGTGCGGGGGTGCTTCGGGGGTGGCGTCGTTTCGCTGCCCGCTGCGGGGCGCCGTGCGTTGCTGCGGCGTTGCTCCGTCTCGGGGCGGGGCCGCGCCGGTATGTCCGTCCTCGCTATCGTCCGGTGGCCGCTGGGTTGCTTCGGCGCCGGAGCGCCGCGAGCTGTGCTCCGGGCGGACAAACCGGCACGTCCCCTCGCGTTTTGACGCCGGGTGCGGGTGGTTGCTGGTTGCTGCGGGGCAATCGGGTGGGTGGCGGGGGCCGTGCTTTGGGTGGGGCTGCCGGTGCGTTCCCTAGGTGGCTGCGGGGTGATCGGGTGGGTGGGTGGGAGAGATCCGCCGCGCAGCGGTGGGGCTGGTCTCCGGCTCATGACGCCCCCCGCGGCCCCGCGGGTCCGTCCGGGGTCCAGGCGAGGCGCACCACCAAGTGGCCCTCCGCTGTGCCCTTCACGATCACCGCGCCCGCCTCCGCCGACATCCGCACGCCGAACTCGATCTCCACCGAGTCGGGGCGCAGGCTGCCGTCACGGAACACCCGCAGCGCGGACTCCGCTGCCGCGCGTGCCCCGGCGAGCGACTCCTCGAAGGTGCGCGCCGCGCGGGCGGGGCCGTCGCCGCGGGAGACGAGGTGGGAGCCGTGCGTGTCCTCCACGTCGGCCATGACGACCTGCGTTCCGTCGTCGGTCGTGAACTCCACCAGATCGTCCATCAATGCCCCCGTCGAGCCCTGTGCATCAGCTGCCAACTGCATTGTCGCGGAAGGTCCTTGCAGCTGTCATCCGTCTCCCGGGCAACGGACGCGTACGGGTGAGGCTGGCGGGAAGGTGCCCTGGCGGCTTCCCGCCAGCACCCGTCGACACCCCCGCAACACACGCCCCCCGACACTTCTCGCAGCGCCCGGGACCACCCCCGCCCGGGTCCGACGAGGAGAGGGCACCCATGACCCGATCATCCGCGTGGCGAAGAGCCGGGCTGCTGCCGGCCCTCGGCCTCACGTTCGCGCTGCTGCCGGCCGGGCAGGTGGCTGCCGCGGTCCCTTCCGATGCGCCGCAAGGGCGGGCCGCCCCTGCCGCGCACGCGGCCCACACGGTCACCCTGGTGACCGGCGACAAGGTCACCGTCACGGAACTCGGCGGCGGCAAGAAGACCGTCACTGTCGACCGGCCCACCGGGGCCACCGGAGCCGTCCGGAGTGAGATCGCGGGGGACCGCATCACCGTCGTACCCGACGAGGCACGGCCCTACCTGAGCGCGGGCACCCTCGACGCGCGGCTCTTCGACGTGACGGGGCTGATACGCCAGGGGCTGGGGGACGAGAAGAGTGGCGCGCTGCCGCTCATCGTCACGTACGACAAGGACGCGCGGCGTGACGCGGGCCCGGTGACGCCCCGCGGCGCCGACAAGGTGCGTTCGCTGCCCAGTGCGGGCGGCTTGGCGGTGAAAGCGGCCGAGCCCGGGACCTTCTGGCGGGACGTCGCTCCCGACTCCGCCAAGGCCGGGCGTACGCAAGCCGGTTCGGGCGGGGAACTCGCCGACGGCATCGACAAGATCTGGCTCGACGGGCGCGTCGAGGCCGACATGGCACAGAGCAACGAGCAGATCGGCACCCCCGAGGCGTGGGAGGCCGGGCTCACCGGCAAGGGCGTGAAGGTGGCCGTCCTCGACACCGGCGTGGACGCGGGCCACCCTGGTCTCAAGGACCGGGTGGACGCCACCAAGAGTTTCATCCCGGGCGAGGAAGTCGCCGACCGCAACGGTCACGGCACCCATGTCGCCTCGACCGTCGGCGGCAGCGGCGCCGAGTCCGACGCGGACAAGGAGAAGGGCGTGGCGCCCGGCGCCGTCCTCTCCGTGGGCAAGGTGCTCAGCGACGAGGGCTCCGGCAGCGAGTCGCAGATCATCGCCGGAATGGAGTGGGCGGCCAAGGACGTCGGCGCCAAGGTCGTTTCCATGAGCCTCGGTTCACAGGAGGCGAGTGACGGCACCGACCCGATGGCGGCCGCGGTCGACACCCTGTCCAAGGACACCGGCGCCCTCTTCGTCATCGCCGCGGGCAACACCGGCGTCCCGTCCTCGATCGGCTCGCCCGGCGCCGCCGACTCCGCGCTGACCGTGGGCGCCGTCGACTCCGCCGACCAGGCCGCCTACTTCACCAGTCAGGGCCCGCGGCACGGCGACAACGCCCTCAAGCCCGACCTTTCGGCACCGGGCGTCGACATCCTCGCCGCCCGGTCCCAACTCGCCGAAGGCGAGGGCTACTACACCGAGATGAGCGGTACGTCGATGGCCACGCCGCACATCGCGGGCGTGGCCGCCCTGCTGGCCGAGAAGCACCCGGACTGGAGCGGGGCCCGCCTCAAGGACGCTCTGATGTCGACGTCCGCGCGACTGGACGCGTCGGCCTACGAACTGGGCGCCGGGCGAGTCAGCGTGCCCGACGCCATCGACGCACGCGTCACCGCGACCGGGAGCGCCGACCTCGGCCACTACTCCTGGCCGTACGAGGACAACGAGCCCGTCACGAAGACGGTGACGTACACGAACGCCACTGACGCGGCCGTGGAGTTGAGCCTCTCCGTCGAGGGAGCGGCCGAAGGTGTCGCGTCCCTCGCCGACAAGACGCTCACCGTCCCCGCGCACGGCACCGCGTCGACCACGGTGACCGGTGACGGCGCGAAGGCGCCCGTCGGCAACACCAGTGGCCGCATCGTCGCGAGCGCCGCCCAGAAGCCCGTCGCGCACACCGCGTTCGGCCTGGTCAAGGAGGAGGAGCGGTACACGCTCACCGTCCGCGTCAAGGACCGTGACGGCGCCGCGACCGGAGCCGGCCTCGTCTACCAGCGGCTCGCGGAGCGGGTCGACCCCGTCCAGGCGGTGGTCGGTGCGTCCGGCACGCTGGAACTGCGCCTGAAGCCCGGCACGTACAGCCTCTCCTCCTTCCTCGACGTGCGCGGCAGCAAGGGCAAGGACTCGCTGGGCCTCGGCTTCCTCGCCGCGCCCGAGATCGTGCTCGACAGGGACCGTGAAGTCACTCTGGACGGGCGCGCGTTGCGCGAGGTCGGGGTGGACGTCGGAAAGCGGACGGAGACCCGCCAGCTCCTGATGGAGTACGACCGCCGGGCGAACGGCGCCGCTCTGCAAGGGGCGGTCCAGGTGCCGGTCAAGTACGACAGCGTCTTCGCGGCGCCCACCGCGAAGGTGTCCGACGGCAGCTTCGAATACCGCACCGTCTGGCGTCTGGGCAAGCCGGTCCTGGACGTGAAGGGCCTCGGTGAGGTCGTCGCTCAGCCCGGCGGCACGGTGAGCGACGGCCGGAGCAGACTGCGCGTCGTGGACGTGGGCGGTGGCACTGCAGCCGAGTACGCGGGCAAGGACGTGAAGGGCAAGGCCGTCGTGGTGCGGCGCGAGCCCGGCTCGGGCATGACCCCCGCTCAGCTGGGTCAGGCTGCCCAGGACGCGGGCGTGAAGGCGCTCTTCGTGACGGACGGCGCACCGGGCAGGCTCAACGCCTGGTTCGGCACCGACGACAACGCGGACCGGCCGCTGCAGATCGGCACGGTCAACGCGGCGGACGGCGCGCGGCTGCGGGCGGCGGCGGAGGCGGGCAGGGCCGTGGAGACGACGGCGACCTCACGCACTCCGTACGTCTACGACGTGTCGGAGGGCCACAAGGGTGCGGTGCCGCGCGACCTGACGTACGAGCCGTCGAAGCGTGAACTCGCGGTCCTCGACACGAAGTTCCACGCGGTGAAGCCCGTGGCGGGCGGCGAGTTCCGCTACTCCCTGACGGACACCTTCCATGTCGGGATCGGCTTCCAGGAGAAGATCGACTACCCGGTCGAGCGGACGGACCACGCGTCCACGGGAGCCGGTCAGCTGTGGCACGAGTCGGTGTCGGTCGGGCCCGGCGCCCTGGAGGAGCGGAGCGGTCTGGTCGACTACCGGGGCGGCGAGCGGGGCGAGCTGAACTGGTTCAAGCCCGTGTGGCACCCGTGGCTGGGGACGGGCCTCGGCTGGGGCCAGCAGCGGACCGGGAACACCCTGGAGTTCAACGTGCCCGGGTGGGGTGATTCCGGCCCCGACCACACCGGATTCGGCGACGTGTGGAACGACGGCTCGATGACGCAGTTCACCGAGGTCCACGCGGACGGGAAGCTGGTCGACCGGCGCAAGAGTTCGGGGGCGTACGTATGGGACGCGGACCCGGCGTCGACGACGTACAAGGTCGTGACGGACACGACGCTCGACCCGGGGCGGTGGCGGCTGGCCACGAAGGGCCACTCGGAGTGGACCTTCACGTCGAAGGAGACGGCGAGCGACCACAAGACGTTCCTGCCCCTGCTGAACCTCGGCTTCGACGTGGACACCGACCTCGCGGGCGACGTCCGGGGCGGCCGGAGCCTGTCGGTCGGGATCTTCTCCGAGTACGTCAAGGGCGCGCCGGACACCGGAACCATCGGCGGCGCCGAGCTCGAGGTGTCGTACGACGACGGGAAGAGCTGGACCGGGGTGAAGCTGGACCGGGACGGCGCCAGGGCCGCCTGGAACGCGAGGCTGAAGGTGCCCGGCTCCGCCGATTTCATCTCGCTGCGGGCCTCGGCGAAGGATGACCGGGGCGGCTCCGTCACCCAGGAGATCGTGCGGGCGGTGGGGGTGAAGTAGCCAGGGCGGAACGCGGCGACGCCGCCTCCCGTGGGACGGGGGAGGCGGCGTCGCTGTGCGGACTTCCGGGTGACGTCAGACCAGCCAGCCGAGGAAGTGGGCGATACCGGCGACGACGTCAGTGATGATGTTCATGGTGGTGCTTCTCCTTGTGGGACTTTCTCAGGACGTTCCAACTCCCGGGCCCCGTATGGGACATGGGCCGGGAACGCGACAACTACGGCCTGCAGCCCGTCGCTTGCGCACCGTAATCATCGTCAATCACAGAGCCCCCATGCAATCTCTGGAGTGACGATCACCTGTTCCAGGGAACACCTGCTTCCCTGTTCGCATTTTCGAGAGGCGGAGGGCCGACTCGATGGAGGGCGAGGCCTGATGGAGCGCCCCGCTTCCCCCCCCGCAGGGTCAGCCCGTCCGTGTGAAGGAGCGGTGCGCCTGGACGAAGTGACGCTCGCCCGCCGCCGCCCGCCCGGCGGGCGCCGAGACCCACAGGTCGTACATCTTGCCGCCCTCGTTCCAGCTCAGGTCGTACGTGCGGCGCGGTCCGCCGTCGCCGGAGCCGCCGTCCCAGGTGAACTCCCAGACGGCGGCGGGGCGGCCGTCGTGCGTGGTCTCCCGTACCGAGCCGTCGCGGTAGCCGGGGTAGTCGGCCGGGCCGTCCTTGTGTGCCTGCCGCATCACCGCCAGGGGGCCTTCCGGGTCGAGCGGCTGGGGGTGGACGCCGATGCGGAAGGCGTTGTCCGCCGAGTTGTAGAAGACGCGGGGCGGTTCGGACGAGCGGGCGAAGCCGGTGGGCGTCACCATCTTGAATCCGGTCGGGTCGGTGACGGTCCGATAACCCGCGGGGGCCGGGTCGCCGTCGGTGGGCTTGCCCGGCTTCTCGACGGCGCCGGTTTTGCCGGGGGTGGGTTTCCCGGTCCCCTCGGGGGAGGGGACCGGGGCGGCGGGGCTCTTCTTGCCGGGGTTCTCCGGCTTGTCCGCGCTCTTGGACGGAGTGTTGCTCGGCTCCTTGGTCTCCGGCTTCTCACCCACCTTGTCCGCGACGCCGCCCCCCGTCGCGTCCGTCCGCCCACTGGAGTCGTCCCGCGTCATGAGCCACGCGCCGGTGCCGCCCGCCCCGAGCGCGACGACCAGGGCGCCGGCGATCAGCGCCGTACGGACGCGGGGGCGCGCGGCAGGTGCGGGGGCGGCGCCCAGCACGACGGGGTCGCCGTCCGACGGCGGCGGGGGCGGGGGTTTGTGGGCCGCCGGGGTGCGGGGCACGGTGGGCATCCGCTCCTCGACCAGGAAGCCGCGCAGGGCCTGCTCGGCCTCGTCCGCGCCGAGCCGCCGCTCGGGGTCCCGCTCCAGCAGGCCCCGTACGACCGGCTCCAGCGGACCGGCCGAATCCGGGATTCTGATCTCGTCCAGGACGACGGCGTGCAGGACCCCCGCCACCGAGTCGCGGTGGAACGGCGACTCGCCCTCGACGGCCGCGCAGAGCAGCACCCCGAGCGACCACAGGTCGGACTCCGGGCCCGTGCGCTTGCCCGACATGCGCTCCGGGGCGGTGTACTCGGGCGAGCCGACGAAGGCACCCGTCTCCGTGAGCGTCGTCTGCCCGGCGACCTGCGCGATTCCGAAGTCGGAGAGCACCACGCGCTCCGTCCCCGCCTCCAGGAGCACGTTCGCGGGCTTGAGGTCACGGTGCAGCACCCCGGCCCTGTGCGCGGCACGCAGCGCGGCCAGCAGGGCGAGGCCGATGCGGGCCGCCTCGGCGGGTGGTACCGGACCCTCGATGGCCATCCGGTCGGCGAGTGAGCGGCCGTCGATCAGCTCCATCACGAGCCAGGGCTGCGCGTCGTGCTGGACGACGTCGTGCAGGACCAGTATCCCGGGGTGCTTCACCTGTGCGACCGAGCGCGCCTCGCGCAGGGTGCGTTCGCGCCGTCCCGCGGCGTCGGCGGCCGACTGCCCCGCGTCGACGTGCAGTTCCTTCACCGCGACGGCGCGGCCCAGGAGCTCGTCCTCCGCTCGCCAGACCGTGCCCATGCCGCCGCGTCCGAGCGGCGTCGTGATGCGGTAGCGCCCAGCTATGAGATCCCCGTGACTCGCCATGGCCGCATCATACGAACTCACGTTGTAAAAGGCGCAGTTGGGCAGTTCAGTGACCGTGGTGCGCGAGTGGTGTGACCGCGCCGTGAAGGGAGGTGAAGGGCGTACGCACCGACAGCGGGTGCACCCGCGCGCCGGGTACGCAACGTGCGTGATCGACTACCTTGGGTGACTGGAGCGGGCCGCTTCGGGAGCGGTCCGCACGGTGGAGGGGATCTCAACATGATGCGACGACGCATGGCCGTGACCCTGGGGGCGCTTCTGGCCGCCGCGACCCTGTCGGTCGCGGTGCCGGGATCGGCGTACGCGGCGGAGGGTGTCCTGATCATCAACGGCGACGCACACGAGAACCCGAGCGGTTGCTACGGGGTGGAGTGGTTCCCGTCCTCGGTCACCAACCACACCGACGCCATCGCGGAGGTCCACGCCGGGCCCGGCTGCGGCGGACCGGTGGAGTGGCTCGTCCACCCGGGCGAGACGTACTACACGGAGACCGCTCAGAGCGTCTTCATCCTCTGACTGCTGACTGCTGACTGCTGACTGCTGACCGTCGGCTGACGGTGGCCGACTGGCCGAGGGTGGGCCTCACTGGTCGCGGCGCTGTACCGCTGTCACAGCGATCGCCGCCGCGATCAGGGCCCAGATCCCGTAGACCGTCCAAGCCCCCGTGGCCGTCCACGGGTAGACGTCCGGGGGACCGCCCGGCTGGGCCAGGCGGTCCCAGGCGTTGAGGGGCAGGGCGTGGGAGAGCACCGCCGTCCAGCGGCGGTCGTCGGTGAGGACGGCGGGGAACAGGACGAGCACCGCGAAGACAGCCGCCACGGTGGTGGCGCCGTGCCGGACGAGCGCGCCGAGCGCCATGCCCGTGAGCGCGCAGACCGGAGCCAGGAGCGCGGACGCCACGACCGCGCGCAGGGCCCCCGGGTGCGAGATCCCGATGCCCACGTCACGTCCGGACAAGATCGCCTGGGTGAGGGCGAAGGAGGCCGCGCTGACCACCGCGCCGAACGCCGTCGTCACCGCGGCGATCACCGTCACCTTGGCGGCCATCACCGAGCGGCGGTCCGGGACCGCCGTGAACGTCGTGCGGATCAGGCCGGTGCCGTACTCGCCGACGACCGGCAGCGCGCCGAGGGCGCCGACGGTCAGCATGTAGACCAGCGCGCCGTTCGAGGTGAAGGCCTCCAGAAGCGGGATGCCGTCATGGATGAAGGCGGCCCGGTCGTCGCCGTCGCGCTCCGTCCAGTAGCGGTACGAGTCGTAGGCCGTGCCCACGTTGAACGCGAGGACCGACAGCGCGCTCAGCAGGAGGACCCAGGCCGTCGAGCGCAGCGACCAGAGTTTGATCCACTCGGCGGCGACGAGGTCACGGAAGCGGGCGCGGGATTCCGCGGCCATGAAGACGGTGAAGGTCGTCATCGTGATTCTCCCGCCAGATATTCGACGCTGTCCGCGGTGAGTTCCATGAACGCTTCCTCCAGGGAGGCGGTGCGCGTGGTCAGTTCGTGCAGCAAGATCCGCTGCCGGAGGGCGAGTTCGGCGATGCGGGTCGCCGGCAGGCCGGTGACGGTGAGTGTGTCGCCGTCCGTCTCCACCGACGCGCCCTCGGCGGTCAGGGCTTCCGTCAGTTCGCGGGGGTCCGGCGTCCGCGCCGTCACGCGTCGCCGGGTCCCTCGCGCCGCGAAGTCGGTGAGGCTCTCCGCCGCGATCAACTCGCCCCGGCCGATGACGATCAGCTGGTCGACCGTGTTCTCCATCTCCGTCATGAGGTGGCTGGACACGAAGACCGTGCGGCCCTCGGCTGCCAGGCGCCGGAAGAGCCCGCGTACCCACAGCACACCTTCCGGATCGAGGCCGTTGAGGGGCTCGTCGAACAGCAGCACCGGCGGATCGCCGAGCAGCGCGGTCGCGATGCCGAGCCGCTGCCGCATACCCAGCGAGAAGCCGCCGACGCGGCGCCGTGCCGCGCCCGAGAGCCCCACCTCACGCAGCACCTCGTCGACCCGGGCACGCGGAACGCGGTTGCCGCGGGCCAGGCCGTACAGGTGCGCCGCGGCCCGGCGGCCGCCGTGCACGTCACCCGCGTCGAGCAGCGCGCCGACGTGGCGCAGGCCGCGGGGCCGGTCGCGGAAGGGGCGTCCGTCGATGGTCACCGTGCCACGGGTGGGATCGTGCAGGCCGAGCAGCAGCCGCAACGTGGTGCTCTTACCGGCGCCGTTCGGGCCGAGGAACCCCGTGACGTGTCCGGGGCGCACGGTGAAACTCAGGTCCTTGACGGCGGTCTTGCCGCCGTACGTCTTGGTCAGTCCGTTGACTTCGATCACCCGGCATACGGTGCCGGGACCGACGCCCCCGCGTCGTCGGACCACCGCCGACAATCGCGCGCCAGGATGTCGACCGTGGGTGTACAGCCACGGTCCGATGACCTCCCCCACCCGCGTGGTTACGATCAGCGCATGTCCGCCACCCCGCGTCTTCCCCTGCTCAAGCGCATACCCCTGGGCGTCTGGACGGCGGTGACGTGGTGCGCGGTGACGGCCCAGCCACTCGTCCAGTACGTTCTGATGCCGCCCCGGCAGGACGTCTCCTACTCCTATCCACGGCACGGCATGGACGGACTCGGAGCCCGGCTTTTGCTGCTCCTTGCCACCGCCCTGGCCCTCGCGGGCTGCGCCGTGCTGAGCCGCCGGCCGCTGCCCGCGACGGCGCTGCTCGTGGCGGGCACGGGTTGCTCGATGGCGGCGTGGCAGCAGACGGAGATGGTGCCGACGGCCTACCTGCCGGTCACCGTCGCCCTCGGCTCCGTCACGGCCCTCAGCTCCCGGCGGACCTCGCTGATCGCGGGCGCCCTGGCCTTCGGGGCGCTGTTCGGCCTCTGGGCCGCGCGGGAGTTGCTCGGCTTCGGCCGCGACGACGGCACCGCGGCGGAGCCGTACATCGCACTGATCGCCCTCGTCGCCTGGCTCATCGGGAATTCGGTGCGTCAGTCCCGGGTGTACGCGGCGAACCTCCGCTCCCAGGCCGCCACCCAGGCCGTCACCGCCGAACGGCTGCGCATCGCGAGGGAGTTGCACGACATGGTCGCCCACAGCATCGGCGTCATCGCCCTCCAGGCGGGCGCCGCGCGGCGGGTCATCGACACCCAGCCCGACGGAGCCCGCGACGCGTTGACCGCCATCGAGGCGACCGGCAGACAGACGCTGTCCGGCCTGCGCCGGATGCTCGGCGCCCTGCGCGAGGCGGAACCGGGGGCGGCGGACGCACCCCTCGGACCCGAGCCCGGTCTCGCCGCCGTCGACCGGCTCGCCGAGACGACGACCGCCGCCGGAGTCCGCGTCGACGTGCGGTGGCTCGGCGAACTCCGGCCGCTGCCACCGGAGATCGACGTCTCCGCGTACCGCATCATCCAGGAGGCGCTCACCAATGTCGTACGCCATGCGAGCACCGCATCGTGCAGCGTGTCCGTCGACTGCCGTGCCGAGGAGCTGGCCATCGAGGTGATCGACGGCGGACGCGGCCACGGCCGCACCCCGGGCAGCGGCTACGGCCTCCTCGGCATGCGCGAACGGGTCGGCCTGCTGCACGGCGACTTCTCCGCCGCGCCGCGCCCCGAGGGCGGCTTCCGGGTCGCGGCACGGCTGCCCGTACCGGCGGGCGTCCGATGAGTGAGCACAGCGGCCGGGCCCCGGTCCGGGCCCCCTTCCGCGTCGTACTCGTCGACGACCAGCCCCTTGTCCGCGCCGCCCTGCGGATGGTCATCACCGAGGCTCCCGACATCGAGGTCGCGGGCGAGGCGGGCACCGGCTCCGAAGCCGTCCGGCTCGTCGGGGAACTCCGCCCGGACATCGTGGTGATGGACATCCGCATGCCCGGCATGGACGGCATCGAGGCCACCCGTCTGATCACCGAGGGGCCGAGCACGGACACGCATGTCATCGTCCTGACCACCTTCGACGACGACGATTACGTCTACGGCGCGCTCCGCGCCGGCGCGGCGGGGTTCCTCGTCAAGGACATGGCGCTCGACGACATCCTCGCCGCCGTCCGCGTGGTCGCCGCCGGAGACGGTCTGATCGCCCCGAGCGTCACCCGCCGCCTGATCAAGGAGTTCGCGGACCGGCCGCAACGTGACTCCCGTCCGCGGAAGAACATCACCGGCATCACCGACCGTGAACGCGAGGTCCTGACCCTCGTCGGCAGGGGGCTCTCCAACGCGGAGATCGCCGCCGAACTCTCGCTCAGCGTCGCCACCGCCAAGACCTATCTGACCCGCCTGCTCGCCAAGCTGGACGCGCGCGACCGGGTACAGCTCGTGATCATCGCGTACGAGACGGGGCTTGTCGGGAACACGTCGTCAAGTTGTTAGCCTGCGGGGCGGATCATCGAACCCAGGAGGCCTAGTGTCACCCGACCGCCCCACGATCGCCCTGGTCACCAGCAGACCTCAGCTGGAGACCGGCCTCGACCGTGACCTCCCGGAGCTGGCACGCTCGCTCGGCGCGGCGGACGCCGACGTCACCACCGTTTCCTGGGACGACCCGGAGGCCGACTGGGAGCGGTTCGACCTCGTCGTCATCCGGTCCGCGTGGGACTACAGCGAGCGTGTCGCGGAGTTCGTGGCCTGGGCGGGGCGGGTCGCACGGCTCACCGTCCTGGCCAACCCGGCGTCCGTGGTGCGGTGGAACACCGACAAGCGGTATCTGGCGGATCTCGCGGCGGCGGGAGTGCCCGTCGTGCCGACCCGCTATCTGGCGCCCGGCGACCCCGTGGAGCTATCTGAATCCGACGACGGCGAGTTCGTCGTCAAGCCCACCGCCGGGGCGGGCGCGCGCTACGCCGCCCGGTACGAGAAGGGCGAGTACGAGGCCGCCGCAGCGCACATCGAGCGGATGCACGGCGAGGGCCTGACCGCGATGGTCCAGCCCTACATGCCGGGCATCGACGAGACCGGTGAACGCGCGCTCGTGCACGTCGGCGGGCGGTTCCTGCACGCCGTACAGAAGGGTGCGGTGCTCGCGCCGGACACGGCCTACGACGACGAGAAGATGCCGCACCCCGACCTGCGCCCGTGGCAGCCGACCGCAGCGGAACTCGACGTCGCCGAGCGGGCGTTGGCCGCTGTCCCGGGCTCGCCCGAGCTGCTGTACGCCCGCGTCGACCTGGTCGACGACGCGGACGGCGCGCCCTGCGTCATGGAGCTCGAACTCGTCGAGCCGAACCTCTTCCTCGACCTGCACGGGGCTTCGCTGCCAGCCGTGACGCAGGAGATACTGACCGCCGCGAGTTAATCGGGTGGACGTGGCGCGCGTGGCCTGATTAGCCTGCCGCCATGTCCAGTCCCGAGTCCGACAGACTCTAGCCACCGGCCCGGCATGTCCGGTGGCGCTCACTCACGTCGCCGGATGCATCGCCGAAGCGGTTCACCGCCGCTGTGCGGACGGACATCCCTTTCTTCTTCCTGGCGCGGCAGCCGCGTGGCCCCCCTCTGTGCGGGGCGGCATCCGCGGTCGGCCGTCGCCTTGTCGATCACTGACGTGGTTGCGGAGCTCCTTCATGCCTCTTGCCCTCTACATGCTCGGCCTTGCCGTCTTCGCGCAAGGAACCTCCGAGTTCATGCTCTCCGGTCTCGGCCCTGACATCGCCGCCGACCTCGACGTATCCCTCTCGACGGCGGGCACCCTGACCTCGGCCTTCGCCGTCGGGATGGTCATCGGTGCGCCGGTGATGGCCGTCCTCGGCCGCCGCAGGCCGCCCAGGACCGCGCTGCTCGCCTTCCTGGTCACCTTCCTGCTCGTCCATGTGGTCGGCGCGCTGACCACCAGCTTCGCCGTACTGCTCGCGACCCGCGTCGTCGGCGCGCTCGCCAACGCCGGGTTCCTCGCGGTGGCCCTGGTCGCCGCAGTCGGCATGGTGGAGCCGAACGCCAAGGGGCGGGCCACGTCGGTGCTGCTCGGGGGCGTCACCCTGGCCTGTGTCGCGGGCGTTCCCGGCGGCGCGCTGCTCGGGCAGTTCTGGGGGTGGCGGTCCGCCTTCTGGGCGGTGGCCCTCGTCTCGGTGCCCGCCGTCCTGGCGATCCTGCGGTCCGTGCCCGCCGGTGCGCCCGCCGGCGCCCCCGAAACCGCCGGGAGCGGCGCACGCGGGGAGCTGCGGTCACTGCGCGCCCCACGACTCGCGGTGACGCTGCTGCTCGGAGCGCTGGTGAACGGCGCGACCTTCTGTACGTTCACCTATCTCTCACCGGTGGTCACCCATGTCAGCGGATTCTCGGAGAGCTGGGTGCCGGCGCTGCTCGCGCTCTTCGGAGTCGGATCGTTCATCGGGGTCACGGTCGCGGGGCGGTTCGCGGACGCGCGTCCCGTGCCGTTCCTCCTCGCGGGCGCGGCGGCGCTGCTCGCCGGGTGGGTGCTCTTCGCCCTGGGCGCGGGGAACCCCGTGGCGGCGGTCGTGCTCGTCCTCGTCCAGGGCGCGCTGTCCTTCGGTGTCGGCTCCACACTGATCACCCAGGCGCTGTACGCGGCGACCGGCGCCCCCACCCTCTCCGGCGGTTTCGCCACGGCCGCGCTGAACGTGGGCGCCGCGATCGGCCCCGTGGGCGGTGGCATCGCCCTCTCGGCGGGACTCGGCCACCGCTCGCCCCTGTGGGTCAGCTCGCTGCTCGTGGCGCTCGCCCTCACCGTCGGGGCAGTGGCACTTCTCCGTAGCCGAGGTCAGGGGCCGTCGGTGAGCGAGAGCCGCTGGAGCAGCCCCCAGGTGAACTCCGCGACGCAGCGCCGGGGCTGACCCGCCCCGTCCGGCGCGGTGAAGGCGAGCCGCCAACGTGTGGGCGCCGTGCCCTCCATCGGGCGGGCCGGGGCGAACGCGCGGGCGGCCTCGTCGACCGTGCACGACCAGGGGGTGAGGTCGTCCAGGGTCCGGAGCGCGGGGCCCGGGGCGCCGGGCGCGCGGATCAGCCACTCGTTCCACACCGCCCCGTTCGGTGCGCGCAGGACCTCGAAGCGCAGGTCGGGCCAGAGCGGCACCGGCCACAGCAGGGCCTCGCACGTCAGGTCACCGATCTGCCGGGCCACAGTGGCTTCGGGGGCGCCGAGCACCGAGCGGTAGCGGGAGACGGCACCGCGTGAACGGGGGGAGCGGCTCATCGCCTGCCAGCGGCGGTTGGCCTCGCGCATGTCCGTGATGGAGACGCCGAGCTCATGGCGGGCCGCCTCCACCAGGTCCGGGTTGTGGTCGGCCATGCGGCGCAACAGGACCAGCTGGAAGTCGTGAGGCGTGAACGGGCCCGATGAGCCGGGGCCGGGGGAGGAGCTAGCGGACATGCGCTCCATGGTCGCGCACCGTCGCGGCTCCCGGGCGGCGCCCGCCGGGAAGGAAGAGGACCGAGTTGACGTACCGGGGCCTGCGCGGTGTGAGCACCCTGCGAAGGAGGCCCTGCGACACGACGTACGACGTGTCGTTCTGGTGCGCCTCCAGGTCGAAGTCGGCGAGCGGCAGCCAGGTGTGGTGGGGCAGGACCCAGCCCTCGTAGCCGTGGTGCTGAGTGAGGAGCTCGACGATCGGCTCGATCGGCTGGATGCGGGATTCCAGCTCGATGAAGAGGGCGGGACGGTCCCGGGTGAGCAGATCGTGGGCGCCGTGCAGGACCGCGAGTTCGTTGCCGTCCACGTCGATCTTGACGAAGCCGACGTCACGCAGGCCGAGTCCGTCCAGGGTGAGGCAGGGCACCTCGACGGCCTTGGCGTGGATGTCCCTGCGGATGAGTGAGGAGACCCCGCGGTCCCCGCGGTCGCCCTGCGGGAGCCAGAGCCGTGCGGTGCCGGGGCGGTCGGTGGCCGCGGCCTGGATCACCCGGACGTTGCCCGGTGTGGAGGCCTCAAGGAGCCGCGCCAGATGCGGCACGGGCTCCACGGTCACCACGCGGCGCGCACGCGAGGCCAGGCGGCGCGACCAGGGGCCGTACCAGCCGCCGACGTCCACCGCGGTGCCGCACCCGCGCGGGCAGAGGTCGGCGAGGCGGGTGAGCTCCGGTTCGAAGCGGGGGTAGACGAGGTGGGCCAGGGCGCCGATGAGCCGGGCGGGGAGGTGCGGGGCCAGGCGGGCGGCCACGGTCTTGTGGGGGCCCGTCACGGGGAGATCCGCTTCAGGAGCTGCTCGTGCTCGTCCTCCGATATCTGCTCTCCCGACGAGGGCAGGAGCTGCGGTATGCCGTCGATGATCGGGTAGCGGCGGCGCAGCCGCGGGTTGTAGAGGACCTCCTGCGGTACGAGGGGTTCCGCGGGTCCCAGAAGATGCAGCGGGCCTTTGTCCAGCGGACAGGCAAGGATCTTCAGGAGTGGGTCTTCGGGGTTCATCAGCTGGTCAACTCCTTGGCGGGGGGCGTGGGTTGGGGTGGGGGCGCGTCATGCTTGGGCATGGCGAGGAGGACGGAGACCGCGAGCGCCGTGCCCGCGATCCGCAGGGTGAGCCGCAGAGGTTCGTCCGGCAGCGGCTCGCCGAACGCCAGCGTGCCGAGTACCGCGGTGAACAGCGCGGTGACCGTCGTGCACACGGGGACGATGAGCGAGGCCCGGCAGCGCTGGAGCGCCGCCTGGGACATGATCAGGCCGAACGCGCCGGTGAACAGCAGGAGGTACGGGTACGGGGAGCGCAGCAGGTCGAGCAGGGCCGAGCCGAGTTCGTCCGTGGTCAGGTAGCTGGACACGCCCTTGATGGCCAGCGAGCTGACCCCGTAGAGGAGCCCGACGGCGACGCCGTACTCGACGCCCGTCGTCGGCAGGCGGTGCCGGTGCTTCGCGCGGCGCTCGGCCGATCCGTACAGCAGGACGCCCGCCGCGAGCGACGGCAGACAGACCGTGAGGACCAGCGGAACGGGTGCGCTGCGGCTCACGGTGTCCGCCCCCTCGTCCAGCGAGAGGACGACCATGAGCAGCGCGGCGAGAATGGCCCCGACGGCGTACCGCTCGCGCCCCGATGTCTGCTCCCCGAGCAGCACGGAGGAGAGCAGCAGCAGGAGCACGAGCCCGGAGACGAAGATGCCCTGCGCGGCGGCGATCGGCAGCGTCCGGTAGACGGCGAGCTGCGCGCCGAACCCGGCGGCGAGCGCGAGCGATCCGCCGATCCACAGCGGGCTGGAGACGACCTGCCTGAGCAGCCGTGCCGGTTTGCGCACGCTGACGGACGGCATCGCGGTCAGGGCCCGCTTCTCCAGGACGAAGCCGGTGCTGTAGAGGACGTTCGCCAGCAGGGCGGCGGCCACACCCCACCACATGGCCCTACGTCCTTCGGGCGTGCAGCAGCAGGATCGACGAGGCGCTCGGCACGGCGCAGGCGAGCCGGTCCAGGGCGCGCAGCGGACGCGGTACGCCGTGGAAGGGCGCACCGGCGACGCGCACCACGTCGAAGCCGGACGCGGCGACGAACTCCCGCAGCGCGCGGGCGGTGTAGAGCCGCAGGTGCCCGACGACCTCGCTCCCCGGACGGCCGTGGATGGCGCGCAGGCTGACCTCGGAGAAGACGGGCTGGACCCCCGCGAGCAGGAGCCCGCGGTTGTACCAGGCGGCGAGGTTGGGCGTGGACAGCATCAGGTGCCCTCCCGGCCTGAGGACTCTCCGCAGTTCGTCCAAGGCGCTGTCGGGATCGACGAGATGCTCGATGACTTCACTGAAGAGGACGGCGTCGGCGGTACCGTCGCCGAACGGGAGCCCCCCATCGGTGAGTTCACCGCGTACGACGTACGGCAGATGCGCGTGGGCCCGCTTGAGGGCATCCTGCGACCAGTCGACGCCGATGACGCGGTGCCCGGCCAGGAGCGGGGCGGCGGTGGCCGCCGCGGTGCCGTCGCCGCAGCCGATGTCGAGGACGACGGCCGTGCGGGCGGTGGCGGGGCCGATGGCGTCGGCGAGCATCCGGGCCTGGCGCAGGCTGCGGGCGTCGCCGGAGGCCACGGGGACGGAGGGGTCCTCGTAGAAGTCCCGCAGGTCGCGGGGCGCGGTGCTGGTGCTCGTGCTGGTCACGGTGTCTTCCCCTCCTCCGTGTGCTCCGTGGCGTGGAGGTAGTGCTCGAAGAGGTCACGCAGGTGGGCGCCGTCGCCGCTGCTGAGCAGGGACTTCGACCAGCGCAGGGCGACGTGCAGACGGCCCGCGGTGGACGCCGTGGTCACCGTCAGGCCGCGGGGCAGCCGGGCGGGCGCGGAGAACCAGACGGCGTGCGCGCGTCCGGCGTCCCCGAAGTCGAGGGGGTACGGAACGCGGCCGATGTTGCTGAGCAGCGTGGTGGACGTCCAGGGCGCGGCGGCTCTGCGCAGGCCGCGCGTGACGGCGGCTCTGACGGTGACGGGCAGGACGGGCGAGGTCAGGAGGGCTGCCCCGCGCCCGAGTTGGGGCCGGGAGAGGGCCTTGAGCGCGCGGGTGCGGTCGGCCGTGCGGCGCAGGAGTGCCCCGATGTCTTCCGGCCCCCACTCCGCGGAGGTCAACTCGGCGGCGCTGAACGGCACCTCGACGAGCCGGGTGCCGTTCCCGATGGGCATGTCCATGCTGCGGGGCCGGTCGTCGACGGGCATGGTGATCCGGAACGGCTTCGGCCGCCCGCCGTGCTCCCGGTTCCAGTGCGCGATCATCAGTGCGGTCGCCACCATGAGCTGGTCGTTCACGGTGAACGGCGCCCCCTTGGGCCGCCGCGGCACGGGCAACTCGGAGACGAGCATGCCGTTGCCGGGCGAGGGCTCCGGGGTGCCGCGCGAGACACGGGCAGGGGGAGCCCAGCCGGAGGGCGCGTCCCCGACGCCCGCCGCGCTCCCGGGACCGGCTGACGAGGCCGTACGCGACGGGGGCGCGGCAGGCGAGTTGTCCTGTCCGCCGTACAGCTCGGCGGCGGTCGCGAGCACACGGAGGCAGGCGGGGCCGTCGAGGGCGGTGTGATTGATGGTGAGGAACAGGACGCTGCCACCGGCGGGGCGCCCGGAGCTGTCCGGGGTGCCGCCCGCGCCGTCCCCGCGCACGGGGCCGGCCGTGTCCCCGTCGCCGTCGGAGGCGATCACCTCAAGACGGATCGGCGGGGACACCGACAGCGGCGGGGCTTCGGACAGGGAGCGGGTGCGCGCCTTCTTCAGCGCGTCCCGTTCCGGCGGCGGGAACGTCACCACCTCCACGTCCGGCTCCGCCGTCAGCTCCCATTCGTAGCGGCGGCGGTACCAAGGCCCCCGCGCCTCCCGCATCAAAATGCGCGGGTGGCGGCGCAGGGCCTCGGTGAACGCGGCCTTCAGGCGGTCCGGGTCCGGTGTGCCGGGCAGGTGGACCTCGATGTGTACCGTCTCCGGTTCCTCCTCCTGGAAGCAGTGCCGGGCGACCTCGTCGACGACCGGGAACGGCACGCGCTCCGGGGGCCGCTCGGGTCCGTCCGCGTGACGTGCCGGGTGATCGAGTGCGGTCATCGGTCTGAGTCCTCCCCGGGGGTGGACGGCGCCGCGGCTCCCGCGAGCCCGTCCGTCGCCCTTGGTCCGCGCCGCCTGAAGCGCGCGGTCCGCGTGGTCCGCGCATCCGAAGATGCCGGTTCCGGTTGGGCCGCGGCCGGGCCCCTGGCCGAGATGGTCGAACCGGTGGCCTGCGAAGCGCCACCCGCGTTCTGGCTGCTGCCCGCGTCGGAGCCCGGCCCGCTCTCCCCGCGCTTGCGGTGCGGCAGCGGAGTCGTGCCCAGGTCCCGGTCAGGACCGGGCGGTGGCGTGCCGCCGCTCGCCGGCGGAGGCATCACCGGGGGAGCAGCGGGCGGAGGCTGGTGCGGAGGAGGGTCCCAGGGAGCGAACTCGCCGCCGCCGGGTTCCCCGGCTGCCGCAGGAGTCCCCTCCTGGGTCCCCCGCACACTGACCAGCGCCGCGAACAAGGCGATCAGCGCGAGGAGTTGGGCGGCGGGGCTGAACGCGCCCTCGTCCGCCGTGCTCGGCTCACCCGCACCCACCGCCGCCACGATCCCCGCCCCGGCCATCGCCACCAGGGCGAGCGGCACGAGCAGCGTGTGACGGCGCCAGGCCAGCAGGGCGAGCGCGGGCACGAGCAGTGCGAACCAGCCCGCGATCACCGCGGCCACCAGCGTCAGCGCCACCGTGCCGAGGATCAGTCCCGGCGCGGGCGGCGCCAGGTCCGGGCCGTCCGGGTTCGGCTCGCGCCGCCGGATCAGGACCAGGGCGATCAGGACGAGGACGCCGACACCGCCGCCGATCAGGCCGATCTCGTAGATCCGCGAGGGCTCGTAGGAGAGCTTGACCGTGCCGCCCTCACCCTCGGGGACCAGGAAGCCCTGCTGCCAGCCGTCGAGACGTACGGACGACAGCTCCTTGCCGTTCAGCGTCGCCTTCCAGCCGTCGTTGATGTTCTCGTAGGTCGAGAGGTACGAGGCCGAGCCCGCGCCCACCGACACCTCGCGCCGGTCGCCCAGCCAGTCCTTGATGTTCAAGGAGCGGGACTCCTCGTCGATCGCGCCAGGCGTCCCCTGCGTCAGCGAGACGTCCATGAGGGCGAGCGGACCCGCGTCCCCGGCCTCGACGGTGTGCTTGCCCGCGCCGAGCGACAGGGTCGTGTTCTGCGATCCGCGCGAGCAGAGCGTCACCTCGATGGGCCGCCGCTCGACCAGGTCACGTACCGAGCCCTTCGCGCTCGTCGCGTGCAGCTTGCCGTCGACGGCCAGCATCGGGCCTTCACCACAGGCGAGTTCGAAGGTCTTGGAGGCCGAAGGCTGCTTCGTCCGGTACTTGTCCAGGGCCGGGACGTAGACCTCGGTGAGACCCACCGGCAGCTGCAGCTCCTTGTCCGCCACCGGGTTGTGGACCGCGAGCGGCGCGGTCTTGGTGACCGTGATGGTCAGCTCGTCCGTGGTGATCGGCGGGAACCGCGTGTTGCCGTTCTCGTCGACGCCGGCGATCGCCGCGCCGTCCGGCGAGCTGATCTCCACCTTCTCGGGGCGGGTGGAGAGCCCGCCCGCCGCGGGAAGGACGATCTCGCCGATCGGCTGCTTGCCCTTCCACTTCAGATGGACCACGGGACGGTCACCGGCGATCCACGCCGTCGTCAGGTCGCCGTCCGTGAGGTTGCGCGGAGACAGACCGCCGCCGAGCCTCGACGTGGAGTCCGCGCTCGCGACGATCTGGTCCTTCTGCTCGGGAGCCACCTTGTAGAGCAGCTCGTCCAGCTCGGACCCCGCCACGGGCAGCGCGCTCGCCTTCACCTCGTACTCGGCCTCGGCCGGAGTGGTGAAGCGGCGGTGCAGTCCCGACTCGGTGTTCACCGGCGACAGGGCGCTCGGGTCCGAGGCACGGTGCATCGAGTACGTCGTCGCATCGGCGCCCGCGGCGGCCTTGCGGCCCGGACCGGAGCCGGTGTCCGTGGGCAGCTGCAGCAGCTTCGTCACGCGCACGCCGGGAACGGTGATCTCCGAGAATCCGGCGCCGGTCACGCCCTCGTGGCCGATCTCCGCGTCCAGGATGGTGACCTTCAGCCAGCTCGAATCACCCTCGGGCGCCTTGACGCTCTGGCGCATGCCGTTGGGCTTCAGCGAACTCGTGCGGCTGCCCTGCTCCGTCTCCACCCGCACCCGCGTGGGCGCGGCCCGTACGCCCTCATGGGGCAGCGGCGTGACCCGGATCGAGGACGGGACCGACTCCTTGGCCCTGAACTCGGCCTTGATCCAGGCACCTCGGGGCTTTCCGGGACTGCCCTCGGCCCATGCCGTGGCCGGATTGCCGTCGAAGGCGTTCACGGGGTCGTACTGCGGCAGGTGGAAGAGCCAGTTGCCGTAGCTGGACGCCGTCACGGACTTCGCGCCGCGCAGCTGAGCCGTCGTCTGGTGCTCGATCCCCGTGGTGGGCAGGATCTGGTGCGGCTTCTTGCCCGCGTCCTGGACGGCCCCGCTCGCGTTGCGTTCGCCCGGTGTGTACGTATAGGAGGTGTTGGAGTTGACCAGGCCGAAGCGTGTGTCGGCGCGGCGCAGACCGTCACCGACCGCTTGCAGGCCCGGAGTTCCGACCCCCGGGTGGTTGTCGCCCGTCAGGACGGAGGGGCGGTCCCGCATCGAGGGGTCGGCGGAGAGCTGGAGGAGCGACTCGGGGCCACCGCTCACCACGGCCGTGTTCGAGACCGGCTTGATCCCGGCCTGGCCGGGCCGCTCGGCGCCCGCGCCGGGTGCATAGATCTCCACCGCGCGCTCGCGCGGGTAGAGGCCCTCGACCTGGAGGGGCGTGTCCTTGGGGATGATCCCGCCGGTCTGGGTCGGACCGAAGCCGGTGACCCGCTCGAAGCCGGACTCCTCCAGGGTCCGCTTCACGGTCGCGCTCGGCACGTTCCCGACCTGGTCGGGGTCGAGGTCATTGCGTACGACGACGTAGTAGAGGCCCGCACGCGTCAGGTAGTCGCGCAGACCAGGGACCGAGCCGCCGGTCGCGAGCGCCTGCTCCACCGCGTCCATCGCGCGCCGGTTGCCGGGCGTGCCGAACGGGACGTAGTCGCGCTGCGCCCAGCGCGACTCGGCGAGCACGTCGAGGGGCTGGTCGATGGGCGAGCCCCAGGTGTAGATGCCGTGCGCGGTGGCGGGCACCACGAGCGCGCGGGAGTCGGGGGAGTACTTCTTCAGCCAGTCACCCGTCGCCTCCCAGTAGTTGGGCAGCTTCTGGAAGGAGCCGGGCTGGAGGATCGAGCCGTTCAAGTAGGGGAAGGCGAGCCCCGGCAGCACGAGCAGGGCCGCGATCAGTGGGGCGAACTTGCGCCCGCGCACCGGCCGGGCCCCGCGAGCCTGCGCCGCCACGCCCACGAGATGCATCAGGCCGAAGACCAGCGCGAGCGCCAGGCCCGTCTGGAACTTGTAGATGTTGCGGAAGGGGACAAGACCGCCGTTCAGCCACGACTGCACCGTCTCGTGGAAGGGCGCGCCGAACGAGCCGCCGTACCCCGCGAGCGTGATCAGCGCGACCGAGAGCACGGTCAGGACGAGCCAGCGCCGCTCGGGCAGATCGCGCCGCGCGAGCCCGGCGAGGCCGAGGGCGGCGGCGAGCGCCGAGCAGACCACGACGATGACGGACGTCGCGACCGTCCAGCCGGCGGGCAGCCATGCCTCGCCGAAGTGCAGGTAGGCGACCCAGTTGCCGGCGCCGCGCAGTGTCTCCGTGGCCGACATCGTGCCGGTCGTGGTGGCCGAGTTCTCGACGTAGGGGAGGAAGTTCTCGCCGTACACGCCGAGCACCAGCAGCGGGACCACCCACCATGCGGTGGCGAGGATGACGCCGGGCACCCACCAGGTGATCAGCTTCCGCTTGCGTGGCCCGTTCGGTCGGGACAGCAGATACAGGCCCACCGGCAGCAGCGAAGCGAGCGTCGAGGCCGCGTTCACGCCACCCATGAAGGGGATGAAGAGCGCCGAGCGCAGGGCCGCCGAGCGCGCGCTGATGCGGTCGTTCGTCAGCGGGAGCAGCACCCACGGGAGCAGGGCGCCGGGCAGCGCCGCCGCCGACGTCGATCCGACGACGACCGTGAAGGTCGGCCACAGGGCGTACGCCACCGCGCCGAGCAGCCGGCTCGTGCCGCTGCCGATCTGCAGGCGCTCCGCGAGCCGCAGCGCACCCCAGAAGGCGGTCGCCACGATCAGCGAGAGCCAGAGGCGCTCCGCGAGCCACACGGGGAGCTGGACGAGGTCCGCGAGGCCGTAGAACGGCAGCATCGGGAAGGTATAGCCGACGTACTGGTTCTGGATGCCGCCGAAGCCGCTCTGGTCCTGCCACAGCTGGCCCAGGTCGGAGAGGAACTGCCAGGGGTCGACGGCGACCCCCAGCTTCGTGTCGAACGTCATCCGCCCCGGCTTCACGGCCAGGAAGAGGACGAAGACCACGGCCCAGAACCCGAGCAGCCAGCGCTTGGAGCGCGGCCCTCTGCCGGGTTCGGGGGCGTCAGCCGTTGGCCGGACTGCCGCCGGGGGTGGGGCCTGGACCGTGGTCATGAACACCGCCTGAGGATGAGAAGGAGATTCCAGGTGGCGAACTCGCGTACACCCGGCACTTTGGTGATGCCACTGGCCAGGAACGGCCAGTAGCGGGACCGTGCGGACACGACGGACACGTCTTCCCTCGCCCGCACTTGGCGCAGGGTCGGGCCGACGTGGTGAGCGAAGAGGTTCTCGCCGAGCGTGTGTTTGGCGGTTTTACCGGTACGTCGTTCATAGCGGGCGCGCCCACGGGCGCCGCCCAGGTAGTGCCAGGGCGCCCACTCGTGGCCGCCCCACGGCGAGTACCAGTTGGTGAAGGAGACATAGATCAGACCGCCCGGCCTGGTCACCCGCACCATCTCACTGAGGAACGTCTGCGGATCGTCCACGTGCTCGAGGACGTTGGAGGAGAAGGTGACATCGGCGACGGCGTCCGCCAGCGGGAGCAGATACCCGTCGGCGACGACGGAGCCCTCCGGCGGCTTGGCGCCCAGCTCGGCCGGGTCCGGCTCGAAGAGGAAACTCTGCGCGCCGCGGCGCCGGAACTCCTCGGTGAAGTAGCCACCGCCGCCGCCGACATCGACGACGACACGGCCCTTGACCGGTCCGTAGGCCTCGACCTGGTCGGCGGCGTCACGGGCGAGCAGGGTGTAACACCGCTCGGGCTCTTGCTGCTCGCGCAGAAAGGCCCGGAAGAGGGTGGCGGATCGGCGCAGGGACGGGTCCTTCACGTGGACCCCTGGGTTGCCTGGTGCGTGACGATCGCCTCGGAGGCCACCGCCTGGAACTCGCGTACGGAATTGGCCCACCGGTAGCTGGTGGCCCGCTCGCCGGCCGCCTTGCCGAAGGTCTCGCGGCGCTCGGTGCTCAGCGCCAGGGTGCACCAGGCGGCGGCGAAGGAACTCTCGCCCCGGGCGAGCAGCCCCGTCACGCCGTCCTCGATGGAGTCACGTACGCCCGGTACGTCGAAGCCGATGGCCGGTGTCGAGCGGGTCGCCGCCTCGGTGATGACCAGACCCCAGCCCTCGACGGCGGAGGGGTGCAGGAGCATCCACGCCTCGCAGAGCAGCCGGTGCTTCTCCGCCTCGGAGACATGGCCCTTGAACTCGACGCCGGGCCCCGCGATCTGTTCGAGCCGGGCGCGCTCGGGCCCGTCGCCCACGATCACCAGTCGTCCTCCGGTGACGGGCCTGACCCGCTCCCAGAGCCGAAGCAGCAGATCGATGCGCTTGTACTCGACGAGCCGTCCCATCGCCAGGAACATCGGCTCGTCCGAGCGGGCGTGGAGCGGACCCGGCTCCTCGACCCCGTTGTGGACTATGCGTATGCGCTCACGCTCGACGCCTATCGCGCGCAGGGCGGAGGCCGTCGACGGTGAGACGGCCACCAGGAGGTTGCCGCGCTGGGCACCGGAGAGCGACCAGTGTTCGAGTCTTCGGCCGAGCCGGGCCGCGGGGGCGAGCGCGCCTTGGAAGCGCATCCCCCACAGATCGGTGTGGACGTGGTTGACCAGGCACACCGTGGGTCCGCGGTGCCACAGCGGCGCCAGGTACGGCATGCCGTTGCAGACCTCGACGAGGAGATCACAGTCGCCGACCTGCCGGGTGAAGGCGGAGCGCGTGCGCAGATAGTGCCCGAGGTCACCGCCCGCCGACACGACGCGGTAGTCGCGGAAGGCGGCAGGCCCGCCGCACAGGAGGGTGACCTGATGGCCGAGTTTGCTCAGGCCGTCGGCCAGCCGGTCGACGAGCAGTTCGGATCCACCCGCGGCCGGATTCGCCAGGTCGCGACGGGCGAGGAAGACGATGCGGCGGGGCTGCGGGGGAGGTGCCGGTAGCCGGTGCGCGACCCGCGGGGTGGCGGCGCGCAGCGGAGAAGGCACGTGCTGGGGCATGCGTGCTCCAACTCGTCAGGGTGCGGAACCGTGAGGTCGCTATGGGGGGTTGCACCGTTCGGGGATCGCTTGCGGAGGTGCTGTGCTCTGGCTGTGCGGGGATGGTGCGGGGGCGGTGCGCGGACTGTGCTGGGGTGGGGTCGTTAGTTTTCGCCGCCGTGTTCGACGCGGCTACTCACCGAAGTGACAACTTTCGGGGTTTCAACTGCTGACGTCTCATCACATCGTGGTGGGTTGCAGGGCGGTTGGCGACGTACCGCTATGCGGACCGTGAGGCTCCGCCGCGGAACCCGGCCCTCCGGGCCCTTGTGCCCCACTGTCGGACCGCCGTCCGCGCAGGACGAGAACGCCCCCCGCGATCGTGAGCAGCGCACCCAGCCCACCCGTCCCCAGCGGCAGCGTCTCGCCCACCAGCTTCAGCCGGCTGCTGTCGTCGTCGGCGAGCTTGACCTGTGCCTTCTGCGTCTTCGGCGTGAACGCGATGCGCTTGCTCTCCAGCAGCACCGTCGCGTCCTTGTCCGAGCCTGGCGCGCGCAGCGTCTTGCGGGGGCCGATAGCCGCGTAGATGATCCGGCCGGTGCGCTTGTCGGCGACCAGCTCGACGCCGTGGTTGGAGTACCACTCCTCGGCGAGGACGTTGCTGCGCTTGGGCTGTCCCACCAGGCGGCCCGGCACCAGACGGGTGCCGGTCTTGGCGGGCTTCACCTTGGCGGTGAAGCGGTAGCCCTCGTAGCCCTGGATCTTCTTTGTGCCTCTGAAGGTCAGCGGGACGGTCGCGCCGAGGGTGTTGTCCCACCAGACGTAGGAGCGTCGTTCCACGTCGAAGGGGAACTTGAGGTAGGCCTCACCCTCGAAGTAGGGCTTCTCGTCGCAGCAGTGCACCGGCTTGTTCGTCTTGCGGTCGGTGACCCAGCGCTCCGTCGTGAACTGGAGCGAATCGTGCGGGTCCGAGGCCGGCAGGGACGCGTCAGGATCGACCGACGTGACCACGTCCCAGACGGCGTGCTCGCTGTTGCTGTCGTCGACGTCGCCACGCACCTGGCGGGTGATCGTGAGGTTCTTGCCGTGCACCGTTTTGATCTTGTCGGTGTCGAAATAGCTTCCTTTGCCCTTGAAGACGGTGGTTGTGTCGATATCGACGGGTGTGCGCTTTGCCCGTGGCTCGACGTACCACGCGAGCATCGGGGCCAGGACGAGCAGAAAAACGCCGAGTCCGAGGAGGATCAGCGAGAGGGGCGAGGCTGTGCGGCGCATCCGGCACTCCTGTGGCGGGTGAGAAGTGTTACCGAGCCGTAGGGGCCGGACGCTAGGCGGACCCTTGACGAAGTGTCAATGCGTTGATGAAACTGTGCTCCAACCGGAAGGGGCCGGTAAGGGGGCTGTGCGTACGACATCCGCGCGACCTGGGTGGGGACGACCTCCAGCAGAGAGGCTGACCCTGACATGCACCGATTGCTCGCCGCCGGTCTGACCGTCGTAGCCGCCGCGGCACTCGCCGTGGCCGCCGCGTTCGGCGTCGTCGCGCTCCTGAACGCGACCCCGGAACAGCCCAACACCCCCCTCGTGCACTACGAGACCGCCCCTCGGGGACAGTGAGTGACCGTGCCCGTGACCGAGAGCCAGGGGTCACTGTCCGTACGCTCGGCCTGGCGCGACGTACCGCCCATGCAGGTGCGCCGGTTCGCCGCGCTCGCCCTGGACGAGGTGCCCGCGCTCGCCCAGGACATTTTGCGGCAGATCCGCTCCGAGTACCCCGGCCTGCCCGTCGTCCTGGACGACTCGGGCGAACCCATGGCGCTCATCGGCATACGCCGCGCCCTGGAGGGGTTCGTCCAGCAGATCGCCTCCGCCGACGGCGGGCGGCCGTGCTACCCCCTGGAGGTGTTCCAGGAGTTCGGCAGGGGTGAGGGGCTGCACGGCCGCAGCCTCGACTCGCTCCAGGCGATCTACCGCCTCGGCGTACGGCTGGCCTGGCGCCGCCTGGCCGAGATAGGCCAGCAGATCGAGATCCCGCCACCGGCCATGTACGAACTCGCCGAGTCGGGCTTCGAGTATCTGGACGGCCTTGTCGACCAGTCCGTACGCGGATACGCCGAGGCCGCGGCCCGGCAGGCGGGCGAGAGGCTGCGCCTGCAACGCAAGCTGATGGAACTGCTGCTCTCCGAGCGGCGCGGGGACCCCGGGGCGGGAACACCGGCCGACTTCGGCCACGGCTCCGGCGCGCACTCCGCTCCGGGGCAGCCAGGCGCCCGCAGCGCCCTCGACGAACGGGCCGCCCGCGTGGGCTGGCAACTGCCCGAGCGGGTCGCCGTCGGGGTACTCCTGCGTCCCGCGAGGGAGGCCGTGGCGCCCGCCGTCGGCCAGGGTGTCCTGCTCGACATGGAGACGGAACAGCCCCGCATGGTCGTCCCCGACCCGGACGCGGCCGGCCGTCCCGAACTCCTGCGGCGCGCCATGGCCGGCTGGTCCGGGGCGATCGGCCCGCCCGTGCCGCTGGCCGACGCGGCGAAGTCACTGCGCTGGGCGCAGGCCGCGGTCCGGCTGATGGAGCGCGGACTGCTGCCCTCCGGTGAGGTCCTGTACTGCACCGAGCACACCGAGGCCCTGGTCCTGCTCCAGCCGGAGGAGCTCATCGAGGACCTGGCCCGCCGCTGCCTCGCCCCGCTCGCGCACTGCGGACCCGCGCACGGGCGCCGCCTTGCCGAGACCCTGCTCGCCTGGCTGGAGACGCGGGGCGGCGCACCGGAGGTCGCGGCCCGCCTCGGGGTGCACCCGCAGACGGTGCGCTACCGCCTGCGGCAGATCAGGGAGCTGTGGGGCGACGAGGTCGACGACCCGGACCGCCGCTTCGAGCTGGAACTGGTGCTCAGGGCAAGGCGTTTGCGTGGCCAACTGGGCCGGGCGGGCTGAGCGAGGGCGTTCGGACAGCCGTACGGGTAGCCTGCCGCAATGGACATAGCGGTACGCGCGCAGGCAGCACTCGGCGAGGGGCCCACCTGGGACCACGCCACCCAGCGGCTGATCTGGGTCGACATCCTGAGCTCACGCGTCCACACGTACGACCCGTCGACCGGGCACCGCTCGGTCCTGGTCACCGAGCAGCACGTGGGCGCCGCGAAGCCGCGCGCGGGCGGCGGGCTCGTGGTCAACCTCCGGGACGGCGTGGGCCTCTACGACTCCATGGCCGACGGAGGCGCCTTCCGCTGGCTGCACCGCGAGGCCGTGCCGGGCCGCCGCGGCAACGACGCGGCGGTCGCACCCGACGGCGCGCTCTGGGCGGGCACGATGGCCTACGACGAGACGCCGGGCGCCGCCAACCTCATCCGCGTCACCGGTGACGGCACGGCGACCGAGGTCTTCGGGGACGTGTCCGTCAGCAACGGCATCGGGTGGAGCCCCGACGGCCGCTCCATGTACTACATCGACACCCTGACCCGGCGCATCGACGTCCTGGACGTGCGCGAGGGTCAACTCCCGGGCTCCCGGCGCCCCTTCGCGACCGTGGAGGCCGCGGCCGGATATCCGGACGGTCTCACCGTCGACGCCGACGGCTGCGTCTGGGTCGCCCTGTGGGACGGCGCCGCCATCCGCCGCTACACCCCGACCGGCGCCCTGGACCGGGTGATCGAGCTCCCGGTGGCCCGTCCGACCGCGTGCGCGTTCGGCGGTGCGGGGCTGCGCGACCTGTACATCACCTCCGCGCGTACGGGACTTGAGGCGCCGCACCCGCTGTCCGGATCGGTGCTCGTGATGCCGGACGCGGGACAGGGCGTGGTGCAGGCGGCGTTCGCCGGATAGGGCGCTGATCAGGCGGATTGCCGTACATCGGACGCCCGCACCGCTGGAACATTCGATTCCGCACACAACCTTCACGGCAGCGGCTTCCTCTGTTACCCGTGGCTCACTTAGCCTCCATGCCTCATGGACTACTGCCACCCGTGCCACAGGCACCTCAACGGCGCCCTGGCCTGCCCGGGATGCGGCACCCCGGCCTCAGGTGGCCGTGAGTACGCGGAGGCGGACGCCGCGCAGGATGAGCCGCCGGGTTCCGAGCGCCCGTACGACGACGAGGCGCCGCGCCGCAGGAGCCGCCGCCGGGAGCGCGGGCGCCGGGCGCACCGCCGTAGGCGCCGCAAGGTCCTCCTGGTGACCGCCGGGCTCGCGCTCGCGGCTGGTGGTCTGAGCCTGGCCGAGCTCGGCATCGAGGGGCCGTCGGACGAACCGGCGGCGGCCTCCGCGCCGGACGCGGAAGCGAGCCGGTCCGCGTCCCGGAAGCCGACGGACCCGGACAGCGGCGCGGCCACCGGCGGCGGGTCCACGTCGGCCACGCCCTCGGCATCGGCGTCCGCGGCGGACAGAGAGTCCGAGAAGGACGAGAAGACCAAGGACGGCAAGGACAGCAAGGACAGCAAGAACGGCGAGGAGGAGAAGGAGGAGAAGGAGGAGGAGACGGACGAGGCCGGTCAGGGCCCGGACTCGGCCACTCCGGTCACGACCTCCGGACCGGACGCACCGGAAGCCCCCGGCGATCCGGACACCCCCGGGACCACGCGCCCCACCGAGCCCCCGCCGAGCTCGCAGCGGCCCGATCCGACCCCCGACCCGGAGCCGTCGGAGACATGCGACCGCTTCCTGTGGTGGTGCACCTAGCGATCGGTGACGCGAGGAGCGGGCGTCAGCCGGTGTCACCGCCGGTCATGCGTCAGCCGGCGTCCCCGCCGCTGCCTCAACCGGCGTCTCCGCCGATCATTCTGCGCAGCAGCGCCCGCAGCGAAAGCCGCTCCTCCCGGGAGAGCTCGGCCAGCGGCTCTCGCGCGAAGTCCAGCGAATCGCGCAGGCTGCGGGCGACCGTCAGGCCCTCGTCCGTCGGCGCCGCGAGCTTCACGCGGCGGTCGGCGGGGTCGGGCCGCCGCTCGACGAGGCCGCGTACCTCGAGCCGGTCGACGATTCCCGTGATGTTCGACGGCTCGCACTTCAGCTTCTGCGCTATGCGGCGCATGGGCAGCGGCTCCAAGGAGAGCAGTCCAAGGACGCGCGCCTGCGCCCCGGTGAGGGCGTGCTTGCCCGCCGCGGCGTCGTACTCCTCGTAGTAACGCGCGACGACCGTGCCGATGAGCTCGACGACTTCGAGTGTCAGGGGGTCGGGCGTGCGCGGGGTGCGGGAGCTGGTGGTGGCCATGCGCTTCAGGCTACCCGGTTACTTGACATGGTGAAATATGTAGGAGCATGGTTGTTTCACAACCTGAAGCATTTCCGAGACGTCAGTCTGTCGGCAACGGCAGCCTGAGCAGGAGGAGGACGCCCGCATGTCCGTCACCCCCGAGGCCCCCGGGTCCGCGCAGCTCCCCGCCGTCAGCCGTGAGTGGCACCTCGTGCGCCGCCCGCACGGCTGGCCGGTCCCGGAGGACTTCGCGCTGCGCGAGGCCCCCGTGGCCGCCCCGGCCGACGGCCAGGTCGTGGTCCGCAATCTGCACTTCTCCGTGGACCCGTACATGCGGGGCCGGATGAACGACGTGAAGTCGTACACGCCGCCGTTCCAGCTGGACCAGCCCATGGAGGGCGGTGCGGTCGGCGAGGTCGTCGCGTCGAACGCCGAGGGCCTCGCCGTGGGCGACCACGTCCTGCACTTCGCCGGCTGGCGCGAGTACGCGACCGTCCCGGCCAAGCGCGCCGTCAAGGTGGACGGGCAGGCCGCGCCGCTGTCGGCGTACCTCGGTGTGCTCGGCATGCCGGGCCTGACCGCCTACGCGGGGCTCTTCGAGGTCGCCTCCTTCAAGGAGGGCGACGCGGTGTTCGTCTCCGGTGCCGCGGGCGCCGTCGGCTCCCAGGTCGGTCAGATGGCCAAGCTCAAGGGTGCCTCGCGCGTCGTCGGCTCGGCGGGCTCGGACGAGAAGGTGAAGCTCCTCGTCGAGGAGTACGGCTTCGACGCCGCGTTCAACTACAAGGACCCGCGCCCGGTCGTGGAGCAGCTGAAGGAGGCGGCCCCCGACGGCATCGACGTCTACTTCGACAACGTCGGCGGCGAGCACCTCGAAGCGGCCATCAGCCGCATGAACGTGCACGGCCGCGCCACCATCTGCGGCATGATCGCGGCCTACAACGACACCGAGCCGACGCCCGGCCCGCGCAACATGGCCATGATCATCGGCAAGCGCCTGCGTCTGCAGGGCATTCTCGTCGGGGACCACGAGGCGCTGCAGCCGCAGTTCGTCTCCGAGGTCGGCGCGTGGATCCGCTCCGGCGAGCTCAAGTACAACGAGACGGTCGTCGAGGGCGTGGAGAACGGCGTGGAGGCCTTCCTCGGCATGCTGCGCGGCGAGAACACCGGAAAGATGGTCGTTTCCCTCGCCTGAGAGTGGAGAGCCGGTGACGTGAGGGCGGCGGGCGGTGGCCGGAGAGAGATGGCCACCGTCCGTCGTTTTCCGTCATCCGATAAAGTAATTCCACATTGCCGCGACTGTGGGCGCGCATCGCGGAACATCTCAGGAGGAACCGGCACTTATGTCCATCCAGCAGATCGACGTCAAGTACACCGCCGTCGCCACCGCCGAGAACGGCCGTGACGGCCGCGTCGCCACCGATGACGGCAAGCTCGACGTCGTCGTCAATCCGCCGAAGGAGATGGGCGGCAGCGGCGCCGGCACCAACCCCGAGCAGCTCTTCGCGGCGGGCTACAGCGCCTGCTTCCAGGGCGCGCTCGGCGTGGTCGCCCGCAAGGAGAACGCCGACATCTCCGGCTCGACCGTGACCGCCAAGGTCGGCATAGGCCAGAACGAGGCCGGCGGCTTCGGCCTGGAGGTCGCGATCACCGCCTCCATCCCGAACGTGGACGCGGCCACCGCGCAGTCCCTCATCGAGAAGGCGCACCAGGTGTGCCCGTACTCCAGCGCCACGCGCGGCAACATCAAGGTGGAGCTCGCGGTCGCCTGACCGTTTCCTCTGCTACGTGACGGAGGGCCGTACCCCGCAGCAGGGGTGCGGCCCTCCGTCATGCCGGTCAGCGGGTGACCGCCGCCGTGTGGATGGCCCGCACCAGGCGCTCGTCCTCCGGGGCCGGTCCGCCGGGGAAGGGGAAGCGGCGCCGCGTGTACCCGTAGGCGAGCCCGCTGCGCGGATCGGCGAGCGCCTGCGAGCCGCCCACGCCCTTGTGCCCGATGGACCCCGCGCCGAGGAAGGGGTACCAGGCCTCGGCGACGTTCTGGAACCCCACCCCGAACGATCTGTGGGCCCGTATCACCAGGTCGAACCCGTTGGAATGGATCTGCCCGAACTCGGCCACGGTGTCCGCTTTCAGGAGCGGCTCCCGCCCGTCGAGCCCGCCGACCGCCGCCGCGTACATCCCGGCGAGACCGCGTGCGGAGGCGACACCGCCGACGGACGCGGGACCTTTGGCGCGTACGGCACGTGAGTTGGGAAGCGACTCCAGGTCGGTGGGGTGCGCGCCGTTGCGGTTGAAGGCGATGGAGTTGAGGGTGCCCGGCTGGGGCGGCTGCGCGTCGAGGAAGGCGCGCTCGTCGGGCGACGGCATCATCGGCAGCACGGAACGGAAGCGGGGCTCCAGTGCTTCCGGGAGCCCGAGGTGGAAGTCAAGGCCGTACGGCGCGCGGACGCGTTCCTCGTACACCTCGTGGAGCGTCCGCCCGGTGGCCCGTAGGACGACCTCGCCCGCCAGCGCGCCGATGGACAGGGCGTGATAGCCGAAGGCGGTGCCGGGACGCCAGTAGGGCCGCTGGGTGGCGAGGCGGGCGGCGATGGCGCGGTCGTCGGCGATCTCCTCCGGCGTGAAGCCGCTGTCGGCGCCGACGATCCCCGCCCGGTGCGAGAGAAGTTCCCGAAGGGTGACGTCTGCCTTCCCCTCGGCACCGAACTCCGGCCAGTAGTACGCCACTTCGCGGTCCAGCCCCAGGGTGCCGTCCTGAACGAGCAGCGCCATGACGAGATGGGCGGCGCCCTTCGTGGACGAGTACACGCCGAAGAGCGTGTCACCGTCGGTGTCCGGCCCCACCCACAGGTCGACGACCTGCTCACCTCGTACGTGGGCGGCAACCTGCGCGGCATGATCGGGCTTCTCCCCGGCGAGCAGGGCGGCGAACTCCTCCCGCACGGCTTCGTATCCGGCTGCGGTGGTGCCCTGGACCTTGATCTCACGTGTCATGCGTTCTTCCTCCCCCACCCCGCCCCTTCCCGAACTGGGGCGGGGTGGCGGAACGAACCCGCCCGGACCTCAGCTCACACTCAGCAACGCCCGCCCCACCTGCGGAAACATCCCCTTCGGGTGGTCCCGGAACAGCGGCTCGGTGCCGAACAGGACCACACGGGAGCCGGCAGCGGCCCCGCTCACGACGGAAGGCTGCCCCGCGGCGTCAGAGGGCCCGCCGACACCGCCCTCCGCGGGACGCCAGTGCCCGGAGACCAGCGGGTTCCCGGCCCCGTAGGACTGCTCCACCCGCACCCCGCTCCCGAGCCCCTTGAACCACATGGGTGCGTACACGAACGAATGCGACGGCGCACCTCCCGTGACGGGCCCACCGGAGTTCACGACGCGGACCACACCATTGGCATCCCCGTTCCCGGAGACCGCCCGCACGGAAAGCAGCTTCGCGTCGGAGTTCAACGCGGCCCCCTCGGCGCCACGCCCGACAAGGCCGCCTCCCCGGGCGAGGAACGCGTCGAGCCCGGCCTTCGCACCGGCGTTCAACTCCCCGTACGCGAGCCCGGCCGACACGAACAGCGCGTCCGCACCTGACTTCTTCCAGTCGAAACCGGAGTTGAGGACCTTCGTCGAGACCGGCACCACGTCGAAGTTCATCTCCCGCAGCGCGAACAGCTCCCCGGGAGTGACGGCCGCAGCGATCCGCGTGGCACGGACGACGGCGCCACCCTTCGCCTTGGTCGCGTCGAAGGCGACGTCGTACTTCTTCGCCGCCGCGACGGCCGCGCCCCGCGCCGACGACGGCAGAATCACGCTGCCGTCGTCAGCCCGCCGCACGGAAGTACCGCGCCCGAGCAGCCAGTTGAGCGCGGCGACCTCCCGCGCGTCGTCGAGCCGCAGCCGAAGATCCCCGCGCGAGGCGACATGCCCGACCCGCGACGCGGAGTCCACGACGCGCGTCCGCACACCGGACAGCGAGCCGCCCTTCACCGAATCCACCGTCGCGCCCCACAGCCGCCCGAGGCTCCACCCCGAGATGTCGTACATGGTGGACACCTTGTCGCTGATGTCCCGCCCGTCGGCGAGCATCACGTTGGCGAGCCCGCGCTTGGGCTGCCGCATGTCGATGACGTACGAACCCTCGGCGTACGAGGTGCCGCCAAGCCTGAAGTCGCGGGTGGCCCGGCGGACTTCGACGTCGTTGTCCAGCAGATGCTCCACCAGCCGCGAGGCGGCAGCGGCCGAGCGCTGACCGCGCTCACCCTTCCCCTCGCCCCGCGGAATCACGTACGCACGCGGGAAGTCCGTCGTGTAGACGTCCTCCGGGCCGATCCCCGGGACGCCGGGCACGGTCTCAGGCGAGACCGGCACCTGCGCCGCGCCCGCCGCGCCCCGCCGGAACGTCTCGATCTGGTCGGCGATCACCGAAGTGCGGTGCTCTTGCGTGTACGTGAGCGTCGCCGACATCGCCGCGCCCGCGATGTCCACGTTGATCGCGGAACGCCGCCGCAGCTCCGGCACCGAGAGCTCGTCGTACTCGTCGTTGTTGACCGCCATCGGGAACTCGATGGTGTGCGCGGCGACCGTGCCGTGGAACGGCATGTACTGCGGGGTGAAGATCGGCGGCCAGTCGTCCCAGCCCTCCTCCTGGTCACGGAAGGGGATGATCGCCGGTTCGACACCGTCCTTCGCGGGGGTGTAGCCGAGGCCGTTGACCGCCGCTTCCATGCCGAGGGCGTTGGCGTAGGTGTTCTTGAGGAAGAGGTCGTACTCGTAGTTCTCGCCGTGCGGGGGAGTCGTCGGCTCGATCAGCGTGCCGTTGACGTAGCCGTGCAGGTCGATCATGACCGCGGGCTGCTTGTCGATGGCGATCTGCCGCATCGCGCGCGCCTCGGGCTGTGAGGCGGTGATGAAGTCGCGGTTGAGGTCGAAGCCGTTGGCGTTGGCGCGCGTGCCCGCGATGCGGCCGTCGGGGTTGGCCGTGACGTTGAAGTACAGCCGGTTGTGCGCGAGCAGGTCTGCCGTCTTGGTGTCCTTGGCCTTCGCCAGCTTCTCGATGAGCTTCAGGGCGGCGTCGGTGCCCTCCCACTCGTTGCCGTGAATGTTGTTGTTGATGAAGACCGGCGTCTTGTACGAGGACTTGACCGTCGGGTCCTTGGCGGCGGCGCCCGGCGCGTTCTCGATGAGCTCACGCATCCGCTCCTGGCGGGCGGTCTCCTTGGCGGACTCGGGGGCGGTGACGGTCACCAGGTAGAGCTGGTGGCCGCCCGCCGAACGGCCGGCGATCTCCACGCTGACCCGGTCGCCGATGGACTGGACGTCATTCAGCTTCGGGGCGATGGAGTGATACGGGGCCAGACCCAGCTTTATCGACTTGTCGTCAGGATTGACGGGAGGCGCGGTGAGCTTCTGCTCACGGGGATAGCCGCGGTCCTTGCCGCGGCCGTGGCCGGACGACCCGAGTGCTGGGCTGTCCGCGGCTCCCAACGCCCGGTCGGCGGCGCTCTGAGGCGTCCTCGCGGCCCGCTCCGTGCTGCTGAGGGGTGAGCCCTCGCGGAGGATGTCGCCGCCGCCCGGACGAGGGTCGGCGGTCGCGCTGCCGGGGGCGAGAGGGGTGAACACGAGAGCGCCCGCCGAGGCGAGGGTGGTGAGCAGAACGGGTCTGGATGGCCGGGATATGCCCATACGTTCCTCCGGGAAAGAAGTCAGTACGCGTGGTCTACCGTTTCAACCCCCGCACAACAAGAGGGCCTTCGACCCCGCGGTCCCATGGACCGCGGGGCTCCGACCGGCGGATAGGCTGTCCCGCATGCGTGATCTGGGACGAGGCTTCGGCTATCTGATGAAGGGCCAGCGCTGGGTCGCCCAGCACGGCAAGCAGTACGGATTCGGCCTGCTGCCCGGCCTGATCACCCTGCTTCTCTACGCCGCCGCGCTCGTCGCGCTCGCCCTGTGGGGCACGGACTTCGTCGGCTGGGCGACGCCCTTCGCCGACGACTGGTCCGCGCCGTGGCTCGGCCTGTTCCGGGGCTTCCTCACGGCGCTCCTCTTCGCGCTGGCGCTCCTCCTGTCGGTCGTCACCTTCACGGCGGTGACGCTCCTGGTGGGCCAGCCCTTCTACGAGTCGCTGTCGGAGAAGGTCGACATCTCCGTCTCCGGCTACGCACCCGAGTCGGGCCTGCCGCTCTGGCGCGAGCTGTGGATCTCCGCCCGCGACAGCCTCCGCATCGTCATGCGGGCCCTGGTCTGGGGCGTCCTGCTCTTCGCCCTCGGCTTCATCCCGGTCGTCGGCCAGACCGTCGTCCCGGTGGTCGGCTTCTGCGTGACGGGCTTCTTCCTGGTCGAGGAGCTGACGGCGGTGGCGATGCAGCGCCGGGGCGTCGAGGCCCGCGAACGGCTCGCGCTGCTGCGTGGCCGCAGGCAGTTGGCGTGGGGTTTCGGCACCCCGCTCGCCGTGGCCTTCCTGGTCCCGTTCGTCGCGGTGTTCCTGATGCCGGGTGCGGTCGCGGGCGCGACGCTCATGGCGCGGGAGCTGCTGGGCGAGGACGGGCCCGACGACGCGCGGGGACCGGCCGGTTCGGCCGACTCGGCAGGTTCGGCCGGTCCCGGCGGGCGGACGTCCGCTACGGGCGGGCGTTCATAGCCGCCGACAGGATCTTCCGTACCTGCGCGATGATGTCGAGGCGGTTGCGCACGAACTCGGGATCGGTGATCTCGCCCGCCGGGTCCGTGTTGTCCGCCCCGAACCGCAGGATCGGCGTGTGCACATGGCCGCCGGGCAGACGGTCGTGCAGTCCGAGGCGGTCGCGCAGCAGCGTCGCCCGGTAGGCGATCTCGTTCGACAGGTAGTTGCCGCCGCCTCCCTCGCGGGCCGTCGAACCGGCGGTGGGCCCGTCCGGGCGGACCACGGGAGCGCTCTGGCCCGCCGGGATCTCGGTCACCGACGTGTTGTCGTACACGGGGAAACGGCCCGTCTCGGCGCTCACGATCTCCTTGTACGGGAGCGTCGTGGACGTCCACTGGGGCTGCGACGCCGGATCGGTGACCGGGACGGTCTCCGTGCGCGAGAGGTTCTCGTTGTCGGGGAACCCGCCCCGCCAGGCGCCGTTGGTCCGCTCGATGTCGAAGCGTCCCGCCCGGCCCTGGCTGACGGTGGTGAAGAGGTCGACGCGGGGGAGATGCGCACGCAGGGTGCGCTCGACCGTCCCCTGTGCGAAGTCGTCCCAGCGGACGGGGAAGACGGCGGTCTCCACCCGGGCGGGCCCGTCGGCGGTCTCGATGACGGTGCCGTCGAGCGCCAGCGCGGTCGCGCCGGACGGATTGCTGATGCGGGTGTCCCGGTCGAGCGTGAAGGGGTCGAAGCCGGTGACGAGGATGCGCTTGAGGTGGTGGCCCGCGCGGTCCTTGTGCGGATAGCGGATGGAGTCGTGGCCGCGCGAGGAATCCTCCAACTCCCGTATGAGACGCGCGCGCCGGGTCTCGCTCACGCCGAAGCGGGTCGGCTCCCACTGCCTGAGCTCCCGTGTCATCCCGAGCCGGGCCCAGTACAGCGGCCGGTCGTCGTCCCGGCTCAGGTCCCCGCTCTTCCCCGCCGCGGGGCCCCGCCCCTGCGCCCGGTCGACGGCACGCCGCCACAGCGCGTCTCCTTGCCGTTCGACGATGCGCTTGGCCTCGCCGTACGAGCGGGCGCGGTCCAGGGCGCGCGCGAACTCCGGTGCCACGGAGTCGAAGCCGCTGCGGCGCAGTATCTCCTGCGGCGCGGCCCGGTCGAGGCGCTGCTCCTCGGCGGTGGCGGCCGGTGCGGTGGCCGCCGACGCGGGCACCGCGGCGAGGGAGAGCAGGAGGGTGACGCCGAGCGCGGCGAGCCGCGGGGAGACGGGGGGCGTGAGTGACACGGGAGTCCTTCCGTGGCCGGTGAGGTGGTCGCAGTATCCCGGCAGGAAGGCGGCGCCGAAAGGGCCTAGTGATCCATGGCGGCGTGATCCGCGAGGACCTCGTCGATCACGTGGCGCGCGATCCTCGCGATGGTGGCGTTCCGCGTCCGGTAGTACGGCAGCTCGATGAGCGCGATCGACAGGGCCCAGCCACGGCCGCGGGCCCACGTCGCGTCATCGACGTCCACGGCGGCACGGAAGCCCTCCCGCGCGTCGGCCGTCAGCAGACTCCACGCGGTGATCAGGTCGACGGCGGGTTCGCCGAGTCCCATGCACCCGAAGTCGATGACTCCGCTGAGGCGACCGCCGGCGGTCAGCAGATTCCCCGGCTGCAGGTCGGCGTGGACCCAGACCGGTGGCCCGTCCCACCGGGGCGCGCGCAGGGCGGCGTCCCAGGCGGCGGTCGCGGCGTCGGTGTCGATGACGCCGTGCAGCAGGGCGATGGCCTCGCGGGTCGCGGCGTCACGGCGCGCGAGGGGCCCGCCGCGGTAGGCGGCAGGCGCGTCGGCGGGGTCGACGCGCCGCAGGGCGGTGACGAACTCGGCCAGGTCCGCCGCGAACAGACCGGGTTCGGCGAGGCCGCCGACCACCGGGTTCTCGCCGTCCAGCCAGCGGTACACGTACCAGGGCCAGGGGAAGCCCTCGGCGGGCTCGCCCTTTCCCAGCGGCGCGGGGATGGCGACGGGCAGCGACGGCGCGAGCCGCGGCAGGAGAAGCACCTCGCGCTCCACGTCACCGACGCCTCCCTCGACACGGGGCAGCCGGACGGCCATGTCGTCGCCGAGCCGGTAGATGGCGTTGACGGTGCCGTTCGAGTCGACGGGCTCGACGGCGAGGTGCGCCCAGTCGGGAAACCGCGCGGCGAGCAGCCGACGTACGAGGTCCGTGTCGATGTCGGCTTCGTGGGCGTGCATCTTGGCGGGCGGCATGCGGGCCTTCCGGAGTTTCGGGGAGATAGGGCCGAACGCTGATCGAAGCTGGCCGTGGACGACGGGTCAACTGGATTGGGCCTCAAGTGGGCGTCACCCGGGCGGACACAGCGTCTGAGGGAACGGCTCCACCGCGGGCGGGCCACCCGGCCCCGCGCGGTCACCTGCCTGATCACTCGCCGTCGGCGCCGAGCAGCCCGAGAAAGTTCCTGAACGCCTCCGCCATGTCCACCGACTCGGGGTCCAGGAGCCACTGGTACTGGAGCCCGTCCATCACCGCGACGAGGAGCGGCGCCGCCGCCTCCGGGGTGAGACCGCCGGGGAGCCGCTCCCCGTACTGCGCGCGCAGGACCGCCGCGAACTTCTCCCGCACGGAGCCGTACCGCTCGGTGAAGTACTCCCGTGCCGGATGCCCGTCCGTGACGCTCTCGCCGAGCAGTGCGGAGAAGGTCTGGATGATGCCGGGACGCATCGCGTTGTACTCGACGAGTGAGCCGAGCAGGTCGAGGCGGATCTCGTGCGCCGGCACCGCGTCCCACTGGTCGCGTGCCTCCAGGACGGCGACGAGCAGGGCGTCCTTCGTGGGGAAGTAGTGCAGCAGGCCCTGCTGGGTGAGCCCGACCCGCTCGGCGACGGCACCCAGGCTCGCGCCCCGGTAACCCCGCTCGGCGATCACCTCGAGGGTGGCCCGGAGGATCTCCGCACGCCGCTCCTCGCTTCTGGCCCTGGCCATCGTGTCCGCCCCTTCACGTTCTCGGTCTGCTCGCGGGACCGACCGTACGTCACGCCCGGTCTCATATAACGTCAAGATTACGAAACCTACCGCCCTACAGGTAGGCGGGGCAGGATGGAGGGAACGTACGGAACGGAAGCACGGACCGGACTTCAACGAGGAGGTACCGCCATGGCGGAAACCCAGGGACCCGGAGCCACACAGGCCGCCGACCAGGCACGCGAGGCGGTCGTGGAGGCCGCGCTCGGCGCGCTGGATCTGGACGCCAAGGCCCGCCTGCTCGGCGGGCGTGACATGTGGTCGCTGCACGCGCTGCCCAAGATCGGCCTGAGTCCCCTCGTGATGTCGGACGGCCCGATCGGCGTGCGCGGCACCCGCTGGACCGCCGACGACCCGTCCATCGCCCTGCCCTCCCCGACCGCGCTCGCCGCCACCTGGGACCAGGACCTCGCCCGCCGCGCGGGCGCCCTCCTCGCCCAGGAGGCCCGGCGCAAGGGCGTCCACGTCCTCCTCGCACCCACCGTCAATCTGCACCGCTCGCCGCTGGGCGGCAGGCACTTCGAGGCGTACAGCGAAGACCCGTATCTGACCGGTGTCATCGGCAGCGGCTACGTCCAGGGCGTGCAGTCGGGCGGCGTCGGCACGACCGTCAAGCACTTCGTCGCGAACGACGCCGAGACCGACCGCTTCACCGTCGACAACAAGGTGGGCGCGCGAGCCCTGCGCGAGCTGTACCTCGCGCCCTTCGAGGCGATCGTCACCAACGCCCACCCCTGGGGCATCATGACCGCGTACAACCAGGTCAACGGCTCGACGATGACCGAGCACCGCTACCTGGTCAACGAGGTCCTGCGCGGCGAGTGGGGCTTCGACGGCTACAACGTCTCCGACTGGATGGCCGCCCGCTCGACCACCGGCGCCATCGAGGGCGGCCTCGACGTCGCCATGCCGGGGCCGCGGACCGTGTACGGCGACGCGCTCGCCGAAGCGGTGCGCGGCGGCCGGGTCAAGGAGTCGACGGTCGACGAGGCCGTCCGCAACGTCCTGCGTCTCGCCGCCCGCGTCGGCATCCTCGAAGGCGCCGAGCCCGTCGTCACCGATCTGCCCGCCGAGATCGACGGCGAGGCGCTCGCCCGCGAGATCGCCCGCCGCGCCTTCGTCCTCGTGCGCAACGAGAACGACACGCTGCCGCTTCGGCCCACCGCCTCCGTCGCCCTCATCGGCGCCGCCGCGCGCGACGCCCGCATCCTGGGCGGCGGCTCCGCCACCGTCTTCCCCCCGCACGTGATCTCCCCGCTCGACGGTCTGACGGCGGCGCTCGGCGAAGACACCTTGACGTACGCCGTCGGCGCCGACCCGAGCGACGAACTCGCCCCCGCCGAACAGGGGTTCGCGCTGCGCGCCGTCTGCCGCGACGCGGACGGCCACGTCCTGGGCGAGAGCGGCCTCCCCTCCGGCCATCTCCAGTGGATCGGCGACGACCTGCCCGACGGCGTCACCCACGAGACGATGGCCTCCGTCGAGATCGTCGGCACGTTCACGCCCCGCGAGAGCGGCGAGCACTCCTTCGGCACACGCGGACTCGGTGCCTTCACACTCCGTGTCGGCGGCGAGGTCGTCTTCGACGGGACCGAGGTGATGGACGCCGCGTCCGACCCCTTCGAGGCGTTCTTCGGCTCACCGGTCGAGCGGGCCAAGGTGAACCTGACGGCGGGCGAGAGCGTCGAGGTCTCCCTGCTCCACCCGCTCGACAAGGAGTACGAGGCCCCGCTGCCCGGCGTGGTGTTCTCCTTCGTGCACCTCGGCCCGCGGCGCGATCCCGACGAGCTGATCGCGCAGGCCGTCGAGGCGGCGCGCGGCGCCGACACCGCGGTCGTGGTCGTCGCCACCACCGAGCGCGTCGAGTCCGAGGGCTTCGACCGGCAGGACCTGCGGCTCCCGGGCCGCCAGGACGACCTGGTGCGAGCGGTGGCCGCGGCCAACCCCCGTACCGTCGTGGTCGTCAACTCCGGCGCACCGGTGGAGCTTCCGTGGCGCGAGGACGTCGCGGCGGTGCTGATCGGCTGGTTCCCCGGGCAGGAGGGCGGCGCCGCGCTCGCCGATGTACTCCTCGGCGCCGAGGAGCCGGGCGGAAGGCTGCCCACGACGTGGGGACGCCTCGCGGACGCCCCGGTCACCCAGGTCACTCCAGCGGACGGCGAACTCGCCTACGACGAGGGCGTGTTCATCGGGTATCGCGCCTGGGAGAAGTCGGGAGCAACCCCCGCCTACGCCTTCGGTCACGGCCTCGGCTACACCGACTGGACGTACGAGTCCCTCACCGTGGAGGGCACGACCGTCACGATCCGCGTCCGTAACTCCGGGCCGCGCGCGGGCCGCGAGGTCGTCCAGGTGTACCTCGCCCCGGCCACGGCCGACGTCAACCGACCGGCCCGCTGGCTCGCGGGCTTCGCGGGAGTCGAGGCCGCGCCCGGCGAGAGCGTGGAGGTGCGGATCGAACTCCCGCGCCGCGCCTTCGAGATCTGGGACCGGTCCACCAACTCCTGGTCGCGCCAGGCCGGTTCCTACGAGGTCCAGGCAGGCCGCTCCGTCGCCGACCGCAGGCTGAGCGAGACGATCGCCGTCTGACGAGGGCGGACCGCGCTAGCGAACCGAGAAGCCGTACACCGTCTCCGACCGGTACACCCCACCCGGCCGCAGCACCGTGCCCGGAAACTCCGGCCGGTTGGGGGAGTCGGGGAAGTGCTGCGTCTCCAGAGCGATCCCGTCCCCCGGGCCGAACGGCAGCGGCTCCTCGAAGTGGTCCGCCGTGTACAGCTGAAGGCCCGGCTCCGTCGTCGCCACGGTCAGCACGCGGCCGGACCCTGGATCGCTCAGCTCGGCCACCTCGACCGGCCGCGCGGTGAGCCCCTTGTCGAGCACGTAGTTGTCGTCGATCCCGGCCCCGGCCTTCCGCGCCTCCCGGAAGTCGAAGCGCGTCCCCGCGACCTCCTCGTACGCACCCGTGGGGATCTGCGTCCCGTCGGTCGGTGTGCGGCGCGCCGCCGCGATGCGCAGCTCGTGCCCGCCCGCGCCACCGCTTCCGGCCCCCGCGAGATTCCAGTACGTGTGGTTGGTGAGGTTCACGACTGTCGGGGCCTCGGTCGTCGCCTCGTACGCGATCCGCAGCGCGCCCGACTCGTCCAGGCAGTACGTCGCCGACACCGTGAGCCGCCCGGGATAGCCCTCCTCGCCGTCCGGGCTCACCCGCGAGAGCCGCACCCCGTGCTCGACCTGCGCCGCCTCCCACACCCGCTTGTCGAAACCGGCCGTGCCACCGTGCAGCGCGTTGGGCTCGTCGTTCCTCGCCAAGCGGTACGTCCGCCCGTCGAGCGTGAACTCACCGCCCGCGATCCGGTTCGCGTACCGGCCCACCAGCGCCCCCAAGTACGGCCCCGGATGGTCGAGGTAGCCCTGGAGGCCGTCGAAGCCGAGGGCCACCGGCGCGCGCCGCCCCGACCGGTCGGGAACTTCCGCCGACTGGATGATCCCGCCGTACGTCAGCACGCGTACCCGCACCCCGCCCCTTTCCAGGGTCCAGCGATGGACGGGCGTGCCGTCGGGGAGGGTCCCGAAGAGTTCACTGCGCATGATCGCGACCCTACGCCGGGCCGCCGGACCTCAGGCCCCGGGACCCCCGGGATTCTTGGCCTTCACCTGACGGTAGGCCAGCTCGGCGAGGCGCGACTGGCCGTCCTTGCTGGGGTGGAACCAGTCCCAGCGGCTCAGCTGGTCGCCGTCGAAGCGGTAGTCGAAGACCGCCCCGCCGTCGTACCGGCAGCGCAGGTCCTTCAGGCACACGTCCTTCAGCACCTCGTTGTACGCGATCACGCGGTTCTGCACGGTGGCCCGCCGCTCCGTCGCTGCCGCGTCCCGCGCGTCCGGGTCCGCCAGCATCGAGGAGCAGATGCCCAGCTTCCAGATCTGCTTGCCCAGCGCGTTGGTGCGCCCCTGGGACCAGAGCCGCTTCAGGTCCGGTACGGAGGTGACGTACACCTGGGTCTTGGGGAGCTCGCGCCGCAGTGTGCGCATCGCCTTCTCGAAGTCCGCGCGGAACTCGGAGACCGGCGTCATGGAATCCGCGGTCGGCCGGCACGCGTCGTTCGCGCCCGCCATCACCGTGATCAGCTCGGGCCGTTCGGCCGCGGCCTGCTCGACCTGTGCGGGGAGGTCCGCCATCCGGGCGCCGGTCTTCGCGTAGTTCCAGCTGTGCCCGGCGGCGCGCTCCTTGCCCAGCAGCCGGGTGGCGAGGCTGCGCACCTCGGAGTCCGTGCCGGTCGCCCAGGACGCCTCGGGGCAGTCGGCGAGCACCGAGCAGGCGTCGAAACCGCGGGTGATGGAGTCGCCGACGGCCGCCAGGGAGTCCGGGCTCGTGTCCCAGGTCGGGGTGGGCTTGGGGGATGGCTTCCGTGCGGATGGCCCCTGGGGCGCGGGAGTGTCGCCGCCGGAGGCGTCACACGCCGTGAGCGCGCCGGCGCCAAGAAGAACCGCCGTCGCCGTGACGACGGCGGCACGCGAGCGGTGCCTTCGGTTCCGCATCCCGGGTCCCCCTCTGTTGCCGTAGGCCGGTCCATTGCCGTAGGCCGACCGCGCCGCTTCGGCGCCCCTGCGAGTGCTGTACCTGCCTGAGGGACGCCCCGAACCCCCGGCCGGGTGAAGCATGAGCGATTCCTGGCCTTGGGACCGACCGTACGTCACACTCCTTGTTCCGCCGCACGGTAGCCTCGCCACCCAGTGGCACCCTGCTCTTCCGGTTCCGCTAAATTACATCACGTCACATCTGTCCCGTTTTTGGGAGTTTCCCGAATTCAGGGCGAGAACGCTCGCACGGGCGCGAGGCCGCTGGGGAAGGCGAACCTCGACCCACACTGGAGGTCCCGGTGACGACACGTGGAGTTCTTTACGTGCACTCCGCACCGCGCGCGCTGTGTCCGCACGTCGAATGGGCAGTCGCGGGCGTACTCGGCGCGCGCGTCAACCTCGACTGGATCAGGCAGCCCGCGGCGCCCGGCAGCTGGAGATCCGAGTTCTCCTGGCGTGGCTCGGTGGGCACCGCGTCCAAACTGGCCTCCGCCCTGCGCGGCTGGCAGCTGCTGCGCTTCGAGGTCACCTCCGAGCCGTGCCCCACGGCCGAGGGCGAGCGGTACAGCGCCACGCCCGAACTCGGGATCTTCCACGCGGTCACCGGCATCCACGGCGACATCCTGATCCCGGAGGACCGCCTGCGCGCCGCACTGGCCCGGTCCCAGCGCGGCGAGAGCGACCTGGAGGCCGAGCTCGCCAAGCTGCTCGGCAAGCCCTGGGACGACGAACTGGAGCCTTTCCGGTACGCCGGCGAGGGCGCCCCGGTGCGGTGGCTGCACCAGGTCGTCTGACGGAGCTCCTTCTCGTACGACGAAGGGCCCCCACCGAGCGGTGGGGGCCCTTCGTCGCTTACGGGTGACTGCTCAGACGGTCCTGAACGCGAGCACCACGTTGTGGCCGCCGAAGCCGAACGAGTCGTTTAGCGCCGCGATCCTGCCCTCGGGCAGTGCGCGCGCCTCGTCGCGGACGATGTCCGCGTCGACCTCGGGGTCGAGGTTCTCGATGTTGATCGTCGGCGGGGCCATGCGGTTCTTCAGCGCGAGGACCGTGGCCACGGTCTCCACGCCGCCCGCGCCACCGAGCAGGTGACCCGTCATCGACTTCGTGCTGGCGATCGCCATGTGGTCGACGTCGTCGCCGAAGGCCTTGCGCAGCGCCTTGATCTCGGCGACGTCACCCTGCGGCGTCGAGGTCGCGTGCGCGTTCACGTGCATGATCTCGGCGGGCTTGAGGTCCGTGGTGTCGATCAGGTTCTGCAGGGCTGCCGCGATGCCGTTGCCGGACGGCTCGGGCTGCGTGATGTGGTGGGCGTCGGCCGAGATGCCCTGGCCGACGGCCTCCGCGTAGATCTTCGCGCCGCGGGCCTTGGCGTGCTCCTCGGACTCCAGGACGATCACGCCGGCGCCCTCGCCGAGCACGAAGCCGTTGCGGTCCGCGTCGTAGGGACGCGAGGCGCCCTTCGGGTCGTCGTTGTTCTTGGACATCGCCATCATGTTGCCGAACGCGACGATCGGCAGCGGGTGGATCGCCGCCTCCGTGCCGCCCGCGACGACGACGTCGGCGCGGCCGGTGCGGATCATCTCGATCGCGTAGCCGATGGCCTCGGCGCCCGAGGCGCACGCCGACACGGGAGTGTGCACACCCGCGTGGGCGCCCAGCTCGATGCCGACGTTGGCCGCCGGCGAGTTGGGCATGAGCATCGGAACGGTGTGCGGGGAGACGCGGCGTACGCCCTTCTCCTTGAGCACGTCGTACTGGTCGAGCAGGGTGGTCACGCCGCCGATGCCGGAGGCGATGACCGCACCCAGGCGGTGCGGGTCGACCGACGCGTCCTCGCCGGCCTTCGCGGTGTAACCCGCGTCGGCCCAGGCCTCCTTGGCCGCGATCAGCGCGAACTGCGCCGAACGGTCGAGCTTGCGGGCCTGCGGACGCGGGATGACCTCGCCCGGCTCGACCGCGATCTGGCCCGCGATGCGGACCGGAAGCTCGGCCGCCCAGTCCTGTTCCAGAAGACGTACACCGGAACGGCCCGCGAGCAGACCGTCCCAGGTCGAGGCTGCGTCGCCACCCAGCGGTGTGGTTGCGCCGATACCGGTGACGACCACGGTGCGATTGGTCGAGTTCACAGGAAAATTCTCCACGGTGTTGAGGGGATCAGCGGCGCCACCGCCGGGTGGCGACAGCAGAGCAGCCTGGTCAGGCCTGGTGCTTGAGGATGTAGCTGGTCGCGTCGCCGACCGTCTTGAGGTTCTTGACGTCGTCGTCCGGGATCTTGACGTCGAAGCGCTCTTCGGCGGCGACGACGACCTCGACCATGGACAGCGAGTCGACGTCCAGGTCGTCGGTGAAGGACTTGTCCAGCTGGACGTCCTCGACCGGGATGCCGGCGATCTCGTTCACGATCTCGGCGAGACCGGCGACGATCTCTTCCTGAGTGGCGGCCATGTTGGCGCTCCTTCTATGTATCCAGAGGGTGTGGCGGCATTCGTACGGATCGGGTGATCCGGACTTGATGCCTAGGGGAGGGTAACGACCGTGGCGGCGTACACGAGACCCGCCCCGAAGCCGATGACGAGCGCGGTGTCGCCGCTCTTCGCCTCGCCGGTGGCCAGGAGCCGCTCCATCGCGAGCGGGATCGAGGCTGCCGACGTGTTGCCGGTGGTGCGCACATCACGGGCGACCGTGACGTGTGCCGGCAGTTTCAGAGTCTTCACCATCGAGTCGATGATCCGCTCGTTGGCCTGGTGCGGGATGAAGACATCCAGGTCGTCCGCGGTGATTCCGGCCGCGTCCAGCGCCTGCTGGGCGACCTTCGCCATCTCGAACACGGCCCAGCGGAAGACCGCCTGGCCCTCCTGCGTGATCGCAGGGAACTTGATGTTGCCCTCGCGGTCGAGCGGCAGCTTCGAGACATCGCCGACGTGCAGGTCGTTCCACGCGACGGTCTGCTTGATGGTCTCGGACTTGTCGCCCTCGCTGCCCCAGACGGTGGGGCCGATGTGCGGCTCCGTGGACGGGCCGACGATCACGGCACCCGCGCCGTCGCCGAACAGGAAGGCCGTCGCGCGGTCCTCCAGGTCGGTGAGGTCGCTCAGCCGCTCGACGCCGATGACCAGGACGTACTCCGCGGAACCGTCGACGATCATGCCCTTGGCGAGGGTGAGGCCGTAGCCGAAGCCCGCGCAGCCGGCGGAGATGTCGAACGCGGCGGGCTTGCCCGCGCCGATCTTGTCCGCGATCTCGGTCGCGATGGCCGGGGTCTGCTTGAAGTGCGAGACCGTCGAGACGACGACCGCGCCGATCTGCTCCGGGGTGATGCCCGCGTCGGCGATCGCCTTGCCGGACGCCTCGATGGACATCGCGGCCACGGTCTCCTCGTCGGAGGCCCAGTGGCGGGTCGCGATGCCGGAGCGGGAGCGGATCCACTCGTCGGACGAGTCGATCGTCTCGAGGATCACCTCGTTGGGCACGACACGGGTCGGGCGGTAACCGCCGACACCCATGATGCGCGCGTACGGGGCGCCCTTACTGGGCTTGATCTTCGACATGCTCTCCTGGCTCCTTCTCAGGCACCCGCCGCGTCGGCGGCGGATGCAGTGTCGGCGATGAGCTCAGTTGCGGCGTCGAGATCGGCAGGGGTCTTGAGGGCCACCGTCCGCACGCCGGGCAGCGCGCGCTTGGCGAGACCGGTCAGCGTGCCACCGGGGCACAGCTCGATCATCGCCGTGGTACCCAGGTCCTTGAACGTCTCCATGCACAGGTCCCAGCGCACCGGGTTGGCCACCTGGCCGACCAGGCGGGACACGACGTCCGAGCCGGTCGCCACGGCCTGGCCGTCGCGGTTCGAGACGTACGTCAGCTTCGGGTCGGCCGGGTCGAGGGCCTTGGCGGCCTCTTCGAGCGTGGCGACCGCGGGAGCCATGTGGTGCGTGTGGAACGCGCCCGCCACCTTCAGCGGTACGACGCGGCGGACGCCTTCCGGCTTGTCCTCGGCGAGCGCCGCGATCTGCTCGGCGGTGCCCGCGGCGACGATCTGGCCCGCGCCGTTCACGTTCGCCGGCGTCAGGCCGAGCTTCTCCAGGTACGGGATGGTGACCTCGGGGTCGCCGCCGAGCAGCGCCGCCATGCCGGTCTCCGTGATCGCGGCGGCGTCGGCCATGGCCAGACCCCGCTTGCGGACCAGGCCGAGCGCGGCCTCTTCGGTGAGCACACCGGCGAACGCGGCGGCGGTGATCTCGCCGACGCTGTGTCCCGCGACCGCGCCGGGCTTGTTCCCGGCGAGGGCGTCACTGAGTGCCGCGGCGGACAGCAGACCGGCGGCCACGAGCAGGGGCTGGGCCACGGCGGTGTCGCGGATCGCGTCCGCGTCGGCCTGCGTGCCGTAGTGGGCAAGGTCGAGCCCGATGGCGTCCGACCACGCGCCGATGCGGTCGGCCGCACCGGGGAGGTCGAGCCAGGGAGTCAGGAAGCCGGGCGTCTGAGCGCCTTGGCCGGGAGCGACGAGTACGAGCACTCTCACACTCTCTCTTGTGGACGGTGCAAGCCGCCCGTGGGGACAGGGACGAAGAACGGCTGGGGGAATTGTAGAGGTCCGACAAAATCCTATGGTTGGAGATCTCCGTCGGCCAGACGTCCCAGGATCAGCGCGATCCGCAGCGTGAATGCGGAACGTACGTCCGAGGGCGACCAGCCGGTGACGTCTGTCACACGTCGCAGCCGGTAGCGCACGGTGTTGGGGTGCACGAAGAGCATGCGTGCCGCGCCTTCGAGACTGCTGGCCTGCTCCAGATAGACGCTGAGCGTCTCCAGAAGCGCGGAGCCGGCTTCCTCCAGTGGTCTGTAGATCTCCTCCACCAACTGCTCGCGCGCGGCCGGATCGCTCGCGATCGCGCGCTCCGGCAGGAGATCGTCCGCCAGAACGGGGCGCGGGGCGTCCTGCCAGGCGGCACAGGCCTTGAGCCCGGCGGCCGCGGCCTGCGCGGACCGGGTGGCGGCGAGCAGGTCGGGGACGATGGGGCCGGCGACGACGGGCCCGGCCGCGTACGGGCCGATCAGACCCTTGGCGACCTGCAGCGGATTGTCGCTGCCGCCCGCGATGACGACCAGACGGTCGCCGAGTACACCGGTCAGGACCTGGAGCTTGGTGTGCCGTGCGGCGCGGCGGATGGCTTCGACGGTGAGTTCGCTGTCGCCGTCGGGCGCGGTGCCGAGGACGACACAGACGTGCTCGGGGGAGTTCCAGCCGAGCGCCGCGGCCCTGCTCACCGCCCCCTCGTCGGCTTCCCCGGAGAGCACCGCGTTCACGACGAGGGACTCAAGCCGGGCGTCCCAGGCACCGCGTGCCTCGGCGGCCTGCGCGTAGACCTGCGCCGTGGCGAAGGCGATCTCGCGGGCGTACACGAGGAGCGCCTCACGGAGGACGGATTCGTCACCGGGGGCCGCGATCTCGTCGACCGCGGACTCCATCACCTCGATCGTCGTACGCACCATCTCCACGGTCTGGCGCAGGGTGATCGCCCTGGTCAGCTCGCGCGGGGCGGTGCCGAAGACGTCCGTGGAGATGGCCTGGGGGGCGTCGGGACGCCGGAACCACTCGGTGAACGCGGCGATGCCGGCCTGCGCGACCAGACCGATCCACGACCGGTTCTCGGGTGGCATCGCCCGGTACCAGGACAGCGTCTCGTCCATGCGGGCGATGGCTTGCGCCGCGAGGCTGCCGGCCGACTGTTCGAGGCGCTTCAGCGTGGCTGAGTGCGCGTGAGCCTTCCGGTGCGCGTCCTGACGAGCGGCTTCCTCGTGGCGCGCGGTTTCCTCGTGGGCTGCCTGATGGGCGTCCTGGCGGGCTTCGTTCGCAGAGGGTTCGGGCACGGGGACAAGACTGCCTTATCGGGACGGGGGCGTGCGGTGCCGGGTCTAACGTGGGGTGTGTGATTGATGTACGGCGCTCCGGCGATCGGTACCGCGGCGGGGAGCCCGGAGCCGGTATCGAGACCTTCCACGCCTTCTCCTTCGGGCCGCACTACGACCCGGACAACCTCCGCTTCGGCGCGGTCCTGGCCTGCAACGAAGAGCGTCTGGCGCCCGGCGCGGGCTTCGACGAACACCCGCACAGCCACACCGAGATCGTGACCTGGGTGGTGGAGGGCGAACTGACGCACCGTGACTCGACCGGCCACGAGTCGACCGTCGGACCAGGGGACGTCCAGCACCTGAGCGCGGCCGGCGGCGTCCGCCATGTGGAACGCAACGACGGCGAGGGCCCGCTGGTCTTCGTGCAGATGTGGTTGTCCCCGCTCAGCCCTGGCGGCGACCCGGCCTACGAGGTGGTCCACGGCATCGCGGACTCGACTCCGTACGCGGTCCCGGCCGCGGGCGCGCTCCTCCACGTCCGCAGACTCGCCGCGGGCGAGCGCACCGCCATCCCGGACGCCCCCTTCGCGTACGTCCATGTCGTACGCGGCGAAGTCCACGTGTCCGGCGAGACCCTGACCCCGGGCGACGCGGCCCGCATCACGGCCGCGGAGGGCCTGGAAGCAGTGGCGAACGGCAAGGGGGCGGCGGAACTGCTGGTGTGGGAGATGACGAACGGGCGGTAGGGGAGCCGTAGCCGCCGGCGCCGCTGTGGGCAGTCGTGCCGCTGGGGCGGCACGGGTGGGCACAGCGGCGGCACCCCGCCCCCGCCGGGCTGCGGAAACGCTCCTTGCGGCAACTGGGCTGCGGGGCAGGGCTCAAGGGTGCGGGGCAGGGCAGCGCAAGCCGCGGGCAGGGCAGCGCAAGCCGCGGGCAGGGCAGCGCTAGTCGGGGGTAAGACTCAAGGCGCAGGGAGAGCTCAAGCCGAGGGGCAGGGCTCAAAGCTGCGGGCACCGCAAGGGGCCACACGAACCCCCCTCAGAGCTCGGAGAGCACCGCATCGGTGAACGGAGGCCACGCCTCGACGGCCCACGGCCCGAACGCCCGATCCGCCAGAGCGACACACGCCGCCCCCGCGTCGGGGTCGACCCAGAGGAACGTCCCGGCCTGCCCGAAATGCCCGAACGTCCGAGGCGACGACGAACTCCCGGTCCAGTGCGGCGACTTCGAGTCCCGAATCTCGAACCCGAGCCCCCAGTCATTGGGACTCTGATGCCCGTACCCGGGAAGCACACCCTTCAGCCCCGGATGCACCACGGACATCGCCTCAGCCACCGTCCGCGCATCCAGCAACCGCGGCGCCTGCACCTCGGCGGCGAACTTCACCAGGTCGTCGACGGTGGACACCCCGTCCTTGGCGGGCGAAGCCCCTCCGACGAGCCCGGTGGACGCCATCCCCAGCGGTTCGAGCACGGCCTGCCGCAGATACTCCCCGAAGGAAATGTCCGTCGCCTTGGCGATGTGATCCCCGAGCACCTCGAACCCCGAGTTCGAGTACAACCGCCGCGTCCCGGCGGGCGCCGTCACCCGGTGCTCGTCGAACGCGAGGCCACTGGTGTGCGCCAGCAGATGCCGCACGGTCGAACCCTCGGGCCCGGCGGGCTCATCGAGCTCGATCGCCCCTTCTTCGTACGCCACGAGGACCGCGTACGCCGCCAGCGGCTTGGTGACCGAAGCGAGCGCGAAACGGTGTCCGGTGGGCCCGTGCGCCCCGACAACCGTGCCGTCCGCGCGAACGACGGCGGCGGCAGCGGTGGGGACCGGCCAGTTCTCGATCAACGCCAGGCTCTGCATGCGTACGAGCCTATGCGCCCTACAGGCTCAGTCGCATCGAGGGGTCGGGCTTGCGCACGAAGCCGAGCGAGGCATACAGCGGCTCCGCTTCCGCCGACGCATTGAGATCGACACTTCCCGCACCACGCTCCCGGAACCAGTCGAGGAGCACCTGCATGCCTGCCCGCGCATACCCACGCCGCCGCTGATCCGGGTCGGTGGCGACGCTGAACACGTGACCAATGACGCCCCGCGGGTTCCCCGCCCGCCCGATGCGGTAGTCGAGTGTCCCCACCACCAGCGCCGCGAGCTTGCCGGGCCGGTCCGGCCAATCGACGACGAAGGCGGCGAAGTCGCCGTCGTGATCAGCCAGTTTGCCCCGGACGACGGAAAGGGACTCTGCATGCCAGCCGGTGTCGGACTCGGCGGCGGCCACCGCGCCGGTGGCGAACATCGAGTCGATCATCACCTGCCGCAACCTGATCAGTTCCTCTGCATCGTCCGGCGTCGCGCGACGTACAACACTCATGATCGACACCGTAGCCACCGCACGCAGCGGCGTCCCCCGATTTTCGAGGGTGTGTGTCCGTCACATATTTCCTCCCGGTTCTGCTTGCTTAGAGCGCACTCCAAGGTTCTAGCGTGGTGGTCATGACGGTGATGGAGACCGAGACCACCCGCACACGGGGCCCCGCGCAGGGCGTGACCGAAACGACCCCAGGCGCCGCCGGGAGCCCCGCAAGCCCCGACGGCACTGGCACCCGAGCGGACGCCTGCGCCTCCGCACCCACAACGCACCCCCGCCCGAACGGGCAGGACCACTACACGATCAGTGAGGTCGTCGCCTTCATCGGCCTGACCGCGCACACCCTGCGCTGGTACGAGCGAATCGGCCTGATGCCCCACATCGACCGTTCCCACACGGGCCAGCGCCGCTACCGCAACCGCGATCTGGACTGGCTCACCTTCGTCGGCAAGCTCCGTCTGACCGGCATGCCGGTGGCGGACATGGTCCGCTACGCCGAGCTGGTGCGAGAGGGCGACCACACCTTCACCGAACGCCACGAGCTTCTCGAACAGACACGCCGTGACGTCCGCACCCGCATCACGGAGCTCCAGGACACGCTCGCCGTGCTCGACTACAAGATCAACTTTTACGCTGACGCCCGACCGGCGTCGGAGAGGCACTGACACCGATGACCGCAGAGACGCCCAAGCCCCCCACGCCTACGACCGCCGCGACGCCTACGACCCCCGCGACGTCCGGGGCCCCCGGCAAGACCCCCGGCGGCGCGCCCGACGAGACGCCCGACCGGATCGCGAAGGTGCAGCTCGGGACAGGCGGTCCCGAAGTCGGCGTCCAGGGACTTGGCTGCATGGGCATGAGCTTCGCCTACGGCCCCACCGACGCCGAAGAGGCCCGGGCGACCCTGGAGCGAGCCCTCGAACTCGGCGTCACCTTCTACGACACCGCCGACGCCTACGCCGCCGGCGAGAACGAGAAGTTCCTTTCCCCCTTCCTCAAGGCCCACCGCGACGAGGTCGTCCTCGCCACCAAGTTCGCCCTGGCCATCGACCCGAACGACTCGACCAAGCGGATCATCAACAACGACCCCGCCTACATCCGCGCCTGCGTCGACGCCAGCCTCCAGCGCCTGGGCGTGGACGTCATCGACGTCTACTACATGCACCGCCGCAACCCCCAGGTCCCTATCGAGGAAACAGTCGGCGTGATGGCCGAACTGGTCGCCGCGGGCAAGGTGAAGCACCTCGGTCTCAGCGAGGTCACCGGCCCCGAACTCCGCGCCGCCCACGCCGTCCACCCCATCGCCGCCCTCCAGTCCGAGTGGTCGCTCTTCAGCCGTGACATCGAGCAGAGCGTGGTCCCCGCCGCCGCCGAACTCGGCGTCGCCCTCGTGCCCTACTCCCCGCTCGGCCGCGGCTTCCTCACCGGCTCGTTCGTCAGCGCCGACAAGGAACTCGGCAAGGACGACTTCCGCCGCCAGCAGCCCCGCTTCACGGGCGACAACGCCGCCGCCAACGCGGCCCTCCTCGAACCCGTCCGCACCGTCGCCGAAGCTCATGGCGCGAGCCTCGGCCAGATCGCCCTCGCCTGGGTCCAGCAGCAGGCCCAGGTCCACGGACTCGCCGTCGTCCCCATCCCCGGCACCCGCAAGCGCACCCGCGTCGAGGAGAACACCGCGGCCACCCACCTCGAACTCACCCCCTCCGAACTCGCTCTCCTGAACCCCATCGCCACCCAGGTAGCGGGCGACCGCTACGCCGACATGACCTTCACCTCAGCGGGCCGCGAGTAACAGCGCATCGGCTGTCCGCCGGCGAGGGGCGGTCCCGACCAGCGGGTCGGGGTCTGCCTCCGCGGGGGCGGGGCCGCCCCCCGCGGACCGGGCCCCCCGGTAAGCCGGTGACCCGGCGGATCGGGTCCCCCGGTAAGCCAGGTGACCTGGCCGCCAGGCGGGACCCGCCCGATAGGCAGGCGACCCGCCCCGGTAAGTCGGCGACCTGCCCCTGTAGGCGGGAGCCGCTCGATAGGCAGGCGTCCCCCTATAGGCAGGCGCCCCACCCCGGTAAGTCGGCGACCTGCCCCCGTGGGCGGGAGCCGCTCGATAGGCAGGCGTCCCCCTATAGGCAGGCGACCCGCCCCGGTAAGTCGGCGACCCACCCCCGTGGGCGGGAGCCGCCCGATAGGCAGGCAACCCACCCCGGTAAGCCGGCAACCCGCCCCTGTAGGCGGGAGCCGCCCGTAGCGCGCCCACCCGGCCGCCCCTCCGCCGCACAGCGACCCGCCCGGTGGGGACCCTTGCGCGGCTGCTCCGGGCGTCGCAGGTTCCTTGTGCGGCCCCACAGCCCGCCACGCCACCAGCTCCCCCTTACCGCGCGGGGTGCGGCTCCGTACGCGTTCCGCCCGTCACGCCAACCCCAGAGCGAAGACCGCGAATCCGGCCGCCAAGAGCCCGGCGAGGGCCCTTCGTGGGTGCGTGGCCTGCTTCCATGGGGACTCGAAGCCGCGGGCGTAGCGGCCTATCAGCAGCAGTAGCGCCCCGAAGACCGGGAGCCAGGCGATCCGGGCGGCTATCCAGGCCCAGGTGTCCGGGCCCGCCGTCAGCCCCTGCACCGTGCCGCCGAGGAACGAGCCGGGCACGGCCGCCGCGAGCATCGCTGTCTGGTGCCAGCAAAGGATCGTCATCGCCGACAGGTTGATCACGACCACCGGCGCCCACAGGGCGGGCCTGCGCAGCAACTTGCCGATGCGTTCCCGCAACAGGATGGCCGCACCGCTCTGCGCGGCGGCCAGCGCCAGGACGAGCAGCGACGGCGGGTGGGAATTCGTCCGGGCCTCACCCGGGACACCGACCATCGACGCCGGATAGTGGAAGACGAACAGGAGGGCCGCGAACAGCGCTGTCCCCCCGAGGAGCAGCAGCCAAGCACCGCGCCTGCCCAGTTTCTTCTCGCCCCAGCTGACGCCCAGTTGATAGGCGAACATCCAGCCGGGCAGCAGGTTCAACAGGCTCAGCGTGGACGGCATGGCGTCCCCGAACGGGCCGTAGCGCAGGAAGTCGACGACGGCGACCGAGCCGAGCAGCGGTGCCGCGGCCCAGGCACCGAACCGCTCGGCCGCCTTGATGCACCAAGGGGTGAGCGCCGTGATCACCGCATAGATACCCACGAACCACAGCGGCTGTATCACCAGCGTTGACCCCGTGCGCAGAGTCGTGCCCGGCACCCCCATCGCGTACAGCACGGGGATCAGCGCGGCCCAGACGGCCGTCACGCCGAGGACCGGGCGTCCGAGACGAGTCACACGCCCCCGAAGCCAGCGTCTCGTCGACTCCCCGCGCGCCACGGCCCGTCGGTATGACAGGACGGAGGCATAGCCGCCGACCAGGAAGAAGATGCCCAGCATCTGCAGCACCCAGGTGAGCGGTGCGAAGAATCCGAACGACGCCAGAGGGCTGGCGTTGTGCAGCGCGCCGCCCGCGTCGAGCGTGAACCCGCCGAGCAGCCAGTGACCGGTCGGCACGGCGAGCAGTGCGAGCGCTCGCAGCCCGTCTATGGCCCGGTCGCGATGTGCGGGCGTCTTGGCGTCGATCGTCGAAGCCGTTTTGCGCAGGGTGGTCAGTGGGGTGAGGCTCATGGCCGCTCTCCGAGGGGGTGGGCGTCGGCGGCAGGCGCCTCTTTGACGGCGCCGTCGTCCGGGGTGCTGGAAGCGTCCGTCTCCGCGATGGCGGCGAAGGCCTGGAGGGAATCCGTCCCCGGGGCGAAATAGCCGGTGTGGCCCTCGGCTCGCTCGGCGGGAACGTGTCGGGCGCCGAACCCCGGATCGGCAGGGTCCTCGCCATGGCCGAGGCCGAACAGCTCGACGTTCGGCACGTCACCGATCCAGTCGCTGTCGTCCTTCGCCGCCCACACGCGGGCGGAGGTGCGCAGATCGGCCACGCTGTCCGCACGCATCCCGGGGGAGCCGAGCACCACCAGGTCCGACGCTGCGAGTTGGGGTGCCGCCACGCCGCAGACCACCGAGCCGTAGCTGTGGCAGAACACGGCGGGGCTTGGGGCGCCGGAGGCAGTCATGCCCCGCACGAACCGTGCCAGCCGGGGTGCGCCGGCCTCGGCGAGCCGTCCCGTAGCGGCATCGGGGCCGAGGCCGACCGGGGTGGTGTAGCCGACCCAGGCCACCACGGCCGTGTCGGCGCCCGCCGCGGTGTGCAGGGAGCGCGCCATCCCGGCCGGTGTGCCGTACTCATCATTCGAGCGATCGAAGGTGCTCAGATCTATGTCCGAACCCGGCACGACAACTGATACGTGTCGGGCGGTCGCCAAATCCCCAAATACCTCGGCCACTTGACCTCTCCCGCGTGGATCGAACGCGAGTATCTGCCGGTCGGGGCTCAAAAGCTCTGCGTATCGCGCGACCAAGGACCGGGATCGCTCGTGGTCCTGCACGGTGAGACTCGGGTCGCTTTCGCGCGCCCGCTCACGGGCGCGCTCGGCCTTGAGAGAAAGGGAGTTGGCCTCGAAGCGCAGGGCGGCCGGGGCACCGTCCAGATTGCCGACGACGGACGGGTGCCGTGTGGCCAGCCTGTGCTGTTGCGCCTGGCTCAACGAGTCGAAGAACGCGGCGACTCGGGCGGGGCCCGCGGCCGCCGGATCCGGCAGCCGGAACCCCCACGTATGGTCCGCGCGCCAGGCTTGTGTGCCCGGCGGTGGGCCCGTCAACGGCTGCTGCTCATTGCCGACGGCCCAGCCCGTCGTGCCCGCCACGATCGTCGTCGTGAGCGCCGCGGCGATCAGCGTTCGCTTGCTGCGGGTCTTCCAGCTCCCGCGGGCTTTCCAAGAACGAAGGCGCATGGCCCGTCTCCCTCCCCATCTCGAGACACGCTCTGGCGTGACGAGGGAAAAGTAGGGAGACGGTGCCAGGCAGCACCTCACACTGGGGAGCCAACTTGCAGGTGATACCGGGGTATGTGGAGCCCATACCCCGGTATGGGGAGAGGGGCCCTACTGTTCGCCGGGCGTGATCAGACCTGACTCATAGGCGAAGATCACGGCCTGCGCGCGGTCCCGCAGATCCAACTTGGACAGCACCTTGCCGATATGGGTCTTCACGGTCTGCTCGGCGAGGACCAGGCGCTCGGCGATCTCCTGATTGGAAAGACCGCGCGCGATCAGCACAAGTACCTCGGTCTCACGCGGCGTCAGGCCGTTCAGCCGCAATGACTGGTCGGTGCGTGGACGCTGCTTGGCGAAGTCCGTGATCAGGCGACGTGTCACCGACGGAGCGAGCAGCGCATCGCCGGCCGCCACCACGCGCACCGCCGAGATCAGATCCGCCGGTGGGGCGTCCTTGAGGAGGAAGCCCGAGGCTCCGGCGCGCAGTGCCTCGTACACATAATCGTCCACGTCGAAGGTGGTGAGCATCAGCACCTTCGGCACATGCACCACTCCGGGCGGCGGGTCCAACAGGGCGCGCGCCGCGGTCAGTCCGTCCATCTCGGGCATCCGGACATCCATCAGGACGACATCGGGATGGGTGTTGCGGCTGACGTCGACACCCGCCTTGCCGTTCGGTGCCTCGCCCACGACGTCGATGTCGCTCTGGGCCGCAAGGAGTGCGGCGAATCCGGCCCGCACCATGTTCTGGTCATCGACGATGATCACGCGGATGGTCATGCGGTGCCGGATTCCTTCTTGAGGAGTGGGAGTTGGGCCGCCACACGGAAGCCGCCATCGGGCAGCGGACCGGCGTCGACCGTGCCGCCGACCAACCGTACGCGTTCGCGCATGCCGATGAGTCCGTGGCCTGTGCCGCTGTGCTCCAACGAGTCGGCTGCTTCGGTGGGCGGGCCGTTGACCACGAGGATCAGCAGATGCTGCTCGTCCAGGCTCACGGTGATGGTGGTGCGTGCCCCCGGCGCGTGCCGCATCACGTTCGACAGGGCTTCCTGGACGATGCGGTAGGCGGAGAGGTCGACGGCCGGTGTGACGTCGGCGAGCTGTGTGAGCACCGACAGTTCAGGACGTGACAGATCGATCGGTATGCCGGCACGCACCGTGGCCTCCACCAGGTGCGGCAGCCTGCTGAGCCCAGGCTGCGGGGCACGCTCGCCCGGTGTGTCCTCGCTGCGCAGCACAGCGAGCAACCGCCGCATCTCGGTGAGGGACTCGCGGGCGCTGGCGGCGATGCTCCCGAACTCCTCACGTGCCGCGTCCGGAAGGTCGCCGAGGCGGTAGGGCGCAGAGTCGGCCTGCACCGTGATCACCGACATGTGGTGAGCGACGACGTCGTGCAACTCGCGGGCGATGCGTGCTCGTTCCTCGAGGAGCGTGCGCTGGGCGCGCTCGGCCTCGCTGATGGTCTCCTGCTCGATGAGTCTGCGCTGTGCGTCGCCGCGCTCGCGCAGCAGCGCGCCGAGCAGCAGCGCGACACCGCTCAGCACGATCAGGAGCACGCTGGTGTCCTGGCTGCCGTCGTCACGGAACGCACCGAGGACGAGGCTCACGACGACGGTGACCAGCCAGATCCCGAGGAGGGTGCGGCGGCTCTCGCGCAGCGACAGCACGAGACACACGAACACGTAACCCACGATGATCATGGCTGTCCAGGGGGCGGGGCGGTCGTCGCCCATGGACAGCGTCACGATCGCCCCGAGGACATCCGCGACGATGACGATGCACCAGGCGGCCAACGGGCGGCTGACCGCCAGCAGCAGCGGTGCGGCCTGGGCGACACCCAAGGCGCCCGCCAGACCGCCGCTCACGCCGTAGTCGTTCGTCAGCACCTGAGCGGTGACGGGGATGAGTGCCGCGACGAAGCCCAGCGCGGCGATCAAGGGAAACAGCCGCATCCACCGCTTGGGCGCCCGTGCGAGGAGCGGCTCCGCCCGACCCGCGGGCGTCGAGAGAAAGGCCCCCGCCCTGCCGAGTCCTTCACGGACGCCCGCGGACGCATGCTGAAGGGCGCCCCGACGTCCGTCCGGCTCGGTGGCCGGCGGGCGGGGATCCTGGTCCGGTGGGGTCGATGCGCTGCTCATGGCCTGATCAGCGTAGGCAAGAAGCGCGCCCCGCGCCGTCGTACCGCGGAGCTGACCTGCACCTCATACCCAGGTACGAACCGGGCTCGCCTCGATACCCAGGTATGACCCGGGGACCCGTGGCCCCGCCGGTCGACAGCTTCGCCGGGCATCGGCTCGGCCGGGTCACAGCTCCGCCAGCAGCTCGGCCTTCTTCATGCTGAACTCCTCGTCCGTGAGCAGACCGGACTGGTGCAGCTCGCCGAGGTGACGGATGCGCTCCGCGATGTCCGCGGGGTCGCGACGGACCACTGGTGCGTTGCCGGGCACCGTGCCGGGAGTCAGAGCCGGGCCCGAGGACCTCACCGCGGCGAGCACCGACGCCGCGAACGGCAGCGACTCGTGCACCGGCCCGTACCCGAGGCCGAAGACGACGGCCGCGGGATCCTGGTCCGCCTGCGCGGGCTGGGCGATCGGGGTCTCACGGCGCAGCAGCCGCAGATGCCCCTCGAAGACCTCGGGGGAGCGCCACTCGACGCCGCTCAGATCCGTGACCAGGAAGCTTTGGTCGCCGGCTTTCCATTTCGCGGACGAAGCACCCGTCCAGAACCACCGGAAGGCCACTGACTTGCCGTCGAAGGAGGCCTTGCCGTCGTACGCCTTGAATTGCAGCGGAGTCTCGGGCGCGGCCACCAGATAGCGGTCCGGAGGCCCGCAGTCCCCTGTTGTGAGCTGGGCCCGCAGCTCGTCCGCGTAGTACTCGGCAAGCGTCTCCCGCTCGGCGGGCAGCACGAGTCGATACGGGTCGCAGCCGTCCTTGAGCTGGCCCGCGGCCGCCTCCATCAGCGGATCCGCGCCCGGTCTCGGCACGGCGTGCAGGACGACTGTCCCGCGCTTGCCAGGAGTCAGTGTCACCGCTGCGATCGCCTCGTGGGGGATGCGGCGTTCGCCGAGCGCCTGAAGGAGCTTCGGCGTGCGGATCCCCCGTTCGAAGCGGATGAGCACGGAGTCGGACTCGAACTCCCAGGCGGCATGAAATCCGGCCAGTACGTCACCCATGCGGCTCATCGTAGGCGGCACGCGCGCCTCCGTCCCTCCTGCGGCGTGCCGCTGTTTTGTCGATTTCTACGCGCGTCAGGCCACTGTCGCGCCGGAAAATTCCTTCCGGCAAGCGTCATCCCCGCTCGCACACCGCACCGAGCGGTACGAACCGATGCCGATGTCGGCGAAGTTCCTGAGGCTCTCCGTGCCCGGCTCGAAATAGCCGGTGTGACCGATCGCGCCCCGTGCGGAGAGCACGCGCGCGCCGAAGTCCCGGGAGACGGGATCGGCACCGTGACCGAGCCCGCCGACCTCCATGTTTGGTACATCCTGGATCCAGTCGTCGCCGTCCCTTGTGGCCCAGACCCGGGCACCTGTGCCCAGCTGTGTCACCGTGTCCGCGCGCATGCCAGGGCTGCCCGCGACCGCGATGTCGGAAACGCGGGAGGGAAGCTGCCGTGCGGCGACCCCGCACACCACCGAGCCGTAGCTGTGGCAGTACAGCGCGACGGGTGAGCGACCGGGCAGACTGCGGACCAGAGAGTTCAGCCGGATCGCGCCGTCATCCGCACGCATGGACGTGGCGGCGTCCACACCGAGGCCGACAGGCGCGGTGTAGTCGGCCCAGGCGATCACGGCGGTACGCGCGCGTGGGCTCGCAGAGTGCTCCGCGCCGTACAGCGCCTTGGCCATGCCGACAGGCGCCGAGTACTTGCGGTTCGTCCGTTCGAAAGTCAGCACGTTCGTGTCCACGCCCGGCACCACGACCGACACCCTGGAGGCCCGGTCGAGGTTTCCGAAGACCTCGGCAATACGACCCGACCCCATCGGGTCGAAGGACAGGACTTGCCGACCCGGGCGCATCATCACGCCGAAGCGCTTCATTCTGCGCTCCGCCTCCTGCTGCCCGAGCAGGGAGAGCCGGTTGTCGTGCATGCGCCGTCGCTCGGTCTTGCGCGCTTGCTCCAGGGCGATGTGGTTCGCGCGATATCGCAGCTTTACGGGGGCACCGTTCATGTTGCCGACCGCGAGGGGGTAGCGGGTGGCGAGTCGGGTGCGCTGCTGGGCGTTGAGCGACGCGAAGAAGTGGGCGAGCTTGCCTGCCGGAGCGCCGGGGTCGGGCAAGGCCCTTCCACCGATGTGCCCGCGCTCCCAGGCGGAGAGCGAGGCCGCGAGCGGCGATGCGGCGTCCTTGTGGTGGCGCACCGCGGTCCAGCCCGTGGTCGCCAGCATGATGAACACGACGGCGAGCGCAAGGAGTGCGCGCCAGGCGTTGAGTTGAGGGGAGGAGTCGAAGGAAGTCACTACGGAACACCCTAGGAGAATCGTGATGCCTACCGCGCACTGGGTGAGGCAGATCACGTTTCCTCTGGGGTAATTGAGGCATAGTGGGCGCACGTTGAGCGCTTTCATCACGCTTCGTAGGGAGGATGTGCGCGCTGCGTGCCCGAAGTGCGCCGCTACTGACGGTGCCATCAAGCGAGCACTAAACGTGTTGATTTGTTCGATGGGTCGGTGCGCCGGGCGACGCCTCGTGGAGTACGCGCATCGTCACTCTGCGCGCCAGTTCTCCGTCAACGCGGGGCCCAGTTGGTCGAGATATGTCTCGGTGATCGCGCGGATCGACTCCACGCTCGAGTCCTCGCCCGCACCCCACAGTCGCCCGGTCACGCGCATCACTCCACTGAAGGCGGCCACCACCACGCGCGGTCGCGGGTCCGTTTCCAGGTCGAGCCCCTCACGCTCGGCGATCACGCACGCGATCTCTTCCTCCATCTCGATGGAGCGGCGTAGGTGCGCGGCGAGCAAGGAAGGGGTGGACTCGATCATCTGGTAAGTCCGCATGTGGAGTTCGACCGGGACGACCTCCTCGATGGACCGGCCCATCGCGTCCCATGCTCCGAGGACGGCTCCGCGCAGCGCCACGAACGGCGTTTCGTCGGCGGGGCGTTCACGCAGCGTCTCCACGAACCGCTGCTCCACCATCTCCTGTACGGCGAAGGCGGTCTCTTGCTTGTTGGCGAAGTACCGGAAGAACGTGCGCTGAGAGACATCGACGGCTTCGGCGATCTCGTCGACCGTCGTCTCCTCGAACCCTTTGGTCGTGAAGAGCTCGAGCGCCGCACGCAGGAGCGCGTCGCGGGTGCGCTGCTTCTTCCGCTCACGCAGCCCGGGTCGAGAGGGCTCGCCGGAGACCTCCCCGGAGGTCTCGGCCTGCGGCTTCGCGGGGTCCGCGGCTCGCTGCTCGGTCCTCACGCCATGGCCCTCTTTCCGCCGTTCTGACCGACTCACCATACCTGTGAGCTACGTGACAGTTACCGACTTGTGAATTGGTTTGTCAACTGTCAGCGACTGACATTAGCCTCGAACGCATGACTAGTCAGATCACCGTCGACAAGGCGGACGAGGCGCCGGAGCCGTCGTCCGCTCCGGCCCCGGCCAAGGGGCTCCGCGGCCACCCTTGGCTGACGCTCTTCTCCGTCGCGATCGGCGTGATGATGGTCGCCCTGGACGGCACCATCGTGGCGATCGCCAACCCGGCCATCGCGAAGGACCTCGGCACCTCGATGGCCGGTGTCCAGTGGATCACCAACGGTTACCTCCTCGCTCTCGCTGTCGCGCTGATCACCGCCGGCAAGCTCGGTGACCGGTTCGGCCACCGGCAGACCTTCCTCATAGGCGTGGCGGGCTTCGCCGTGGCCTCGGGAGCCATCGGGTTCTCCAGCAGCGTCGGCCTGGTCGTCGCCTTCCGAGTGCTCCAGGGCCTCTTCGGAGCCCTCCTGATGCCGGCCGCGCTCGGCCTGCTGCGCGCCACCTTCCCGGCCGAGAAGCTGAACATGGCGATCGGCATCTGGGGCATGGTCATCGGCGCCTCGACCGCGGGCGGCCCCATCGTCGGCGGCCTGCTCGTCGAGCACGTCAGCTGGCAGTCGGTGTTCTTCATCAACGTGCCGGTCGGCGTCATCGCCCTCGTCCTCGGCCTGGTGATTCTCAAGGACCACCGTGCGCAGAACGCGCCGAAGTCCTTCGACATCCCCGGCATCGTCCTGCTGTCGGGCGGCATGTTCGCGCTGATCCTCGCCCTCATCAAGGGCTCGGAATGGGGCTGGGGCGGATCCACGACGCTGCTCTTCCTCGTGGGCGCCGTGGTTCTCTTCGCGCTCTTCGCCTTCTGGGAGACGAAGGTCAAGGAACCGCTCATCCCGCTGGGCATGTTCAAGTCCATCCCGCTGTCCGCGGGCGTGGTCCTCATGGTCCTGATGGCCTTCGCCTTCATGGGCGGCCTGTTCTTCGTCACGTTCTACCTGCAGAACGTGCACGGCATGAGCCCGGTCGACAGCGGTCTGCATCTCCTGCCGCTGACGGCGATGATGATCGTCGCCTCGCCGATCGCCGGCGCGCTCATCACCAAGTTCGGCCCGCGTGTCCCATTGGTCGGCGGCATGGTGGCCACGGCCATCGCAATGTTCGGCATGTCCACGATGACGACGGACACCGCGACGCTGCCGATGTCGCTCTGGCTCGGCCTGCTCGGCCTTGGCCTCGCGCCCGTGATGGTGGGAGCCACCGAGGTGATCGTCGGCAACGCCCCGCTGGAGCTGTCCGGCGTGGCGGGCGGCCTCCAGCAGGCCGGCATGCAGGTCGGCGGTGCGCTCGGCACGGCGGTGCTCGGTGCGCTGATGGCCGCCCGGGTCGACGAAGACCTTCCCACGAACTGGGCGGACGCCAAGCTTCCGCCCATGACGCCGGACCAGCTCGACCAGGCGTCCGCCGCCATCGAGATGGGCGGGGCCCCGGTCCCGCCGAAGGCGCCGGAGCCGGTCGCCGAAGCGATCACCTCGGTCGCGCATGACACGTTCGTATCCGGCATGGGCCTCGCCTTCACCGTCGCCGGTGTCGTCGCGGTCGTCGCGGCCCTGGTCGCCATGGCGACCAAGCGAGGCGCCAACGCGGACGCGAGCGCCGGAGTCGGGCACATCTAACCGCGCTCACAGCGGGCGGCGGTCACGCATCAGGGAAAGCCCCTCAGGGTCCAACTGGGGGGCTTTCGCCTATCTGGGTGACGCACATCCGTACCCCTTCCGACGGAGCAAGCGAGTGAGTCACAGTTCTGGCAAGTGATCCACACGACACGGGAGTTGATGCAGATGCGTACGACCATGCCCACGACTTTCGCCGCGGCCGCACTCGCCACAGTGATCCTCACCCCCGCACGGGCCGACGCCACGGCACCGGCCACACAGGCCGATCTCGCGACACCCGCGAAGCACGCCGGGGCCGCCGCGCCACCCATGCTCGCCGGCTGTGGACCGGGAGAGCTCTGTCTATGGGGAAAGGGACAGTTCAAGGGCGCTCGACAGGCGTACGAGCTGTCTGAGATCGACATCGAGAGCTGTGTAGCGCTGCCGGAGGGGGGCAGCGCTCAAGCCCTCGCCAACCGCACGGGCCGACCGGTCACCACGTATCAATCCGCGGAGTGCGGCGAGACCGGCGAGTTCGACACCTACCCAGGGGGCGGCACCTGGGTCCCCGAATCCCCCTATCGCGTACGGGCGTTCAAGGTCTGGGAGAACTAACTGACCGGAGGTACATCGAGAGTCTCCGCGGTCGGCGCCGGCCGCGGCACCTCGCACTCCGCCCCGGCCGACAGTGCCGTCACCTGTGCCCGCAGCGCTCGCACCTCCGTCGTCAGCGCCTCGATCGCCGCCGTCTGGCGCCGCTCCTCGACGTCGTCACGGTCGAAGCGCGAGATGAACCACGCCGCGATGTTGGCGGTGACCACACCCAGGAGCGCGATGCCCGACAACATCAGGCCGACGGCGAGTATGCGACCCAGCCCGGTCGTCGGCGCGTGATCGCCGTAGCCGACGGTGGTCATCGTGGTGAAGGACCACCACACCGCGTCGCCAAGGGTCTTGATGTTGCCGTTCGGCGACTCCCGCTCCACCGACAGAACGGCCAGCGAACCGAACATGAGGAGACCCACGACAGCCCCGGCGACATAGGTCGTCAGCTGAATCTGAGACGCCATCCGGGCCCGGCGCCCGACCAGCATCAGAGTCGAGACGAGTCGCAGCAACCGCAGCGGCTGCAACATCGGGAGGAGGACAGCACAAAGGTCGAGCCAGTGCGAGCGGACGAATTGCTTGCGATGGTCGGTGAGGTAGAGGCGTACGAGATAGTCGACGGCGAACGAAGCCCAGACGATCCACTCCACCACCGTGCAGGTGGTTCCGACGTTCTCGCTCGCGTCGGGCACCACGATGGGCACGGCGTAGGCGACGGCGAAGGCCACCGCGAGCACGAGGAGTGGACGCTGAGTGCGTCGCTCCCAGCGGAGCTGTGCCGGTTGATGCTTTATGGGCGCTTCCATGCGCGCATCGTAGGAAACGCCGGAGGGCGGCGGGAGCCACCGCCCCACCGCCCTCCGAACGACCTGCGTGCTACAGGTGCCACGCATTGGCGCAGCGTCTGGCGCCGCGCCAATGGCACGGCGCCTACCGCAAGGCCTAGGCGTCGCCTCCAGCGGCGCCCGGGTCAGCCGCCGTGACGTCAAGCAGCTGGTAGCGGTCGATGGCCTGCTTCAGCACTGAGCGGTCCAGCTTGCCCTCGCGGGCCAGCTCGGTGAGTACGCCGACCACGATCGACTGCGCGTCGATGTGGAAGAAACGGCGGGCCGCACCGCGGGTGTCCGCGAAGCCGAAGCCGTCGGCACCCAGGGACTGGTAGGTGCCGGGGACCCAGCGGGAGATCTGGTCGGGGACGCTCCGCATCCAGTCGGAGACGGCCACGAACGGACCCTCGGCCCCCGACAGCTTCTGCGTCACGTACGGGGTGCGCTGTTCCTCTTCGGGGTGCAGGAGGTTGTGGCGCTCCACGTCGACCGCCTCGCGGCGCAGTTCGTTCCAGGAGGTCGCCGACCAGACGTCCGCCTTGACGTTCCACTCCGAAGCGAGGATCTGCTGGGCCTCGACCGCCCACGGCACCGCGACACCGGAGGCGAGGATCTGCGCCGGGATGGCGCCCTGCTCGCCCGACTTGAAGCGGTAGATGCCCTTGAGGATGCCGTCCACGTCGACATCGGCGGGCTCGGCCGGGTGCTGGATCGGCTCGTTGTAGACGGTGAGGTAGTAGAAGACGTCCTCGCTGTCCGGGCCGTACATCCGGCGCAGGCCGTCCTTGACGATGTGCGCGATCTCGTAGCCGAAGGCCGGGTCGTAGGCGACGCAGCCGGGGTTGGTCGAGGCGAGCAACTGCGAATGGCCGTCCGCGTGCTGGAGGCCCTCGCCGGTCAGCGTCGTACGGCCGGCGGTGGCGCCCAGGACGAAGCCGCGGGCCAGCTGGTCGGCCATCTGCCAGAACTGGTCGCCGGTGCGCTGGAAACCGAACATCGAGTAGAAGACGTACACCGGGATCAGCGGTTCGCCGTGGGTGGCGTAGGCCGAGCCCGCGGCGATCAGCGAGGCCGTGCAGCCGGCCTCGGAGATGCCGTCGTGCAGCATCTGGCCGGTCGGGGACTCCTTGTACGCGAGGAGCAGTTCCCGGTCGACGGCCTCGTACTGCTGGCCGAGCGGGTTGTAGATCTTCGCGCTCGGGAAGAAGGCGTCCATGCCGAAGGTGCGGTACTCATCGGGGGCGATCAGCACGAAGCGCTTGCCGATCTCCTTGTCCCGCATGAGGTCCTTCAGGATGCGGACGAACGCCATGGTCGTGGCGATCGACTGCTGGCCCGAACCCTTCTTCGCGGTCGCGTACGTCTTGTCCTCGGGAAGCTGGAGGGGCTTCGAGCGGACCACGCGGGTCGGGACGTAACCGCCCAGGCCCCGGCGGCGGTCGTGCATGTACTGGATCTCTTCCGAGTCACGGCCCGGGTGGTAGTACGGCGGGGGGCCGTCCTCCAGCTGCTTGTCCGTGATCGGGATGTGCAGGCGGTCGCGGAAGCGCCTGAGGTCGTCGACCGTCAGCTTCTTCATCTGGTGGGTGGCGTTGCGGCCCTCGAAGTTCGGGCCGAGCGTCCAGCCCTTGACCGTCTGCGCCAGGATGACGGTCGGCTGGCCCTTGTGGGCCTTGGCGGCCGCGTATGCCGCGTAGACCTTCTTGTGGTCGTGGCCGCCGCGGCCCAGGTGCAGGATCTGCTCGTCGGTCATGTTCTCGACCATGGCGCGCAGCCGGTGGTCGTCGCCGAAGAAGTGCTCGCGGATGTACGAACCGGTCTCGGTCGCGTACGTCTGGAACTGGCCGTCGGGCGTGGTGTTGAGACGGTTGACCAGGACGCCGTCGCGGTCCTGCGCGAGCAGCGGGTCCCAGCTGCGGTCCCAGACCAGCTTGATGACGTTCCAGCCGGCGCCGCGGAACTGCGACTCGAGCTCCTGGATGATCTTGCCATTGCCGCGCACGGGTCCGTCGAGGCGCTGGAGGTTGCAGTTGACGACGAAGGTCAGGTTGTCCAGGCCCTCGCGGGCGGCGATGGAGAGCTGGCCGAGCGACTCGGGCTCGTCCATCTCGCCGTCGCCGAGGTAGGCCCAGACGTGTGACTTGGAGGTGTCGGCGATGCCGCGCGCCTCCATGTAGCGGTTCATACGCGCCTGGAAGATCGCGCCGAGCGGGCCGAGGCCCATCGAGACGGTCGGGAACTCCCAGAAGTCCGGCATCAGACGCGGGTGCGGGTAGGACGAAAGCCCGTGCGGAGCCTTCGACTTCTCCTGGCGGAAGCCGTCGAGCTGCTGCTCGGACAGCCGGTCGAGGAGGAACGCGCGGGCGTAGATGCCGGGGGACGCGTGCCCCTGGAAGAAGATCTGGTCGCCGCCGTCGCCCTCGTCCTTGCCGCGGAAGAAGTGGTTGAAGCCCACGTCGTAGAGCGAGGCGGAGGAGGCGAAGGTGGCGATGTGGCCGCCGACAGCGATGCCGGGGCGCTGGGCGCGCGACACCATCACGGCGGCGTTCCAGCGGGTCGCGTTCAGGACCTTGCGCTCGATCTCCTCGTTGCCGGGGAAGAACGGCTCGTCCTTGGTGGCGATCGTGTTGATGTAGTCCGTGCTGCGCATCTCGGGCACGGCGACGCGCTTTTCGCGCGCGCGTTCGATAAGCCGGAGCATCAGGTAGCGGGCCCGCTCGCGGCCGCGTTCGTCGACCGCGGCATCGAGGGAGTCGAGCCACTCCTGGGTCTCTTCGGGATCGAAGTCCGGGACCTGACTCGGCAGGCCGCCAATGATGATCGGGTTGCGATCGGATCCGGAAGCCACGCTGTTCCTTCGCTGTTGGGGCTTTCGCCTGGGTTCTGCCTGGCTGTGAGACGTTCCCCATCGTGTACCGCGTAGACGCAATCGTCATCTCTACTGAGAGGTAACCGACGGGTTCGCCCGGCGGCCCTGGGGTAGGCTCGACCAAATCGCAACGATACGCCCATCCTGCCTAGCCGGTTCGTAAGACCGTTCGGACACCGATTCCGTTCGGTGTCGTGCGAGCGAAGTGCGAGCGGAGAAGGACCTGGCAGGTGGGCCTTGAGTTGCGGCGACACGGCCGGGAACGTCACCGTTTCAGCGGTCTTGACGGCCGGGTACTTGCGCGATCCGGTCCGCCCGTGTGGACTACCGCCAATGTCCCGCGCACGCGCGTGGGTGAAGGCATTCCCGAAAACATGATCAGGAGGCAAGCCGTGAGCGCGACCGCGGACCACGCGGAGGAGCGGACCAACCCTGCCGCGAGGCTGGGTTTCCAGCCCGAGCAGGTGGTCCAGGAGATCGGCTACGACGACGATGTCGATCAGGAGCTCCGCGAGGCCATTGAAGGGGTGATCGGCAGTGAGCTCGTCGACGAGGATTACGACGACACTGCTGACGCCGTGGTGCTGTGGTTCCGCGAGGACGACGGCGACCTGACGGATGCGCTGGTGGACGCCACCCAGCTGATCGAAGAAGGCGGCGACCTCTGGCTGATGACGCCCAAGACAGGCCGTGACGGCTATGTCGAGCCGAGCGACATCAACGAAGCAGCCACGACCGCAGGCCTCGCTCAGACCAGGAGCATCAGCGCGGGCAAGGACTGGACGGGCAGCCGTCTGGTCACGCCGAAGGCGGCAGCCAAGAAGCGGTGAAGCTGCCGCTCAGGCAGCAGGAAGTCGACTGAGCCAATCGCTGTGAGCCCCCACCGACGTATGCCGGTGGGGGCTCACGCGTGCGTGGGGGCCCGGGGCGGCGGGGGAAGTTGTCGGCCCTGCGGGGTGATCGGACGAAACGCCCGTTGCGTAGGGTGGTCATCACCCGAACAGCCCCACCGAAGGGAAGCGAACTCATGGCGCTCGCCGGCATCGCGACCGACACCAAGGCCCCGGACTTCGAGCTGAAGGACAATCACGGCCGGACCGTGCGGCTGTCGGACTTCCGCGGCGAGAAGAACGTGGTGCTGCTCTTCTATCCGTTCGCGTTCACCGGCGTGTGCACGGGCGAGCTCTGCGCACTCCGCGACGAGCTGCCGAAGTTCGTCAACGACGACACCCAGCTCCTGGCCGTCTCGAACGACTCCATCCATACCCTGCGTGTTTTCGCCGAACAGGAGGGCTTGGAGTACCCGCTGCTCTCCGACTTCTGGCCGCACGGTGAGGCGTCGCGCGCGTACGAGGTCTTCGACGAGGACAAGGGCTGTGCGGTGCGCGGCACGTTCATCATCGACAAGGAGGGCGTGGTGCGCTGGACTGTCGTGAACGGCCTGCCGGACGCCCGCGACCTCAACGACTACGTCAAGGCTCTCGACACCCTGTGATTCCTCAGGGGTGACACCCTGTGATTCTTCAGGCGCAGAGCCTGTGGTGGCCGGGAACCGGTCACTAGGATCCACTCGTTGATCCGATGGCAAAGAACGACTGGGGCTCCCCGCCCCTGGACATCAATTTGGGAGGACTTGTGGGAGTCAGCCTCAGCAAGGGCGGCAACGTATCGCTGAGCAAGGAGGCCCCCGGCCTGACCGCGGTTCTGGTCGGCCTGGGCTGGGACGTCCGTACCACCACCGGTACGGACTTCGACCTCGACGCCAGCGCCATCCTGACGAATGCCGAGGGCAAGGTCAGCAGCGACGGCAACTTCGTGTTCTTCAACAACCTGAAGAGCCCGGACGGCTCCGTCGAGCACACCGGTGACAACACCACCGGTGAGGGCGAGGGCGACGACGAGGCGATCAAGGTCGACCTGGCGGCCGTCCCGGCCGACGTGGACAAGATCGTCTTCCCGGTCTCGATCTACGACGCCGAGACCCGCCAGCAGTCGTTCGGCCAGGTCCGCAACGCGTTCATCCGCGTCGTGAACCAAGCGGGCGGCGCGGAGATCGCGCGGTACGACCTCTCCGAGGACGCCTCGACGGAGACCGCCATGGTCTTCGGCGAGCTGTACCGCAACGGCCCGGAGTGGAAGTTCCGCGCCGTCGGCCAGGGTTACGCCTCGGGCCTGCGCGGCATCGCGCAGGACTTCGGCGTCAACGTCTGAGCCGAGTAACGCCCTCCGCCTTTCGTCCGGCGCCGCACACCACGAGTGCGGCGCCGGACGTGCTCAAATCTCTTGCTCCCGGGCGATGCTCCCGAACCATGGGGGACCGGGGAATTCTTGTTCTCGAACCACGGGGAGGACCACATCATGGGCGTCACGCTCGCCAAGGGAGGCAACGTCTCCCTCTCCAAGGCCGCACCGAACCTCACGCAGGTCCTGGTCGGCCTCGGCTGGGACGCGCGCTCCACCACCGGAGCCCCCTTCGACCTCGACGCCAGCGCGCTGATGTGCAACTCGGGCCGGATTCTCGGCGACGAGTGGTTCGTCTTCTACAACAACCTCAAGAGCCCGGACGGCTCCGTCGAACACACCGGCGACAACCTCACGGGTGAGGGTGACGGGGACGACGAGTCGCTCCTGATCGACCTCTCCAAGGTTCCCGCTACCTGTGACAAGATCGTCTTCCCTGTCTCGATCCATGACGCGGACAACCGCGGCCAGGCGTTCGGCCAGGTCAGCAACGCTTTCATCCGTGTGGTCAACCAGGCGGACCACCAGGAACTCGCGCGGTACGACCTCTCCGAGGACGCCTCCACGGAGACCGCGATGATCTTTGGTGAGGTGTACCGCTATGGCGGTGAGTGGAAGTTCCGTGCCGTTGGACAGGGGTACGCGTCAGGTCTGCGGGGCATCGCTCTAGACTTCGGGGTCAATGTTTCGTAAAGCAGGGGACCGACGCGGGGGAGACCGCTAAGCGGGAGCCCGTACACACACGATTGGGTAGCCAGTGCTTCTGAAAACCTTCGGCTGGTCGTTCGCGGTTACCGCGCTCGGCCTGGTCGCGGCGGTGTTCTACGGGGGGTGGACAGGTTTCGGGATCGTGGCGATCCTGTCCATCCTCGAGATCTCGCTGTCCTTCGACAACGCGGTGGTCAACGCCGGAATCCTGAAGAAGATGAGCGCCTTCTGGCAGAAAATCTTCCTCACCATCGGTGTGCTCATCGCCGTCTTCGGCATGCGGCTCGTCTTCCCCGTCGCGATCGTGGCCATCAGCGCCAAGATCGGCCCGATCGAGGCTGTGCGTCTCGCGCTCAACGACAAGGACCAGTACCAGCAGCTGGTGACCGACGCTCACCCGTCGATCGCCGCGTTCGGTGGCATGTTCCTGTTGATGATCTTCCTCGACTTCGTTTTCGAGGACCGTGACATCAAGTGGCTCGGCTGGATCGAGCGCCCGCTGTCCAAGCTCGGCAAGGTCGACATGCTGTCGGCCTGCGTCGCGCTGATCGTGCTGATGATCTCCGCGATGACCGTCGCCACCCACGCCCACCAGCACGGTGGCGAACATGTGAACAAGGCCGAGACGGTGCTGCTCTCCGGCGTCGCCGGACTCATCACCTATCTCATCGTGGGCGGGCTCTCCGGCTTCTTCGAGAACAAACTCGAGGAAGAGGAGGAGCGCGAGCACGAGCAGGAGGAAGAGGCCAAGAAGAGCGGCAAGAAGGTTCCCGCCGTCGTCATGGTCGGCAAGGCCGCGTTCTTCATGTTCCTCTACCTCGAGGTCCTGGACGCGTCGTTCTCCTTCGACGGCGTCATCGGCGCCTTCGCCATCACCAACGACATCGTCCTGATGGCGCTCGGGCTCGGCATCGGCGCGATGTACGTCCGTTCGCTCACCGTCTATCTGGTCCGCCAAGGCACCCTCGACGATTACGTCTACCTGGAGCACGGCGCGCACTACGCGATCGGCGCCCTCGCCGCGATCCTCCTCATCACCATTCAGTACGAGATCCACGAGGTCATCACCGGTCTCGTCGGCGTCGTCCTGATCGCCTGGTCCTTCATCTCCTCCGTCCTGCGCAACAGGCGCATCGCGGCGGAGGAGGGCAAGGGCTCGGGTTCGGACGAGAAGACCGAGGTTTCCTCCGGCGTCTGACGCAGGGTCTGACTCGTTCCCGGGGTGTGACGCGGGGCCGAGTGAGGAACGCTTCTGAACGGGGCGGCCATCGAGGACGAGTCCTCCTGGCCGCCCCGTGGCATTCGTAACGGGCCCATGGGGCTCCGGCACTTTTTTGGGGGCGGCGATGTCCTTCTGGGACGGTCTGTGGCGTGGGCGCTCGATGGACTACGAGTCGGGCAGTGCGGCGACCAACTCCATCGAACTCACGAAGCGGCACCCGACGGTCTCGCTCAACAAACAGGGCGCGGCCACCGGCAATCTCCGGGTCAACCTGTCCTGGCAGATGCGTACGTCTGACATCATCGGCAAACCCAAGGGCGACAGCCTGCTGCGGCACCCCCTCAAAATGTTCCAGCCCGACGTGGTGCAGGCGCACACCCAGGGCGTGGTCAACGTGGACCTCGACCTCGGCTGTCTGTACGAGACGACGGACGGCGCCAAGGGTGTCGTGCAGCCGCTGGGCAGCTTCTTCGGCAGTCTGAACGTCGCGCCGTACGTGAAGCTCAGCGGTGACGACCGGTTCGGTTCGCCGTCAGGCGAGACGATCTACGTGAACCTCGACCACCGCGAGTCGATCAAGCGGCTGCTCTTCTTCGCCTACATCTACGACCAGACGCCCGCCTTCGACCGCACGCACGCCAAGGTGACGCTCTACCCGAGCAACGGCCCGCGGATCGAGATCGACCTGGACGAGCGCCAGCCGCAGGCCCGCTCCTGCGCGATATTCACGCTGGAGAACGTCAAGGACGAGCTGATCGTGCGCCGCGAGGTGAAGTTCGTGTACGGCTTCCAGGCCGAGCTCGACCGGCTGTACGGCTGGGGGCTGCAGTGGGGCCGCGGCTACAAGACCAAGGTCGGCGGCGCCTGAAGCGCCGCACCGGCCTCGCCTGCCCCGCGCCCCCGGCCTGCCGTGAGCACCCCGCCTGCCGAGAGCGCCCCGCGCGCCGCAAGCCCCCGGAACACCCCGAGCGCCCCGCCCTCTCAGCGTGCGAGGAACTGCGGCCCCTGGGGCGGCAGCCGGAAGTGCGGGTCGGGCATCGGCGCCACGGGCTGCGGATAGCCGTACGAGGGCTGCGGTACCGGCGCCGTGTGCGCGGGCGCGTGCTGTGGGTAGCCGTAGGACGGCTGCGGTACGGGCGGCTGGTGGCGCGGAGGCTCGGGAGGATAGCCGTACGAGGGCTGTGGGGCGGGGGCGGGGAAGGGCTGCGGAGGTGGTGCCTGCGTGGCAGCAGCGGGCATCGGCTGCCGCTGGGGGTGCGGCTGCGGGAGCGAGGCCTCGGTCGTCGGCTCGGGCACGGCTTCGGACTCGTCCACGGAGATGCCGAAGTCCCCGGCGAGACCCTCCAGGCCGTTCAGATAGCCTTCGCCCAGTGCACGGAACTTCCAGACGTCGCCGCGACGGTAGAGCTCACCGCAGATCAGGGCCGTTTCGGCGCCCGTCTGCGGGGTGATGTCGAAGTACGCGAGCGGTTCGGCTTCGCTCGCGCCCGCGTCGTACAGCAGAATGCGCAGCGCTCGTACGTTTTCGAAGGCGACGTTGTCGGCGGAGGCGACGAGCAGGACTCGGCTCACCGCGGGGTCCAGGCCCGCCATGTCCGTCTGGATGGTGTCGGTCAGGCCCTCGGAAAGGCCCTGGGAGACGCGCTTCTTGCCGAGCCGCCAGACCTTTCCCGAGGGATGGCGCGGCTGGTTGTAGAAGACGAAGTCCTCGTCGGACCGTACGCGGCCGTCGGCGCCGAGCAGCAGGGCCGACGCGTCGACGTCCGGGACGCCCTGCCCGGGGGTCCAGCGCAGCACGGCGCGGACGGCCGTGGCTTCGAGCGGGACGTTCGACCCCTTCAACATCGCGTGCGTCATGCGGTCATCCTGCCTTCCCGGGTTTGGACGGGACAACGCGGGGGTGACGGTGTGTGGCCTGTGTGTCTGTCATGGCCGAGTTACTGGAATTTCATGCCCGTGGGGAACCCTTGACACCCATCCCTACGTACTATTACCGGCCACATCACGTCGGGTCGCGCCGACGAGTACAGGGGAAATCATGCGTCATTTCGGGCATATAGCCCCAGAGGTGCGACAGCGTCTCTTCCATCGGGAGCCGTGCGCCTTCACCGCGGACTCCTCCCCGCGTCTGCTCGCCGCTGCCCTGGGAGCCACGCTCTACAGCCCGGCCACGCGCCCTCGCCTCGCCGACGACATCCTGAAGCAGGCGGGGCGTGGCGTGATCTCGATGGTGCTCTGCCTGGAGGATTCGATCGACGACGCGGAGGTCGACGGCGCCGAGGAGAACCTCGTCGATCAGTTCGCCGACCTGGCGGAACGGGAGGGCGCGGAGCCGCCGCTGCTGTTCGTCCGGGTCAGATCCCCCGAGCAGATAGCCGACCTGGCGGTCCGCCTCGGGCCCAGCATCCGGCTGCTGTCCGGATTCGTGCTGCCGAAGTTCACCGAGGAGCGCGGCGTCGCCTTCCTGGAGTCGCTCGCCGCGGCGGAAGCTGCGAGCGGCCGCCGGCTCTTCGCGATGCCCGTCCTCGAATCGGCCGAGCTGCTGCACCTGGAGAGCCGCTCGGAGACCCTGGCCGGGATCGCCCGCACCGTCGACAAGTACCGCGAGCGGGTGCTCGCGCTGCGGCTCGGCGTCACCGACTTCTGCTCGGCGTACGGACTGCGCAGGCCGCCGCACATGACCGCGTACGACGTCCACATCGTGGCCTCGGTCATCGCCGACGTCGTCAACCACTTCGGCAGGGCCGACGGCACGGGCTTCACCGTGACCGGCCCCGTGTGGGAGTACTTCCGCGCCCAGGAGCGGATGTTCAAGCCGCAGCTGCGCCGCAGCCCCTTCCTGGAGGGCCGGGCGGAGGAGCTGCGGCAGGCGCTCATCGAGCACGACATCGACGGGCTGCTGCGCGAGATCGAGCTCGACCGGGCCAACGGCCTGCTCGGCAAGACCTGCATCCACCCCTCGCACGTGCTGCCCGTGCACGCGCTCTCGGTCGTCAGCCACGAGGAGTTCAGCGACGCCGAGGACATCCTGCGCCCGGAACGGGACGGCGGCGGGGTCATGCGCTCGGCGTACACGAACAAGATGAACGAGGTGAAGCCGCACCGCGCCTGGGCCGAGCGGACCCTTCAGCGCGCCGAGGTCTTCGGCGTCGCGCGCGAGGACATCGGTTTCGTGGAGCTGCTCACCGCCGGGCTCTCCGGCTGACCGCCGCTCCGCCGGGCTCCGGGCCGCCTCCCCGGACCTCCCCGGCCGGCCGCGAAGACCGTGACGAACGCGGCGAACGCGGCGAACACGGCGAACACGAAGACCGTGACGAACGCGGCGAACGCCACGAAAGTATGGAACGTAAGGACTGTGCGAGGACTGTGAACGACGAAGTGGTGTGGTCAGGGACGTGGGTCGCCGAGCGGCTCGGTGTGGAACTGGCCGGAGACACGGGGCTGAGCGACCTGCTCGGCCTCGCCCTGCGCCGCAACCCGAAGCGGGCGCACCTCCTGGTGTCGAACGTCCTCGGCAAGCATGTGCCGCAACTGCCTTCCGTCGTGTACGCCGCCGGGCGTGACCTCGGTGTCCGGGTGCGCGCGCTCCTGGGCGACGCGGAGGCCCGGCGCGCGGTCGTGCTCGGGTACGCGGAGACGGCGACCGGCCTCGGCCACTGTGTCGCGGACGGCATCGGCCTCGCGCCCTACCTCCACTCCACGCGACGCCCGGTCGACGGCGTGCGCAGGGCGGGCGGCTTCGAGGAGTCCCACTCGCACGCGACCTCGCACCTGCTGCTCCCCGAGGACCCCCGGCTGCTCACCAGGGACGGCCCGCTGGTGCTCGTGGACGACGAGTTCTCCACCGGCAACACGGTCCTCAACACCATCCGCGCCCTGCACGAGCTGTACCCGCGCGAGCGGTACGTCATCGTCGCCCTCGTCGACTTGCGCTCCCCGCGGGACCAGGGCCGCCTGGCCGACTTCGCCCGGGAGATCGGCGCGCGGGTCGACCTGATCACGACGGCGTCCGGCACCGTGAGCCTGCCGGGCGGGGTCCTGGAGAAGGGACAGGCACTGGTCGAGGAGTACGAGGCGGCCTCGGCGCTCCCCGCCCCGCGCCGGGAGAGCGGGCCGGTCACCCGGGTCGACCTCCGCTGGCCCGCCGGGGTGCCGGACGGCGGGCGCCACGGGTTCGCTCCCGAGCACCGGGAGGCACTTGAGGCAGCGCTGCCGGGGATGGCGGACCGGATCGCGCGAGCGCTGACTCCAGAGGCCGCCACGGGGGCCGCCACGGCGCCCGCCCGCGTCCTCGTCCTGGGCTTCGAGGAGCTGATGTACGCGCCCCTGGCCCTCGGCGTCAGGCTGGAGGAGCGGTTGTCCGCCGGGGGCACGGAGGTGCGGTACTCCACCACCACCCGCTCGCCCGTCCTCGCCGTAGACGACCCCGGCTACGCCATCCGCAGCCGCCTCGTCTTCCCCGCGCACGACGCTCCCGCCGACGGACCCGGCGAGAGGTACGCGTACAACGTCGCGGGCGGCGGCTTCGACGCGATCGTCGTCGTGGTCGACTCCGTCGGCGACCGCCCCGAACTCCACGCCGCGGGCGGGCTGTTGGTGCAGCTCGCCGCGCACGCCCCACAGGTGCTGCTCGCCGTCGTTCCCTCGTACGTTCCCTCCGACGTCCCCGCGCGCGCACCCGAGCACGTCTCCCGGCACGCCCCCGAAAGGCCATCCATGCTGCCCGAGCCCCTCCGCGGCCCCGACTTCTCCTCGTACGCGGCCGAAGACGTCGGCTGGCTGCTCCAGGACCTCTCGGACGCGCGGCTGGAAGCGCCCACCGAGGAGCGCGAGGAGGCGATACAGAGCGGTGGCGCGCACTACGCCGAGTCGCTGCCGGTCGAGTACCAGCCGAGCCCGCAGTACCAAGAGCTGTTCCGCGCGGCGCTCGACACCTCCGCCGCCCGCATCGCGCAGGCCGTCGGCACCGTCACCGAAACCGTCCTCGCCGAGCTCCCCCACGGCCGAAAGCGCGGGGGGACCCCCTCCCCACGTCCGGTCCTCGTCTCCCTCGCCCGCGCGGGCACGCCCGTCGGCGTACTGATGCGGCGCTGGGCGCAGCACCGGCACGGCCTCGACCTGCCGCACTACGCCGTGTCGATCGTGCGCGGCCGCGGCATCGACGCCAACGCGCTGCGGTGGCTCGCCGCACACCACGACCCGACCGACGTCGTCTTCGTCGACGGCTGGACGGGCAAGGGAGCCATCACGCGCGAACTCGCCGACGCCGTGCGGGAGTTCGAGGAGTCCGGCGGTCCGGCCGGGTTCAATCCGGAGATCGCGGTGCTTGCCGACCCCGGCTCCTGCGTCCGCACCTACGGCACCCGCGAGGACTTCCTCATCCCCTCGGCCTGCCTCAACTCGACGGTGTCCGGCTTGATATCGCGCACCGTCCTGCGCGCGGACCTCGTCGGCCCCGACGACTTCCACGGCGCGAAGTTCTACCGCGAGCTCGCCGACGGCGACGTCTCCCTCGACTTCCTGGACGCCATCACCGCCCACTTCGACGCAGTGGCGGATGCCGTCGACACCCAGGTCAAGGAACTGCTCTCGGCCGACAGGGAGCCGACCTGGGAGGGCTGGGCAGCCGTGGAACGGATCAGCGAGGAGTACGGGATCCACGACGTGAACCTGGTCAAGCCGGGCGTCGGCGAGACGACGCGTGTCCTGCTGCGGCGCGTTCCCTGGAAGATCCTGGCCCGCGCCGGGGCGGGGGCCGACCTCGATCACGTACGTCTCCTCGCGGAGCAGCGGGGTGTCCCGGTCGAGGAAGTGGACGAACTCCCTTACACCTGCGTCGGATTGATTCACCCTCAGTTCACGCGCGGCGCCACCGGCACGGACGGCAAGGCGGTGTCCTCCAAGTGAGCACGCACGTGGGCGCGCCCCGCACGGTGCTGGTCGCCAGCGACCTCGACCGTACCCTCATCTACTCCGCCGCCGCTCTCGGCCTGACCATGCCCGACGCTGAGGCGCCGCGGCTGCTCTGCGTCGAGGTGTACGAGAGCAAGCCGCTGTCGTACGTCACCGAGGCCGCCGCCGGGCTGCTCGACGAGGTGGGCCACGGCACGGTCTTCGTGCCGACGACCACCCGGACGCGCGAGCAGTACGGGCGCATCCACCTTCCGGGCCCCGCGCCGGAGTTCGCGATCTGCGCCAACGGCGGGCATCTCCTGGTCGACGGGGTGTCCGACCCCGCGTGGCGGGCGGACGTGGACCGGCGGCTCGCCGCCGAGTGCGCCTCGCTCGACGAGGTCCGCGCCCACCTGGTGCGTACCGCCGACCCGGCCTGGCTCCTGAAGGAGCGGGTGGCGGAGGATCTCTTCGCCTATCTCGTCGTCGAGCGCTCCCTGCTGCCGAAGGAGTGGGTCAAGGAGCTCGCCGTGTGGGCGGAGGAGCGCGGCTGGACCGTCTCGCTGCAGGGCCGCAAGATCTACGCCGTGCCGAAGCCGCTGACCAAGAGTGCGGCGGTGCGCGAGGTGGCCCGCCGTATCGACGCGGACGAGATCCTCGCCGCCGGTGACTCGCTCCTCGACGCCGATCTGCTGCTTGCCGCGGACCGCTCCTGGCGGCCGGGACACGGCGAGCTCGCGGACACGGGCTGGACGGCGCCGGGGCTCACCGTGCTGCCCGAGCGGGGCGTCGCGGCGGGGGAGGAGATCCTGCGGGGGTTCCTCGCGGCGGCGGGGCGTTGAGTCCTGGGGCCCGTGGCAGGGGACAGGGGGGCTTCTTCTGACGAAGCCGTGCGTCCCGGCTGAGCTGGGGTGGGCGTCTTTCTGACGAAGCCGCGCGCTCCGGTTGATCCCGGGCCCCGGTTGATCCCGGGGTTCTTAGGCTCTTATCGGTCGAAGCCCAGCGCCCCGGCTGATCCGCTGCCGCTAGCCTTGGCCCATGCCACGATACGAGTACCGCTGCCGTTCCTGCGGCGACACCTTTGAGCTGAGCCGCCCGATGGCCGAGTCCGCCGCCCCAGCGCCCTGTCCCGCCGGGCACGAGGACACGGTGAAGCTGCTCTCGACGGTGGCCGTCGGGGGCTCCACCTCGGCGCCCGCCCCTGCCCCGCGCGGCGGTGGCGGAGGCGGCTGCTGTGGCGGAGGCTGCTGCGGCTAGCGCGGCCAGCGGCTAGCGGTCAGCGGCGCGGCTAGCGGGTCCGCCGACCGCGGCGCGCCGGACGACCGACCCGACCCGAGGGGTGCCAGACGGCCTCGGTGAAGTTCGCTGCGGTTCGGCCGCGCCCTGAAGGAGTGCGGGGCTGTGGCATGTGCGGCTCCGCGGTGCGGGCGTGACCGGCCACGACGCACCCCAAGGTGCTCGACGGCCTCCACGGCAGAGCGCGGCACGGTGCGGCAGGGCCCGGTTGGGCGCGGCACATCCAGCCGAGGACTCAGCGGACGCTCAGCGGACCACGGTCCCGGGCCCCGCTCCCAGCAGCCCGAGCTCCGCACGCGTGGGCGCCCCTTCCCAGTCCCCGTGCGACGCCACGGCGAAGGCCCCTGTGGTCACGGCCCGGTCGAGGCGCCCCGCCAAGTCCTCCCCGTCGAGCAGCGCCGACAGATATCCGGCGACGAACGCGTCCCCCGCGCCCACGGCGTCCACCGCCCGCACCGGACGCGCCGGAGCGTACAGCTCCCCGTCGGCGTCGTACGTGGTGGCCCCGTCGGCGCCGAGCTTGACCACGACCTCGCCGACGCCCTGCGCGCGGAGCTCCTCGGCCAGGGCGGAGGCCTCACCGGATGTGTTCTTCGACTCCGGTACGCACAGCGGCAGTTCGTCGTCCGAGGCGATGAGGACATCGACGTACGGCATCCAGGAACGCATGACCGCGGCGGACTCCTCCGCGCTCCACAGCCGTGAGCGGAAGTTGACGTCGAGGCAGACCGTCGTGCCGTGCTCCCGGGCCAGTTCGAGACCGCGGCGACACGCGGCGAGGGCGGACGGGCCGAGGGCCGGGGTGATGCCGGTGAGGTGCAGCACGCGAGGCGCAGCGGGAGAGGCGAAAGCGTCCTCGACCGCGGTCGCCGTGAGGCGTGAACCGGCGGAGCCCGCACGGTAGTAGTGCACGCGGGTCACTTCGGGCAGCCGGGGTTCGAAGAGGATCAGGCCCGTGGGCGCGTCCGGGTCGCGGGTGGCGCCGCTGACGTCTACGCCCTCGGCCCGCAGCGTGCGCAGCACCAGCTCGCCCGCCTCGTCGTCGCCGACCGCGCCGGCCCACCGCGCCGCGTGGCCGAGGCGCGCGAGACCGATGGCCACGTTCGACTCGGCGCCCGCGACGGAGACCTCCATCGAACCGCCCAGCTTGAGCGGACCGCTGCCGCGCAGGGCGACCATGGTCTCGCCGAGGGTGAGGACGTCGGCGGCAGTTTCGTGGCCCATGGCGCTCACCGACCGGCCCCCGCGACTGCCCCCGCGGCTGCCTTCGTGACCGCCACGAACTCCGCGGCGCGCTTGCGCAGCGCGTCCAGGTCGCCGCCGTCCGCCGCGTCCCCGATGAGCGGGGAGCCGACGCCGACCGCGACCGCGCCGAGCGCCAGATACTCCTCGGCGGCGGCCCGGTCCACGCCGCCCACCGGTACGAAGGGGAGGTCGGGGAAGGGGGCTCGCAGCGCCTTGAGATACGCGGGGCCGCCCATCGCCGAAGCGGGGAAGATCTTCAGCGCGGTGGCACCGGCAGCGCTCGCCGCGATCACGTCGGTGGGTGTCAATACCCCTGCCGCCACGGGCAGTTCACGCCGCAGGGCCTCGTCGACGCCGGCACCGAGCCCCGGCGTCACGACGAGGTTCGCTCCCGCGTCCGCGGCACGCCGTGCGTCGTCCGCCGTGAGGACCGTGCCCGCGCCGAGCCAGGCGTCGCCGCCCAGTTCGGCGCGCGCCCGCTGCAGGACGCCCAACGTGTCCGCGCCGCTGAGCGAGACCTCCACGAGCGGCACACCGGACTCCACGAGCGCCATGACCGTCCGGAAGGAGGCCTCCGCGTCGGTGCCGCGCACGATGGCGACCAGGCGCTGGGTCCGCAGAGCTGAACTGAAGGCAGTGGTGAGGTCCGACATGCCCCCAGGCTCGCACAGGCAGGTCAGCGCGCCTGCTCAGGGTGGTTGGGCGAACGGTCTGCTCTGGGGCGGCCGGGCGGAAGGTCTGCTCAGGTCTGCTCGGGGTGGTGAGGCCCGCGCCCCGCGTGCCGCACCGGCTCGGGGTGGCGCGCCCGCCAGTACGGGTTGTCGTGCGGCAGTGCCGAGCCGACCCGCCCGTACATCCCGAAGATCATCAGGAGGATGCCCACCACAAAGCTGAACAGCACGTTCTGGATGCGGAAGGCGAGGAAGTTGAAGCTGGTGTCGAGGAGGCCGAGGTTGACGAAGCCGCTGAGAATGAAGGCGACGCCCGCGACCATGTTGAGCGTCGACGCGAAGTTGCCGCCGATCACCATGCCGACGAGCAGGAGCAGCCCTACGCAGATCGACAGGACGCTGAGCGCGCCGTTGGTGTTCAGACCGGCGACGGTGTCGCCCCCGGTGTCGAAGAAGCCGATCTTGTCGATCAGGCCGAGGATGCCGAACACGACCAGGACGAGCCCCATCAGGCCCGCGCCGACGCGGTATATCGTGCTGAGACGATGGTCGACGGGCAGGTGTTCGTTCAGTGTGACGCGCCGCCTGGGCCGCCTCGTCCCTGAGTGAAGTACGTGCGCGGCCATGTCCGCCTCCCGATGTCGGCGTACGTAACTCCAGGATCCGCCCGCGGGCCGCGGATCGCCACCAGAGGTCGTCGCGGATCGCCACCAGAGGCCGCCGCGGACCGGGCACCCCTGAGCCCTCAGGCTCCCTGCCCCCGCTCCTCCCTGATCTGGGTGACCACGCGGCCCACCGCCTGCCGCACGGCTTCGGTCTCGGTCAGGAAATGCCAGTAGTCCGGGTGGCGCCCCTCCAGGGAGGCCACCGCGCGGTCCAGGCGGGCGACGGACTCGTCCAGCGGGCGGGCGTGCCGCTGCTCCGGGGTCTGGCGTCCCGCCATGGCCAGGCGCTGGGCGTCGCGGATCGCGAAGCGGGTGCGCTCGATCTCCTGCTGGGGGTCCTTCGCCACCGCGTTCAGCCGCTGGAGCCGGTCGCCGGCGGCCGATACCGCCTCGTCCGTCGAGTTCAGCAGGGCGCGGACCGTCGAGAGCAGCGAGGTGGCGTCCGGCCAGCGCTGCTCGTCGCGCGCCTGGCGGGCCTCCTTCAGCTTGACCTCGGCCTGGCGCACGTTCTCCGCGGCCTGGTCCGGCACGCGCTGCAGGTCCTGCCAGCAGGCCACGGTGAACCGCCGCCGCAGCTCGCTGAGGACCGGTTCGACCTGGCCGCTGCGGGTGGTGAGTGCCTGCGCGCGCGTGCGCAGCGAGACGAGGCGGCGGTCTGTCTCGGCGGCGCGCTCGGGCAGCCGCTCGGCCTCGGCCCGCACCGCTTCGGCGTCCCGCAGGACGCGGTCGGCGCGCTGCAGTGTCTCCGGCACGCCGTGCTGCCCCGCTCCCTGATTGAGCTTGGTCAGCTCGGGCCCGAGGGCGGCGAGGCGGGCAGCCAGGTCATCGGCCCTGAGCCCGGCGCCTCGTACGGCATCGAGGGCGTTGCTGGCGGCCAGGAGGGTCTGGCGGGCCCGCTCGACGGCCGGGGCGAGGCGGGCGAGCTGCGTCTCCGCCTTGTCGAGCAGCGGGCCGAGCCCCTGCTGGAATCGGTCCAGGTCCTGCTTGGCCTTGTCCAGCTCGGCCTTGGCCTCGGTGAGCTCGGTCCGCGCGCGGGCGGCGACAGAGGCCTCCAGGTCGTCACGGTCGAGGTCGTGCGCGTCCACCGCGCTGATGTACTGGCGGCTGGCCTCGTCGATCCGCCGCCCGATGGCCTCGAAGTCGGAGACGGCACGCTGTGCGGCGGGCGTGGAGTCGACGGCGACGATGGTCTCGATGGAGATCCGCAGATCCCGCTGGGCGGTGTCCAACTCGTAGAAGGCGGCGGCTGCCGCGTCCTTGGCGGCCTGGGCGTCGGCCCGCACGCTCTCCCCGCGCCCGCCGAACCACCGCCGGGTGCCGCCGCCGGCGAAGGCGGCGGGGAGAGTGAGGGCAAGAAGGGGGAGGGGCAGGAGGGCGAGCGCCACCGCGTCGCGGAAGGGGCTCGTACGGACACGGGCGTGGACGCGGGTGCGGACGCCGGGGCGGGGACGCGGCCGCACGCTCCCGCAGCGACGTACGTCCTCGTCCGGCAGTGCTGAGCTACTCGGCGTGTCCGGTGTGTACGGCTGCGAAGGTGTCGCCGTCACTATCCCTCTCCCGTGCTGTCATCCGCCTTGCCCGGTGTCACATTCTCCCACCGGTTAATGACGAACACACGGGCTGGTTAGTTCGCGCTGCGCATCGTGACTTTGCCGTCTTCGCTGCGGGCGGACACCAGGTGCGGGCCACCAGCCGCGGAGAACGGAAACATCCACGGCCCAACGGGCGGGAGCCGCCCCGTACGGGTTTGCGGCCCGGGGCCACGGGCAAGGTAGGCTGTCGAAACATCCCGGGCGCGTAGCTCAGCGGTAGAGCGCTGCCCTTACAAGGCAGATGTCGGCGGTTCGAAACCGTCCGCGCCCACCGGTTTGATCAGCAGAAAGGCCCTGTACCCCCAGCTCAACGGGGGTACAGGGCCTTTCTGTTGGGGCGCGTCGTGCAATCCGGCACCCCCCTCGCGCAGTCTGACTACACCCCAACTACTGCGCCCCGTCTCCTAAAAATCCCCTAAACGATCAACGTCGTCCATGCAGGTCGGATGCCGGTTTGAGGCGATGGCCGCAACGCAGATCGCCCTCGCGTTCCGCTGGGTGCGGACTGCGAGGGTGATCCCAAGTGCCGGCCCGTCACGAGGGGGGCACCACTGCGACGGTCCCGGCACGTTCGTGGCGGGGGGTGATTGATCTATCCATCTATGTGTAACAGGTGGTTCCGGTTGAGCACATCGCCCGTTCGAGTGAACACGTGTTCGATTACTTCAGACTACAGCTAGCTCTGCGGCGTGGGGCATATGCCGCAGAGCTGAGGGAGGATCTTCACTTTTCCGCCACGCCGCCCGCCCATGATCAGCCATTCGATCACTTAGCGACCACTTGGGTACTGACACCCTCCTGATCTGCACATTGTGTGTGCAGGTGCCTGCCCGACGTAACCCCCGACCTGAATGGGTTCTCACCCGTCGAGTCGCGCTCGGGCACCGAATCGCGCAGCTGCGCCTCGCGGCACAGCTGTCTCAAGAACAGCTAGGCAATCTGGCGGGGATTGAGAGGCGCAGCATCCAGCGGTATGAAGCGGGTACGCGCGACCCGCAGTACTCGGACCTGCTCCTGATTGCCCACGCCCTGCGAGTGCACCTCGCCGACCTCCTCGACTAGACGACTGGCCGGGCGGGGTCTGGGCTCGACTTGCCGCTTCATACCCTTCCACCGATGGCATATGCACGGAGCGACGAGCAGGTACATCTGCGCGGCGAAGGCTGCCAGCACCGCAGCACTGGCAGCCTCTTTAACAGCACCAGCGGCTAGGTACACCGCCCCGGCTGATTCCAGTAGCCGTCACGCTCCATCCGCGCTCTCGCCCTCCGGACGATCATCCGCGTCTCCTCATGCGTGCGGCCAAGCGGTGTGCAGACCGGGCAGATCCTCGCCCCGCTCCAACACCGCTCGGTTTCGAGCGGCGGCCCTTCGTGGACCGAGCAGATCTTCCCGCCTGTCAGGGACCGGGAGTTGTCGGCCGGGGGCCGGAAGACCGGCGCGGCCTCGTCAGCTTGCTGCGGCGGTTGCTTCCCGGAGCTCGTCCTCGCTCGCCCGGAACTCGTCGAACTCACCGTTCACCACCCCGTCAAAGAATTTGCTGATCTCCAATCGGCTCATCAGCAGCACTGGCGAGCCGGTGTCCTTGTCGTCGCTGATGGCGATCATGCGGGTGCCATCCGGGATGCTGTGGTGCGGGTGGCCCACCGCGGGCGGCGCCTCCGCGAGGATCACGCACTCCTTGAGGATCGGGTCCAGATCGGTCCGTCCAGCCTTCCGCCAGTCCAGACCGGGCGCGGTGTGATGCTCATAGGAGATGGTGGTTCGGCCGTTCGTGAGCGTGCCCATAAGGAACCTCCTGTTGGTGGATGGATAGGACGTCCCTCGCCCCAAGCGGATGAGCGCGCGGCGCGTGCGCGTCTCGGGGCGAGGGGCCTACAACCCGCCGTTGTCGCGGCGGGAGTTCGTGGGGTCCATGGCTGCGGCGCGGGCCGCGCGCAGCGCCCGCCGCAGCCGGTCCCCGGCCTCGCAAGGCTGCTCGACCCGGCATGGGCGGCATCCATCGAGGTGTGCGAGGTAGTGCTGGTACACCGCTTGTGCCGTCGTTGTCGCAGTCACAGCTGCTCCTCTATACCGAGGCAGCGTCTGCCCACGCCGATCAGGGCAGCCACGGACGGCAGAGGGCACAGATCGCCCGGCTGGTGTGGGAGTACCAGCCAGTACGTTCCTGGCGGCTCGGCGCGGCGGGTCGCTGGCACACCCAGATATGTGCCAGCCCCCAAGAGCGGCGCCACGTCTCCGTACTGCCACGCCAGGCGAGGGGTGGGCTCCACCAGCGCGTAGTAGTGAGAACCGTTGGCGTCGCAGATCACCGGCCCCGCCAGCATTCCGGCGAGCGTTCCCCTCACGATCTCGGTGAGGTCGGTGCCGCACGCGGCATGTACGAGTCGGGCAGGTAGACGCACTGCGCAGAAGCGGACGCCGCACGGGAGAAGCGCAACGCCGCGATCAGTCCACTCGCGCGAGGCTTGCGCGGGGCCCTGTTGAGCCTCCGCGAACCACTCAGAGATCTCTCTGTCTCTCTGCTGCGTATCCACCGTCTGCCCCTGCCGTCATCAGCGTCGATCAGGTCTGATGACGACGCTATGGGCGGGGTGTGCGGACCGCCGACCGGATTCCGGTCGGTGCCCTCACGCAGCCAGGATGCCGATCTCCATCGCCAACTCGGACGCCCGTCGACGACGCGGCGCCTGAGTGGATTCGACAGCCTCAAGGATGAGGCTGCGCGCGTAACCGTTGTAGCGGATCGTCTCAGGCGCGGCCCGGTGCGCCTTCTCCAAAGTGGCCAGCGCAACGTCGGGCTGGTTGTCGAGTTGGTAGCCGCGCGCCTCCTCGATCCGGTGCCGCGCGCGGCGTGGCCTTGAGCGGATGGTGTGCTCCTCAGCGCGGGCGGCTTGGCGTACAGACTCGCCGCCTTGGTGGAGTTCGACGGCGACGGTTACCGCGTGGGCGCCCATGATGGCCTGCGAGAAGCTTGTGACCGGGTGGTAGTAGTCCGCGCCGAGGCGACCGGCCATGGAGTTGGCCTTGTCCCAATGTGCCCAGGCAGTACCCGTCTCTCGGCGGCGGGCCGCGGTGTAGCCGAGCTCGAAGCGCAGCGCCCCGGCGATCGCCAGGACATCGTCACTGGCGTCCGGCAGAAGCGGTTCGAGGAACTGCAGCGCCTCCAGGTTGACCGCGTCCGCTGCGTCGAAGTGACGGGGGCCGCTGTCACGGTGGGCCTGAGCCATGAGCCAAGCGGCGACGCCGATGGAGTGCGGGTCCTCGGACTCCTGAGCGGCGATCATGCCGCGCTCGGCAACCCGCCACAGCAAAGAGCTATCGGGCTGGTAGGCGAGGAAGAACTGCGACAGTGAGTAGGTCTGGGAGAGCAGGCTCTGTGCGGTACGTCGAGCGGCCCCAGTATCGGCATGCCGCACCAGGGACTGCGCGTCGCGGATCAGGTCCGGCAACAGTTTGCCGATGACCTCGCGGTGATCGGGGGCTCGATGGCGTGCCTTCCACGCCGCATGCAGGCGGGCCTCGACGTGGGCCACCGGCGGCGGCTCGACGCTGGAAGACAAGGGGAAAGTGTCGACGGCGGCCTTCACCGCGGCGAGGCGCGGGTGACCGGGGCCGATGAACAGATCGACATGCATGTCGGGATGGCCTGTCAGGTCGGAGAGGTCACGCACCCGTAGGGCCTCGGCGATGCGCAGCACCATCTCAAGGCCGGGCGCTTTCTGCTGCCCGTTCTCGATCTTTCGAAGGGTGTGCGGTGAGATGCCGACGAGATCGGCAAGCTGTCCCTGGGTCATCCCCCGTCGCTCACGCGAAATCTGGACCCGTTGGCCGAAGCGCAACGGATCGCCGTACGGGTCCGGGGTAGCATCAAATGGCACGGTCTCGCCCCAATCTCTGTACAGGTCGCACTGCCAGGGTATGGGGCGGGACCATTTCTATGTCAGGGCTCTGGCCAGGAATCACCAGGCCGGGCATGACGAAAGGGCCCCCTCCCGCCCGAAGGCGAGAGGGGGCCGGATCATCTGGTGCGCATGTGCTCGCGTACCTGCTCGTGGATGTCGCTCGGATCGGGGGTGACGCCGGCGTCCCGCATACGGTGGATCAGCCGATCGACGGTCCAGGAGTAGGCGAGCACCAGACTGCCCAGCCCGTCGATGCGCGCGTTCTGTCTTTCGATCTTGAACTTCATCTCGTCTCTGATCTCGCGGAACGAGGCGAGATCCGCCGCCCGTTGGGCTGGTTCGGCGGCGGCCTGGGCCTGAGCACGCGTCGCTTCGGCCGTGGTGCGTGCAGCTGCTCGGGTCGCCCGCGCGGCGAACAGCCCTGAGCCGAGCAGGGCCACGGCGCCGAGGAGGGCGCCGACGATGCCTGCGACGACGCCCCACGTGCCGGTCATCTACCACGCTCCCGCAGGTCAGGGTGGGGCACGGAGTGCTCGGGCACTCCCGACGCCCACAAGATCAGTCCCACATGGCCGATGGCGTACCAGGCAGCGATGGCCAGGCCCCGCGGGTAGTCGCCCACGGCTGCGCCCCACAGGTACGCGCCGCCCCACACGATCGGCGGGACCACCGCGGCCATGAAGCCCAATCCATCCCGGCCGACGCGCAGCCAGGCGAAGCCGAAGGTGACGAGCCCGCAGATGATCCAGACTGATGACCAGCAGCGCAGGTCCGCCCACCGCGTGAGGAGTTGAAGGCCGACGGGGGTCGGGCCGGACTGGAGGGCGAAACCGAGGCCGTAACAGATCTTGGCGAGGCCGAGCAGGACGAGGGCGATGCCGCGGCGGCCCAGCGTCGCGCGCATCCGCCGGGCCGCCCGGCACATCAGAAGGTCGTCGGCTCGGACGGGGGCGTTGACGCTCCCGGACTCGTCTTGTTGGGCACGGCGTAGGTGATGCCCCAGGCGCCGAGAACGGCGAGGACGATCGTGACGACCTCCCCGGTGACGAGGGCGCCGTCCTGTGTGGCGGCGACCGCGGCGGCGGAGCCCGCGGCGACACCGGCGACGAGGGACTTGGCGAAGCTGGAGATACGCATGGGGGTCCTCACTTCTTGGGGAGCTTGAGCTTCTGTCCAGGCGTGAGCGCATCGCTCTTCAGCCCGTTGAGGGACTTGATCTCGCCGTAGCGGGAACCGTCGCCGAGCTCGTGCACGGCGATAGACCAGAGGGTGTCGCCCTTGCGGACGGTGTACGACGCGGAGCCGCCCGGCGACCAGCTCGCGGGGTGCTTGAGCCGCTCGTCGACGCGGGCACGGATCCCGTCCATGCCGCCCTTGATCCCCCTGGGGTCGATCTTTCCGGGCTGCCACTCAGCGTGCCCGATCGTCGAGGTCTCACCGTCCTTGCCCCAGTCGTGCCGACGGGACAGGGCCGCGGAGACGCGCACGATCGCCTCGACCTGGACCGCTGGCCAGGGGTCCTTGCCGTCGCCGAGGTTCTCGCACTCGAAGCCGTAGAAGTGGCGGTTGCCGTCGGTGTTCGCCTCGTTGTCGGCGGGCAGGGCGCGTTCGGCGATGACCGCGCGCAGCACGTCGTCGTCGCCCATCCCCGCGTGGTTCGCGCGGCCGTAGCCGACAAGGTGGACGCGGCCGTCCTTGGTGATGACGCCGTGGCACAGCGGGCCAGGCAGGCCGCTGTAACCCTTGCGGCAGATGTCGACGGTGCGGGCGCTTCCCGAAGTGACGGTGTGGTGGATCATCACCCCGTGCACGGGCCCCCAGGGGCCTTTGTGGTTGCGGTTATGGTTCTTCCAATCGCCGACCTCGACGACCGTCACGCCCTCGTCGCGCAGCGCGTCGAGGAAGCTGCCCGGGGACAGCGGCGGGGCCATCAGCGGCCATCCTCAGACAGCGATGCGTCCACGCCCGCCTGGTAGAGCACGCTGGCTGAGACGGTCCACGCCGCCTGGATGTCCTCGCCGAGGTCTGCCCAGGGCGGCATCGTGCGGCCGTCGTGGGTGAGGCCTCCGGTCACCTCGCCGTACGCGGCGTAGGCCTTCTGCCCGAGGTCGGTCGGGAGTGGTTGCTGTGCCATGAGCCCTCCAGGACATGAAGAAAGCCCCGGCCAGATGGCGCGGGGCGGACGGGTGAGCGGGGGTTACTGGATGTCGGTCGCGGTGGTGTTCGGCGACGTCGAGAGGTCGTCGATTCCGGTGCCGCCGGCGCCGGACCAGGTGCCGCGCATGTCGTTGCCGAAGCGGTGGATGCCGGTGCCGCTGGAGATGGACAGACCGCGCACGGCCTTCGTAGCGCTCGCCCCGGGGCGGCACTTGTTGCCGGAGATCGCGATCGCCACCGGGTTGGTCGACACACGGATGCCGTACGCCGAGCTCGCGACCCGGTTGGCGCCGTCCACGAAGTTGTCGCGGATCTGCACGTCGCTACCGCCCTGTACCAAGATCCCGGAGTTCGCGGGGTCGCGGATGTGGTTCGCGATGATGTTGCTGTTGTCGCTGTTGACCATCGTGATTCCGTGGGCGCCAGCGGTCCAAATCACGTTGCCGTTCAGCACGGTGTTGTTCTGCTCCTCCGTGCTGAGACCCGTGCCCGACACGTTCGCGAGCACGTTGTCCGCGACCGTGGCACGGGAGGCCCGGTAGAGGCGAATGCCCGCCTGCCCACCGGCCGTGCCGTCGATGGTGTTGCCCACGACCGTCAGATTGAGGATCGTGCCCGTGAGCTCGCCGTAAGCGACGATCGCGTTGTCGTAGCCGCCCCCGGACCGGAAACTGTTCCCCACCACGGCCAGATTCCTCATGACCTGGCTCGCGCTGGTCTGGGTGCCGTCGGGCAGTTTCGTGTCCTCGGTATCCGAGAGGATCACGGAGCGGAGGCGTACGCCGCTCCCGCAGGAGACGAATGTGTTGCCGGTGATCGTGACGTCTTCCCAGGAGTACGCGCTGATCGCGAACTGGAGAAGTCCCTCGAACGAGCAGTCACTGATGCGGACCCGCCGGTGGTACTTCGTGATCGTCGCCGAGTGCGACCCGATGCCACGCGGCCACGCGGTCGTGCCCGCCGTCCCCGAGGCGCCGAAGTGGCAGCCCGTGATCAGAACGTCCTCACACGGCGTGTGGTCGTAGGGGCCGAATCCGCCGAACACACCGCTGGACTTGGCGAGGTCTAGCTGGATTGCCTCGCTGAAGTCCCTGGCGCCGGGGTCCACGTATCCGCGAAACCGGCAGTTCTGGATCAGGCCGTGCGAGGTGCTGTTCAGCTCGATGGCATGGAAGCCGGGCAGGTCCCGGACCTCAAGATCACGAATTACGATGTCCGTGGCGTGCCCGATCGAGATGCACATCGCGCTGCCTGTGAGGCCCGAGGTCGTGCCGCGCATGTTCCACAGGCCGCCCTCGATGACGATCCGCGAGTGGCCCGTATACCCGCCGAACGCCTGGCCCGCGTCCCCGTTGATCAGCATCGTTCCGGCGTGGTTGCGGCGGAGCTCGGCGCCCGCCATCAGTGTCAGACGGGTGTTGGTGTAGATCCGTAGGGTCTGCCCGGTCAGGTACACCCCCGGCGGCAACACGACCTGAGCGCCGCCGAGATCACGCGCCAGATTGAGGGCGAGCTGAATGCCCGGGGCCGCGTCCGTGCTACCGGATCTGTCCGCCCCGTAATTCGTGGCGAGCAGGGAGGCCGCCTGAGCCATCGCGCCCAAGCGTCCGGCAGTGATGTCCATTCCGGGCAGCCAGTCGACAGGCGTCGTCACGAAGACCCTCCTTCACAGTGAGGCGATCGCGGGGTGGGCCAGCTGGACGGGTTCGCCGACGCCGTGCGCTTTGATCACGCCGTTGACGGATCGCACGACGGTGAGGCGCTGTCCGCCGACCACCTCGAAGTTGTCGAAGCGGAGCAGCGGGGAGACGTTGGTGTTGCCCGCGAACGCCGAGGCGCTCAGGCCGACGGCGCCCTCTGCGATGACGTTGGTGGTGATCTCTTGGTCCTGGTGCCACACCGCGGGCTCGGGGGTGGCGACCGGCCAGACGCGGATGCGGATGCGGTGCCCGTCCAGCCGCACCCGCACTTCGAACTCGGCGTCGGCCACGTACGTGTAGGGCAGCGCGGGAGTCCCGCCGACTTGCGTGGTGTCGCGCGTGACGGAGGTGAACATGCCGCCGCCCGTACCGAAGTGGACGCGCGCCCGGTAGTACGTGCTGCCGTTGACGTAGCGCAGCAGCACGGAGGGCACGAGGCTCGCCCCGGTGGACACCTGCCCGGCCTGGAAACGGCACCTGATCTCGCAGTCCCGCATCCCCGCAACCAGGGTCTGGAAGCGGACCGTGGTGACCGCGCTGGGTAGCGTCACCACGCCGCGGGCCCCGTCGACCGAGCGGTCCGAGGCGGCGCCGCCGGCCGTCGCCCACACCTGCCCGCCCGACGAAGTGCCCCAGCCCGAGGCCACGGCCCGCGTGAAGGTGTCGGACACTGGAGCGATCGCTGAGGCGGAGACCTCCTCCCCGCCGAGCTGCATCACGATGGGCATCTCGGCCGGGTCAGTGGTCCACGGCAGGCCGGAGCTGACCACGTCCAGCGCGGTCGCCGTGTCCGTGGCCGCCGCGCTGAGAACGCAGCCGTCCGTGTCCGCCTTCCCGTACACCGGATGGTCGGCCTTCGCGGTCATCCACGGCCCGGCAGGCTCGCAGGTGAACGTGATCTCCCACGTGCGCGGGAGGAGGGTCTCGCTGTACCCGGTGACGATCAAGTCCACGTCCCCGTACGCCACCCATGGAGGCAATCCCTGGAGCCGCAGGAGATCCCCCTCGCGTAGCGCGAGCACCTGCGGAATGAGATGCGGCGCCTTGTGCAGCAGCACGCGTACGGAGGGGTAGCGGGCCCCGTCATAGGTGCCCAGGTGCAGATGCCAGTAGGCGTGTGGGGTGGGCTGCACGTCGTCCGCCAGGGACAGCGTGAGCGACTCGTCGTAGACGCCGATCCCGTCCGGCGGTGGCTGCACCGACAGCGGGCCCTCTTCCAGGACCGCCCGCGCCGAACTCCCACCGTCCCTGGTGATGGTGATGTCGTTGCGGGTGGCGTCGTCATCGTCGACCGGCTCCAGCGGCGGGGCCAGCCCCGGCACCCCATAGACGAGAGTGAGGGCGGGCTCCTGCGTGTAGAGACTGGAGCGGTCCCGGTAGACGAGCCCTGTGCGGGCCCGGTCCTCCAGGAGCATTCCGCCATCCGCCTCGGCGGCCTTCTGGAGCAGCGTCAGGAGAGTCTCGGGGCGCTGCGGCCCCACACGCTCCGTCGCGAGTGGTCCCGCGACGCGGGCCAGGGGGATGTTCTCCTCGTTGGCCAGGCGCAGCATCCGTGCCCACGCGGCCTCGCCCGTGTACCCGTTGTCGGACCCGGTGTAGAGACTGTTCTGCGCGGTGGGCAATACGGCCAGGTGCCCGATGGACCATCCCTCGGTCGCCGCACCCCAGGTGCCTGTCACCGCGGTGACGCGTCCGGCCGTGCCGCTGAACGTGGCGCCGGTGCCGCCTGCGTCACCGCCGACGTCCTGAAATTCGAGCCGCCAGGAGACGGTGCCACCGGACTCGCGGACCCACAGGCGCATGCGCACCCAGCCGTGGAACACATCGCTGCCCACGCTCGCCGTGACGTGGACCAGCTCGGCGCCGGAGGAGTCGTAGCCGAGGATCCGCGCGCTGCCCGCCCGCATACCGACCCACCAGCGGCGCACCGTGCCGGTCGTAGAGACGCTGATGACCTCCGGCCACGGCTCTGCCGCTGGCGGGGCCTTGTCGTCTGCGGTGTAGACGAACTCCACCTGCCACTGCGTGGGGGTCGGGTACGTCGGGACGATCGCGGACAACGTGGCGGCCGACGAGAGTTTAGGCAACGCCTTGGATGAGGGCAGGGTGTCGACGCCCGCGAACTCCAGCCCTGTCACGGCCGCGGGGGTGACGCCCTGGATCGGCGAGTAGGCGCGGGTCGCCTCCCGGGCCTCCTCCATCGGCCAGTACGCGATCGGATTGCCGGACGGAATGCGGCGCCGGAGTGTGCTGTCGAGCGCCTTCTGCCCCTGCCCGTAGCGGCGGAGGATGCCCGCAGCCTCCACAGTCGTCCACACGGTCTTACCGCCCCGCGTCCACTTCTGCGGCCACTTGGCGATCTCACCGACGAAACGCTCCTGCCGGTCAGCGATCGCCGCACCGGTGAGCGTCCACACGCGGCCGGCAGAGTCCGTGAAGCCGGACGAACCGAGCGGCTGCGCCTCGAAGTTCGGTGACGCCACCACGGTCCCGCCGATCCCGGAGCGCACCTCTGCGGCGTAGATGTGGGCCTCGGCCGGGTAGCGCGGAACGGTCACGCCGAGATCCGTCGGCGCCACCGTGAGCGGGGCCATCCCGGCGTACATGCTGATCGGGCCCTCGATCGTGACCGGCGTGGAGAACTGCGTCCACGGCCCGGCCAGCGACGGCGCCCAATAGAACGTGACGGTCCTGCCGCCGACGCCGTTGTCGACGTCGAGGGTGGCGCGTAGTGCCGCGCGCGGGGGCAGGTCCGGCAGCGGGCGGGCGTGGAAAGAGACCGCCACCCCGTCGAGGGAGTAACTCAGGTACAGCAGCCCGTCCTGTAGCCGCAGGAGGTAGGACCGCTGATTGCTGAGGGGGTCCCATTTCCCGATCAGGGTGTGGGCGCCGGGCGCGTGCCAGCTGGTTTCGGCCTCGACACGGACATCGAGGTCGCCGGTGATGTCGAGTGCCGCGTCATCGGGGGTGGAGGCGTAGGAGCCCGGTGTGCCGTCGAGATCGAGGAAGTGCGGGCCGCTCGGCAGCCACAAGCGGACGGGCGTGTTGCGGCCGATCAGCCCGTAGTACGGACTCACCGGGTTGCGCGGCGAGTAGCGGCCGTCCTTGTTGTCGATCTTCAGGGGGCAGGTGGCGGGATCCGCGGACGTGCCACTGTTGCGGATCCCGCGCGCGTGCGTGATCGGATCGGCGGTCCGCACGTCCGCCGTAATGTCCGTCCACACCGTGCCGGTACGGATCTCCACGCGCAGGCCGAGCGGATCCTCGGGAAACGCCACGGTCACCTCCCCAGTACGAATTGGACGTTGCCGCCGCGCGCGCCTATGGAGTCGCGAAGCGTGCCGATGATGAGGTCACCGAGGGCGCTGCCGTCCGAGCCGACCTCGACGACCTGCGGCGTCCTCGCCCGCATACCGCCGGCCGCCCCTACACCGGCCGCGCCCGCAGCCATCGCCATCGACGCGGACGGGGTGGGCGTGGAGACGAGGTTCGCCATGGCCGTGTCGAGTACACCGGCATTGCGGGTGACGCCCTGCGCGATGCCTGCGGGGATCCACCGGCCGACCTGGTCCGCCATGAGGCGAGACGGCGAGGAGATGCCCAGGGCACTCGCGATCGGGCCGGGGATCATGGACTTCGCGAACGAGATCAACTGATTCTTTAGCCAGCTACCCATGGCCTTGATGCCGTTCCACAGGCCGCGGATCACGTCGCGCCCCTTGGAGACCAGCAGACCGGACAGCGAGCCGATCGCCCGCGAGATCCGGCCCGGCATGCCGCGCACCCAGGAGACGAAGGAGGAGGCCCTCGACACAGCGGCCTGCCGGAAGGCATTGAATCCAGCCGAAGCGGCGTTGCGCAGGGAGCCCGCGAGGCCGGCCAAAGCCGATCCGGCCTTACCCGGCAGACCACGCAGCCAGGAGACGAGCGAGTTGAACTGGCGGATCGCTGCGTTCTTCGCCCCGCCGAACCAGCCGCTGATCATGCCGGGGAGGCCTGCGAACCAGTTGAGGGCGGTCTTGATGCCTGCGACGGCAACATCGGTGGCCGCCTTGATGAAGTTCCAGGCCGCTGACCAGGCCGTTTGGAACCAGGTGGTTTTGGTCGCGATCAGCACGATGATCGCGATGAGTGCCACGATCGCTGCGATGATCCAGAACACCGGGCTCGCGAACATGCTGGCGTTCAGCTGCCACTGAGTCGCTGTCCAGATCCGGTTTCGCGCGGCGACGATGGCCTGAGCGATCGCCCACGTCTTCATGGCGATGGTGACCGTACCGATGACCGCAGCGAGCGCGGTCAGTACGGGGGTGGGGGTAGCGCTGATGATGCTGGCAAGCCACGTAGCGAGCTGCGCCGTCAGGCCGATCAGCGGTGCAAGCGCGACGAGGAGGTCAACCCCAGCAGACGCCAGGGTGCCAAGCGCAGCGCCGCCCTCTCGTGCCGTCTCCAGGAACTGTGCGAAGCCCTCGGAATCTGGAAGCGAAGAGCCCCAGTTGGCGAAGGCCTCCGACATCTGGACCAGGCCGCCGGTCACCCCGTCCGACACAGGCAGGAACGCCTGAAGAAGCCCGGCGAACCCGATCGCCAAGTTCTTGATCACCGCGAGGAAGTTGGCGAGAGCGGGCCCGGCCGCCGAGGACATATCGGCCGCCCACTCCTTGAACCCCGCGCTCTTGACCCCGACGGCAACCTCGTCGAGGAAGCCACCGATGGCGCCAGCCGCGGCCTGCACGAACGGCGTCAACGTCGGGAGCAAGTCCCGCAGGATCCCGATGCCCTTGGTGAACAGCGGCATCGTCGTGCCGGACATCTCGTCCGACCAAGCCCGGTAATCGCTCTTCAGGCCGATGAACGCGCGCGCCGTCGCCTGCGTCGCGGGCGGCAGCTCGGCGAGCGCGTCCTTGTACGCCTTCTGCTTCTCGGCCGCGTCCTCCGCCCCCGCGGCCACAGCCTTCTGCGCGTCCTCAGCGAGCTTGGAGACCTCTGCGACGGCCTCCATCTGCGGGCCCGCGGCGAGGCTGAACGCCTTAACCGCCAGCCCAGCGGCAGCAGCGCCCGCGGCGAGACCACCAAGCGCCGTAGCCGCCGCTGCCACCACGGGCAGCCCCGCACCGATACCGGCCACCGCCGGCGCCACCTTGCGCAGCGCGGACACTGCCGCACGAGCACCGCGCCCGATCCCGTGGGACAGGCTGCGGCCCATGGCGTCGCCGTCACGGATGAACCTGCCGTTGAGGTCACGCAGTTGGCCGTTGACGTCGCGGGTGAGCCCGCGCATGCGCAGCTCGGCACGGCCAAGGGCCCGCGTGAACGGGGCGTCGTCCGCGCGCAAACCTGCGACCAAATCGCCGAGGTTGAGGGCCATGGGTGCACCCCCTCGGGGAGATCACGGTCGGGGAGTTCGCCGTGCCTTGGGCTCAGGCGGCGCGAAACGCCTGCTCAGCCGCGACTCGGCGGAGAGCAGGCCGAGAATCCGCGTCCTGAGCCACCGCCAGGAGCGGGCACGCATGAGGCCCGGCTCAGAAAGATCGACGCCGTACACCTCGTGGAGATCGGCCTCGATCAGTGGCCACTCGTCGAGGAGGCCCGCCCACGTCAGGTCTTGGCGGCCTTGCGGGCGCGGCTGGTAGCCCGCGGGGTGCTCGTACCACTCGTGGAGCCCCGTCGCGGGGTCGACTTCGCCGCAGCCGATGAGGCCGCCCGGCGTGCCGCCCGATTCGGGGCCAGTTGAGAAGGGTCGCCGTCCGCGTTCCAGTACTGCTCGGCCGTATCGATGCCCACCGTGATCCACAAAACGGCGGTCATCGCGGCGTGCTTGAACCGAGGCCAGTCCAGATTGCTGAACAGGTCGTCATAGGCCGAGCCGAGGGCAGTTCGGTACAGGTCCAGCTCGGCGGCGTCATCCAGGACTTCGGCGTCCATCGGGGTGCCATCGGTAGCCATCCGGGCGCCGGACTCCACCAGGGACTGCACACGCAGCCCGTCCTCGGCGGAGCAAGCGGGGATGTGGAAGGTGCGGACAGTGCCGTCCTTGCACTTGATCGGGAGGTCGAGGGAGTCGCCGAGGAACTCGTCCAGGACCTTGAAGCCGCCCATCAGGGGCTCACCGGGTTCGTGATCGGCGTGAGCGGCCCGGTGCCGGTGAACGTCACCTGCACCTGGTCCAAGTCGCGAGCTTCGCCGCCCTGCGGCTCCCAGTTCGGCAGACCGTAGCCCTCGTATGCCTCCGGGAGCCCGTTGCGGTCGAAGAACCGCAAGGGCACCTTGCTCTCCTCGCCGTAAGCGAAGAACGCAGTCCTGATCTTTTCGTGCACCACGCTGTACGCGGTACTGTCCGGGGTGGCCTTACGGTTGAAAGTCACCTCAACCTCCCAGTCTTGGCCGGTTTTGGTGTTTTCGCCCCATCCGTCGGTGTCGTACGAGGTGTCGTCCTCGTGGTTCGGCTCGGCCGTCCACTGGAATTCCGTGACGGCGGGGCAGAGCTGCCAGTCCGGCACCCCCGCGGTGCCCATGTTGATCTCCAGGCGCCAGCGGCGCGCAAGAGCGGTCTCAGTCGGCGTCGACATGACGGCCTCCTATTCGTTGACGTGGGCGCTCGGTCGAGACGAGCGGGCGTAGTAGTTGCTGGTCAGCTCTTCGCGGCCGTGCTCGTCCTGGCCCATCGGGGCCTGCGACTGCCGCCAGATCAGCGAGAGCCGGACACCGCCGAGGAGCGTGTTCTCGCGCATGTGCAGGAGGTCGCGGACGGCGTCGGCCATGTCGAGGACCTCGTTCGGGTCCGGGCCCGCCCGCATGCGGATCTGGAGGCCGTCGGTGACGTCGGTCTGGCCGGTGTCCTCGACCGGGTACGGCGTGATCGCGAATGCCCGGGCGGGAGCCTCGGGTAGGCGGTGCAGGAAGACCCCGGTCTCGCCGTCCGTCACCACCCCGGCGGGCCGGTACACGCCGAGCCCTTCGGCGGCGAACAGCTCAGCGAGGCCGTTGATGATCGAGCTGGTGTGACCCACGGCGGCCTCCGGACATGCGAAAACCCCCGCACGGGGCGGGAGTTCGGTCGGATGAAGGTCAGCCGCGGAAGAAGCGGCGCAGCGTCACGGCCATGAGTTGGAGCATGACCTCACGCTCCGAGTTCATCGCCGACTCCAGGTACTTCGCCTGGCGTCCGGGCAAGTGTTTCCAGGTCAGCTCTTCGTGCTGACGGACCGCGTACACCGTGTCGTAGCTGATCGCGCCGTTCAGCCCGTCCACGTCGACTCGGCCAGAGCGTTCGAGGGTGCCCTCCTCCAGCGGTACGCGCTCGTTGGAGACTTTCAGGCCGTGCTCCAGGGCGCGTTGGAGGCCTTCAGATGCCAGGCGCCGGCCGCGAGAAGTCCATAGCCGGGTTCCCTGCCAGTTCATGCGCGCGTACTGCGTCACTGAAGCTGCACCTCCAGATGATCAGGCGTGGGCAGCTTGGCGCCGTCCTGCCGCACGGCCGCGATCACTGTCGTGCGCCTGCCGTCCGGGAGGTGCACGCGGCTCTTCGCGGGCGCCACGGTCTCCAGCGGTGCCCGGAACGTCGAGGACGAGGTGACCTCCTCGCCCGCCGCGTTGCGGACGAGCCGTGTCGTCTGTTCCAGCAGGCCCCGCACCTCGGCAGCTGGGCCGTACAGCGGGCCCGTGGAGGAGTTGCCGAGAAACGGCTCCACCGTCACCGTGTGCTGTTGCAGGAACCGCGGGAACCTCATGACGTCCACACCACCTGGCACAGCCCCAGCTCGGCCAGGATCTCGGCGGCCTCTGCGGTCAGTTCGGTGTCCTCGGCGGTCGCCGTGGGCGCGGACTGCCGGGAGAAGCTGAGCCCTCCAGCGGAGATCGATGTCCACGGGCTCGCCGCGGGATCGTCGCTCTCTCCGGCAGCTGCCGCGTCCCGCTTGGCCCACTCGGCGACCTGCGCTGAGGTGGCGTCACGGAACGCGGCCCGGACGTCCGTATCGGACGGGTAGCCCGTCGTGTCGGTGTCGTACAACGCTGCCTTGGTGGCCGCCGACACGAGCCGTGAGGCCCTCGCCAGCAGCCGGTCGGCACCGGCCGGAGCGGGCTGCCCGGTGTACGCCTCGTACTCCGCGGCGGTGGCGAAGACTCTGCCCACCGGGCACCTCCTATGCGCTCGCGCCGATCACGATGACGTCGTACGTGACGGGGGTGCCTGCACCGGAGTTGGTGACCTTCAGCTGGTCGCCGGTGCCTGCGGTGACGGTGTACGCCGTGGGGTCCTGGTCCCCGGCCATGACGCCGAGGCTGGCTCCGGGGCGCAGCGCCACCGTGCCCGTGGTGTTGAGGAGTGTCGCCCACGGGTTCGCCCCGGCGGCGCCGATGACCACGTTGTTCGTGTTCGGCACCGCCGCGGAGATGAACAGGCCTTTGATCCGTACGAAGGTGAGGGATGCCCCGAACGCGTCCGTGAGCGCTCCCGCGAGGTCGAGATCCTCGGTTGCGGACGCGGCCAGTGTGCGCCGGTCGTGGAACACCCGGTCGGCCTTGCCCGCGGTGGTGCCGTTGAGGAGGCTGACAGCTCGTCGGAAGATCAGCGGATCGGACGTCGTGGTCAGGTCCAGTGCCTTGGTCTGCGTGACCGTGGCGGCCATGGACAGGGACGCGGATACGCCCATCAGGCGTCACCGCCGCCCGAGTACCGCTCGGCGAGCTGGTCGCGGGTGGCGCTCTCGGCGTCCTCCCGCGGCATGCCCTGCGCGACCGCGTACTCCACCCACGTCGCCTTGGACGCGGACTTGCCGGGCGGGTCCGGGTTGACGTCGGTGGCCGGTACGACGCCGTCCCCGTCGGGGTCCTCGACGACGGGCGGTGCGCCGATCCCCGGTGCCACGACGAGCGGGCCGTGCGGGTTGGCCTTGCCCGCGTTGGAGGGCGGGACGTCGCCCGGCCGCGGGTCGACCGCGGCGTCCCTCAGAGGCGCCGTGTCGCCCACGTCCGTGACGAACCGCGGGTCGGGGACCTCCGTAATGCGCGCGGCGGGCGGGGTGTCGACGTACGTCTTGCCGTCGACCGTGTACCCGGCGCCCTGGCAGTAGGAGATGACGGCCTGGCTGTCGGTCTCGGCGACGCCGTCCTCGAAGTGGATGCCGCCGGGGCCGGTGCCGGTGAAGTGCGGGTCGGGGCTTTCGATGCGTGCCATGGATCAGATCTCCTCGTCCTTGGTGACCTTGACGAGGCGTCCGGTGTCCACGCCGTGCTTCTCCAGTTCGGCGAGGACCGCGCGAACGCCGTCGGGGTCGAGGTTGTCGCCGGACTGGACGAGCAGGTCAGCCAGCTCGTCCGCGGTGGCGAAGGTGCGCCGCTGCATCAGGCGCTCTTGATGTTCCGGAAGACGCCCGCAGCCTTGGTCGCCTTCAGGACGACCGCCAGCGGGCCCATCTCGACCTCACCGGTCTTGACGGCGCCCGCGCGGTTGAAGTCGGGCAGCCACGTGTCGACGAGGTCGCCAACGATCGAGGCGCCGTGGAAGCCATCCAGGCCGTAGCGGACGGCGTACAGGTCACCGAGGTTGGTGATGTTGCCGCCCGCGCCGCCCGCGTCGGCGTCCCGTGTGACGAGGCCGATTACGTCGGTGTTGCTGCCCGCCTTGGACTTGAGGTCGACCAGGTCGACGCCGTTGTAACGCATGATCGGGCGGCCGAAAGCGTCCTCCGACTTCTCGTACTGGTCAGTCCAGACCGCGAGGCTCTTGAAGAGCGCCAGGGTCTTGCGGTTGCCGTAGATGACGTCTGGCGTTTCGTCGAGGGTGGCCAGCCAGGAGTCGACGTGACGCATCGCGGCGAGCGCGGTGGCCTTGTCGGCCACGGTGGTCCAGTCGACGTAGCCAGTGGCGACGCCGTTGGCGAGCGGCAGGTATTCGGTGGTCGTGCCGGTGAGGATCTTCGACAGGCCATCGAAGCCGTTCGCGTCGACCGCAGTGTCACCGTTGATCACCGCGTCAGCGAACTTCGCCCGCGCGGCCTTGATCTTCTGCGACATGTTCAGCGCGACCGCACCGGACGCCGCAGCGCCCAGACGCGCGACGACACGGTCCACCTGGAACGCGCCACCGAGCGGCTTGAGGTCCACGGTGTAGCGCTGCGTGGTGACCTCGGTCGGCGTGTACTCGGAGTTGATCGCACGGAAGTCGGCGGACACCTGCGTGATCAGGCGCCGGTACCCGTACGTCAGGGTGTCGCCGCCGGTGGGGGAGACAACGTCATCGAACGTCAGGCGGTTCAGGATGTCGGACGACTTCGCGAACTCGTCGATCACCTGCACATCGACATCGTCCTGCGCGTTGTTCTTCGCCTCCGCAAGGGTGACGGGCATGGAGTGCTCCTAGGGGTCAGCCGCCGAGCTTGGCGGCGATGGCGTCGTGCAGAGAGGTGGGGCGCTTCGTGGTGCCGGGCCCGCCGGCGAAGTCGCCCCCGCCCCGCCGCGGCACCTGGCCCGTGCGGAGCTGCTGATTGTTCTCGACGGCGTCCTTGATGGCGTCGTCGAGCTTGGTGGTGAAGTCGGCTGCCGAGGGATCCAGCCCCTTGACGGACTCCATGAAGCTGACCGAGTCGCGCAGCGCGCTCGCGTTGGCGTTGTGCTTGTCGGCCTGGTCGATGATGGCGAGTTGGACCGTCAGGCCTCGGGTGGTGCTCTCCAGCTCGCCGATGCGGGTGGTCTGGGTGGTGATGGTGCGGGTCAGCTCGGCGGGGTCGGCGGGCTTGTCGTCCTTGACGAGGCCGAGGGCCTTGCCGATCTCCTGCGCGAGTTCCTGGCGGGCCTCCTGTGCGGCGTTCGCCTTCGCGGTGGTGCGGGACTTGCCCGCTTCCTCGCGCGCATCGCGGATGACCTTCGCTACGGGCTCGGGCAGGGACTCGACCTTGCCGTCCCACTGGAAGCTGTCCCATGGGTTCGATCCGCCCTCGCCGGACTGCTGTCCGACCTGGCCAGAGCCCCCAGTCCCGGACGCTGAGGCGCCTTGTCCGGCCGCGCCGGATTCACCGGCCCCGGCCTGTCCGCTGCCTGAACCGGCGGCGCCTTCGCCCTCGCCGCTGCCACCCGCGATTGCGTAGACGGGCCTTCCGGCCACGAAGCCGAGAACCGTGCCTGCCGCGTGCGTGGCGAGCGGATGCCGAAAAGGGGTGCGGTGCATGAGCCCTCCAGGGGCGCATCGGGCCCGCGCCTGGCGGGCCATGGGTGGTCAGCGCGCTGAGCTGATCTGCTCGCGCGCCGGTTTCCGCTTCAGGTCGTCGTGTGCGGCCACGTGTTCGCGGGCGGCGGCCTGCCACTTCCGTACGTAGGACCCGGCCCGCTTGCGGGTCGCGTCGTCCATGGCGGTGGCCTGGCGGCGCTTCCACGCGCGGATGTGTCGCTCGATGTCGCGCTGCCGCTGGGTGTCCTCGTACGTCGTGCCGGGCGTCGCATGATGCGGCGGGCGCGTGCTCACGCCTGGCAGGTACGCGGCCAAGCTGTGGCGGCAGTTGGGATGGAAGAGACCACGTGCGCGCGCCTCGACGAGGGACCCGGCGACGTGCACCGCGACCGTACGGGTCGGAGCGAGCAGCTGCGTCGGCTGGATCGCGTGCTCGGCGCGGATCGTGTGCGGACCTGACTGCGGCCCCAGCGTGAGGACTTCGCCCTCCCACTGGCGACACAGCGGGCACTCCAGCGGCGCATCCGAGACGATCACCAAGCCCACCCGGATTTCCGCGAGAGCGTCGATGTGGCCCTCGATCGCGGCCCGCGCGGTGACGGAGCGGACTGCCATCTCCGCATAGCTGGCCATCTCCCAGGAGCGGCCGGCGGAGTCGACGAAGCCGGTGACGCCCCGCTGAGCGAACTGGTCGAGGGCCCGCTGGCTGGCTTGCCTGCGGGTCAGGCCGCCGAGGAGCACGGAGGTCGTGGCGCGGGAGACGACCGACCGGTAGGTGTCCAGGACCGCGCGGGTGATCCGTATGTACAGCGGGCGGGTGTCCTCGGCGTACGAGGCGGCCAGCCGGTCCACTGAGGGGGCATTCGGCAGCACGCGTCGGGCATGTAGCTCACGGCCGATGTCCAGTGCGCCGACCTCGGCCACCGCGGCTTGTCGGCCGCGCCCGTACGCCTCGGCGAGCGCGGCAGCTACGGCCCCGTTCGCGTCGGTCTGGAGAGCGTTGGCGATCTCCTCGACGGCCTGGCGCAGGTCGCCGATGCTGCGGAGCTTGATCTCCGCCCACAGAGGGGAGTCGATGCCCTGCTCAAGTGCGGCCCTCAGCTTGTCGAGGAGCGCCAACTCGGCGTCTTCGTAAAGCATGGTGACCGCGCGGGCGAGATCCTCGGCCATGGCCGGGGAGACGGGCATCAGTCTGCCTCCTCGTCACCGCCCTGGCCGAAGCCGGGGGCGCCGGGCCCTTCGGCGCCGGTCATCGTCGGGTCGGCGACCAGCTGGCCGGTCTCCTTCAGGATCCGGTCGGTCTCCTCGCGGACGGCCGTGTCGTCCAGATCGGGGCTCCGCATCCGCACCTTCGCTTCGGTGCTGATGGCCTGCCCACGGGCGAGGAGTTCGATGGTCTCCGCCGTCGACTTGGGGTCCTCACTGACGGAGTCCCCAAACTCGATCTTGGGGCGTTCCGGGGTCACCTTGGAGAACCCGAGTTGCCGGTCCAACAACAGCTGGACCTCCAGCATGTTCGCCAGCTCGGGCGCCCAGTAACGGGCCTTCTTGTCCCGAGTGATCATGCTTTTACGCTCGCGCGCCACAACCTCCGTAGCAGTGACCGCAGCGTCCCCGTCCATCCCGAACGACTGCGCCGAATACCCAGCCAGCTTCACGGCCTGCCGGACGATGGCCTCCGCTGTCCGCTGGTGCTCGTCCACGCGAATCAGGAACTGGTTCTCGGTGATGCCTTCACCCGAGGTCGGCGAGGCGTTGACGGCCTGCCAGACCTCCCGGTCCAGGTCGAACGAGGCGCCCAGACCCGGCCCCTCGCCAGTCAGGTACCCGTTCGGGACGATCAGGCGGGCCTTGGCCAGCCGAATGTCCCTCATCCACGACGTCCACGTTTCATCGAGCGCGTGGAACATGCCGTGCACGCCCTGGAAGTCCGAGCGGCCGAGGTTCGACCGCCGGTCCTGCCGGTCCGGGCCCATGTTGCGGACGTACGCAGCGGTAAGCCGGTCGATGCCCGTCAGGATCGTCTGGCCATCGCCGTCCGGGGTCAGGGAGTCGACCAGGTCCGCGGTCTCCGGGTGCTCCGTGAGGGGCACCGGGCGGCCCACGTTCGTTGACGTGCCCTCATACAGGGCGTGCCGGATCGCCCCGATCTCGTGCAACTCCAGGTGGCGCAGGACCCGGACGCCGTCGGCGGACACCTCACGCCAGAACGTGACCGACTTGAGGATGCCCATCTGCCACTCGGGGACGGCCGTGTCGGCGTGGTGCGTGGTGAGCAGCGCCCGCTTGGCCAGGTCAGCGTTCCAGGTCACGCGCAGGTACGCGCCGCGCAGTGCGGCGGATACCTCCCCGGCCTCAAGGAGCGTGTTCGCCAGCCCGCCGGCCTCGGCCAGTTCGTCGAGCCGCGCCTGTGTCTCCTTCGTCTCGACGGTCAGCGTCGGGGGCTCGGAAAACAGCAAGTCCGCGCTGGTGGTGGCGATGTCGGCGGCCAACGGCACGTGCAACGAGTGGTCGGGGGTGTCGAGTCGGCGGGGCCGCTCCCAGAACCGCAGGCGCCGGCCTGTGCTCGTGGTCTCGGTGTTGGGCTGGTGCGCCTTGCGGATGCGGTCTCGGTCACCGGAGTACCAGGCGTCATCCATGGCCATGGTGGCGAGGGGCTTGACCATCTGCGGTGGCGGCCAGGCGGAATCTGTCTCAGGCAGGGGCATTACGTGGTCTCCCCGTCCTCTTCGTCGCTCGGCTTCTCCAGGTGGTCAGCGGCGGCGCGCAGGAACCCGACCATCTCTCGCCGGAAGGCGCGTTCGTCCATGCGGCCATCTGCCACTGGGACCCGCAGGCTTCCCCAGCACGCCTCCGTGTCGCCCGCGCGGACGTGGACAGACAGCTTGATCTCGGCGGCCATCAGGCGGCCTCCTTGTAGTCGATCAGGCCGCGCCACTCGTGCGCGGTGGAGTGGAGGGCGTACCGCAGGGCGTCCGCGCTGTGATCGTCGATCTTCAGCGGCTTATCCTCACCGCGTTCGGCGGCCTTCTCGTCCCAGGCGTAGCCGGGGAGTTCGCCGAGAAGCCCGTCACAGGAGCGGTGGATGCGCAGCAGGCCGGAGCCGAGGGCCACGCCCACGGACCGGATGCCGTCGAGGACGTCGTTCACGGCAGGCGTGATCCCGGGGACGCGTTCGGTCCACAACTGGTTCATGAAAGAGGCGGCGGACGGGTCTACGAAGATCCATTCCGGTCGTACGCCACGCGCCGCACCCTGCTCTCCCGGTCGGCGGACGTTCGCGAGCCACTGGCGAACGTCGTGCGAATACTGGGCGTCCGTCAGCTGACGATGCGCAGCCGCGCTGTCGTGCCGGTACTCGGACACGGCGTACAGGTGGTCATCCTCGCCCTGCCCGATCAGCACCGCGGAGAACGGGTTGACCGTGCCGTAGTCGATGCCCACAGCGGTCCAGCGCCGCATGTACGGCAGGATGTCGACGACGTGGCGGTTCTCGTCGAACATGTCGTACACGGACCCGGAAGCCAGGCACCACTCGCCGAGGATGAACCGCCGGTACCAGAGCCCGATGTACTGCGCTTTCAGGCGGGCCACGAACCCAGGGTCCAGGGCCGGATTGTCGTCCAGGGTGAAGTGCCAGTTCGTCAGCCCCACCTCGGCGCCGCGGAGGATGAAGTCCTTACGCAGCCAGTGGAACGGCCCGTCCGGGTTGGTCGTGGCCAGGAGCCTGGACTCCGCACCGACGCGCAGACGGGACAGCAGCATCATCCAGAAGCTGTGCGGGACCAGGGTCGCCTCGTCCACGTAAGCCAGGGCGATCGTCGCGCCGCGGATGCGGCCTTCCGCTCGGGCGTCGCTTGCGCCAACCAGGTGGACCGTACGGCCGAGGATCACGGCTGTGGTCGAGCCGGTCGTGTGGTGCACATGCTTGGCCAAGGGGCCGAAGAGGTGCTGCGACTGGAGCGGATCGAGGAGGTTCCTCTCGATCGTTTGCAGCGTCCGGCCCACGATGACGATCAGCCCGTGGTCGGGGGCCACCGTCAGCCGGATCAGGAAGGCCAGCAGACTCGCGATCGTCTTACCGGACGACACCGCCCCCGACCACAGGGCCAGGGGCGTGTCTTGGGACTCCACGATCGAAGTGATCTGCCGGGGGGACAGGGGCAGCGGGACGTCACGGAGCATCACCGTCCCCCTCGCTCGCGGGCTCCTGCGTCTGCTGCTCGCGGTACACGCTGGCAAGGCCGGTTAGGAGCTGGCCGACCATCGAGCGGGCCTGCTCGGCTCCTCCGTCCTCTGACGGCGGGACCAGGCGTAGTGACTGGGCGGCAGCTGCGGTGGCTGCGGTGATGAGCTGCCTTTTGTCGGAGGCCGGCGGCTCGTCGACCTGCTTCTCCTCGTACGTGTTGTCCTTGCCGCCGAAGTTGTAGATGGTGGCGGGCTGCCAGAGCTGAGCGGACAGTCGGAGCGCGTCGTCGGTGAGGGCGTCGGCGAGGATGGCCCGCTTCTCCGCGAGCTGGGCCACACGGGCGCGGGTGGCGTCCTCGGTCATCGTGGTGTCGAAGGTGAGGTGCAGCTCGGCGGCGATGACGCTGATGGTGCGGGGCGAGCGGTTGAGGCGGCGGGCGATCTCGTTGCGGCCGAGGCTCTGTGCGTGCAGCTCGCGGACAGCCTCGCGGTCCTCGTCGGTGACCGGGCGTTGTCCCTTGATGAGCCCCATGGCCACCTCCGGGCGTGCGAAGGCCCGACCACACAGGTGCGGTCGGGCCGGTCAGCAGATGTGGGTCAGCACTCCTCGTCGATCTTCACCGTGGAGAACTCGACTTTGGTTTCTACGGGGTGCTTGCCCGCTTCCGGAGTCTGTGAGCAGACCTTCCAGTTCCGGTCGAAGGCCTGCATGCGGCCGGCGCCTGTGGCGTCCTCCGACGTGAGGAGGAAGAACCCTGCGCCCTGCGCCTCGTCTTGCGCGGCCTGGAGGCCCTTGCCGCTCATGTCCGGGAGCGTTGCTGTCTCCGCGTCCGCGTCCGCGCCTGTGTCCGTGTCGGCGGCGGGGCTGTCGTCCGTCTGGCTCGTATCCGGGGACTTCGTGCCGGGGTCGGTGTCCTCGGCGGCGCATCCGGTGAGTGCGAGTAGTGCGGCGGCGGCGAGTGTGGTGATGGTGGTGCGTGTGCGCATGGTCCCCCCTGGGATGTTGTGCGTGAGGGGCATCCTGCGGCATGTGGACACGGCGTGAACGGGGAGTCGCGATCCTGTGACATAAGGAAGGCCCGCGCGTTGGCGGGCCTGTTGTTTCCGGGCATGCCGGATCTGCGGCTCAGTGTGGGACATGATCGGCCGGAACGCAACTACGGGCGTCGCTTAGTCGTCGAGCGAGTCCTCCAGCATTCTGTTCTTGTCGAACTTCCCCTCGTCGTCCAGCCAGCCGAGGTCATCCATCGTCTTGTTCATGGCCAAGGCCATGTAGTCGTCCCGGTCGACGTCTTCACACCCGGGGATCGTGTCGCCCTCGGCGACGGGATTGGCGTCGAAGTCGTAGGCGGCGACGGCCTTCTCGCAGCGCTTGAGTTCGTCTGCGTACGTGGGCCGGATGATCCACCAGGCTGTGACGGCGACTGATGCGACGGTGACGAGGGCGGCGATGATGATGTGGCTTCTCTTGAAGCGGCGCATGGTTCCCCCCATGTGTGAGGTCCGGAGCGTAGCGGTGTGGGGTGCCAGCGGGTGCGGGAACGGCGAAGCCCCGCCGCGTCGGGGGGTTGGCGCGTCGGGGCCCGTCTCAGAGTGTCAGTTCTTCGGCGTTCCGGGGATTGGCTTCTCCTCGTCCTTCACCCAGCCGCCCCGCGAGCCGCGGTAGTCGGTGGCGTGATCCTCGGAGTCGGGGACGCGCTCGGGGTCGCGGGTCGGGAAGTCCTTGGGCAGTGGCATGGTGGTGGTCCTGTCTCGTGTGATCGGGATGGGAAACCGGGGCGGCCGTCAGCTGCCAGGCGGGGGCCGCCCCGGGGTTTAGTGGTCGCCGGTCTTGTGGCGACGGTGCGCGTCGGCTGGATCGTGGATGATCGTGAACCCCTCTTGGCGATCCACCCGAAGCGCGTTGTTGGTGTTGGTGTTGGCGTCCTGACCTGGGCCAACAACGCCAACAGGGGCCCCTTCTGAGGTGGGGGAGGGGGACGGAAGGTCGTTGCGGTGGACGCCGGGCCCGTTGCCCGCCCGTGTGCGCACACCTGGACGCCACGGCACGCGGGCCTCGTCGAGGAGCAGCTTTACGGCCTTCGTGTCGGGCACCTCCAGCTCGTCCCGCAGCGCGGTCAGGAGCACGCTGCTGCGGTCGGCCCCGGCGAGCTCCTCAAGGGCTGCGACGACGTCATGCCAGTCGGGCTCGGCCTCGTCGTACGGCTCGGTCTCCTCGTCGGCGGCCTCGGCACGCCCGGCCTGATGCGTGATGAGCAACCCGAGGGCGAGCGCCACCCACATCAGCCAGCGGTGAAGCGCCAGCGCGGACACCGCGACGGAGAGCAGGAGACCGAGGATCACCCAGCGTGCCAGCGCCTCGCGCCACTCCCCCGGCCAACAGAGCGGGCCAACACCGCGCAGGATGCGGCGGGTTCCGTGGACGATGTGGTCAGCGGTCTGTAGTGCGATCACTGGACGCCTCCCGAGTACCAGCCGCCGAGCAGGTTGACGGCGCTGGCGAGGGGCACGGCCATGGTTCCGGCGATGCCTGCGGCCATGCCGAGGAAGATTCCGGCGAGCACGCCAGCGATGTTCTGGAGGCGCGGTAGCCGCTTGCCCCACAGGTGGGAGCCGATGACGAGGGCGGTCCAGATGGCGAAGACCGCGTATCCGCCTGCCGTGAGGATCATCGCGTTGGGGCGGGTGACGGTGGGGGAGTCGCCGCCGATGCCGTAGACGAGGTAGGCGTAGCCGATGCCGTTGCCTCCCCACAGGCCGAGGCGGGTGATGATGCCCATTGCGCTCAGGCCTGGGGAGGCGAGAACGGCGATCATGCCGTAGCAGAGGGACAGTACGAAGGGCAGGAGTGTGGTCCAGGAGCGGCCTCCCCCGCCGTCGTCGCCTTTCTTGCCCCCGCCGCCGCTCTTTTTCCACCAGCGTTGGATGGTGAGGGCGACGATGATCGTGCCGAGGGTGGGGCAGCCGAGGGTGACGATGGGCTGCGTCAGGATCGCGTTGTCCACGGGGTCCTCAGAGGGTGAAGAGCGCGGCCACGGCGACCACGGAGACGGTGACGATGGCGATGGTGCGCACCGCGGGCAGGACGTAGCGGGCGTGGTCGCGCTGGGGTGCGAGGGCGATCAGTCCGAGGGCGGCGAGGATCGCGAGCATCGGGAAGACGATCAGGGCGAGGATCATCACGCGCCCTTCCGGACTTCGCGGAGGGTGCGCTCGACGGACGACTCCTTGGCGTTGGCGTCTGCGACCTGCCGGACATAGCGGAGGACCGCATCCGGAGCGATGACGCCGCAGGAGACAGCCATCCGGACGGCATCCGCGATGGTCATCGGGCCGGACATGGGCAGTGCCGGGATCCCCTCCGGGGACTCCTCCTCGTCCTCCGGAGGCTCCGGAGCCTCATCCGGGAACATCCGGAGGGCGTTCTCCTCGGCGTCCACCAGGCCGCGCGCACGGGTCAGTTCACGGTTGATCGCGACCATGGCGAGCTCACCGCCGGCCTCCGCGCGCTGCTTGTCGACCCACTGCTGGGTCTTGTCATCCAGCGGCTTGGCGTGGTGGCGCAGGACGATGGTCCACAGCGCCTTGACGATGCCGGAGACCACGGCGCCGATGATCCCGATTGCTTCTTGTCCGGCGAGCCAGCCGTGCGCGCCGACCGCGATCATCGCCACGGCGAGTGCCCCGTGCCCCATGTTGCGGGGCAGCTTGGCGCGCTTCGGGTCGTAGCGGGCGAGCCACTCGACGGCCATGCACAGGATCCACGCAAGGTCGAAGGCGACCGCGGCGGCGTACGCAGCGGGCGCGATGGTGACGCGGGCGAGGAGATCGCCGATGGAGGCGGTGGACCAGACGACCGCGACGGCGACGAGGAGTCCGGCCGCCGCGGTGACCGCGTTCAGGATGAGGCGGTCCCAGTCGCGGGGCGGTACGGGTACCTCGACTTCGTACCGGTCGAGGACCATCTCGGTCTTGCCGTTCACGGTGTGCGGTACGAGGCGAGTGCGCTGGATGGGGCGGGTCTTCACGGGAGGTTCCTCCGTGACCGTGGGTCAGAGGGCGGCGAGGCAGAGCGTGTAGGCGCCGGCGGTGCGGACGTGCGTGGTCTCGGGTACGTCGTGGCAGTCGCCGGTGCGGGTGTGGAGTGAGGCGGCGACGCGCAGCGCCCCGGTCGTGCATGGGGTGCGGTCGGCGGTCGTGGTGACGCAGCTGCCTGCGGGCCAGGGATGACGGCTCGCGCGCGGGGGCTCGGGTGCGGGGGCTCGGGTGCGCCCTGCGGGGAAGGGGCGGGCACGGCCTCAGGCACAGGGTGCGCTGGTGCTGCTGCGGCGGCGTCGGTGCCTGTCCACCACTCCTGGTTGAACCGGTCGTAGGCGACGGCGGCGGCGACCGCGGGCCCGCTGAGTGTCAGCAGGACCGCGGTCACCATGCGGGCGAGGCGCCTCACGAGCGTCCGCCGCTCGTGCCGTGCTGCCCGTCCTGCGCGGCGCCGTACACCAAGCCGAACTGCGTGTCGGCTTCGCCGCTCTGGTCGCGGTCCGCGTAGTCGGCGGCGCAGGCCTCGGGGGTGGCGGGCTCGTCGACGAGCGGGTTGCCGGTGGGCTCGCTCATTACAGGCCCTTCGCGGCGGCGTGGAGGCGGAGCGCGTACTCGCCCCGCGTGATGCCCTCATCCATGGGCGGCAGCGAGAGGACAGCGGTGGCGGCGGCGCGATTGGCGACGGCCTCGGGCACGCCGCGCAGCGTGCTGATCGTGCTGGCACACAGGGCGCGGGACCAGTCGATGCCGGTCAGCTGGTCGGTGGGGGCGTGAGCGGCGAGGTGGCCAGCCACGGCGAGCAAGAGCTGTTCGGCGAGGGTCGGCCGGGTCAGCGCCTGGTGAAGGGCTTCATCCGCTTGGTGACGATCGATAAGCTCGGGCATTGCCTGCCCTTTCGCGAGAGTCAGGGTGGGCGGCCCCGGCCCATATGGCGTGCTACCGCCGGACCGGGGCCTTGTGCGTTGCAGGGAAACCGGGTGCGGTCTCCACGGCTCAGCACGTTAGACCCTAGGGTCTAGCCCGTGCAAGACCCTAGGGTCTAAAGTCGGCGTGGTCGCGCTCCACGGCACGGAGGGAGCGTCAGTGGACGAGCAGGTCGAGGAGGTGCGTCGACTCTTGGAAGCCATCGAGCGCCTGGAGCGAATGCAGGACGACGAGGCGTGTGCCAAGGCGGTTACGCAGGTGCTCGACACCTGGCCGGACCATCACGCACGCCTGCGGGAGCTGCGGCAGCAGCGGGTGCAGCGGCTGCGGGAGGCCGGGAAGACGTGGCAGGAGATCGGCGATCTGCTCGGGGTGCACTTCACGCGGGCGCAGCAGATCGCGAAGGGGATGCGCGGCACGAAGCGACCGAAGAAGAGCGATCCGGAGGCGTAGCGGTGGATGATCTCGTGCAGTGGTACGGCGAGCAGCTCGGGGAGTCACTGCGACCTTCCTCACGGGCGGAGTGTGGCCGTCGCGGAGGAGGCACGGCGCCGCAGATGCCCAGTCCGCCTGATGTGTCCCTGACGGTACGGTCGCGACCATGATCACTCAGATAGTGACGCTGGCCGGCGTACTGGTCGGTGCCCTGACGTCGTACCTGTCCGTCACCATGGCCGAACGTTCTAGGCACCGACGCACGATGGCAACCCGTTGGGACGAGCGAAAGCTCAACACGTACGTCGAGTACGCCGCATGCGTGAAGGAAGTAGCTGACGCCTCGAAACACTCTCGGATGGCGGAGGAAGGCTCAGACGCCCACAAGGAGTCCATAGCCGCGATGGAAGAAGCCGAGCTCCGGCGCTCGGCGCTCTTCGAAGCGCTGCTGCTGCTGGCAGATCCTCCTGCTATAGAGGCGGCCCATGAGGTCAACGTGGTCCTGTGGGACATGGTGAAGAAGGCGCGTACCCACGAACCCCTACCTATCGTCGGCAACCTCCACATGCGCCTGAACACGTACCACGAGCGAGCCCGAGAAGACCTGGGCATCAACAAGGATGCGTGGCGGGTGCTCTGAAGCCGTCGGGCGGTGCCGTGTCCCGCGCGTGCTGTCCTACGGGCACAATGGTCCGCTGAAGCCGGGGCTGGCCAGCCGCGCCACGAGGTCGAGATGGCCGCGAAGAAGGCCGTACGGCATGCCGATGGGGGCCCGGTCGAGTAGCGGGCGCAGCTACTCGGCGCGCATGGCGACGGTGAACAGGAGTTCCCGCGGGTCGAGCTCGGACGCGTCCGGCAAGGGGACGTCGTGCCCGTTCAGGCAGGTGAGCGTCACGGGGACGGTGTCGTCGCCGAGGTCACCGCGGATCTGGTGCGAGTGGGTGGCGCGGCAGGTTGGGCAGTTCACGGTGGCGTAGTCGACGCCGTAGGTGATCGCTCCGTGAATGGTGATCTCGACATCTGCCATGGGGCGATCCTCTCGCGGGTGCGATCGCGACGGTAGACCGCCACCCGACTAGACTCGAACGTATGTCCGATCAGCCTGCGCCGTCCCGACTGGAGAAGCTCCGCATCGTCGAGGCCTTCCTCCGCCACCAGCTCGGCCAGGTCGAGCGGTGGATCGCCGAGGCCGAGCGCCGCGAGGCCGAACGCCGCCGCGGAGAGCAGGCCCGACCGCCGGCCCCGGACTGGCAGATAGAGCAGGGCCTCGACGGACGCGCCGCGGTGTACGTCCACGTCGGCGGCTGCCACATGGCGGGCAAGCGGTCGAAGGGCGTCACGCGCGAGCAGGCGTGGCGCGGGCTCACGACTGACCAGATCGAGCCGTGCCCGCACTGCCGACCCGACACCGAGCTCGGTGTGCTGGAGTAGGTCGACGTCCTCGCTGATCGTGCAGGACCAGGGGGCCACCCTCGACGGCCCGCCGCACCCAGCTGGGGACGGCGGGCCGCGTGCTGTCTAGTCCTCGTCGCGGAGGTTTCCGCCGCTCAGCATGATCCGGCTCGGGCTCCTCATGCCGCGACGCTGACGGCGCATCTCCGCCGCCAGCTCCGGGAACCTCCGCAGCAGCGATCTGCGCAAACTGTCTGCGAGCTTTTGCAGCTCAGCCTCGGCCATGCCGCCATCACCTCGCCTTCAGTTCCTTGATGCGCCGCTTCAAAGAGCCCTGCCGCATATCGCGGATACCGAGCATCCAGCGGACTGCGTAGCGGATACGGAGCCAGGCCAGCGTCATGCCGCGATCACTCCGCCCTCGCTCCAGATCTGCCCGCACCCGGTGCAGTGGGCGAGGGGGACCCGTCCTTCCCCGCCGTGTATGTCGATCTTCCCGCCGCACTTCACGCAGGCCCGTTCGAGGGTGCGGCGCTGCGCGGCGATGTCGAGGGCCCGCTCCACACGCTCGGCCGCGCCGGCCGCGGCGGTCCCGATCAGTTCCCGCTGAAGCACGGTCAGCCGCTGGAACGGGCCCGGTCGGTCCTCGATCCGGGCCAACAGCCATAGGGCCGTGTACGGGGCGGGGCGGCGTCGGCCGGTCCACCTCCAACGGCGTGGGTCTATCGCGTCGGCGCGAGCGAGGCGGTTGCGGCGCTCGCGGTCGGCGGCTGGCCAAGTGGCCGGGGCGGGGTGCATGGGCGGGCGCTGGGTGCTGCTGGCGATCTGGTCGGCGGTGTCGTGGAGGGCGGCCTCGATGGTGCGCATGGTGTCGAGGATGTGGAGGCGGACCGGGGCAGGGCGCTCGCCGAGCTGGTCGGAGGAACGTTCCAGCGAGCGGAGGTGGGCGGCCTGGTGGCGGTCGTACTCCAGCTGGTCGGCGTCGGCCTGGTCGAGGGCGGCGAGGTAGCCGCGGAGGCCGAGGCCGAATGCGCCGTGCTGGACGGGTTGGCCGGCGGCCTGGTGCAGGTCTGCCCAGTGCAGGGCGATGGTGCGGAGGTGGGTGGCGGTGGTGGTCATGGTGCGCTCCGTGTGCTCGGTGGGGCGTATCGTGATCAACACCTGTTGGGGCGTCCTGGTCTGGGGAGACTGTGAGGGCGCCCCTTCGTCATGCTCAGGCGGTAGCGAGCCGTTCGGCTGTGGCGGCCTCGGTGATCGGCTCATCGGGGTAGCCGCATCGCTTGTTGTCGAAGTCCCAGAAGGCTCCGGGCATCTGACAGTCCGGGCCGATGCGATGGGAGTCGACGAACACGTACCGGGCGCGGGCCTCGTCCATGTGCGCGTCGCAGGCGAGTCCGTTCTCCAGAGCGGCGTCCCATGCGATGTGCCATGTGGCGTCGGCCTGGCAGTCGGTGGCTGGGACATCGCCGGGTGAGTGGCCGCATTTCCGGCCGCGGAGCCGGACGTCGCGGCCGAGCGGGGCGAACGGGTCCATGGTCAGTGCCTCCTTGTCGGGGGTCCGTACGGCGATTGCCAGGCAGGCCGGTCCGGGCGGCGGGCGGGTTTGCCGTCGTCCTCGACGAGCCCCGCCTCGCGCATCGTCTGGAATGCGCGGCCGAGCTCTTCCATGACCGGCCGGATCGCCTCCGCGTAGGCGTGCATGAGGTCGGTCATGGCGTTCTGGACTTCGCGGATGCGGTCGGCGAGGGCGCGGGCGTGCTCCGGCTCGTCGTAGATCACGATGTTCGTGATGCCGTGGAGGGGCTGCCACTCGCCGTTGTCGTCGAGGAGCTCGACGCGGGTGGGCTTCACGGCTGTGCCTTGGTCTGGCCGGTGGGCGGGAGGATCGCTTCGTGCAGCTCGACGAGCCGGGCATCCCACCAGCGGGACATCGAGACGCCGAGCGGCGGCCCCCCGGCTTTGACCCACTGCTCGTACAGGGCGATGACGCGGGTGGTCTTCTCGGGCTCGCTGGCTGTGTGGCACGTACACGTCTCGTCGCGGCACGCGTTGATCGCGCTGAAGTCGTAGAACGCGTTGTGCATCAAGGTGAGGCGGCGCCGCCCTGCGTGCACGGTGAGGCGTGCGGGCTTCTCGATGCGGAGTCCTTCGATGGTGATCTCGTCGTCTGCGACGGTGATCTTGGGGCCTTCGAGGCGGATGACCGCGTCGATCGCCGCGAACCCCACGGGCTGGCAGCACTCGCCATCGCAGCTGGGTACGGCACTGCACGGTGCGCCTTCAGGCTCGGTCGCTTCGGTCGCTGCCGGGCCGGGCTGCTCGTCGAGGGTGGCGAGGAGAGCGGTCGCGGCTGGGTGCGGCTCGCCGGACCTCATGGCGTCCTGCCACGAGGCGGCGAGAACGCGAACCCGCTCGATGACGGCCTCGGCCCTGTCTCCGCGCTGCTGCCACGCGTACCGCTCCTCGGCCATCTCCTGCCGTTGCGCGAGGAGTCGGCGGCTGGCCTTCGCCTCGGTCTCCAACCGGGCGTACAGGGCGTCGAGGTCGTCGTCGGTGATGGTGTCGGCGGTCTTTCTGGGCCCGCTCACGCTGCGCTCCTGCGGGTCTGGTTCGGACAGGTCGGGTCGTGGTCGGTGGCGAGCGACGTCCACCACCGCTCGCAGCACGCGGTGTTGATCTCCTCGGCGTGGACACGGAGGCGGGCCAGGCGCTCGGCGCGGACCGCGACGGCACGGCGCTCGTCGGCCAGCTCGTACTCGCGGAACATGGCGATCACAGGCAGGAGCGAGGCCGCGGCGAACAGCCATACTTCCCACGTGGCGCCGTTGCGGGCGGACTGCACGGCGCAGTAGGCCAGCCAGAGGAAGGCGCCGCCTTGGAGGCTGCAGAGGGTGCGGGCGAAGCGGCTCATAGGAAGCTCCCGGTGAGCGAGATGGTGCGGATGACCTTCCTGCGGGCGGTGAGACCTTGGCCCCAGAGGTCGGAGCCCAGCTCGTGGCTGCGGTAGCGCTGGCGGCGGGGCGTGAGCGTGCAGCGGCAGATGTGCGTCGGGGTGTTGGCAGGGATGAAGTGCCCGCGCGTACAGCGCCTCACGGGGTCACCTGGATTTCGGTGAGCGGCACACCGGCGGTGAGCTGGGTGTGCAGCTCGCGCAGCCGGGCCATGGCACGGCTGTCGCGCAGGTTCAGAGCACTGCGGGAGGGGCCGGGGATCTTGAACCAGCAGGCACGGCAGAGGTATTGCCCAGTGCGACGGGGACGACGGCAGGAGAGGCACGGGAGGGTGGTCAACGGGACCTCCAGGGTTTCCAGGGCGGGAGTTGTGTCCAGTGGGCGAGGGGGAGGCCGGTGATGGCCATGACGAGGACGACGTAGGCGACGACGAGGGTCACGGCTGCTGCGCCTCGTCGGCCATGCGGCGGAACTTCGCCAACGCGGCCTCGTCGTCCTCGTCGAACTCGTCACCGCGCGAGGCCATCTGGTCGGCGGCGAGGTCGAGGGCGAAGGTGAGGAATTGCCGCTCGGAGTCGGCGAGCACGTTGGTCGGGTCGATGGTCATGGTCGTCTCCGGGGTGGTCGTGGTGGACTGGCCGGGTCGGCCGCCGCAGGTTCGGGCCGCGGCGGCCGACGCTGCGGTCAGAGATGGGTGGCGATAGCTCCACTCACGCCCGTCACGAAGGACTCGCGTACGTCAGCGGGCATGTCGGTGGCGAAGGCGAAGTGCACGCGCACGATGGGCTTCTCGTCGCCCTCGATCGACAGGGTGTCCTCGGAGGGCTCCAGGCCATCGGCGCCGAGGTTGATGGCCCACGCGGACACGTCGGCCGCGCCGCTGATCAGGTCATGGATGGCGCGCTGCGCGGTGTCGTAGGTGGCGAGGCTGAAGTCATCCCAGGTCACGCCCCCATCAGGGGTGACCTCGGTGCCGTCCATCTGCTCGCCAACGCCCACATAGTCGGGGTCCTCGGTGAGCGTGGCGTGCTGGCGGGCGGCTTCGGTGCGGAGGTCGTCGTCGGTGTACGGGCGGTCGGTCATGGTGATCTCCGTTGGGTTCGTGTGTGCGCGAGTGCGGGCGGAACCGGATGCCGGGCTCAGGCGGCGTGTGTGTCCGTCTGGCTGGTTTCTCCGCGTCGTGTGAGGCGTTGGTGCCGTCTGGTGCTGCTGAGGCTGTCGTCGTCCTCCCAGTGCCATCTGTGGAGCGCTTCGAGGAGGGTCTGCCGGTGTCGGGTTTGCTCGGTGGCTGTCCACGGCGGTGGTGGTGCGGGTGGTGGCGGGAGTGGGGGCCGTGTGGGGATGTCCTCGCGTAGGGCCCAGTCCTGGAGCGTCATGACGCGTCCCTTTCGGCTCGGCGTTGGCAGGCGGTGTGGATGGTGCGGGTGGGGCGTTTGGGGTCGGGTGCGATGGGGCGTCCGCATTCGGTGCACCGGGTCCACTCGGGGTGGTCTTCCTGGTGATCGATTTCGCCATCGAGGGGGCCCACTACCTGAGGTTGGAAAGCAACCTCGGCCGCGTCATGGGAAGACTCTTGGAACCCCCCTGGGTTATTCGGGCCCCCGTGGCCCGAACCAATCGGGCCCCCGTGGCCCGAACTCCAACGGGCCCCCGTGGCCCGAACTTCATCGGCCGTACCGTCGGTAAGTTCGGGCCCCCGTGGCCCGACCTGAATCGGGCCGCCGTGGCCCGAACTTTCGGAGTCGCCCTCCCACACGGGCGACGCCTTTCCAGTGCCCCGGGAGGTCGCCTTCAGGTGGTCGGCGGCAGCACTCCAGTTGGGCCAGGGCGTCATGATCAGCGTGTACAGCGTTGGCTTCCCGCGGCGGCGCTCGCCCTTGACGCCGGCGACTCCCGCGAGGACCGCGGCGTCGAGGTAGCGGCGTGCGTCCTTCTCTCGTGCGCCCGCGGCCTTGGCGATGTCCTGGATACGGATGGCCTTGTGGTCGCCGTGGAACCTCAGCTCGCCGTTGGCGTTGGCCATGGCGCGCAAGGCGTAGAGCATGGTGAGGAAGCCGCCCTTGAGGGACGCGGGCATGTCGCGCGTCCACTTCCATGCGAGGGCGTTGCCGTACGCGTGCGGCACGCTGCCGCTCGCGCGGGTCTCCTGCTCCTCTGTGCTCAACTTGGGCTCTTTCTCAGTGATGTTGCGGAACCGATACGGCGAGATCCGGGGCCCTGGGGCGGCTGGTCAGGCCGCCCCAGGCGGGTTCAGCGGTGGTGCTGGTGGTCATTCATGGATGCGTCCGATCCGGTAGGCGTCGGCCGCCTCGGCGGCTTGCTGAGCGAGGGCGGCCTCGGCGCACGTCTTGTGCGCCGGGGACCGCTTGCCGTCGCGGAGATGGGTGTCGATCCCGCAGTAACGGCAGGGCTTCGGGCTCCAGGACCAGTGCGAGGAGTCGCGCCAGTCGAGGAGCCCGCCGGGTAGCGGGTCGGGCGGGGCGCGGCGGCGGTGACGGGCCGTCATCCGGAGCGCCTGCGGAGGAGAGTGCGTTCCCTCGCGGCGAGCCCACCCCACACCCCGTGCGGCTCGGGCCTGGCGAGGGCGTACGCGAGGCACTCCGCGGTGACAGGACAAGCGCCACAGACGGTCCGAGCGAGCCGCGAGGACTGACCTTCCTCGGGGTAGAAGAGAGTCGGGTCGACCTGTGCACAGAGCGCTTCAGCGCGCCATCCGTGCGCGGGCTCCACGGTGTCGGGGGTGCAGGGCGTGGTCGTCACCGGTCGGCCTCGGCTTTCGTGTTGAGGCCGAGGGCGTCGAGGAGGTCCCCCAGGTCGTTTCGGTTGTGGGCGTGGCGGAGTACATAGCGGGAGGCGTCGCGGCGCTCCTCGCGGGTGTTCTCGCCGGGTTGAAGGGCTGCGGTCTTGTCGATGTCCAGGCGACCGACGCTCACTGGGCACCGCCTGGGGTGGTGTTGCAGGTCCAGCAGCGGCGGGACCCGTCGGCGTGGATGGCGTGGAAGGTGGTGCGGTCCTCGGTCGGGCAGTGGGCGAAGTCGTTCGCGACGGCGTCGCCCTCGATGAGCAGCTCGTCCAGCTCGGCCTGGTTGAGTGCGCGGCGCGTGGTCACGGCGTCGTACTGCCCGACGAGGGAGACGACGCGGGTCTCCAGGTCGCGGATGCGGCGGGCCTTGGCTCCGAACATCAGACGGCCCCCGCCCCAGGCTCGCGAGCCGCCGGCCACTGGGCCGGTCCCTCGCTCGTCGCGGTCTGGGTCTCGCCTGCCTGCTGGTGGATCTCGGCGACGGTGACGCGCTGCTGCGGGAACTCCTCGTCGACCGTGACCTCACCGCGGCGGATCGACTCGAAGATGATCTGAAGCTGAGCAACGTCGAGGTTGGTCCACCTGTCACTGGCTCGTCCGCTGCGGCTCTCTTCGAGCTGCTCGACCGTGACGCCGATGTTCTCGAACGCCGTGATTGCGTCGGCGATCCGCTGCGAGAGCGGCTTGTCGCCCGCGCCGTTCTCCAGCGTGTAGTTGGCAACCGACTTGGCCTCTTCGCGGTACCAATCCGGCAGAACCGTGAAGATCATTTCCCTGAGCCTGCGGGCACCGTTGTTCGTGTTGTTCTCGTAGACGTCGCGCGGGTCCTCCAGCCGCTTTCCGGACCCCTTGGCCCACCGGACGTGCGGGACGATGAACGTGGTGCTGGCGCGTTCGTTGGATTCCAAGTCCCACGCCCACGCCTGCATCTCGGACTCGCCGGCCTCGTCGTCGCGGCGCAGCTCGTTCAGGCCGTGGTGGATGTTGCCCCAGCAGCGGGCCAGTTCCTTGGCGAACTGGATCGTCTCGCCGTTGATGTTGCCGTCGGCGCCACCGCGGTTGAAGCGGAAGAACGAGCGGGCGGCGAGGGTCTGCTGACGGAACGCGGACCGCATCTTGCGCGTGGCCATCGCCTCGTCACGGGGGAACTGGCGGGCCACGACGACGGCGGCCTGTACCTCGGCGACCGCGCGGGACTGCTCAACGGCAGTGCCCTGCCCGACGAACGAGGGGGCCGGAGCCGCCGGGGCGGCGACCTGCTGCTCGACTACGGGGAAGTTCACAGGTACTCCAAGGTGTCTCGGGTCTCGGCGTAGCCGGGCAGGGCGATGGGCTCGATGTCGTCGCTGTAGCCGGGCCAGTAGCCGGAGGCGGTGCACTCGGCGAAGGTCTCCAGCGCGCGGCGGTTGCGGGCAGCGCCGATACGGCGGGCCGTCGCGGTCACCTCGATGACGGTGATCACGTACGGAGCGGTCTTCTCCTGGCAGACGAACACGAACGCGGCGTCGTCTCCCGCGATGCCGAGAGCTCGACAGGCGGCGCGGTACCAGTCGTCTTGCTGGTGGTAGCCGTACTCGTCGATGTCCTTGGCGAGCTTCTCGGGGTTCGCCGAGCGGCACGTCTTGTAGTCGGGGATGATCAGCCGCCCCGTGCGGGGGTTGGGCAGCCAGTCGAGGCGTGCCCGCCGCATGACGCCCGTGCGGTCGTCGCGCCAGAACAGGGACTGCTCTGGCGTGCCGCGCTCGGGGTCGAAGAGCAGGGAGGCGACGGGGTGGCGGCGCAGGGCGTCCGCCATGTCGTGCACCTGCTGGTACTCGGCGGGCTTCAGCGGGACCTCTCCGGCCTCACGAGCCTTGGTCACCGCGGCCTTCGCCACGTTGGTGTTCCACGTCTCGTGCTCGATCTCTCTGAGCGTCGGCCCGTTGCCGAGGACGAGCTTGTGGGCGGCGTTGCCGATGTCCCACACCTTCTTCACCGGCTGCGGGTTGTCCTGCTCGTACCGGAAGATCGCCGGGCACGAGGGCGGCAGCAGCTTCCGCGCGCCGCTCGACGACAGGGCGTACCGGTGAGAGTGGTACTCCTCGTTGGTCATCTCGTAGATGCCGGGCTCGGTGATGTGCTCGGGCCCGGCGGCCGGGGCCGAAGCCCCGGCCTGCACGGTCGTCGTCATCAGGCATCCGCCTCCGGGTCGTACTCGGTGGCGACCTCGATGCGGGTGACGGTGTAGTCCGTCGTCTCCTCGACGCCGTCCTTGCCGATGACCAGCTCGTACGGGTCGTCCGGCTCGGACTCGTCGCCGAGCCAGTCGAAGACGTGGCCGGTGTCGTACTCCGGGTTGTGGTTGATCGCGTCGGCCTCGCAGTGCATCCGCGCGGCTTCCGCGTTCGTGTACGTGCCGAGCGGGGTCATGCCCCACGCGGCGCGGTAGACGTAGGCGACGCCGGGCTCCGTCTCCAGATGCACATCGCGCGGGGTCATCGCGGCAGTGAGGGCGAGCGTCGCGTACACCTGCGCTTCGGCGGCGAGCGCGGCACCGGTGACCGGGTCGCCGCCGTCGCCGTAGGTGTATTGGTGGGCCTGAGCAGCAAGGCGCCTGGCCTCGCGGGCATCGTCGGCGGCGGTCATGAGCGGCCGTCCTTTCGTGCGAGCAGGTAGTAGCGGGCGTTCTCCGGGCCGCAGACGACGAGGTGGCCCCTCTCGGTGAGGGCCTGGAGGTCGCCGCGTGCGGTCGACCGGTTCAGCTCCTGGAGCCCTTGGGCGCGGTAGACGGCCATGACGCGGGTGGTGGTCCATTGGCCGGGCCACGTGCGGATGGCGTCGAGGAGCTGTGCGAGGCGGCCGGTGAGCTGGGGAGTGGCGATGGCCTCGCGGCTGCTCTTCTCCCCGCCCAAGGGCAACGTCGCGAGGATCTCCTCGATCCCCTCGCGCAGTCCCATGGGCGCATCCGGCCGCCACTGGATCGCGAACTGCACAGCCAGGGCGAGGCAGTCACGCTCGGCGGCGATCCGGCCAGCGTGCGCGTGCATGACCCCGGTGTCGTAGCCCGACTTGTACACCGGGTCTGTCTCGGCGTCGGCCACGGCCATCACTGCGCGGGCGAACCGCACGCGGTCGTCGCGGCGCTCCAACTGCGCGTAGGTGTCCGCGTCGTTCAGGGCGGTGACGTAGCGCTCGATCCGATCGGCCGGGTAGTCGCGGGTGTTCACGCGGTGCGTCATCGTGCAGCCCCCTTCGGAGCGGCGAGGCGGAGCAGGAAGAGAAGTCCCTCGATCACGGCGAGCCGGGCCCGGTCCCACGCGTTGGCCACGGCGAGGCCGACCCGCGTCGGTACGTCGGACTCACGGGCCCAGCGCGGGGTGAGGTGTTCGGCCTCGACGAGGAGGAAGAACGGCACCAGCGAGCCAGCGAACACGCCGACAGCGACGGACACGCACGCGGCGATCTCGGCGGGCGACTCGCGGCCGATCACTCGACACCACCCGTCTCGACGCGGATCGCGCCGCGTGCGACCTTGTCGGCCAGGCGGGCGATCGCTGCGGGCGCGCTCTCCTGACGCTCCGGGGCACTCGGGCACTCCCGCGCCTTCTTGCGCAGCCATGCCGCGACGTCGGTCTTAGACAGGCGACGCTCGGCGACGCGGGCGACCTGTTCCTTGTCCCGTTGCAGGGCCTCGTTGTCGGCCGTCAGCTCGTCGACACGAGCCCGCAGCCGCTCGGCCTCCGCCTCCGAGTCGAAGAGACGGCGCAGCACAGGGGCCATCCGCTCACCCATGTACGAGGTGAGGTTCAGGCAGTAGAGGTCCTCCCACGTGGGGTGTTCGTGCTCGCGGCAGTCGCGTACCGACTTGGCCAGCGAGGCGACCAGCCCGGTGCTTGCGGGCCGTACGTCGCCGAGCTGTTCGGCCGCCGTGCCCCGCTGTGGCCCGACCGGCATTGGCAGAGCGTCCGCGGAGCCCGCGATCCCGTGTTCCGCCAACTCCGTCAGCGTCGCCATCACGAACGCGGGGCAACTGCCGCACTTCTCCGGCGCGTACAACGCCTCCCCGCCGCGCGTACCCTCACGCTGCGTCCAGCACGTACCGTCCTTGGTGTTCACCACCAGCGGCGCGCTCACAGCGACACCGCCTCAGCCGACACGGGCAGAGCCACGGACACCTCGACCGGCACGTCCCGCCACACCGTCGTCAGCACGTGACGGCGCACCTGCTGACCGCGCAGCTCGAACGTGTTCTGCGCCGCCCGCACAGCCCCGCCGAGCACGTCGGCGTACGCCGCGAGCTCCGGCATCTCGCCGTACAAGTGGCCGTGCAGATCCGGGATGATCGTGCCGATCGTCCATCCCGCCTGCGGCAGGTCGGGGTGCTCCTTCAGGAGCTCAGCCAGCGCGGTCGCCGCGCTGAGCTGGGAACTAGAGTTGCTGCCCATCGGGGCCTCTCTTCTTTCGGGTAGGGGCGCCGTAGTCGTGGGGTCGCTCAGGCCGGGAAGTCGGAGCGGCCCCGCGGCGCGTGGTGGGTCAGACAGCCGGAGTGATGGCGGTCCGGTCGGCTTCCTTGCGCAGGTCGTCGGCGGTGAAGGTGATTCGGCCGCCGTCGAGGTGGCAGTGGACTTCGCGCCGGTAGCACTTCTGTTTGAGCACTCGTGCGCTGCGGTACGGCAGCAGCCGCTTTTCGATGACCTCCTCCGGCGTCCACCGTCGGAATTCGGCCTCGGTGTCGATCGGCTCGCGCGTCCTGCCGGGGGGCGTGTGCGTGGCCTTGGCGGTCACGTCATCTCCTCGTGGGTGATCAGGTCTTGGGGGACCTGGAGCGCTGTTGCGACCTTGCGGACCTGCTCTTCGCCGGTGTCCCTGATCTGCGCCCGCTCCAGGCGGGAGAGATAGCCGCGATTCAGACCTGTCTTGGCTTGAAGCTCGCGGATGCTCATCTTTCGGGCCTGGCGGATGGCTCTTACTGCGGGTCCGTTTGGCTTCACGCTCAGAATCTAGACCCACAGTCGCTACCAAGGCAAGCACTCTGCCTACATTCGCGCTTCAGAAGTGAGCTGTGTGCTCAGGTTGCTCAGCAGGGGCGCGTGCGCCGGTGCAACCCGGGGGCGCAAAGTGCTCAATAAAGCCCAGGTCAAAGCGCCGAATCTGAGCTAGAAGCGTGCAACCCAATGAGGCATGATTGGGCCCCATGGACGAGGACTCCAAGCTGCTGGGCTCTGAGCTACAGGCGAGCCGCGAAGGGCGACGGCCCAAGCTGCTTCAGCCCGATGTCGGCGTCGCCCTCGGCGTGAGCCGCACGACGATTCAGAACATCGAGAACGGCAAGTTCAAGAAGATCAGTCCGACCATCCGCGAGTACGCCGAGCTCCTGGGGTGGCCCGAGGGGGCAGTCGACCACGTCTTCGCGGGCGGAAGGCTGGCTGACTTCGACGCCGCGGGGGCGCCGGACGCCGAGCCGGAACCTGCCCCGAGTCTCGGGCTCTCGCCGGCCGTGGAGTACGAGCTGCGGTCGGGCGATGTGCTGGGCTCCCAAGTCATCAATCTCGGCCCTGATGAGGAGGACGGGCAGATCATCGTCGTTTTGCAGGGCAAGAAGGGTGCCAGCAAGGAGGAGGTCGCGCGCGTAGCGGCTCGCTTCCGCAAGGCGCGCAGGCACTTGCAGGGCATCGGGGCTGACGCCGACGACGGTGAGGTTGCAGACTCCGGCTGAATTCACGCAAGCCCCGTGCGCCACAGCAGCATGTGTGGTTGCATGCACAGACCGTCACCGTGAGGGGGGCACCGCACGGCGGAGCGGGGAATCAGCATGGAACTCTCCATCAAGGTCGCGCGCTACCGGGGAGCGTATTTCGAGCCGTACATAGAGGATTTCGCCACGGATGATGAGGCCGGGTGCGTCTTCCACATGCACGAGGACGACATCACGTCTGCGGGCGCCGTCGTCTTCGCGGACGCGCTCACTCAGCAGGCCCGCCGGTGGCGGCCTCGGCCGCCGGACGTGCCGCGCGGCCCGCGTATCCCCATCACCATGGAGATGCGCCAGGACATGCCCGAGGGGTACGCAATCGTCATCGACGACCGGGCTGCTGGCATCCACTACACAGTGCGTTCGGGCCTGATCAAACAGCACGCGGGCGAGGTCATCACCAACTCGCAGTCCGAGCGCTCGCCCGATTGGATGCGCCTGCCAGCGCGCTACGTCGTACGCCACCAGGTGAGTTGAGCTCGGTCGGCCCGGGGAGGGGTTTCCATGGCCTACGCAGAGAAGGTCTACAAGGTCCGCAACGGCAAGGCCACGAAGCAGTTCACGTGGAGGTCTCGCTACAAGAAGCCGGATGGCACATGGGGGACACAGCCGGGCTTTGATACGAAGCGACTTGCCGAGGACTACGGCAACCAGCAAGAAGCGCTGATCAAGATGTATCAGTGGGTGGACCCGGAGCGCGCCGAGATGCACTTCGGGAAGTGGGCGCGGGAATGGATGGCGTCGCGCGCGCCGCGGGGACGGACGATCACCACACGCTGGGACCGGCTGGACACCCACATCTTGCCGCGCTGGGAGCACACCCCACTGATCAAGGTGAACTGGTTCGACGCGGAAGCTTGGGCGAACTCGGTGTCTCTCACGCACGATGACTCGACCGCGAGCCAGTGCTTGACGCTCATGAGCCAGATCATGACCGGAGCTGTCGACGCTGGATGCATTCTGGTCAACCCGCTCGCAGGCCGCCGCCGTTCGAGGCCAGCAGCTGTCAAGCAGCGGATTCAGCAGAAGGCCACAGCCAGGGCAGAGGGCGAAGCGCGGGCCGCGGACCCCGAGCGCCTACTCAGGGTGGCGCGGCGGCTCGGCCCGCTGGATGGCACACACCTGCTCACGACGGCGTTTGCCGGGCCGCGGTGGGGCGAAGGGTTGGCGCTCACCAAGGAGGACAGCCTTGGGGAGCGCAAGGAGCCTCACTGGGGAGGCTTCTTCACCTGTCCCACCCTCCAACTGCGACAGGAGGTTGCGGAGTACCAGACTCGCGATCCGGCGACGGGGAAGAAGGGCCCGATGTTCTTCGGTCTGGAGCCCCTGAAGACCGACGGCAGCCTTCGGGACGTCGATCTTCCCCCGTTCCTGCACGAGCTGATCCTGGCTCAGATCGAAAGGCTGCCGGAAAAGGTCTCCTGGCTGTACTGCACGCGGTCGGGGAAGTGCTGGCGCGGATCGAACTTCGGCCGGCAGGTGATGCGGCCAGCGTGCGACGGTCGTGAAGCGCTCCCCAAGTCGAAGGGACATCGCGCCCGGGAAAAGTGGGACCCGATCATCCCGGGGATGACGATGGACCTGCTCCGTCACACGCACGACACCTACCAGGCGCAGATCGGAGTGGCCGAGCCACTCGCTTTCGAGCAGGCCGGGCACCGGCGACCGGGCATCAAGGCCGTGTACCAGCACCCCACGCCGGACATGCGTAAGCAGCGGCTGGAAGGGTTGCAGGAGATCTTCGAGCGGGCGATGAGCAATCTCGGCTGGGACCAGATCTGGGAGAAGTCAGAGTTGATCTCCGGAATTCCTCCTAAACGATCACTGGGGGCGGGTAAGAGGGCCCCGCGTGCCAGGTCAGTGGCCTAGCGGCTGCCACAGGACGGTGGTCTTACAAGGCAGATGTCGGCGGTTCGAAACCGTCCGCGCCCACAGTGACGCCGTGCAGGTAAGCGGCATGACCGGCCCCCCGTCCTTGATCGGATGGGGGGCCGGTTTTCTGTGCGGGGCCACGTCGCGTCACGTTTCCACCTGAGGGCTGGGTGTCCAGCCTGGTTCCGAGTGGCTGTCGTTCGTCGGTTTGACGGTTCCGGCCTTCAACTGGGCCCGGAGCACCTCGATCTCCTGCTGCATGGATTTCAGCTGCTCGTAGCTGTCGAAGAGGTAGCGGACCTTGGTGCGCAGGGTCAGTGGATCGATGGGCTTCAGAGCGACATCCGCCACGCCGAGCAGGAAGGCCGCGGCGGCGACCTCGCGGCTGACGTCGAAACCGGTCAGCAAGACGATGGGTATGGCGCGTGTCTGGTCGAGGCGCCGTACGTAGCGCACGACGTCGAGACCGCTCACGCCCGGCATGCGCACATCGAGCAGGATGAGCCCGACGTCCCCGCGCAGGACCACTCTGAGCGCGTCGTCGCCGTTCGTCACGCTCACCAGCGGGTAGCCGAGAGGGGCCAACGCGCTCTCCAGCGCGAACAGGGTGTCCTTGTGGTCGTCGACGACGAGGATCACGGAATTGGTCTGCATGGACTGAGCCCCCTCTCTCAACAACCACGTTATGCCGAAGTCGAGTTGGAGAGTCCCTTCGTTACCGCAGGGCTAAACCTGGGCTCGGGACGGGGGCATCAGGAGTATCAGAAGTACGAGCAGTACGAGGAGTATCAGCGGCATCTACAGGGGTCGCCCAAGGCCGCCGCCCCGACCCGCCCGGAGGCGAGACGGGGCGACAGCGGGGCAGCAATGGGCAGCAACGGTGCGGCAGCGGGGTGGGATCACCCACCCCGTCGTGTCCGCGGGCTAGTCCTGTCCCGCCTTCGCGTACTCCTGTGCCATGCCTCCCGCGAAGTCGTAGACGACCACCTGCTCATCGCCGACGACCCAGGCATCGTGGCCGGCTGAACACACGAAGACGTCACCCGGTCCGACCTCGGCCTCGCCTCCGGCGTCCATGCGGATGTGCATCCGGCCTTCGACGACATAGCCGTTGTGGTGGATCTCGCAGCTGTCGGTGCCCGCGAGCGGGGCCACTGACTCGGACCAGCGCCAGCCGGGCTCAAAGGTGCCCACGGCGAAGTCCAGTCCTGTGAGATGGACGGCTTCGAGGTGGCCGCGAGGGAAATCGCGTCGCTCGTCCGGCTTTTCGACCGCCTTGACCTCAATCATGACAACTTCCTCCGTCCGGGCCAGGCCCGTGCGTGCGGAGTCAGTTGTCGTCGCCGCGGGGCCCGCAGCCGACGCAGTCACCAGCTGACCCCTTCCCCTCTATCGTCCGCCTGTCAACTCGAGGGCGCCACCGGGGGCTTCCGGTGATCCGCTTCCGGCCGCGAGTGCGCTCGGAGGGCTTCCCGCGAGGGTGCCGATCGGCTGAGGCGGGGACGGGGGGAAGGGAGCTCAGCGGCCCGAACCCGGGTGTGTGCGCTTGTACCTGCGGTCCCAGCGCTCCTGGCGTTCCTTGCGGATGCGGTAGTCGCGGTAGGTCATGGGGTAGCCGCCGCCCCCACCGCCGCCTCCGCCCCCACCTCCGGCGCCGGGAGCCGAGCTCGCGCCGCTTCCGCCGCTGCTCTTGCCATTGCTCTTGCCTGAACCCCCGCGGCCGTACTGCTGGACCATGAAGAAGACGAGCGCCGCAGCGGCCAGCCACAGAAGCGGCTGGTTGAAACCCAGGCCGACCAGTGCAAGGAGCAGGACGACCAGCAGAACATTCATGGCAGCACCTCCTTGGCGTAGAGGGAGTCAACGCCCGCTGTCACCCGGTGTCAATAACTTTCTCGTGGATGTGTTTGAGCCGTGCGCGAGCCGCCACGGCGTCCGGTCCCGCCACCTGTTCCCAGAAGCGGTGACAAGTGACGAACACCGCCAACTCCCTTTCGCGCTCCCGCAGTTTCTCGACCTCCGCCTGTTCGTCCGCGGTCCAGCCGGGAGAGGCGGGGCGCTCCACTTTCCGCCAGCCGTGGTCGTCGCTGAAGCCGTCGAGGGGCGTGACGGACCAGGGGAGCCGCTTCAGGAGGGCCAGGAGTTCGGCCCGGACCTGGTGCAGTTCCTCCTGGCCCGCGAGGAGGTCGTCCGGGAAGTCGTATGCAGGGGTTGCAGGCACCCCGTAATGCTACTCCTGTTCGAATTTCGGGTGCGAGGGCCGCCACGCGAGATGTTGCGGATGTTGAGGGGGAGCGCTGCGGGTGTTGCCGGGAGCGGGGCTGCGGGTTTTGCCGAATGTGGTGGGGTGAGGAGCCGAGGGGCGGGTCGTGCGAGGGGTTCCTGAGCGGTACGACTTCCCGCGCGCCCCCGCGCGCGGCAAGCTGTAAGCATGTGCCGCAGCATCAAGACGCTCCGTCCGCCCGCCATCCCCGAAGACGCCACCGAGGAGGAGATCCGGGCCGCCGCGCTCCAGTACGTGCGCAAGATCTCGGGGTTCCGTGCCCCGGCCGCGCACAATCGCGAGGTCTTCGACCGCGCCGTGGACGCGGTCGCCGAAGCCACCGCCGAACTGCTCGCCGGCATCGAGGTGCGCGGGGGCAAGCCGCGGGCGGCCGAGCAGGCGTCCGGGGAAGCTTCGGCGGCCTAGCTCGCCGCGGTCACGGTCGCCGTCGCCGTAGCCGTGCGCGGCCGGCGGACCAGGAACGCCGCCCCCGCGCCCGCCGCGAACAGCGCGAGCAGTGAGACGCCCGTGGCCAGCCACGTCGCGCCGAGCCACTGCGCGCCGAAGTAGCCGAGCGCGACGCTGTACCCGGCCCAGGCCACGCCCGCGAGGGCCGACCAGGGCAGGAACTCGCGCACCTTGCGGTGTGCGGCGCCCGCCGCGAGCGAGACGATCGAGCGGCCCGCCGGTGCGAAGCGCGCGATGACGACCAGTGTGCCGCCGCCCCTGGAAAGCGCCGTGCCGAGTCGTTCCTGCGCCGTGGTGAGGCGGCGCGAGCGGGCGATGGCGCGGTCCAGGCGCTCGCCGCCGCGCCAGGCGAGGCGGTAGACGGCCAGATCGCCGATGACCGAGGCGGTGGCGGCGCAGAGCAGGAGGAGCAGGATGTCGGGGACCGCGTGCGGAACGCTCTGCGCGCCGGTGCCCGCCGCAGCCGCCGCGGTGGCCGCCGTGATGACCAGGACACCGCTCGGCAGCACGGGCAGCACGATGTCGAAGAGCACGGAAAGCGCGACCACCGCGTAGATCCATGGGCTGCTGGTCAGTGAGCCCAGATTCTCAAGCACCGAAATTCCCCGTAACTCCCCGGCCGACGGCTTGACTGCCGCGACGTCGCGGGGGAGCGGCAGGGGCGGCGTGGTGACAGCTGTACAGCGTACGCCGCGCCCTCCGCCGTAGATCTACAGGGGGCTTATTTGTTCGCTACATCACGTTCACCCGGCTGCCGCCTCCGATGGGGCATGCGGCGCCGAAGTCCCGTACCAACATCATCACCGACTCAACGACCAGCAGGGTCGACGGACGGTACGGAAGGAGAGAGCGATGGTGGCAGCAGTGCTCGCCGGGGCCGTGGCAACGGCGGTGCTCGCAGCGGGCGGTGGCGCGGTCGGCGGGGGCGCGCCCTTTTACGAGATGCGGGTCGCCGGGCGGTTCGCGCCGCCCACGGCCTCCCTGTACGTGTGGGCGGTCACGTACGACACGAAACTCGTCCCCGCTGGTTCCCAGATCGAGATCGACCAGCGCGGCAAACCGAACGACATGACGGTCACGCTCCGGGTGAAGGGAATGAAGCCCGGTCACGCGTACGGCGCGCACGTGCACCGGAAGCCGTGCGGCGCCGACCCCGAGGCGGCGGGCGGGCACTACCAGCACCGTCCGGACCCGGTTCAGCCCTCCGAGGACCCGGCCTACATGAATCCGCGGAACGAGGTCTGGCTGGACTTCACCGCGGGCGCGGACGGTTCGGGCACGGCGACGGCCCGCCATGCCTGGGAGTTCCGGGCGGGCGAGGCCAGATCCGTCGTGCTGCACCGCGAGCAGGGTGGTGCAGGGGAGCGGGTGGCGTGCCTCACGGTGCCGTTCCTTCCCACGCACTGAGGTCCTCGGAGCCCACTCACCGAAGTCCTGGGAGCCCGACTCACTGAAGTCCTCGGAGCGCGAAGGCGTCTGACCGTGACGGTGCCCTTTCCTCGTACGCGTACGAGGAAAGGGCACCGTCACGCGTGCGCCTGAGCGCGCGTCCGCGTCAGGCGGTGACCGGCGTCCGCTCCGACGCGGCCTTGCCCTCGCTCTCGCCGCGCGGGGCGAAGAGGCGGTCGAGGCCGAGCGCGCCCGAGCCGGTGAAGACGAGCAGGAGCATGGCCCAGCAGAAGATCGCGGAGGCCTCGCCGCCGTTCTGCATCGGCCACAGGGCTTCCGGCTGGTGCACCTTGAAGTAGGCGTACGCCATCGAGCCCGACGAGATGAACGCGGCGGCGCGGGTGCCGAGGCCGAGGGCGACCAGGCCGCCGCCGACCAGCTGGATGACGGCCGCGTACCAGCCCGGCCAGGTGCCGGCGTCGACCGTGCCGCCGCCCATCGCGCCACCGAGCACTCCGAAGAGCGAGGCGGCGCCGTGGCAGGCGAAGAGCAGGCCGATGACTATGCGGAAAAGCCCGAGGGCGTAGGGCTGGGCGCTGTTGAGACGTCCAGTCATGGTGGGGGACTCCTTCGGTTTTCGGGGACGGTAACCGAGCGGAGGCCCAAGGTTAGGGGAACCTAATCAATGCTTGCAAGTTCAACATTTGGCCATTCGGGCGATTCCGCTTCTGTCGCGGACGGGACCGCTCCCCTCGCGGCGGGGATCTTCGCGACTCCCGCCGCCGTCCGCAGCACGGCCCGCGCCACCGCGTCCGCGTCCGACAAGGTCACCGAGTCGACGCCCGGCCTGGCCCCGGCCGCGGTCACCCAGTGCACCCCCTCGGTGGGCACTCCGAATGCGTACCGCCGTGCGTGGGAACGACCTTGACGGTCGATCAGGTGATAGGGGCGGGGGGTGACGTCCAGGCCGCCGGTTTCGTGGCCGTCGACGACGTGGGCGCGGCATTGTCCCGTTCTCAGGAGCAGTCCGAGCAGCTCGTCCGCGGTGCGCCGCACGTCCGGTTCGGGGAGCCTGGCCTCGATCACTGTGGTGACCGACACAGCCGACCCCGGTACGTCGGGGGAGTGCGCGAGATACGCCCCGTCCGCGGCGGGGCGCACGTCGAGACGCGGGCCGAGCACCTCGACGACGCCCGCCTCGATCAGCGCCGTCATCTCCTCGATGCGGCGCCGGGGCGGGCCGATCGAGAGGAAGGCGTTGAGCGGTGTGTACCAGCGGTCCAGGTGCTCGCGGCGCGACGTTCCGGACAGGCCGCCGTGGTCGAGGATCAGGCGGAGTTCGTTGCGCAGGTCGCGCAGTACGTCCAGGGCCGACTTCAGCGGGCTCGCGACATTGCCGAGCGCGGCCTGCGCGCTGTCGTCGCGGAGGTAGGCGAGCAGCCAGGCGCGGAAGTCGTCCGGGGAGCGGAAGACGCGGCCGGAGTGCGGCTGCGCGAGGCGGTCCCAGGACCAGCGCGTGGCCTCGGATATCCCGAACTCGTCGAGTACCAAGGCTTCTTGAGGGCTGTGGTGCGGCTCCGCCAGGTAGGCGTCCCGGAACTCCGATGCCCGCTCGGGCGGTTGGACGAGGGCCGCGTAGTAGACCGTCTCGACCTCCTTCGCGACCAGCGGCCATATCTCGTCGAGGAAGTCCGGGGCGTCGCCGCTGTCCGCGCGCTTGCGGAAGCGGGCTATGACGTCGGGGGTGAGGACGAGCGGCTCGTGCCGCCCGTACGGGCCCTTCGCGTTGTCGCCGCGCGCCTGGTAGGGGACGCCGCGCCGCGAACCGGCGTACAGCTTCGGCTCGTGCCCCGAGGGCTGATAGCGCAGGCCGCCCCCCGGGACCGGGGTGAAGCGTCCGCCGCGGCCCTGCGTCAGGAGCGCCATGTGGTCGAAGAAGTTCAGCCCGAGCCCGCGCAGCAGGACGCGCTCACCGGGGGCGATGGCCGACAGGTCCACGTCGGCGGGGTTGGCCGGCGGTATGTGGCGCAGGCCGTGCCGCGCCGCGTGCGCGGCGAGGCGCTCCTGCGCTTCGTCGCCGACCGTGGGGAGGTGGCCCTGCGCGAGGACGACGGCACTGAGCCCGGAGAGTTCACGGCCGCTGTCGAGTACGAGGGACTGGGGCCCGTCACTCGGACCGTCGAGCCGCAGGGCGCGTGCCGCGTGCACCTCGACCCGGACCGATCCGGGGGCGGCGCGCAGGGTTTGGGCGAAGACCCACTCCAGATAGCGGCCGTAGCAGGCGCGCGTCGGGTAGTCGTCAGGGCCGAGCTCCGGCGCGTGCCCGGCGGCGGCCCACGCGTACAGGCTCGGCCCCGGCCGGATCGGTCCGGCGCAGTCGACGCTCTCATCGGTGAAGAGGGTCACCTGGGAGGCGACCGTGTTCATGAGCAGCTCGGCCGGCTGGGCGGTCCGCCAGACGCGGCCCGGCCCAGGGGGTGAGGGGTCGACGACGTGGATCGTCAGCCGTGTCCCCGGCGGCAGGAGTTCGACTGCCGAGGCACACAGGCGCTCCAGGACGCTCGTGCCGCGGGGTCCCGCGCCGACGACGGCGACGGCGACTGAGGCTGCGGCTGGGGCTGTGACGTCATGGTCCGGTGCGGTCGTTGCGGATGGTGCGGACAAAGACGTGACTCCCGGGCGTAGCAGGGGGCGTGGGGGGTGTGGGGGTATGAGGGGTATGGGGGTGATGGAAGCGGACGGTCCGCCTCATCATGCCGCCGACGTCCCCGAAGTCGAACCCCACGGCAGAGGATCACCAGCCGGGTGTGTCCTGCGTCACGCGCGACCCGTGGGGTGCTGGCCGCCTTTGGGGGGCTATGGGGAGTAAAGGGGGCGCGAGGTGGGTGTGTGTGGGGTGTGTGGGGGAGTGGAGGGGGTGGGCTAAGAGGCTCATCTGCCCCGCCAACCCCGCCGACCCGGCCTGCCCGTCGACCTCACCCGCCCCGCCAACCCCGCGTGCCCCGTCGGCCTAGTCGCCCCACGGTCCCGGGGCCTGCCCGTAGGCCTCCCGTCCCGCCAATCCCGCGTGCCCCGTCGGCCTCAGCCAGCCGCCCCGCCGTCCCGGGCCTGCCCGTCGACCTCACCCGTCCCGCCATCCCCGCGTGCCCTGTCGGCCTCAGCCACCCCGCGGACCCGGGCCTGCCCGTCAACCTCACCTGTCCCGCGGACCCGGACCTGCCCCGTTGACCTCACCCGCCCCGCGACCCGGGCCTGCCCCTAGGTCACGACAGCCGGGACTCCTGGGTCGTTTCCAGGCGTACGCCTGCGCCCTTCACCGTCCGGGCCTGGTCGAGTTGTACATGCGCCGTACGGCCCCTCAGCGTCAGTGTCATGAGCTGGTTGCCGAACCAAGGGCCGCCCGTTTTACGCCAGTTGATGGCCACCCCTGCCGTGCGGCCGTGGCGTACGAAGCGGCGGCCCAGAGCGCGGCCCACCCTGCTCCAGCCGAAGTGGAAGCCCAGCTTTATCGACGCGTGGATGGAGTTGTGGACGGGGGAGCACGTCAGCTGCAGGACGCGGGAGTCGGGCCCGCCGCCGTCCGGCCACGTGGGCTCCGCGATGTACGCGTGGTGGACGTCACCGGAGAGCACGCACACCGTCGCCGGAGCCCCCGTCCCTGTGCCCGCCTCGGCGATCAGGGAGGTCAGCGCGTCGAAGGACGACGGGAACGCCGCCCAGTGCTCCAGGTCCGAGCGCCTGCGCAGGTTCTCGCCGAAGCGGGCCCAGCGCGCGCCACGCTCGCCCCGGCACAGCGCGGCGTTCCAGCCCTCGGCGTCATGGATGAGGTGCGGAAGCAGCCAGGGCAGCGACGTGCCGATCAGGAGGTGGTCGCAACCACCCGCCCCGCCGCCGTCGCCCGCCCCGCCGGACCCGTCCGCCCCGCCCAGGCCGTCGAGGGCCTGCTCACGCAGCCAGCGGGCCTCGTCCGGGTCGATCATCGCGCGGTTCTGTTCGTCCAGGACGCGCGCGGCCCGCGTGTCGATCATGAGCAGGCGTACGCGGCCGAAGTCCCGGCGGTAACTCCACCGGGTCGCCCCGGGGTCGGCGTCCGAGGCGGAGGCGAAAGCGCGCAGCGCGTCAGTGCCGTCCGGTGTCGCGCGCAGCGTGGCGTACAGCTCGTCGCGTTCGAGCTCGGCGGGCGGCAGATTGCCGATGTGCTGGTAGACCCAGTACGACATCAGGCCGCTCAGCACGCGCTCGCGCCACCAGGGCGTCGCGCGCATCTCGGCGAGCCAGGCCGCGCTGGTGTTCCAGTCGTCGATGACGTCGTGGTCGTCGAAGATCATGCAGCTCGGCACGGTGGAGAGCAGCCACCGCACCTCGGGGTCGAGCCACGATTCGTAGTAGAGGTGGGTGTACTCCTCGTAGTCCGCGACCTGGTCGCCCGGAGGGTCGTTCAGGTTCCGGCGGGCCGCGAGCCAGCGCCGCGTCGCCTCGGAGGTGTTGTCCGCGTACACCTGGTCGCCAAGCAGGAGCAGGACGTCCGGGCGGTCGGCCGCCGTGCCGGTGGCGATGCGGGCGGCGAGGGTGTCAAGCGCGTCGGGCCCGACGGAGTCGTGCTCGTCGCTCGGCGGAGCGGCCCAGCGGCAGGACCCGAAGGTGACGCGGAACGCCTCGTCGTCGCCGTCGCCCGGCGTGCGGATCGTGCTCGGCGGGAAGGGCGAGTCCGGCAGCGGCCACACGGGGCCGTCGCTGTCGCCGAGCCGCACCTCGTACGCGGTCTCCGTGCCCGGGCGCAGTCCCGTGACCGGGATGAGCGCGTAGTGATGGCCCGCGATCTGGAACGTGTTCGCCGTGCCCTTGGCGCCGTCGGCGCACCGCACCTCGGCGGTGCAGGGGCGGTCGGCCTCGACCCAGACCGTCGCCGTCGAACCGTCGACATACCTCAGCAGTGGACCCAGGCGCAGCCGTGCCACGATGATCACTCTCCTCCGTCGCCCCGTACGGTACGGAACGACGGAGGGCAGTGGGGAGGTTCCGGGGATTCCCGCTGGTTACAGGCCGGTGACCTCGGAACCCGTCGGGGCGGCGACCTCGGCAGCCGTCGCGGCGGTGACGTCAGCAGCGTCGCGGCCGGTGACTTCGGCAGCCGTGGCGGGCCGTCGTCGCGGGCCGCCGCCGAGTAGCCGCCGGTCTCAGCAGCCGTTGAGGATCGAGGACAGGGCGGTCTTCTCCTCCGCGTTCACCGTGAGGCGGTAGTGGTGCTTCACGTCCACCCACATCCGGGCGTAGTAGCAGTGGTACGACCTGGTCGGCGGCAGCCATTCCGCCGGGTCCTGGTCGCCCTTGCTCTGGTTGACGTTGTCGGTGACGGCGATCAGCTGGGGCTGGCCGAGGTCGTTGGCGAAACCTTCCCGCTGGGCGTTGGTCCAGCCGCTCGCGCCGGACTTCCAGGCCTCGGAGAGCGGGATCACATGTTATCCGCATCTTGAAATTGGTGACGCTGACATCGCTGACATGTGACCTGGATGCCGTGACTTCCCTGTGAGCGGTGCGTTATCCGGTGCAGCGGCTCAATGCCGCTGACAGTGATGGCAGAGGGGGCGTGGTGGCGAGTACGCAGAGAGTGGCCACAGGGGAGGGGGTGACGTGGACGGTTCTTGGCGACGACTACCGCGTTGCGGAGCCGGTCGAGCAGTACTTGGAGTACCTGAGATCGAGGGACTGCTCGCCCAACACCATCAAGAGCTACGCCCGAGGGATCTCGCTGTGGTGGACCTTTCTGGAGCGACGGGGCCAGGCGTGGGATGCAGTTGGCGTGACTGAACTCGGTACGTTCATCGGCCAGTTACGTAGGGGGAGCGTGACGGAGGACGTTGTGCTGCTCCGCGGACAGGCGCGGGCGGCGGACTCCACGGTGGCGAGCCGTGCCCGAGCGGTCATGGGCTTCTACCGCTACCAGGCCTCGCGGGGCGTCGAGGTTGCCGGTCGGCTCTACGAGACGGTGCAGGCCCGGCCGGGGAGCTATCTGCCGTTCCTGGAGCATGTGGCGCGTCGGACCGGACGGCGGTCGAGTGTCGTGAAGGTGCGGGTACGGACGAAACCGGTGCCGGTGCTGCTGCCCCGCCAGATGGCGTCGATCCGGGAGGCAGAGGCGTCCTGGGACGCGGCAGGCGCGGTCTGGTCGGGCGAGCTGCGGTACCGGTTGCTGTGGACGCTGCTGGAGGAGACCGGACTGCGGCTCGGTGAGGCGCTCGGCCTTCGGCACTGTGACTGGAAGACCGGAACGGGCACGACTGCACAGGTCGAGGTCGTACATCGTGAGGATCACCCGCACGGTCTGCGGGCCAAGAGCGGCCACCGCCGCATCTTCATCGGCTCCGCGCTGGACCGTCTGTACGGGGACTGGGTATGGGCACTGTGCGAGGCCGGGGCGGATGCCGAACTCGACGACTGGGACAACGCGTACATCTTCTGCAACCTGCATCGGGGTCGGCGCTTTGCTCCGATCAGGCCGGAGAGCGTCTACGGACACCTCGGTGTGGTGAAGCAACGGATCCCGGCACTCCCGGGAGGCATGACCCCGCACTGGTACCGCCACACGCACGCCACCGCCCTTCTGCTGGCCGGCGTTCCGATGCATGTGGTGAGCCGGAGGCTGGGGCATGCCGACGTCCAGACCACCATCAACACGTATGCCCATGTCACGGAAGACGCCGAGCTGAAGGCGTGCGCCGACTGGCAGAAGATCACCCAGGCGTGGGGAGCCGACGATGAGCGCTGAATCGGCCGAGATCCGGGCCCTGCCCGAGCAGCGATCGGCAGCTCCGAGGGCTCGGGAACGTAATCGCCGGGACAAGCGGGACCCTCGGCTGCCGATCGCCCAGCTGTTCAGCGAGGAACGCGCAAGGCAACTCTGGGAGAGCCTGCCGGAGGGACACCGACAGGGCCACTTCGATGCTGCGAACATGCCCGAGGACTACCGGCAAGCGTTCATCGTGCGGACGATTGACAAGAGCCGGGGCTGGTTCACCCAGTCCCTGAGCCTGCGTGGACTGCCGGAACCGATGCAGTGGGAGCTGGCCTGGTGCGTCCACCAGCAGGTTGCCGACGGCTACAGCATCAACACCATGCGGCTGGGGGAACTGAGGCGCGGGCTCGTTCTCGCGGTCGAGCACGGCGGCCAGGTGGCACGAGCGGCGCGCTCGCTCACCGCCTTGACGCATGAGGAGTGGGGGCTAGAGGTTCGCGGGGCATTGATGCGCACGAACCCAACGGCCAACCGGTACCTGCCGGAGTGGGTTGAGAACGGCTTGAAGCATCTTCAGGACAGGCTCGCTCACGCCTACCACGACGGCGAATGGTGGCGACTGAACGTCTGGAACCCGGCCCTGGACCGGCGCATCCCACAGCGGGAGCATGAGCCGCAGGGGCGGTCAGTCGCCAACTTCAGCCAACTGACCACAGCCTGGTTTCGCGAGGCCGCGCAGTGGTGGCTGTCGGTGCAGCTCTCGACGGAACGGTACGTGTGGTCGTCAGTGAAGAGCCGACTGGATCACCTGAAGTGGTTCCAGTGGTACATCGATCAGGAAGGGTGCGCAGGCCCCCAGTTGGTGGGCTCGCCTGAAGAGCTGCGCCCTTGGCTGCGCGGATTCGTGGACTCGCTCAACGGCCATACCGCGATGACCGGACCGAACAAGGGCGGCAAGCTCGCGAAGAACAGCCGCCGGGGTCCGCTTGTGACCATCGAGGCGTTCTACCGCTGGATGTATGACAACCGAGCCGAGGCCTCCTTGGTGCTCGGCGACGCGCGCTGGGCCGGACTCGGCCCTCAGCACACCGTGCTGTTCCGGCTGGAGGACAAACCGCGGCTCACGAACCAACTCCCGGACGACATGGCGCTGGAAGACGAGGTGATCAGCCGGATCGCCGCAGGCTCTGGAGTGCTCGCGGCGCCCAAGGACGAGGGCGGGCTCGACGACAGGCAGGCGTTCCATGCGCTCATGCTGCTGATCCGAACCGGCCGACGCATGAATGAGGTCCTGATGATGGACTTCGAGCCGCTGCTGCCGCTCCTGACAGTGGGCAAGCAGGGAGGCAAGGAGGCGGACGGTTTCGTGGCTCGGCTGGCCTACCAGCAGACGAAGATCACGGGCGGTGATCCGCCGACGATCCCGGTCGATCAGGAGATCGTCGACATCATCCGCCTTCAGCAGGAGTGGGCCCGCGCATTCACCGCTTCTCACGGCGCCCCGGAAGAAGCGAATCCGCGCTACCTCTTCCTGCAGACCAAGAACAACCGCCTTGGGACGAGGCCCTATGCCTCGGCGACATTTCACACCCGACTCCGCGTACTGACAAAGAAGTTGGCGATCACAGACAGTGTCGGTCGGTCCGTCAAGGTTTCCAAGACGCACACCTTCCGGCACACACGCGCGACGGACCTGATCAACGCCGGGGTTCCCATCCATGTGGTGATGCGCTACTTGGGACACGTCACCCCGGCCATGACCATGCACTACGCCAAGACCCTGGCGGTCACGGCCGAGCGTGAGTTCCTTCGCTACAAGAAAGTGACGGCAGACGGTCGGACCGCCGAGGTCGATCCCAGTGACCTCTACGATCTTCTTCACCTGGATCAGCGAGCGGACCGCGTGCTGCCGAATGGGTGGTGCATGCTGCCGCCACGGCAGGTCTGCTCCAAGGGCAATGCCTGCTTGACCTGCGACAAGTTCGTTACCGACGCGAGTCACCGGGGCGAACTGCAAAACCAGTTGGAGCAGTCCGAGGCGCTGGTCGCACGCCGCCAGGAGCAGTTCACCGCTCGCCACGCCGAGCCGATGGGAGAAGACAACGTGTGGCTGGCCGGCCGTCTCGCCGAGACCAGCGCCCTCAGGAAAGTCCTCGTCGCCCTCGACCAGATCGGCGTCCACGACGACGGCCGACTGCGAGCCGTCCGCGGCGCCGGTACGAGTGATCGCCCCGGTCCGACCCAGACACACCAACAGGAGCCCACCGTATGAGCCCGCTGCCCGAACATCTGCGAAAGGCCGCCCGCTCGCGCACTGAGGAGTCCGAGAAGCGGGCCCGCGCCGCACTCGATCAGCTGGTCAAGATGATGCAGCCCGTCAGCTTCATCGCTGTCGCCCGCGAGGCGGACATCAGCACAGACTTTCTCTACCGGCACCAGGAACTGCGCTCACTGATCGAGCGACATCGAACGAAGACCGGGGCCGTCCCCGCCCAGCGACCTGACCACTCCGAGGGCTCGTCCTCGGCCGCGGTAAGAGCGCTGAGCGCCCGCTTGACCCTGCAGCAACAGGAGCACCAGAGAGAGGTGGTGAGACTGCGCAAGGCCTTGGAGGTCGCGCAGGGGGAAAACCTCGCTCTCCGTCGGCGCCTTGCCCAGTACGAGGCTGACTGAGCTGGACGAGGCTCTCAGGAAGGCTCTGTCAGGTTGAGCGGTGAGGCGTTGGATGATCTTGGTGTGGGTCATCGTGGGAGGGGTCCGAGTGGGGAGCGAGATGTCGGTGTCGTACAGGGGGGTACCGGTTTCCGGCGGAGGTGATCGGTCACGCGGTGTGGCTGCATCACCGTTTCCCACTCTCGTTCTGTGAGGTCGAGGAGCTCCTCTTCGAGCGCGGCATCGTGGTGTCCTACGAGACGGTCCGGGCCTGGTGCGCCACGTTCGGTCCCGCCTACGCCGACCAGTTGCGCCGGTGTAGGCCGCGGCCGGGCGACAAGTGGCATCTGGACGAGGTGTTCATCAAGGTCAACGGCCGGATGCGGTACCTGTGGCGGGCCGTCGACCAGGACGGCAACGTCCTGGACATCCTCGTGACGAACAAGCGCGACACGGCCGCGGCCCGGCGGGTCTTCCGCAAGCTCCTCAAGGACTGCCAGTACGTGCCCCGCGTGATCGTGACGGACAAGCTGCGCTCCTACGGCGCCGCCCACCGCCAGGTCATGCCCTCGGTCGAGCACCGCACCTCGAAGTACCTCAACAACCGGTGCGAGAACAGCCACCAGCCCACCAGACAACGCGAGCGCGCCATGAAGGGCTTCCGCTCCAGCGGAGCGGCCCAGAGATTCCTCGCCGCCTTCTCCCGCATTTCGGGTCTCTTCCGCCCCCACCGGCACCTGCTCACAACCAGTGACTACCGCACCGAGATGACCCAACGATTCCGCACCTGGAAAACCGTCACCGGCATGGCCCCGGTCGGCTGACAGCAGGGCATCTCACAACACCCGAGCGCCATCAGCATGCCCCAACCCACACCACCAACTTGACAGCACCCGATCAACTACTCGTCCGACACTGCCTCCGTAGCCGACTCAACGACCGGCTCCTCCACAGCCTCGTGCTCGGCGATGGTCTCGCTCATCAGGCGACTCCTTGATCATCGGATCCGCCGGCTATTGGACACTCCCCGGACTACCGGTAGGAGGCTCGGATATCGCGGCGTACGGCGTCGAGGTAGTCGGTGATGGCTCGGTGGTTCTTGGTGAGGCATTCGATTTTTTCGGCCATGCGGTCGCGTTCGTGTTCGAGCGTTGCGACCATGTCTGGCGTGACGTAGGGCATGTGGATCGTGCGGGGGGTGTTCAGGCAGGGCAGGATCTGCTTGATGATCCGTGTGGGCAGCCCTGCGTCGAGCAGGCCTCGTACCTGGAGAACCCGGTCAACGACGTACTCCTCATAGTCCCGGTATCCGTTGGGCAGTCGATCTGACGCGATCAGTCCCTGCTCCTCGTAGTAGCGCAGCAACCTCACCGGAGTCCGCGTGTGCGTCGACAACTCACCGATCCGCATATCCCTCTCCTCGCCCTCTGTGGCTGGCGTCGTGTGACTCAGCGGACACCGAATTGACCCTCACACTAATGTCACCCTTCGATCATGAGGCCATGACACGAACACATGCTGCGCCATCTCCCTCGATAACGAACGCCCGGCTCCCACTGGCGGGTCTTCTGGCCTTGGCCGCCACCGGGTTCATTACGCTCCTGACCGAGACGATGCCCGCCGGGCTGCTTCCCGGGATGAGCCGAGACCTGGGTGTGAGCGAGAGTGCTGCCGGGCAGAGCGTCACCGTCTTCGCGATCGGGGCGATCCTCGCCGCGATCCCGCTCACCAAGGCGACGATCGGCTGGCCGCGCCGACACTTGCTGCTGGTGGCGATCGCAGGATTCGCGATCGCCAACACCGTCACCGCGCTCTCCGAGAGCTTCGCACTTACGCTAGCCGCCCGGTGCCTCGGCGGCATCGTCGGCGGGTTGCTCTGGGCGCTGTTGGCCGGGTACGCGGTACGGATGGTTCCCTCACATCAGCGCGGCAAGGCAATGGCGATCGCGATGGGGGGCGCAATCGTTGCCCTGTCCGTCGGAGTTCCTGCTGCGGCGTTTCTGGCCAAGCTCGTCGAGTGGCGATACGCGTTCGGGATCATGACCGTCCTCACGCTCGCGTTGATCGTGTGGGTCGTCGCGGCGGTGCCGAACTTCTCCGGACAGCCCAAGGGCTCACGGCTCCCGCTCACCCGTACCTTCCGCATTCCCGGCGTAGCGCCCGTGCTCTTCGCGACCCTCACGTTCGTGCTCGCCCACAGCATCCTCTACACCTACATCGCCCCGTTCCTCAAGCCGCTCGGCATGGCAGGTCAAGTCGACGCCGTGCTGCTCACCTTCGGCTTGGTGTCGCTGGTGAGCATCTGGATCGCCGGAGCGCTCGTCCATCGGCACCTGCGCCTCCTCATGATCCTCGCGTGTGTGCTCTTCGCGACATGCGCGCTGCTGCTCGGCATCTTCTCCGGCGTGCCTTCGCTCGTCTACGCCAGCGCGGCGCTCTGGGGGCTCGCGTTCGGCGGCACCTCTACCCTGTTGCAGACCGCAGTCGCCGAAGCAGCAGGCGACGCCGGCGATGTCGCCCAAGCACTCCTCACCACCGGATGGAACGTCGGAATCGCCGGTGGTGGCATCATCGGAGGCATCGTCCTCAGCGGATTGGATGCATCCTGGCTGAGTTGGGTCACGCTCGCACTGCTCGTCCCTGCACTCGCCACTGTGCTCGCGGCACACAAATACGGGTTCACCAAGGGAGAGCTCGGCAGCCGCTAAACCACCGCTCAACCTGACAGAGCCCTACTGGGACCCCCTGATCTCCATGGCTTCGGCACTTCCAAGTATCTGGAAGTGCCGAAGCTCCCTCCTGCAGCTTCTCAGCAGCGGGTGAGCATGTCCTTCAGCGTCGTCTTCTCCTGCGCAGTGATTGTCAACTTGTAGTGGTACTTCACCGCGATCCAGTCCGTGGAGTAATGGCACCAGTTCGACTGCAGTGGCGGACGCCATGCGTCCGGGGACTTGTCGCCCTTCGCTTGGTTCACGTTGTCGGTGACGGCGAGCAGTTGTGGGTTGGTGAGGTCGTTGGCGAATGCCTTCCGCTGAGCCGTGGTCCACTTGCTGGCGCCACTGACCCACGAGTTTGCCAGCGGGACCATGTGGTCGATGTCGACGTCGGCCGGATCTGACCACGTGGCACCGTCGTACGGGCTTACCCATGTCCCGCTGACAGCCCGGCACTGCGAGTCGGTTGTGACGTTCTTGCCATCGCGCTTGAGAACCACTTCACGGGTGTTGCAGTTGGCCCCCTGGTCGGCCCAGTGCGGGTACTTGTCACGGCTGTAGCCGTCCATCGACCCCTTGGGCGCCACCGTGAGGTCCTCAAGTTGCTGTCCAGGATCTGCTGCAGCCCCAAGTGAAGCTCGAAGAGATGTCGCCGGTATGCCGCTGACGTTCTGACCTTTGAGTTCTTCTCGCTGCAGCGTCGGAGCTGCAGATACCACATGGTCGATGTCGACGTCGGACGCGGCGGTCCAGGTGCCGCCGTCGTACGGGGACTTCCAGGTGCCCGACGTGGCCGCGCAGCTGGAGTCCTGCTCGACGTTCGTGCCGTCGCGCTCGAGGACGACCTCGCGGGTGTTGCAGGCGCCGGACTGGGTGCTCCAGTGCGGGAACTTGTCGCGGCTGTAGCCGTCGGACGAGCCCTCGGCCTTCTGGGTGAGTTGGCCGAGATAGGTGCGGGCGGTGGCGGCGGAGACCGGCTCCGGGGGAGCGGCCTGGGCGGGAGCGCCGGTGAGGAGGGCCGCAGCGGAGGCGAGGGCGGTCAGGGCGGTGACAGTGGCGAGACGTCGACGCGCGTAGAGAGCGGGCATACGAACTCCCTTGATGTGGGGGGATGTTGGCCGTTGGGGCGGCCATGCTGACGCATTGGGGTTTCCTGTGGATGTGCGTCAAGTGACAGGGTCGCGTCAATCAGGTGGTCAGTTCAAGAGTTCTGACGCCGTGTCATGTGCGGTCATGTGTGCGGGAGTTGGAAATGAGTGACCTGGGTCACGCCCGAGGGGGCCGAAAGGCCCTGGGCCGGGGTGCGCGGACGTCCCGTACGATGGATGGCGCAGAAGGGGAGTAGCTCTTCGCCGGACCGTCGACATACTGCTCAGCTCGCCTGAGCCGGCGCCCGGAGGCAGGACCCGTCACCCATGGGATGAACCGTGGTGGACGTGACCAGCCAGCGAGACCTTCGGCAAGCAGTACCCGACGTACGCGACCGTGTACGTCCGTGTGTGCTGCCGTGCCGAGGTGTCGTACGTGAGGTACAGATTGCTCTCGGTGGGGCAGCCCCGACCGATTGAGGAACCTTGATCAGCATCAGCGTGATGGCGCTCGTCTTCGGCGTCGTCTTCCTTGCCGAACTCCCGGACAAGACAGCGCTGGCCGGGCTCGTCCTCGGGACGCGCTACCGCGCCTCGTACGTCTTCGTCGGGGTCGCGGCCGCCTTCGTCGTCCATGTCGTGCTCGCCGTGGCGGCGGGCAGCGTGCTGACGCTCCTGCCGCAGCAACTGCTGCACGCGCTCACCGGCGTCCTCTTCCTCGGCGGGGCGGCGATGCTGCTCCTGAAGGGCGGCGACGGCGAGGAGGAGGTCCGTGAGCCCAAGGACCAGAGCTTCTGGAAGGTCTCCGGCGCGGGCTTCATGCTGATCCTGGTCGCGGAGTTCGGTGACCTGACGCAGATCATGACCGCGAACCTGGCCGCGCGGTACGACGACCCGCTCTCCGTGGGTCTTGGCGCGGTGCTCGCGCTGTGGGCGGTCGCCGGTCTCGGCATCGTCGGCGGAAAGGCGCTGATGAAGCGCGTGCCGCTCTCGCTCATCACCAAGATCGCGGCGCTGCTGATGCTGGGTCTTGGGGTGTGGAGCCTGTACGAGGCGATTGCCTGAGCCGCTGGGGGCGGCGGGCCTCACCTGAGCTGCCGGGGTCACCTGAGTCGCCGGGGTTGTCGGCTCTTCTGTCTGAGGGGCCTGGTCCGGTGTGGTCCAAAGGGGTGAGTCGAGGCGTACGCAAGGGGTGTGACCTGCGGTGCTGGCGTCTGGTGGCCCCTTTTTGTATCGTGGAGGAACAAAGTGGCTCCGCCCGTGTTCCCTGACCGGCGGGCGGGGCCGCCTTGATTCTTCTTCCGCGAAATTCCGCATCTCCCTCTGTGCTCGACCTCCCCTCCCCGCTCAACCTCCCTCTGCGCTCTGGAGTACGCCGATGACGGCTGAGACCGACTCTGTTCTGACCGCCCGGGCTCTCCTCCTGGACATGGACGGGACCCTCGTCAACTCCGACGCGGTGGTCGAGCGCTGCTGGCGGCGCTGGTCCGAGCGGCACGGTCTCGACTTCGACGAGGTCATCAAGGTCGTCCACGGACGGCAGGGGTACGCCTCGATGGCGGTGCTGCTGCCGGAGCGGCCCATGGAGGAGAACTACGCGGAGAACCGCGAGATGCTGGCCGCCGAGACCGCCGACATGGAGGGCGTCGTTCCCGTGCCGGGAGCCGCTGCCTTCCTGGCCTCGCTCAAGGGGCTGCCGCACGCGCTCGTGACGTCCGCGAACGTGCCCCTGTCCAACGGGCGGATGGCCGCGGCCGGGCTGCCGCTTCCGGCCGTGCGGGTCACCGCGGAGAGCGTGGGCGCGAGCAAGCCCGACCCCGAGGGGTTCCTCAAGGGGGCCGCCGAGCTGGGCTTCGACCCCGCCGACTGCATCGTGTTCGAGGACTCCGGGGCGGGGATCGCCGCGGGGCTCGCGGCGGGCATGCGGGTCGTGGGGATCGGCCCGCGGGCCGGGGAGTTCGGGCCCACCGTGCATGTCGCTGATCTGACGGAGATACGGGTGGAGCCGGTTGCCGGTGGAGGGCTTCGGCTGGTTGTCGGCTGATCTTCGCTTGGCCCGCTGATGGTCGGGCAGACCGCTGCTGACCTTCGCTCGGCCGCCCGCCGGCGGTTCTTGGCCGGACTCTTGGCCGGGTTCTTGGCGCCCCGCACCTCATGGTGCGGGGCGCCTCGCGTTTCCCGGCTTACGGCTCCCTCGTCTCCCTTTCGAGCGCCGCCCGCGTCTCCTTCCCGTAGACCCCCCTGCCGTCGCGCTGCGTCCCGCGGGCGTACTGGTAGCGGGCCACCGCGTCCGCCACCTGGGTGTCGTACGTGCCGTGGTCGTCGCCCATGTACAGGTACAGCTGCCGCAGGCGTTGCTGGAGTTCGCTGACCTCAGGGCCCCTGTCGCCGCGGCTCAGGACGCGGTCGGCCTTCGGCGCCGTCGGTTCCACCGAACCCGTCGCCCGAGCCGTCGAGCGGCTCGGCGGCGGCGTGGACCGCGGCTTGGGCGAGGCCGAGCGCGACGGTGTGGGGGACGGGCTCGCCTCGGGTGATGCGGACGAAGACGAGGACGAGGAGGGGGACGGCGGCGCGGAGGGCGTCGCGGAGGCCGTCGGGGGCGGTGGCGCCTGACTGGCGGAGTCGGACGCGGCGGTCGCCGCACGCGTCGCCAGGTCCGGCAGAGCCTGCTCTCGTCGCGGCTTGTCGGGCGAGAGCAGCACCGCCGCGAGCACCGCGACGGCCACCACGGCCGCCGCGGCGCCCACCGCCGCGTACAGGCCCGTACGGCCGCGCCGCGGTTCCGGATCGCCGTCGTACGGCGGAGGAGGCGGGGAAGCGTCTCCCTCGGCTGCGGAGGGGGCCCCGTCCGGCGCGTCCGGCGCGTCCGGCGCGTCCGGCGCGTCCGGCGCGCCCGATGCGAACAGCCCCACATCCGCCGAGCGTGGCGGAGCCGTGGCCTCCGGTGGGAGGACGGGCGTCGGCGCGGGCCCCGGCTCGGGCGTCGTCTCCTCCGCGAGGCCGGGCTCCGGCAGCGTCACGTAGGGACGTATGCGCAGCGGATCGAAGTCCTCCGCCGCTGCCGCCTGCGCGGACCTCGTGTCCCGCGCCGCGTCGGCCGCCCGCTCCGTACAGCCGCAGACAGGCGAGCCGCCGCGTGTGCGCGACGCACCGCACTCAGGACACCGCCGGCCGCCGAGGCCGCTGTCGACCCCGTCGTCCCGCCCGCTGGCGGCGTCGCTCGGACGTTTTCCCGTGCTGCTCACTCTTCGTACCCCACCCCTAGAGAACTCCAGCGATTATGCAGACCCAGGCTTCAACAGGCCATAACGGGTCACACGGACCAGGATGGAAAGGGAGGAGCCCTCCCCACAGGACACGTATGAGCCCTCAGGAGGTGTCCATGACGCAGGATGTCAGCGCCCGCCCCGTGGGGCCGGAACCGGATCCCGCCCCCGGGCCACCGGGCGAGCACGCGCACGGCGGCGTACTGGTCTCCATCGGTGCGCTGCTGCTCGGCATGCTGCTCGCCGCACTCGACCAGACGATCGTCTCGACCGCGCTGCCCACCATCGTCAGCGAGCTCGGCGGCATGGAGCACCTTTCGTGGGTCGTCACGGCGTATCTGCTCGCCGCGACGGCCGCGACACCGCTCTGGGGCAAGCTCGGCGACCAGTACGGCCGCAAGAAGCTGTTCCAGCTGGCCATCGTGATCTTCCTGGTCAGCTCGGCGCTCTGCGGCATGGCGCAGAACATGCCGCAGCTCATCGGCTTCCGCGCGCTCCAGGGAATCGGCGGCGGCGGCCTGATGGTCCTGTCGATGGCGATCGTCGGTGACATCGTCTCGCCGCGTGAACGAGGCAAGTACCAGGGTCTGTTCGGCGCCGTCTTCGGTGCGACGAGCGTTCTCGGGCCGCTGCTCGGCGGCCTCTTCACCGAGCACCTCAGCTGGCGCTGGGTCTTCTACATCAACCTCCCCATCGGCGTCGTCGCGCTCGTCGTCATCGCCGCCGCCCTGCACATCCCGGTGCGCTCGACGAAGCACACCATCGACTACCTCGGCACCTTCCTGATCGCCGCCGTCGCAACCTGCCTCGTCCTCGTGGCCTCTCTCGGCGGCACCACCTGGGGCTGGGGCTCGCCGCAGATCATCGTTCTCGCGGTGCTCGGCGTCGTGCTCGCCGTGGCCTTCGTGTCCGTCGAGCGCAAGGCGGCCGAACCGGTCATCCCGATGAAGCTGTTCCGGGTCAGGACGTTCACGCTCTCCGCGATCATCAGCTTCGTCGTCGGCTTCGCGATGTTCGGCGCGATGACCTATCTGCCGACGTTCCTCCAGGTCGTCCAGGGCGTCTCGCCGACCATGTCGGGCGTGCACATGCTGCCGATGGTGATCGGCATGCTGATCTCGTCGACCGCGTCCGGCCAGATCGTCAGCCGTACGGGCCGCTGGAAGGTGTTCCCGATCGTGGGCACCGGCATCACGGCCCTTGGCCTGCTCCTCCTCCACCAGCTGGACGAGAACAGCGGCACGGTGGAGATGAGCGCCTTCTTCTTCGTCTTCGGCTTCGGCCTCGGCCTGGTCATGCAGGTCCTGGTGCTCATCGTGCAGAACGCGGTCCCGTACGGGGATCTGGGCGTCGCCACGTCCGGCGCCACGTTCTTCCGCTCCATCGGAGCCTCGTTCGGTGTCGCCATCTTCGGCACGATCTTCGCCAACCGGCTCGTCACCAAGCTCAATGACGCCGTCACCGGGCAGCAGCTGCCGCCCGGCGTCAGCGCGGACTCCCTCAAGGCGGACCCACGCGGCATCGCCGAACTCCCGGCGTCGCTGCGGCCCGGGGTCGTACACGCGTACGCCTCGTCCATCACGGACGTCTTCCTGTACGCGGCGCCGGCGGCCGTGGTCGCCTTCGTCCTCGCCTGGTTCCTGCGCGAGGACAAGCTGCGCGGCTCGGTCACGGCACCGGATCAGACGCAGACGCTCGCCAGCAATCCCGTCGAGCGCTCGTCGTACGACGAGGTGGCGCGGGCGCTTTCCGTCCTCGGCACGCGGGAGGGCCGCCGCGAGATCTACGTACGCATCACCGAGCGGGCCGGCTACGACCTGTTGCCCGCCGCGAGCTGGCTCCTGCTGCGGATCAGCCGCCACGGCCACGTCGAACCGGCGAGGCTCGCCGAGCGCAGCCCCGTACCCCTGTCCGTCATCACGGCGGCGTCCCGCCAGGTCGAGGAGCGCAGGCTCGCCCTGCGCCAGGGCATGGGCCTGACGCTGACCGACGAGGGGCGGGCGGTGGTCGTCAGGCTGGCCAGGGCCCGTGAGGAGTCCCTGTCCGAGCTGCTCGGCGACTGGTGGGGCCCCGACCGGCCGACCGACCTCGTCAAGCTCGTCGAGGAACTCGGCGCCGAGTTGTGCGGCTCCGACGCCGAACAGCCGCACAACGGCAGGTCACCACAGCGCGGGGTGGCGGCCTGAGCGGCGCCGCCACCTCGCTCTCGCCCCCAGTGACCGACCCCAGCAGCTGAACCCCTGTAGCTGAACTCGGTGACTGATCCCACTAGCTGACGACAGCTATAGGGGTTCAGCTGCTGAGGGTCAGCTTCTTGGTGTACCAGCACTCCGCGTACATCCGCTCGGTGAGCGGCTCGCTCTCCTCGTAGCCGTGCCGGGCGTAGAGCGCTCTGGCCTCGACGAGATCGAGACGGGTGTCGAGGATGACGCGCTCGGCGCCGAGCGCCCGGGCGGCGTCCTCGGCGGCGGCGAGGAGGAGCGCGGCGCCGCCCTTGCCGCGCATGTCCTCGCGTATGAAGACGCGCTTGAGCTCGGCGGCGGGAGGGCCGGGCAGGTCGTCCATGAGCCGCACCCCGGCCGTTCCCGCGGGATCGCCCTCGTGCCGGGCGACAAGGAGTACACCGGTGGGCGGGCGCAGGTCGTCGCCCGTCTCCGCCGCGACCTCGCGCTCCAGCTCTTCGGGGTCGGTCCTGTGTCCTTCGTGGAGGAGGTAGTACCGGTCGCTCATCTCTGTGTAGTACGCGCGCCAGAGCGTCGCGGCGACAGGGGAATCGACGGCTTCGGGGGCGACGGTCCAGGAGGCGGTGGCCGAGGTGCCGTGCTCGATGAGGGTGGTCATGAGGGCCATTCTCAGGACGCGACTGCCGTGCTCCGCAAGCGAATTACGGGGCCGTGGCTCTGCCGCGGTCAGTCCTTGCGTCCGGTCGCGGCGATGCTGACGCCGAGCCCGATCATGGTGAGCCCCCCGACGCCGCCGACGGCCGAGAGGCGCCGGGGGGAGTGCGTGAACCAGCCGCGCGCGGTCGCCGCGACCAGGCCCCAGACGCTGTCGGATGCCAGGGCGATGGCGTTGAAGACGAGGCCGAGCAGCAGCATCTGCAGCATGACGTGCCCCTGCTCGCGGTCGACGAACTGCGGCAGCACGGCGGCGAAGAAGACGATGGTCTTGGGGTTGGCCACACCGACGGCGAACCCTTCCCACAGCGTACGAAGCCCGCTGTGGGCGGGGGCTTCACCGGTGAACGCGGCGTACAGCGAGCCGCGCTGCCGCACCGCCTTGACCCCCAGATACACCAGATACGAGGCACCAAGCAGCTTCAGTGCCGTGAACACGACGACCGAGCGCTCCACGACGGCGCCGACCCCGATGGCGACGGCGATCACGAGCACGTACGCGCCGATCGTGTTCCCCACCACCGTGGTCAGCGCGGCACGGCGCCCCTGAGCCAGCGCCCGCCCGACCACGAACAGGACGCTGGGCCCGGGAATGACGATGAGCAGAAACGACATGGCCGCGAAGGCGAGTATCCGGTCGGTGGACATCATGGGTTCATGGCATCACGGAGCAGCCACGCGCCGGTACCGCATTTCCGCACTGCTCCGCTGCCCGCGCGGCACCGGTTGGTTGCCCACACTGCTCGCGCTGCTCCGCGCGACCGCTCGCGGCTGCTAGCCCTTGGGCGCCGCCTGCTGGACGACCTCGAAGGACCACACCGCGGCGCTGCTCGAAGCGGGCTTGGGCCGCTCTCCAGCGGCTGCGCCACCGCCCTGGTGCGCGGCCTTCATCGGCCCTTCCATCCACGCCTTGAAGGACTCCTCGTCACGCCACCGCGTGTAGACGAGGTAGTCGTCGGTGCCTTCGATGGGGCGCAGGAGCTCGAACCACTCGAAGCCGTCCGAGTTCTCGACGGCCCCGGCGCGGGACGCGAAGCGCTTCTCGAGGGTTTCCCGCTGTTCGGCCGGGACGGTCAGCACGTTGATCTTGACGATGCTCATGCGTCCATCCTGCCGCAGGGGCCGTCAGCCGGGACGACCGGCTCAGCCCCTGTCCGGGTGGCGTTCGCGCCAGGTGCGGGCCACCTCGTCCACGTCGAAGGGCTTCAGGCCCAGGGGCGGGCCCGGGGGCGGCATGCGCAGGGCCTCGCTGATTTTGGCGTTGAGGTCCGTCACCAGGCGGCGGGCCGCTTGTTCGGAGGGGGCGTCGGGGGCCGCGGCCAGGACGTCCTCGGCCTCCTTGCGCAGGGCCAAGGTAGGGGGGAGGTGGGAGAGGCCCTCGCGGGCCATCTTCTGCTTGATCCACCACTGTTCGTCGTGCGATGTGGTGTCCAGTCCGTCCGGCAGTGGCTTGCCGCGGCCCTTCAGGGTGGCGAAGTCGCCCCGCTCCTCGGCCTCGCGGATTTGTTTGTCGATCCACGACTCGAAGCTGACCTCAGGTGGTTTCCGTTCAGTCATGAGTTCATTGTTCCAGGCCCGGTGCGTTCACGTGAGGCTGCGCCATAGGATGCGGCGGCGCGGGGCGTGTGCGGTCGCCGCGTGTTCTGGACGCCGAGAACTGGCCGAGAACTGGGGGAGCGTACGTGCTGGAGTTGACCATGGCCTCGTTGGCCGGGGCGGACGAGGGGGCGACCGCGGGCATGCTCATGGCCGACGCCCCGAGCGCACCGGGTTCTGTGTTGCGGGTGGGGCGCGATCGCAGCGTGTGCCGTCTGGTTCCGCCCGATGACTGGCTGTTCGTGTCGCGCACGCATCTGGAGTTCCGCTGCGGGCCCGACGGGGCCTGGACCGTCACGTGGCTGCGCGGGTCACATCCCGAGCCCGCGTCGGAGGTGCGGCTCACGGTGGGTGGGATGCCGTCACCACTTGAGTACGGGGGGACGGTTCCGCTCCCCAGGGGCGGCTCCGGCGATGTCGTCATCCAGGACCGGGCCGGGCCGCGCAGCGTGAACGTCGGGTTCTACCAGGAGGGTTGAGACCGACCTGCGGGGCTGCCCGGCCGGGGTGCTCAGTCAGCGCCGGGGTGCTCAGTCAGTCCAGCACTCGGACCAGGGCCAGGCCGTCGTACCCCTTCGTGCCCACCGTCTGCAGCGCCGTCCCGGTCAACTTCGGGTGGCTCGCGATGAGTTCCAGCGCCTTGCGCGTTCCCTGCACGTGGGGGTCCGTGGTGTCGGCGTCGGCCACCGCGCCGCTCCGTACGACGTTGTCGACGATGATGAGGCTGCCGGGGCGGGTGAGCTTGAGCGACCATTCCACGTACCGCGCGTTGTTGACCTTGTCCGCGTCGATGAAGACCAGGTCGAAGGGGGCCGCGTCCTCGGCCACGAGCGCGGCGAGCGAGTCGAGGGCCGGGCCCACCCGGACCTCGGTGAGCTTGTCGAGGCCGGCGCGGGCGAGGTTGCCGCGGGCCACGTCGGCGTGGACCGGGGAGTACTCCAGAGTGATCAGGCGGCCGTCCGCGGGCAGGGCGCGGGCGAGCCAGATGGTGCTGTAGCCGCCGAGTGTGCCGATCTCCAGGATGCGGTGCGCGCCCTGGATCTGGGCGAGGAGCTGGAGCAGCTTGCCCTGGTTCGGCGCGACGCTGATCTGGGGCAGTCCCGCGGCGTCGCTGTCGCGCAGGGCCGCGGTCAGAGCCTCGTCGGCGGGGGCGAGCAGGCCGGTGAAGTAGGTGTCCACCGCGGTCCATTGCTGCTGGGGCATGGGGGCCTTTCCGGGGGTGTTCTGAGGGTCCGGCGTTCGGGTGCTCGATGGTTGGTGGTTGGTGGTTGGTGTTCGGCGGGCGGTGTTCGGGGGTCGTTAGGTTCGCTAACGATGCTAGTGGGGGTGGGGTCGATTGTCAGTGGGGGCTCGCATACTGAGGTCGACGGGTTGTGGTGGCGTGTCGAAGGCTGCGGGTTGCGGGGGTTGCGATGACGTACGGGGTTGGTGCGGCGACTGGGGCTGGGGCGGGCGCCGGAGCTGGGCAAGCTTTGCCCGCGGCGGTGATCCGGGGGCTTGCTGATCGGTGGCTTCCGCTGATGGCTTCGCCGGGCTCGGGGGACGGGCCGGGCCGGAGTGACGGGGCGGACGCGGGGGACTTCGTCTGCTCACCTGCCGGGTTGTGGCTCGCGCTGGCCGCCGTCGCGGTGGGCGCGCGGGAGGAAACCGCCGCGGAGCTGCGGGAGTTGCTCGGCGTCGCGGACGAAGAGGCCGCCGGTGTGGTCACGGCAGCCGCGCGGAGCTTGGCCGGCACGGACGCGGTGGCCGTCGCCACCCGGGTATGGAGCCGAGTGCCGGTGTACCGCGCCTACCGGGAGGCGTTGCCGGACGTGGGTTTCGGTGCGATGGCCCCGGAGAGGGTGACACGGGACGGCTTGGATTTGGATGGTCTGGGCCCGGACGGCTTGGACCCGGGCCGATTGGACCCGGAGGGTATCGACGCGTGGGTGCGGAAGGCGACGGGCGGGCTGATCGAGCGGTTGCCGGTCGTGATTACTCCGGATGTGCTGCTGCTTCTCGTCAACGTGCTTGCCCTCAAGGCGCGTTGGGAGATTCCCTTCGAGGGTGCGGGCACGCGCGACCAGGACTTCACGGACGCGCTCGGCGTGCGGCACCGGGTGCCGACGATGCACCGGCCCGTTCCGCTGAACTCCGCCTGGACGGTGGCCGGCGCGAGTGTCGTCGAGCTGAAGTGCCGGGCGGAGGGCGGGCGGGCGCCTGCCCGAGTGCGGTTCGTGCTCGGTGAGCCGGGCGCCGGGGCGGCGGAGGTGCTGCCGCTGGCGTGGGCGCCGGAAGGCCGCTGGACGGGGATCGACGCCGAGCAGATCAACATGGCGCTGCCCCGGATGTCCTTGCGGACGCGGGTCGATGCGACGGAGCAGTTGGCGGCCCTTGGCGTGCGGTGGGCGATGAGCGAGGAAGCTGACTTCTCCGGGATGTCGCCGGAGAGGCTAGCGATATCGCAGGTCGTGCAGGAGGCCGTGGTGAGGGTCGCGGAGGAGGGTGTCGAGGCGGCGGCGGTGACGGCTGTGCCGATGGCTCCTGGCGGGGCGCCGTATGTCCCTCGACGGATCGAGTGGATCGCCTTCAACCGGCCCTTCGGGGTTGTGGTGCTTGACGGTGCCGGGGAGGTGCCGTTGTTCACTGCGTGGCAGGCGGGGGTGCCGGGGTAGGCGGCGGCCGGGGGAGGGGCGGCCCCTGCGGGGCTCTCCCGAATCCCACCCTGCCCGAAACCATGGGGCTCCGCCCCTTGGCCCTCCCCGAAAAGACGGCGCAAACGCCGCGGGTGGGGGCGGTGGGCTGGAGCGGCGGTCAGGTTGGAGGGAGGGCGGGCTCAGGCCACGGCCGGTGAAGGGGCGGACTCAAGCCACGGTCGGTCGGAGGGGGGCTCATGCCCGGTCGTGTCGGGCTGGAGGTGAGGCTGTCCCGAGCCCCGGTCGGGCTGGGGGGCGGGGGCTCAAGCCCCGGTCGGGCGGACCGGAAGGCGGGCTCAGTCCCGGCCGTGCAGGAAGGGAGCTGCGCAGGTGCCGACCAGGAAGAGGAAGAGGGTCAGCCCCAGCCGGGCCGGAAGGGAGGGCGGGCCAGAGCCCCAGTCGGGCCCGGAGAGAGGCTGGCCCGGGCCCCGGTCGGGTCGGAAGGTCTGAGGGAGGGCTGGCCCTGGCCCCCGCCGGGGTTAAGTGGGCCCCAGGTCAGTGAGAGGGTCGTTCCACCGCCGGGCGGGAGCCCGGCAGTGGGCGTCCCGCGCTTTCGGTCATGAACCACACCGCGACACCGCCCACCACGGCCGCCGCCATCATGTAGTACGCGGGCATCATCATGTTCCCCGTCGCCCCGATCAGCGCCGTCACCACCAGCGGTGTCGTGCCTCCGAAGATCGACACGGAGATGTTGAAGCCGATGGAGAGCGAGCCGTAGCGGACCTTGGTCGGGAAGAGGGCGGGGAGCGTCGACGGCATCGAGGCCGTGAAGCAGACCAGGAGCAGGCCGAGCGCCGCCATGCCGAGGCCGATCGCCCAGAGCGAGCCCTGGCGGATCAGGAGCAGGGCGGGGACGGAGAGGAGCAGGAAGCCCACGCAGCCCGCGGCGATCACCGGGCGGCGGCCCACCCGGTCGGTCAGCGCGCCCGCGAACGGCTGGACGCACATCATCAGCGCCATCACGGCGAGCACGACCAGCAGCCCGTGCGTCTCGTCGTACTTGAGCTCGCTCGTCAGGTAGCTCGGCATGTACGACAGGAGCATGTAGTCGGTGACGTTGAAGACCAGGACCAGGCCCATGCACAGGAGCAGCGCCTTCCACTGGCCCTGGACCATGTCACGCAGACGCACCTTCGGGCGAGCCTGCTCGTCCTTGTGCGCCTTGGCGAGCTCGGCGGCGAACGCCGGGGTCTCCTCCAGCCTCATCCGCAGATACAGGCCGATCAGGCCCATCGGGCCCGCGATCAGGAACGGGATGCGCCAGCCCCAGGAGACGAGGTCGTCGGTGGAGAGCAGGGCCGTCATCAGGGTCACCAGGCCCGCGCCGCCGATGTAGCCCGCGAGGGTGCCGAACTCCAGCCAGCTGCCGAGGAAGCCCCGCTTCTTGTCGGGCGCGTACTCGGCGATGAAGGTGGACGCGCCCGCGTACTCGCCGCCGGTGGAGAAGCCCTGCACCAGGCGGGCCAGCAGGAGCAGGATCGGAGCGCCGACGCCGATGGAGGCGTAGGAGGGGATCAGGCCGATCGCGAACGTGCCGGCCGCCATCATGATCATGGTGAGGGCGAGGATCTTCTGGCGGCCGATGCGGTCGCCGAGCGGGCCGAAGACCATGCCGCCGAGCGGGCGGATCAGGAACGCCGCCGCGAAGGCGCCGAAGGTGGAGAGCAGCTGCGCCGTGGGGTTGCCCGACGGGAAGAAGACCTTGCCGAGCGTCACGGCGATGTAGCTGTAGACGCCGAAGTCGAACCACTCCATCGCGTTGCCGAGCGCCGCCGCCTTCACGGCCCGCTTGACCAGCACCGGGTCGACGACGGTGACGTCCGCGGAGCTGCGCGCGGACGGAGAGGCCTGAGTCTGTGGGCCCTGAGGGGGCTGAGGGCTCTGCGGGGCTACGCGTGCGACGGGTGTGGCTGCCGGCAAGGGTTCGCTCGCCTGCCTCTCGGTGGACGACAAGGGCAGAGCCGCCCAGCGAGGAGCGGCCCGTCAGCGACCATAGGTGTAAGCAGCATCATTACGTTCGGTGTCCGGTCAGACGCGTACTGTCCGGAATGTGCCGCTAACCAGGGCGAATGGTTCCGCTTGTGACGGTGCCGCGAAGGCGTTCTTGTGATCTATGTCGCGGCTCGCACGAGGAACCGCCCGGCGGGGTCCGGGTCGTCTTTCCATGGATATGAGGTGGACAGCTTGTGGAGATCCAGTTTTCGACCGGACAAAAGGGCTGGTTAGGAAGTCTGCGCAAAAGCCGGTAGAAAGCGGTGTGGCTGCCAGGTGAAATGAGGGTGTAGCGCGTCCCACCCATGGGCGCGAGCCTTTCGGTTTCCGACCGCAGACCTCGGGGCCGACGGAGAGAACTCTCGGAACCGGCCGGACGTTGGGACCGAGCAGAGACGACGAGCGGGCGGGAGGGCCGACGGGGCGTGGCGAATGTCGAGCACGGAGGACCGGGAAATGCCTTTGGGGCGGGGGCACCGGGCACACCGACACCGCGGATCGGGGCGGTCCGCGTCGCCCTGTGGCTGATCGCTGCCGTACTCGCGGTACGACAGGCGGCGGTCGTCCTGCGTACGCCGAAGGGCGAGCGGTTCATCGATCTGGAGACCTGGATCGGCCCGGAAGGCGTCCTGCACGTGAACGGCTCGTTCTACGACGCGGACAAGTTCACCGGCACCCCCTTCGCCGGACTCGTGCTCAAACCGTTCTCCCGCGCGGCCGAGCAGGCGCTCGGCTGGGGCTGGACGTTCGGCACCCTGATCCTGGTCGTGCTCCTCGGCCTCGTCGCAGCCCGCGCCCTGCCGCAGCCCGTGTCCCGGCGCACCTCGCTGCTCGCCGCACCCGTCGCGATCTGCCTCCTGATGCTGTCGCTCCCGGTCCGCAACACCCTCTACCTGGGCCAGACCAGCATCTTCCCCGTGCTCCTCGTCCTGCTCGGGTGCTTCGCGGTCCGCGGGGAACGCGCCAGCGGCGTCCTCATCGGCATCGGGGCCGCGCTCCAGCCCACCCTGCTGCTCTTCGCCGCCCTCTTCTGGTTCACCGGCCGCAGACGCGCCACGGCGTCGACCGGCGCCACCTTCCTAGCCATCACCGCGCTGGCCTGGGCCGCGATGCCGCACGACTCGTGGACGTACTGGATACACCACCTGGCGGGCGCAGGCCTCGGCGCGAGTCCGGCCGGTCTCGCCAACCAGTCGCTGCACGGCGCCCTGCTCCGGTTCGGCCTCGAAGGGCCGCTGGAGATCGGGCTCTATCTGGTCCTGAGCGCGGCCGTCGTCTGGTTCGGCGTGCGCCGCGCCGTCCGCTACGCCAAGGACGGGCAGCTCCTGCTCGCCGTCGCGATCACCGGCTGCGTCGCCGTCGCCGTGTCGCCGACGACCTGGCAGCACCAGCTCCTGTGGGTGCTGCTCGCGGTGGTGGGCCGGGTCGGCAAGAAGCAGTCCGACCGGTACATGTGGCCCGTCGCCGTCGTCCTCGTCTCGACACTGCCGGCGAAGATGATGCTGCCGAACATGCCGGTCGTGGAGCCGATCCGCGACAACGTCGTACTGATCGCCGCGCTCGCCGCCGCCACGGTGGTGCCGTTCCTGTCGCGTACGGCCCCGCAGTACCAGGCGCCCATCCCCACCGACTACGCCAGGCCCGCGCCCGCGCGCTGGAGCTGGGTGCCGCTGCTCCCGTTCTGGCGCCGGGTCACGACCCGGCCCAACCTCCTGCTCGAACTGCTCCTGATCCGCGTCGGCTACTCCGCCTACCAGCAGGCACGGCTCGCCGCGACGGGCGGCACCAACTCGGGCGGGCGGGCCACCGCCGAGCAGCACGGCGAGCAGGTCTACGCGGTCGAGCGGTTCCTGCACATCGACATCGAGCACTGGGTCAACCACGCGGTGGTGAAGGTCGACTGGCTGGAGGAGTTCTTCAACTTCTACTACACGTCGTTCCACTTCGTGGTGCCGCTGACCGTCCTCGGCGTGCTCTACGCCCGGCGCCCCGCCGACTACCGCTGGGCACGCTCGGCCCTCGGCTTCGCGACGCTCCTCGCGCTCGTCGGATTCTGGCTGTACCCGCTGGCCCCGCCGCGCCTGATGCCCGAGCTCGGCTTCATCGACACGGTCCACGGCGTGCAGGACTTCACCCAGCCGGACTACGGCACGCTGACCGCGCTCACCAACCAGTACGCGGCGATGCCCTCCCTGCACTTCGGCTGGTCGCTGTGGTGCGGCGTGGTGATCCTGATCCTCGCGCCCAAAGTGTGGATGAAGGCGCTCGGTCTGCTGCACCCGCTGTTCACGGTCTCCGCGATCGTCGCCACCGGCAACCACTGGGTCCTGGACGCGGTGGGCGGCGCGGCCGTCGTCGGCGCGGGCTTCGCCCTCGGCTACCTCCTGGCCGGGCCCCGGGTGAGCAGCGGCCTGAAGGCGGCGACGGGGGCGGAGCCGCCGGTCATCGACATGACGAAGGACTCGGCGAAGGACCGTACCCCGAGCTGATCTTGTACGTGCCCGGTGTGGACACCGTGAGCCGGGTGAACTCGCCCTGCCGCCGCAGGCAGGCGCCCTCCGCCCTGAGCCACCGCGAGTACACCAGGCGCAGCGTCACGGGTCCGCGGGTGGGGACGCGCACCACCATGGCCGACCCGGTGGTCTTCACGACGGTCGCCGGCTTCGACACCATCGGCACCGCGTCCTTCACCCGGAACACCCGCCAGTGCGCGTCCCGCCACACCGGTTCGAGCCACTTCGGGCCGGAGGCGACCAGGGCCGCCTCGTCCTCGGCGAACCCGTCCGGCTTGCCCGAGGGCAGCACCACGTAGCCGACCGCCCACTTGTCCAACCATGCCCGGTAGGTGGCGGCCGAGAAGGACCCGTCGTAGAAGAGGCGCCCGCGCTCGATGTCGAGCTGCCGGTTCCAGCCGCGCGCCATGTTCACGTACGGCGCCAGTGCCGTGGCCTCGCGGTGGTTGCGGGCCGGGACCACCTCCACGCGCCCTCGGTCGGCGCCGAGCCGCTCCAGCTCCCGCACCACGCCCTTGGTGTCGGCCGCCCACTTCGGCACGGTCGTCGACACCGTCAGATCGTCCGCGGTCTTCTGCCCGACCCAGGCCGAGGAAAGGACCAGCGCGACGATGAGCACCCTGCGGCGTACGCGGGACAGCGCGGGCATCAGCAGCGCGCCGAGCAGCGCGGCGGGCGCGAGCAGCTCGGCCAGACGCTCCACGTTCGTGCCGATGGGGGAGGGGATGAGATACGTCAGGACCGTCCCTGCCGCGTACACCCCGGCGCCCCAGCGCAGCACGCGCCACTCGCGCGGAGCCGCCACGATGAGCGCGAGGCTGAACACCACGGGCGGGAAGATCCGGTCGAACGGCATCAACTGCTCGCCGTCGAACGGGAAAAGGACGGTGGTCGCCCCCACGACCACCACCGGCGGCACGATCAGCGCCGCGGCCCGCCCCCAGTCCCGTACGAGGAAATAGGCGGCGCCCGCCACCACGAGGAAGAGGCCCGCCACCGGGCTGGACATGGTGGCGAGCGTCGCGCACACCACGGCCGCCACCACGCGCCGCTCCCGCACGAGCACCAGGCACGCGGCGAACCCGAAGGCGATTCCGAGCGCGAAGGTCGTGCGCCCGGAGGCGACGTTGCACCACACCGCGAGCGAGGCGAGCACCGCGGGCCACAGCGGGCGGCGCATCCCGGTGCGTTCGACGAGGGCGGCGACCAGCCAGGCACCGGCGACACCGGACACCACCGTCACCGTCTTCACGCCGACGGCGGCCATCAAGTAGGGGGAGATCAGGCTGTAGTTGGCGGTGTGCATGCCGCCGTACCAGAAGAGGCCGTACGCGGCGGCCCCATGCTCCGACGCGAACCTGGCCCAGGCCTCCTGAGCCGCCAGATCGCCGCCGCCGGTGGCCAGGAACGCCGCCCACACCGCGTACAGCGGAAGCGTGGGAAGTGTGGCGACGAGCGGTGTCCGGTGGCGTCGGCAGAAGGCCCGGAGGGAGGTCTTCCGCTCACTGGGTGTGCTGCCCGACGGTGCGACGGAGAGACCTGCGGAGACCACGGCGACCGTTTCCGTTCGAAGTCTTGGAGAGGCAAGGGTTTCACTTCTCTAGACGCGTCAGGCGATCGAAACGTTGGTTTCGGCGAAAAAGACCCGGAGGAGGCAGGGGCGGGGCGTAGGAGGGAGTCGCCCCTGCCTCCCTGGCCGCGGGTCAGCCGGTGCTGACCTGCAGTTCTTTGACGCCGTTCAGCCAGGCCGAGCGGAGCCTGCGGGGGTCGGAGACCAGGCGGAGATCGGGCAGCGCGTCCGCGATCGCGTGGAAGATGAGGTTGATCTCCAGGACCGCGAGGGACTTGCCGAGGCAGAAGTGCGGGCCTCCGCCGCCGAATCCGAGGTGCGGGTTCGGGTCGCGGGTGATGTCGAACCGCAGCGGGTCGTCGAAGACTTCGGGGTCGTTGTTGGCCGAGGAGTAGAAGATGCCGACGCGGTCGCCCTTCTTGATCTTCGCGTCACCGATCCGGGTGTCCTCGGTGGCGGTGCGCTGGAAGGAGACGACGGGAGTCGCCCAGCGCACGATCTCCTCGGCGGTGGTCTCGGGGCGCTCGCGCTTGAAGAGGTCCCACTGGTCGGGGTGGGTGAGGAAGGCGTGCATGCCGTGGGTGATGGCGTTGCGGGTCGTCTCGTTGCCGGCCACCGCGAGCAGGATGACGAAGAAGCCGAACTCGTCGGAGGAGAGGTTGCCCTCGTCCTCGGCGGCCACCAGCTGGCTGACGATGTCCTTGGCCGGGCACTCCTTGCGGGCGGCGGCGAGGTTCATCGCGTAAGAGACGATCTCCATGGCCGCCTCGACGCCGACCTCCTCGGTGATCGCGTACTCCGGGTCGTCGTAGGCCGCCATCTTGTTGGACCAGTCGAAGATCTTCGTCCGGTCGTCCTGGGGCACGCCGATGAGCTCCGCGATCGCCTGGAGGGGAAGTTCCACGGCGACATTGGTGACGAAGTCGAAGGAGCCGTCGGCCGCGGCGTTCGCCAGGGCCGTCTCGACGATGGAGCCCGCGCGCTCGCGCAGGGCGTCCTCCAGGGAGCGTATGGCGCGGGGCGTGAAGCCGCGCTGCACGATCTGGCGGACCCGGGTGTGCTCGGGCGGGTCCATGTTCAGCATGATCAGCTTCTGGACCTCGATCTGGTCGCGGCTGATCGTCTCGTTGAAGCGGATGACCGCCGTGTTGAGGTTCGAGGAGAACAACTCCGGGTGCGTGGAGACGTACTTGACGTCCGCGTGCCGTGTGACGGCCCAGTAGCCGGAGTCGTCGAAGCCGGAGATGCGTGGCGGCTGGACGATCCAGCGCACCGGTTCCGTCTGCCGCAGCTGGGCGAACTCCGGGTGTGGCACGCGCTCTTGGAGCAGGTCGGGGTCGGTGAAGTCGAACCCGTCGGGCAGCGCTGGACAGGGCATCGGCAACTCCAGGAGTTCAGTTCTGGCAGCTCTGCAGCCGTAGCTGTGGCTGTAGTTGTGGCTGTAGTTGTCCTGACGGTCCATCAGGAGTTGTCCCGCAAGGTAGTAACGGGTTCTACAAGAGGCAAGGCCCGTGCCGGGGTCGCTTTCGTGTACGTCGTGCGCAAGGTGCGTGCAAGCCCCTTGCGGTGCCGGGGTCGCGCTCAGCAGACTGCTTGCAGAACTAGAACGCGTACTAGTTCTCCGCGCGGGTGCCGGGACGCCCCCGCGGGATGTGGATGGAGAGGACGCCCATGGCCGCGGAACCTGTCATCGTCGAAGCCGTACGCACCCCCATAGGAAAGCGCGGCGGCGCGCTCGCCAATCTCCACCCCGCCTATCTGCTCGGCGAGACCTACCGCGAGCTCCTCGGCCGTACGGGCATCCACGCCGACTGCGTCGAGCAGATCGTGGGCGGCACGGTCACCCACGCCGGGGAGCAGTCCATGAACCCGGCGCGCACGGCCTGGCTCACGATGGGTCTTCCGTACGAGACCGCCGCGACGACGGTGGACTGTCAGTGCGGTTCGTCGCAGCAGGCGAGCCACATGGTCGCCAACATGGTCGCGGCCGGGGTCATCGACGTGGGCATCAGCTGCGGTGTCGAGGCGATGTCACGGGTGCCGCTGGGTTCGGGCTCCAAGCACGGGCCGGGCAAACCCTTCCCCGAGGAGTGGAACGTCGATCTGCCCAATCAGTTCGAGGCGGCCGAGCGGATCGCCCGCAACCGCGGCCTGACGAGGGAGAACGTCGACTCGCTCGGCCTCATCTCGCAGGAGCGCGCCGCCACCGCCTGGGCCGAGGAGCGCTTCAAACGCGAGACGTTCGCCGTCCAGGTCCCGACGACGGAGGAGGAGCAGGCCGCCGGGCAGGGCATGTGGCGGCTGGTCGACCGGGACGAGGGGCTGCGGGACACCACGATGGAGGGCCTTGAGCGCCTCAAGCCGGTGATGCCGACCGCCGTGCACACGGCGGGCAACTCCTCGCAGATCTCGGACGGCGCGGCGGCGATCATGTGGGCGTCGAAGCGGATGGCGCGGGCGCTGAAGCTGAAGCCGCGCGCGCGGATCGTGGCCCAGGCCCTGGTGGGCGCCGATCCGCACTTCCACCTGGACGGGCCCATCGACGCGACGCGGGCGGTCCTCGGCAAGGCGGGGATGTCCCTGAAGGACATCGACCTCGTGGAGATCAACGAGGCGTTCGCCTCGGTGGTGCTGAGCTGGGCGCAGGTCTTCGAGCAGGACCTGGAGAAGGTGAACGTGAACGGGGGCGCGATCGCGCTGGGGCATCCGGTGGGGGCGACCGGGGCCCGGCTGATCACCACCGCGCTGCATGAACTGGAGCGCCGGGACAAGGAGTTCGCGCTGATCACGATGTGCGCGGGGGGCGCTGTCGCGACGGGGACGATCATTCAGCGGCTGTAAGGCGGAACGCAGGGGTATTCAGCCTGTCCGGCGTTTGAGGACGAACTCGGCGAAGCCGGTGATTCACGGTGCGCCGGACTTCCGTTCAGGCAGCCGCCCTGAGGCTCAGTACCACCCGTTGGCCTGCCAGTGGGCCCATGCGCCAGTGGGGCTGCCGTAGCGGTCGTTCATGTAGTCGAGGCCCCACTCGATCTGGGTCTCGGGGTTGGTCTTCCAGTCCGAGCCCGCCGAGGACATCTTCGAGCCGGGCAGGGCCTGGACCAGGCCGTAGGCGCCGGAGGAGGAGTTCGTGGCCTTGGGGTTCCAGCCGCTCTCGTGCTCCACGATCTTGCTGAACGCCTTGTACTGCGCCGGGTCCGGGATCTTCTTCTTCGCGATCGCCTGCGCCGAGGAAGGAGCCGCGGCGGGGGCGGCGGCCGGAGCGGCGGCCTTCGCCTCGGTGGGGGCCGCGGCCTGGGCCGGACCCGCCACGAGCACCATGCCGGTCGTGGCGGCGGCCATGGCGGCACCGGTGAGGGCCTTCTTCGGGGTGGCGATACGGCGAAGGAGCGTGGCGGACAAAGCGTGGCCTTCCGTGGGGGACATGGTGTCGCGGGCATGCCGTGAGCCACGAGGATGTGGTCGGGGGAATGCGTCGGCGCCGGGGGCCTTTCGACCGGCGGCGCCGTGCGACTCGATCCAGAGAAGCAGGGTTGTGGCGTCCCCGCAATGCCCCCTTTTACTAGTGGATGCCGCATGTGGGCGAAAGGTCCCGCACGTGACGGGGCTCTCAATCGGCAGGTCAGGGCGGGTTTTGAGGCGTACGCGCCAGAAGTCGGAGGTACGGCCCGCCTTAGGAGAGGACCTAAGTCCTGTGGTCGGCCTCACCGCGAAGGGACCCCCCGGGTGACCGCGAGTCAGTGGCCGCCTACGCCTTCGGGTCCTCGAATGTGACCTGGGCCTCGAAGGCGGCCCGGCGCGTGGCCCGGCGCAGCGCCTTCAGGACGGCGGGGCCGAGAGCGAGGCTCAGCAGGACCGTGACGACGGCGCGCGGGAGGTCCCAGCCGAGGGAGGTCGCGAGGCAGTACGCGAGGAAGCGGCCGAGGTTGTCCCCGACGGGGTCGCCGGGCACGAAGGAGACACCGGTCGCGAGGCCGCCGAGGTAGGGCCAGCCCTGCAGATTCATGACAGTGCCGTACAGGACGGACGAGATGGCCCCGTAGGCGGCGAGCAGCCACAGCTCGCGGCGCCCGCGGAAGGTGTCGGCGCCCGGCAGCAGCCCCGCGCCCATGCAGACCCACCCCATGGACAGCATCTGGAACGGCATCCACGGGCCGACACCGCCGGTCAGGAGCGCGGAGGCGAACATGGACACGGCACCGAGCACGAACCCGAACCCGGGGCCCAGCACCCGCCCGCTGAGCACCATCAGGAAGAACATCGGCTCGATCCCCGCCGTCCCCGCCCCCAGCGGTCGCAGCGCGGCTCCGGCGGCGGCGAGCACCCCCAGCATCGCGATGGCCTTGGCGTCGAGCCCGACGTCCGCGATGGTCGCCACGACGACGGCGAGCAGGAGCGGCAGCAGGGCCGCGAACAGCCAGGGCGCGTCCTGGGCGTGCGCGCTCAGCCCCGAGTCCCCGTCCGCGATCAGCGGCCACCCGAAGGCCACGACGCCGACCGCGCTGACGAGCGCGAGGGCACCGATCGAGCGCGGACCCAGGCGGACGGGGCGGACCTGCCGGGAGCCCGCCCGGCGGGCGGCGGGAGCGCGGCTCACGCGGGTCCACCCCCGGCGGCCAGCGCGTCGCGCACCTCCGTGACCGTCAGCCACTTCTGCGGGGCCAGGATCTTGGTGGTCTGCGGGGCGAAGGAGGGGGAGGAGACCACGATGTCCGGGGTCGGACCGTCGGCGACGATCTCCCCGTCGGCGAGGATCGCCACCCGGTGGGCCAGTTCCGCCGCCAGTTCCACGTCGTGCGTGGCGAGGACGATCGCGTGGCCCTCGCCGGCGAGGCGGCGCAGAAGCGTGACCAGGCGGGCCTTGGCCGCGTAGTCGAGGCCCCGGGTCGGCTCGTCGAGGAGGAGCAGCGGCGGGCGTGCCGTCAGGACGATCGCCAGGGCCAGGGTGAGGCGCTGGCCCTCCGAGAGGTCGCGGGGGTGGGTGTCGTCCGCGATGCCGGGGAGCAGCTCGGTGACCAGCGCACGGCAGGTGCCGGGCTCCGCTGCCGCGTCGTGGTCCGCCGCCGAACACTCGGCGGCCACCGTGTCCGCGTAGAGGAGGTCACGCGGCTCCTGGGGGACCAGGCCCACGTGGCGGATGAGCTCGCGCGGCCCGGTGCGGTGGGGGAGCACGCCGCCGACGCGGACCGAGCCCGCCGCCGGTTCGAGCAGGCCCACCAGGGTCGACAGGAGCGTGGACTTCCCGGCGCCGTTGCGGCCCATCAGCGCCACCGTCTCTCCCGCGTGGACGGTGAGGTCCACCCGGCGCAGGGCCTCCACCCGGCCCCGGCGGACGGCCAGAGCGCGGACGCTCGCGGCGGCCGCTTCGGGTGCATCGGCCTTCGTACGTCCACGGAGCCGGGTCAGGACCGTCGCGGGGCGTTCATCGGGGCGCGGGGCCTTGGCCGCCTCCCGGGGCTCGGCCCCGGCCAGGCGCTCCCGCAGTGTGCCCGCCCTGCGCCGCGCGTCCCGCACCGTCAGGGGCAGCGGGGACCAGCCCGCGAGGCGGCCGAGGCCCACCACCGGCGGATAGACGGGCGAACGGGCCATCAGCGACGCGGGGTCCCCGAGCACGGGCGGCTCGCCCGGCGCCGCGAGCAGCAGGACCTGGTCGGCGTACTGGACGACACGCTCCAGGCGGTGCTCGGCCATCAGGACCGTCGTGCCCAGGTCGTGGACGAGACGCTGCAGCACGGCGAGCACCTCCTCGGCGGCGGCCGGGTCGAGGGCCGACGTCGGCTCGTCCAGGACGAGGACCTCGGGATGCGGCGTGAGCACCGAGCCGATGGCGACGCGCTGCTGCTGGCCGCCGGAGAGCGTGGCGATGGGCCGCTCACGCAGATCGGCGAGGCCGAGGAGGTCCAGCGTCTCCTCGACCCGGCGGCGCATCACGTCGGGGGCGAGCCCGAGTGACTCCATCCCGTAGGCGAGTTCGTCCTCGACCGTGTCCGTCACGAAGTGCGAGAGCGGGTCCTGGCCGACCGTGCCGACGACATCGGCCAGTTCGCGCGGCTTGTGGGTACGGGTGTCGCGCCCCGCCACCGTCACACGGCCCCGCAGTGTGCCCCCGGTGAAGTGCGGCACGAGCCCGCTCACCGTGCCGAGCAGCGTCGACTTGCCGACCCCGGAGGGCCCGACCAGGAGCACCAACTCGCCCTCGGGTACGGCGAGATCGACGCCGCGCACGGTGGGCTCGGCGATCCCCTCGTACGTCACGGAGACATCCTCGAAGCGGATCATGAGGGCTCCTTGGTACGTGCGGGGGCGGAAACGGAGGCGGAGACAGGGGCGGCCGAATCGGCGGGCACCGGCGCCACGAAGGCGGGCAGCAGCCCGACGAGGACGGCCGCCGCGGGCCACAGCGGCAACGTCGGCGCCGTCAGGGGGACGACCCCGGGGTGCAGGGCGGACGCGTCGTACGAGGCGGCCCAGAGCATCAGGCCCGCCACCGCGACCCCCGACCCGGCGACGAGCCAGGCGCGCACGCCCCACGGGTCGGGGCGGTAGCGCGTGCGGACGGAGCGACGGCCGCCGAGGCGGAGTCCGGCGAGGGCGGCGACGAGACCGGCGGCCAGGACGGGCAGACCATAGCCGGTGCCGTCCGCGGAGAGCAGCCCGTACGTACCCGCGCAGACGCCCATCAGGCCGCCGAGCGTCAGGAACGCCGTCGCCCTGCGCACCCCGGCCGGAACCGGCGCGGTGCGCCCGAAGCCGCGCGCGTCCATCGCCGCGGCCAGCGCCACCGACCGCTCGAGCGCGCCCTCGAGGACCGGAAGACCCACCTGGAGCAGCCCCCGGATGCCCTTGTCCGCGCGCCCCCGAAGGCGTCGCGCCGCGCGAAGGCGCTGCACGTCCATGATCAGGTTCGGCGCGAAGGTCATCGCGACGACGATGGCGACCCCCACCTCGTACAGCGCGCCCGGCAGCGACTTGAGCAACCGGGCCGGGCTGGCCAGGGCGTTGGCGGCGCCGACGCAGATGAGGAGCCCGGCCAGGCGCACCCCGTCGTAGAGCGCGAAGAGCAGCCCCTCGGCCGTCACCCGGCCCCCGATCCGCACCCCCTTCGCCCAGTCGGGCAGCGGCACTTCGGGGAGCGTCACGATGACGTGCGTACCGGGGATGGGGGAGCCGAGGACGACGGCGAAGACGAGCCGGATCGCGATCACGACGAGGCCGAGCTTCACGAAGGCGCCGTACGAGCGCGCCCACGGGGCCGACGTGCGACGCGCCGCGACGACATAGCCCGCGACCCCGATGAGGAGACCGAGCAGCAGGGGATTGGTGGTGCGCGACGCGGCGACGCCGAGCCCGAGCGCCCACACCCACCAGGCGCCGGGGTGCAGCGCGTTGCTCCGGTGCGCCTGGGGGGCAAGGCGCCGCCGCAGCGCACCGGGAGCGGTGCTCGGGTGATCGGTCATCGTGCGGTCAGCCGCGTCGGCGGCGTGCCTGCCATACGGCGGCGGCGCCGAGCAGGGCGATGGCGGCCACGCCGGCGATCAGCCCGACGGAGGGGCCACCGGAGTCGCCCTGTTCCTTGCTCGCGTCCGGCTTCTCCTCGGCGTCCCGCGAGCGGCCGTTGCCCGAGACCTGCTCGCCGCAGCCCGACTTCGGGTAGTCGGCGATGGCGCACAGCAGCGCGTTGCTGTCATAGCGCAGGGGTTTGGCGACCGCCGCGAGCGCGTCCGCGCTCGTCGCGTCGTCCGCGATCCGCGCGCAGGCGGTACGCGGCTTCGGCGGGGTCTCCCCGTCAGGGGCGTCGCCCGGCGTACCGAAGTCGATGACGAGGGCGATCCGCTTGCGGTCGTCCTTGGCGGGGGTCTTGGCGCAGATCGTGTCGAAGTCCGCGGCGCCGCGCGGCTTCGCGGAGTCCTGCGAGTCGTCGGACACCGAGAACCGGAAGCCCTGCACGGCACCGTCGTCGGGGCGGGCGGTGCTGGGCCCCTGACTCGCGTACGCCCACTTCGCGCCGTCCCGGTCCCAGAAGGACCAGTAGCGGTAACCGGCTGCCTGGGCGGGGGCGGCGGCGAGGACGCCGAGCAGGGCGGCGGTGAACGCCACGGCCACCAGGCGTCCCCACCGCGCGCGACCCCGCGTCACAGCTGCTGCTTCTTCTTGTTGCCGCTGTACAGGAAGCCGATGCCGATACCGGCGACCATGCCGACGCCGATGACCCACCAGATGCTCACGCCGCCGTCGTCGCTGTCCTTCTTCTCGGCGGCCTGCTCGGTCGCCTGCGGGGCCGGACCCTGCGCGTTCAGCTGCTTGACCAGGTCCGCGCCGCCGAAGTCGCGCGGGTCCAGGCCCGAAGCGCGGGCGGCGAAGATCAGCTGGGCGTAGGCGGCGGGGCCGGACTTCTCGGCCCAGTCCGCGGAGTTCTTCGCCAGCCACTGGGCCGACTTCTCGGCCTGCTCGGGCTGACCGGCCGCGGCGAGCGCGAGCACGGAGTCCGCGGTGTTGCCCAGGTCGGGCATGTTCTTGGCACCGGGCATCGACGACATCAGGTGGTCGTCGCCCTTGGCGAGGGTCTTGAGGAGGTAGCCGGTGCCGTTCGCCGCCGCCTGCTCGGCGGTGTCGGCCTTCGCGCACTTCGGGGCGGCGGCCTTCTTCTCGGCGGCGTCGACGACCAGGCCCTTGCCGTGGGCGCCGAGGACACCGGCCGCCGTGGCGTCCGCGTTCGGCGAGAGCTTGCCGGACTTGACGTCCGCGAGGCCGAAGGCGCCGCCGTCCTTGCCACAGCTCATGGAGAGGGCGGGCAGCGCGTCGTACGGAGAGTTGCCGTCCTGCGACTTCACCGACTGCGGCTTCTCGCCCGCCGCGGCGAGCGCGCCGATCACGATGCCGGTGGAGTTGGCGTCGGAGTCCATGCCGGGGCTGTAGCCCCAGCCGCCGTCCTTGTTCTGCACCGACTTCAGCCAGCCCACGCTCTTGTCGACCGTCTTCTGCTGACCGCCGAGCGCGGCGAGCGCCTGCACGGCGGAGGCCGTCGCGTTGCTGTCGAACATCGTCTTGGAGTCGCACGGCTCGCCCGCGTCGGCGCGGTACGCGGCGAAACCGCCGCTCGGGCACTGCTGGCCGGTGAGCCAGTCGACGGCCTTCGCGGCGGGCTTCACACCGGCCGAGTCCTGGGCGAGCAGGGCGTACGACTGCCGGAACACCCCGTCGAACTTGGGGTCCGCGTCGCCGTAGAGACCGGAGGGCAGCTTGGCGGAGGGCGACGGGGACGCGGTGTCCGCGAAGGCGGCCGGGGCGGCGGCCGAACCGAACACGGCGACGGCGGCCAGGACCGCTGCGCTGCGGCGAACGTTCATGATGCGGCGGGTGCCTCTCACTGCGGGGAGCGGGGCAGCACGGGCGCGTAGCGGGCACGGGCACCGGGCGGCTCCGGCTCCGTATACCTCGACGGTGCCGTTCATCGGGGGCCCCGATGAAGCGAGCCGGTCATGCTTCGTACCGGGCATTCCGGCTCTCCGTCAGCTCGGTGAACTGCGGATACGGCTGCGGGTCAGCGCCGGATTCGCACCGGCTTCCCCCTGTACGGGCATGATGACGACGGAGGCCACTCTACCGGCCCGTAGGGGGAGCGGCCCGGGGCGCCCGCCCCCGGCCGGAGCTCACACCGCGCGGTACCGCACCGGATCGTTGCCCACCGCCTCCGCGCGCCCCAGCTTCACCAGGCGCCGCACATGCGCCTCGGCCTCGGAGACCGCGATGTTCCGTGAGCCGTAGCGGATCTCGGCCCAGGGGCGGTTCCACTCCATCCGCTCGGCGAGCTGCCAAGCGGTGAGGGGCTCGGCGAGGAGGGCGAGCAGGTCGGTGAGGCGCTCCTCGTGGTGGACCAGGATCTCGCGCACGCGGGCGGGGGCGTCGGTGAACGCGTACTGGTGGGCGGGAAGCACCTCGGCGGGTCCCAGGCGGCCGACGCGCTCCAGGGAGTCGAGGTAGTCGCCGAGGGGATCGGTGATGGTCGCGTCGTCCGGGTCCTCGTACAGGCCGATGTGCGGGGTGATCCCGGGGAGCAGATGGTCCCCGGAGAACAGCCGGCCGTGGCCCGGCAGCCGCGCCGGGTGCTCCTCCTCCAGGTGCAGGCAGACATGGCCCGGGGTGTGGCCGGGGGTCCAGATGGCGCGGAGCCTGCGACCCGGCAGTTCGAGCAGCTCGCCCGGGGTGATGTCGCGGTCGGGGAGCGCGGCTGCCATGCCGGGCAGCCGGGGCGCGCGGCCCGCGTCGCGGGCGGTGAGGAGCGGGGCCAGGTGGTCGGCGGGGGCGCCCGCGGCCGTCAGCTTCTCCACCATGTAGTCGAACCAGCGTGCGGGCGGTCCGGTCCGCGTGCGGCGTACGACCGACGCGTCCGCCTCGTGCATCGCGATCCACGCGCCCGATGCCTCGCGGACCTTGGCCGACAGGCCGTGGTGGTCGGGGTGGTGGTGGGTGATGACGACGCCGTGCACCGCGTCGGCGGACGTGCCACAGGCGGCGAGACCGTCGGCGAGCGAGTCCCAGGACGTGGGGTCGTCCCAGCCCGTGTCGATGAGGACCGGACCGGCGTCCGTGTCCAGGAGGTGGACGAGGGTGAAGCCCAGGGGATTGTCCGGAATCGGGACCTTGATGCTCCATACGCCCCCGCCGTGCTCGGTCACCCGCGGATCGGTCACCTGCGTCATCGGGGCCCTCATCTCTCGTCGCTGCGCGGCCACGACCACGGCCTCGGTCAGCATAACTAGAACTAGTTCCAATGATCGCTCAAGTCGACTGTTTCGTCAGCCCACTTGAACGGCTGCCTGAACCTTGCTCTCCGTGGACTACTGGAACTAGAACTGGTATCAGTTCTGAAACAGTGTCAGAAAGATGGCCGCGCAGGCGGAATCCCGCAGGAGGCAGTCAGCCATGACCGAGCTCGTGGAACACGGACAGCTTTTCATCGGCGGGGAGTTGGTGGACCCCTTGGGCAAGGACGTCATCGAGGTGGTCTCGCCGCACACCGGCCAGGTCTTCGCGCGGGTGCCGCACGCCGCGCCCGCCGACGTCGACCGGGCCGTCGCCATCGCGCGCAAGGCGTTCGACGAGGGGCCCTGGCCCCGGATGACCCTCGACGAGCGCATCGAGATCGTCACCCGGATCAAGGACGCGTTCGCCCTGCGGCACGAGGAGATCGCCCGCGTCATCAGCTCCGAGAACGGCACCCCGTACACATCGAGCGTGATGGTGCAGGCCCTCGCCGCGATGATGGTCTGGGACTCGGCGCTCACGGTCGCCCGGAACTTCACGTATGAGGAGGCGCGCGACGGGGCCCTCGGCAAGATCCTCGTGCGGCGCGAGCCGGTCGGCGTCGTGGCGGCCGTGGTCCCGTGGAACGTCCCGCAGTTCACCGCCGCGGCCAAGCTGGCGCCCGCCCTGCTCGCGGGCTGCCCGGTGATCCTCAAGACCTCGCCCGAGACGCCGCTGGACGCCTACATCCTCGCCGAGATCGCCACCGAGGCGGGGCTGCCGCAGGGCGTGCTCTCCATCATCTCGGCCGACCGCGAGGTCAGCGAGTACCTCGTCGGGCACCCCGGCATCGACAAGGTCTCCTTCACCGGCTCCGTCGGCGCGGGCAAGCGCGTCATGGAGGTCGCCGCCCGCAACCTCACGCGCGTGACACTGGAGCTCGGCGGCAAGTCGGCCGCGGTGATCCTGCCCGACGCGGACGCGGCGAGCGCGGTCGCCGGCATCGTCCCCTTCGCCTGGATGATCAACGGCCAGGCGTGCGTGGCCCAGACCCGCATCCTCGTGCCGCACTCCCGCCACGACGAGTTCGCCGAGGCCTTCGCCGCCGCGGCCTCCGCGCTCAAGATCGGCGACCCGCTCGACCCCGAGACCGAACTCGGCCCGCTCGTCGCCCGGCGCCAGCAGCAGCGCTCGCTCGACTACATCCGTATCGGCCAGGAGGAGGGAGCCAAGATCCTCACGGGCGGCGGCCGTCCGGCAGGCTTCGACCAAGGCTGGTACGTCGAGCCGACGCTCTTCGGCGGCGTCGACAACTCGATGCGCATCGCCCGCGAGGAGATCTTCGGCCCGGTCATCTGCCTTCTGCCGTACGGCGACGAGGACGAGGCCGTGAAGATCGCCAACGACTCGGAGTACGGGCTCAGCGGCAGCGTATGGACGGCGGACACGGAGCGCGGCATCGACATCGCGCGGCGGGTGCGCACCGGGACGTACTCGGTGAACACCTTCAGCCTCGACATGCTCGGCCCGTTCGGCGGCTACAAGAACTCCGGGCTCGGGCGCGAGTTCGGGCCCGAGGGGTACGGCGAGTACTTCGAGCACAAGATGATCCACCTCCCGGCGACGTATACATCGGCCGCCGGCGCGGCGGGCTCGGGGGCGGGTGCCTGATGGGTGACCGCTGGCATGTCGAGGTGGACCGGTCGGTCTGCATCGGCTCCGGGATGTGCGTGATCACGGCGCCGGGCGGTTTCGCGCTCGACTCCGCCCGCCAGTCGCACCCCGAGGATCCCGAGACCGACGCCAACGAGAAGGTGCTCGAAGCGGCCGAGGGGTGCCCGGTCGAGGCGATCACCATCACGTTGTCCGGCAGCAGGGAAACCGTCTTCCCGCCGGAGGACTGAGCATGCGTCGTCCGGCCGACGGATTTACTTTCGTTACGCCGCGCGAGCGGATTCCGTGTGCTTGTGCTCTTTATGTGCGCTCGAACGGGTGGGAACAGGACTTTACCCGTGCGTTCCGCATGGCTGATCGATGACATCCGTGACTGTCCGTCCCCTTTGCGGCCTGGAACTGTTCAGACCCAGACCACTTAGGGGGGACGCCGTGGACAAGCGGTACGAGGTCTACTGTCTGGCCGACAGATATTTCTACGAGACTCCGGACCGCTTGTCCGTGGGCGGGACCGCCCCCGAGTTCGGGACGGCGGGGCGCCCGGTCCCGCGGGGATGGCGGTCGGCCCGCGAGGGCGACTGGCTGGCCCTCGTCCCCGTCGACGACGACGGGCACGCACGGCCCGCGCCCCAGCAGGGCTGGAAGATCCACGTGTCCGCCACGCTGGAGAACGCGGACCAGATCGCCGCGGCGGTCCACGACCACTGCGTGCCGCGCGCCGTGCCCTTCAAGTTCATCGCCGGACGGCACCTGCTCCACCTGCGCAACAGCAAGTACGCGGGACGCGACGGCAGCGGCAAGTTCGTGACGATCTACCCGGCCGACGAGCACCAACTGCACGAGATACTCAGCGAGCTGGGGCGAGTCCTCGAAGGTTTCGAGGGCCCTTACATCCTCACCGACCTGCGCTGGCGGGAAGGCCCGCTGTACGTCAGATACGGCGCCTTCACCCGCCGCATGTGCGTCAACGAGCGCGGCAGTCTCGTGCCCGCGATCGAGGACGACCAGGGTCGCCTCGTACCCGACTCGCGCGATCCGGCCTTCCGGGTGCCCGAGTGGGTGACGCTGCCGCCGTTCCTCGAATCCCAGCTCGCGGCGCGCAACAACACCACGGTCACCGACCTGCCGTACCGCATGGAGAAAGCGCTGCACTTCTCCAACGGCGGCGGCGTGTACGTCGGCACCGACACGCGTGACGGCAGCAAGGTCGTCCTGAAGGAGGGACGGCCGTACGCCGGCCTGGCGTCGGACGGGGCCGACGCCGTGGCCCGCCTGGAGCGCGAGCGGGACGCGCTCCAGCAGCTCACGGGGCTCGGTGTCGCACCGGAGGTGCGCGACTGGTTCGAACTCGGCGGCCACCGCTTCCTCGTCATGGACTTCCTGGAGGGCGGCACCCTCAACTCCTTCTTCGCGGACCGGCATCCGCTGCTCGTCAGCGAGCCGGACGCCGACGCGATCGCCGCGTACACGGCATGGGCGATGCGGATCCACCGGGCTGTCGAGGAGGCCGTCGCCGCCGTGCACGAGCGGGGCGTCGTCTTCAACGACCTCCACATGTTCAACATCATGGTCGCGCCCGACGAACAGTCCGTCTCCCTCCTCGACTTCGAGGCGGCGACGCGGGTGGGCGAGAGCGGCCGGCAGATCGTGGCCCACCCCGGGTTCATCGCACCCGCGGACCGCGAGGGCGTGGACGTCGACCGCTACGCCCTCGCGTGCCTGCGGCTCGCCCTCTTCCTGCCGATCACCACGCTCCTCGCCGTCGACCGGGGCAAGGCCGCACACCTCGCGACGGTCATCGCGTCCCAGTTCCCGGACGTACCCCGGGAGTTTCTCGACGAGGCCGTGGCGGAGATCGAGCGCCCCGGGCAGGCCCGGGCGGACGCGAAAGGTGCCGTACGGCCGACCCTGGGGGCTGCCGAGCGGGCTGTCGAGAGGGCTGTCGAGGGAGTGGCCGCGCCGCTCGTCGACGTCGCCGACTGGCCTTACAGCCGGGACTCGATGGTCAAGGCCATCCTCGCCTCGGCCACCCCGGAGCGCGACGACCGGCTCTTCCCCGGCGACATCGCGCAGTTCACCGACGGTGGCGGGCTCGGCCTCGCGCACGGCGCGGCCGGAGTGCTGCTCGCCCTCGCCGAGAGTGGCGCCGAACGCTACGAAGAGGGCGAGCACTGGCTCTTGAAGCACGTCGAGCCCGCGCCGCCCGGCACGCCCCTCGGGCTCAACGACGGCCTCGCGGGCATCGCCCATGTACTCGAACGGCTCGGTCACCGCACGCGCGCACTCGACCTGATGGAGCTCGTCCTCCAGGAGAACTGGCAGCGGCTCCCCTCCGACCTGAACGGCGGCCTCGCCGGACTGGGCCTCGCGCTCGACGCCATCGCGCACAGCACGGGCGAGGAGTCCTTCGCTCAGCACGCGCTGCAGGCGGCGGAGGTGATCGGTGAGCGGCTCACCGCGGAGCCCACTGCGAAGGGGCGGCCACGGGCCGGTCTGCTGCACGGCGCCACCGGGCCCGCGCTCCTCTTCCTGCGGCTGTACGAGAGGAGCGGCGACCCCGCGCTTCTCGACCTGGCGGCGAAAGCCCTGCGCGCGGACCTCGCCCGGTGCGTGGCACGGCCCGACGGCAGCCTCGGGGTGGACGAGGGCTGGCGCACGATGCCCTACCTCGGTGACGGCAGCGTAGGCATCGGGATGGTCATCGACGACTACCTCGCGCACCGGGACGACGCCGGGTTCGAGGCGGTACGGCCGGGCATCCTGGCCACCGCGCGTTCACGCTTCTGCGTGCAGCCGGGCCTGTACCAGGGGCGGGCCGGGCTGCTGCTGCACCTCAACCGCAGCACCGCGCCCGGCATCACGCCCGAGGACGTCGACGCGCAGATCGAGGGGCTCGGCTGGTTCGCGATGCCGTACGCGGGGCAACTCGCGTTCCCCGGCAACCAGATGCTGCGTCTCTCCATGGACCTGCACACCGGAACGGCGGGCTGTCTCCTCGCGCTCGCCGCCGCCCTGGGGGACGGCGGAGCACACGTCCCCTTCCTGCCGCCGCTCAGGCGGCCCCAGAGCCGGTCCCGCCACGCGGCGGGGTCGTGACACAACCCAGAAGGACAACCACGTCCCCAAATGAGAGGGAACATCATGGCGCTTCTCGACCTGCAGAGCATGGAGTCCGACGAGATGACCGGTGGCGGCGGCGGTGGCGGCGGCAGCCAGGTGAGCCTGCTGCTGTGCTGGAGCGACGCGAGCGTGCTGCTCTGTCTGTGACGCCGACCCGTGCCTGACGCCGGCACGGTTCGCCCGTGAGGGACCGGGCGGCGCCTCTCCCCGGAGGCACCGCCCGGGTCCACGGCGCTTGTTCGCCAGGGCTGTGTGGCGGGCCCTGGTGCCGGACGACGGCGACGTATGCCACCCCGGGGTCGGGCAGCTGTTACGGATGCTCGGCCACGGAGCCCCGCGCCGGGCAGCCGTCATGGCGTTCTTGCCCTGGATGGTCCGCTTCGGACGACCGTCACGGACGCCGATGCCACGGGGATCGACGTCAATGGAGCACGGACGCCCGGCCACGGGCGCCCCGTGTGGGGCAGCCGTCAGGGGTGTCCCGGTGTGGATGCCGGGTACGGGTGGCTGCGTGGGGCGAACGGAACGGGTCGCTGGCGTCACGGGCGGCCTGGATCGGACAGCCGTCGCGGGCGCGCGTACGCGCGGTACGCACGGGTGCGCGACGTCACGGGTGTTCTGGATCGGACAGCCGTCGCGTACGCACGGATGCGCAGACGCCCCGCCACGGGTCGGCAAGCGAGCTCCGTCGCGCCACACCGGCGGTCGCCACTCCGCCGCGGCACCACCGCCGGCACCGTCACCGCCACTCCGCCACGGACACGAGGACTGCGAGGACCCGGACCGAATGGCGATCACGAAACCCCGGAACCGGCAAACCAGCCTCGACGCCGGGCTGTTGAAAGACGCGACCCGGTACAGCGCCCTCCGCTGCGCGGCTCTCGCGCTCTGCAGTGTCGCGGGGGCGGGTGCGAGCCTCGTCCTGCCGTTCGCCATCGGCCGTGCCCTCGATGCCGTCCTCGTGGGCCACGCGGCAGGACACGTCGGCGCGGACGCCACCCGCTGGATCCTCGTGTGCACGGCGCTCATCACCGCGAGCGCCCTTCTCGACGCCTGCGACGGCGTCCTCACCGGAACCACCAACGCCCGCACCACGGCCTGGCTGCGCGGCCGTGTCGGACGCCACATGCTGGCCGTCGGACCTCGCGCCACCGCCCGCTTCGCCCCTGGCGACCTCGTGGCCCGCCTCATCGACAACGCGGCGCACGCGGGCGTCGCGCCCGCCACGTTCGCCGCGCTCCTCGCCGCCTTGGTCGCGCCCGTGGGCGCCATCGTGGCCCTTGCCCTGATCGACGGCTGGCTGGCCGTCGTGTTCATCGCGGGGGCGCCCGTACTTGTCCTGCTCCTGCGGTGGTTCGTGCGTGTCTCGTCCGACTGCGTGGCCCGCTACCAGCAGGTCCAGGGGGACATCGCCGGCCGTCTCAGCGAGGCGGTCGGCGGCGCGAGGACCATCGCGGCCGCGCACACCGAGGACAAAGAGGCCAGGCGCGTCCTCGACGCGCTCCCCGAACTCTCCCGCCAGGGCCACCGGATGTGGCGAGTCCAGGGCCGCTCCCAGGCACAGGCCGTCGCGGTCGCACCCCTTCTGCAGATCGCGGTCGTCGCGGTCGCGGGCCATCTGGTGGTCCAAGACCGCATCAGCGTCGGCGAGTTGCTGGCTGCCTCCCGCTACGCGGTGCTCGCCACCGGGATCGGCATGCTCGTCGGACAGCTGGGAGCGCTGGTGCGTGCCAGGGCCGCCGCGCGCCGCCTGGGGGAAGTGCTCGCGGAACCCGCGACGTCGTACGGGAGCGAAGAACTTCCGCCAGGGGAAGGTGTGTTGGAACTGCGTGGCGTCACGGTCGTCCGCGGCGGACGCACCGTGCTCGACGGCGTCGACCTGACGGTGCCCGCGGGCGGCACGCTCGCCGTGGTCGGGCGCTCCGGGGCGGGCAAGTCGCTCCTCGCGTCCGTCGCGGGCCGCCTCGCCGACCCCGACGAAGGGGACGTACGCCTCGACGGCGTCCCGCTGCGTTCGCTCGGCCGCGAGGAGCTGCGACGCGAGGTCGGCTACGCCTTCGAGCGGCCGGCGCTCCTCGGCACGACCCTGGAGGACACGATCGGCTTCGGGGCCCCCCGCCCGGCGCCGTCCCGCATCCGCGAGGCGGCACGCGCGGCGCACGCCGATCCCTTCATCGCCCGCCTCCCCGACGGCTACGGCACACCCTGCGCGGACGCGCCCCTCTCCGGGGGCGAGGCCCAACGCCTCGGCCTGGCAAGGGCGTTCGCGCGGGGCGGGCGGCTCCTGATCCTGGACGACGCGATGTCGAGCCTGGACACGGTGACCGAACACCACATAGCCGAGGCCCTGCTCCACCACACCCCGCACCGCAGCCGCCTGATCATCGCCCACCGCACGGCGACGGCGGCCCGCGCGGATGTGGTGGCGTGGCTGCACGAGGGCCGGATACGGGCTGTGGGTACGCATGCGGAGTTGTGGGAGCGAGAGGAGTACCGGGGGGTGTTCGGCGCGTGAGGCGCGTGGAGCGGCGTGTGAGGCGCGTGGAGCGGGCGCAGCCGCCCTCGACCTCGCAGGGCCCCTACCGCCGAGGTGTCCGGTTCCTGTGGCGCAGGTGGCCCGTGGTGCTACGGCTCGCGCTCTGGTCCGTCCTGGAGACCGGGCAGACCTTTCTCACCGGGTACGCCCTCGCGCGCGCCCTGGACGACGGGTTCCTCGCCGGGCGCGAGGCGGTGGGCCTCGGGTGGCTCGGCGGGGCCGGGCTCGGCGTGGTCGTGGCCGCGTACGGAACGGGGCGGGTGTACCGCGCGGTCGCCGACCTGGTGGAACCGCTGCGGGACACCCTGGTACGGCAGGTCGTCGGCCGGGGGTTGCGGGAGGCGGACGGCGCCTCCGTGTCCAGGCTCACCCAGCAGGTCGAAATCGCCCGGGACACCTTCGCGGGCCTGGTCCTGGTCTCCCGTTCCTTCCTCTTCACGGCGGCGGGCGCGCTGATCGGCCTGTTCTCGCTCGCCCCGCTCCTCCTCCTGGTCGTCGCGCCGCCGCTGCTCGCCGGAGTCGGCCTGTTCGTGGCGAGCCTGCGTCCGCTGGCACTGCGCCAGGAGCGGTTCCTCGTCGCCGATGAGGGCATCGCCGGCCAACTGGGTTCGGTCGCCCCGGGGTTACGGGATGTCGCTGCCGCCGGCGCGGAACAGGACGTGGCCGAGGACCTGGACCGGGGCATCGCCACGGAATACGCGGCGGCCGGTTCCCTCGCCCGCTGGGGCGTCCTGCGCACGGCGGCCCTCGTGACCGGCGGCCAGCTCCCGCTCGTCCTGCTCCTCGTCACGGCGCCCTGGCTCCTGAACAGCGGGGTCACACCGGGCGCCCTGGTGGGGGCGATCGCCTACGTGAGCCAGGCCCTGCTCCCGGCCCTGCACAACCTGATCCACGGCCTGGGCACAAGCGGCTCCCGCCTGGCCGTCGTCCTGCGCCGCCTGACGTGGACCCCGCCCCCGGAACCCCCCGACCCGCCCGAAACGAAGACGCCCGCCGCCGAGACGCCGACTCCTGGCGGGATACGGACTACCGCCGGGGCCCCTGCGCGTGGCGATGAGGCCGCCCCCGCTGGGATGCCCGCCCCGGACGGGGCCCCTGCGCGTGGCGATGAGGCCGCCCCCGCTGGGATGCCCGCCCCGGACGGGGCGCCTGCACGTGACGACGAACCCGCTCCCGACAGGAGGGAAACGCCCGCGCCCGGCAGGACGGGAACCCCAGCGCCCGATGAGAAGCCCGCTGCCGGTGGCGTCCCCGCTCCCGCCAGGACGGTATCGCCCGCTCCCGGCAGGACGCCTGCTTCCGGTGGCGTCCCCGCTCCCGGTGGCCGCCCTGCGCCCGGTAGGACGGGAACGCCCGCTCCCTATGAGGAGCCCGCTGCTGGTGGTGTCCCCGCTCCTGGCAGGGCGCCCGTTTCCGGTGGCCGCAATGCGCCCGGCAGGACGCACATGCCCGCTCCCGGTGAGAAGCCCGCTCCCGGCAGGGCGCCCGTTTCCGGTGGCCGCAATGCGCCCGGTAGGACGGGAACGCCCGCTCTCGATGAGGAGCCCGCTCCCGGTGGCATCCCCGCTCCCACCGGAGCCCTCGCCCCCAGCGGCACCCCCACCCCCACTGGAGCCCCCACCCCCCACGAGAAAACCACCCCCGACGAGCCCCCCGCCCTCCAGCTCTCCTCCGTCACCTTCGCCTACGGACCCCGCGCCGAGCCCGTCGTGCGTGATCTGTCGCTCGCCGTTCCGCGGGGTGGGCATCTGGCGGTCGTCGGGCCCAGTGGGATCGGGAAGTCCACCCTTGCCGGGCTCGTGGCCGGGCTGTTGGCGCCCGGGAGTGGTGCCGTCCGCGTGGACGGGCGGTCCGTGCGGGGGCGAGAGGCCGTCGAGCGGCGGGTGTTGATCCCGCAGGAGGCGTATGTCTTCAGCGGCACGGTGCGCCAGAACCTGGAGTATCTGCGGGCGGATGCCGTCGACGACGCGGAGCTGCTGGCCGCAGCGCGGGCCGTCGGGCTCAGCGCGGTGATCGACCGGCTAGGCGGCCTCGCCGCCCCGGTCGACCCCGCCGCGCTCTCCGCGGGCGAACGCCAGCTCATCGCGCTGACCCGCGCCTACGTCTCGTACGCGCCCCTCGCCCTGCTCGACGAGGCGACCTGCCACCTCGACCCGGTGGCGGAGGCCCGCGCCGAGCGGGCGTTCGCGGCACGGCCGGGCGGCACCCTCGTGGTGATCGCCCACCGCATCAGCTCGGCCCGCCGCGCCGACCGCATCCTGGTGATGGACGGGACGCACACCTTCTGCGGACGCCACGAGGAGCTGCTCGAACGGTCCTCGCTCTACCGCGAACTCTCCGGCAACTGGGGCCCGGGGGACGGGAGCACGTCACACCCAGCCCTCCCCCTTCGAGATCCGTATGGCGTCGATCCTGTTGCGGGCGCCGGTCTTGCGGGTGATCGCGGCCATGTAGTTGCGCACCGTCCCGTTCGTCAGATGGAGGCGGTTCGCGATCTCGGCGACGGGCGCGCCCCCGGCAGCCAGTGAGAGCACCATTAACTCCCGGTGCGTCAACGGCATCTGAGCGGCCTTCAGGAACCCGAACCCCAGTGTCTCGTCGACGAACCGCAGGCCGGCCGCCACCTGCCTGATCGCGGCGAGCAGCCGGTCCGGCGGGCTCGCCTTGTCCACATAGCCGAGGGCGCCCGCCTCCATGCAGCGGCGCAGCAGCCCCGGCCGGTGGCCGGAGACCAGGACCAGGAGCGGGCAGCCGAGGCCGCCGTTCACGGGATGGGACTGCTCCCCGAACTCGGCGGACTCGTAGGCCGAGTCACCGTCGGGGTCGACCACACAGACGTCGGGACGCACCGCCCCCGTACGGTCGCGGGCGTTGTGCCACGGTGCATGGAAAACCTCCAGGTCCGGCTCACGGGCGAGGCGTTCCGCCAGAGCCGATCGCAACAGACAGGCGTCGTGCACGAGAAGTACCCGGATCACGCTTCGCTCCTCCAGGTGCCCGCTTCGAGTCCCGATGGCTTCGTACAGCACGTAGACCATTCATAGTGGGGCCGACGGCTGGTACGGACGCGAGAACTGGCCAAGCGGGACCAGGAGAGGCTCGGGGGCGCAATTGCCAAAAAGCGCGCGCCCCCCGCGCAACGATTCAGGGGTTAGAGACCGTGCGTTCCCGGGCAAACGGGTAAGGCGGCCTAAGCCGCCTCGGGAGACGTCAGGTCGATCAGACGGCACACCATCTCGATGTCGATCTTGACCTGCGCGATCGACGCGCGGCCCGAGAGCCAGGTGATCAGCGCCGAGTGCCAGGTGTGCTCGATGACCCGGACCGCCGAGAGCTGCTCGGGGGTCGGCGGGTCCGCCAGGCCCATCGCGTCCAGGATGATCGCCGTGGTCAGCCGCGAGACCGTGTCCACCTCGGGGCTCACGGAGCGGTCGGCGAACGTCAGCGCCCTGACCATCGCGTCCGCCAGGTGCGGCTCGCGCTGCAGGGCACGGAAGGCCCGCATCAGCGTCTCGGCGCACCGCTCGGCGGGCGTCTCACCGGCGGGCGGACGCTTACGGATCGTGGTGTGCATCTGCTGCAGCTGGTCCTGCATGGTGGCGACCAGGAGATGCACCTTGGAGGGGAAGTAGCGGTACAGCGTGCCGAGGGCGACGCTGGAGGACTCGGCGACCTCGCGCATCTGCACCGCGTCGAACCCGCCCCTGCTCGCGAGTTGGGCGCTGGCGTGCAGGATGCGGCGACGGCGCGCCTCCTGCCGCTCGGTCAGGGGCGGTGACGCCGGATCAGCTGCTGCGACGTCCGCTGCCTTGGCTTCCGCTGTCATATGTCCCGTTGTTCCGTCGTCCCGGTCCGGTTACGTGGTCGGCCAGCATGGCAGGGCGCCCGTCGTGGCGCGAATCACCTGATCCGGGCCTTACAGCGCGGCTACCTGCCGGTAGATTCAAACCTCGTTCCGCGATCGATCAGCGATCATTCAACGATCAAGTCTGAAACTTGTTCTAGATTACCGTCCCGGCGTAACCTCGCGGACAACCGCAGGGAGAAGGGGGCCGAGAGTGACCGCTGAGGCCATGGAGGCGGGCCCCCGGACGGGGCCGGACGCCGATGGTGACCGTCCGTTGCGCATCGCTCTCCTCACGTACAAGGGCAACCCGTTCTGCGGGGGCCAAGGCGTCTACGTACGTCACCTCTCACGCGAGCTGGCCCGCCTCGGCCACAGCGTCGAGGTGATCGGCGCGCAGCCCTACCCCGTCCTGGACGAGGGGCTCGAAGGCCTCAGCCTCACCGAGCTGCCGAGCCTCGACCTCTACCGCTCGCCCGACCCCTTCCGCACGCCGAAGCGCGACGAGTACCGCGACTGGGTCGACGCGCTCGAAGTGGCGACGATGTGGACCGGCGGCTTCCCCGAGCCCGCGACGTTCAGCCTGCGGGCCCGGCGTCATCTGCGCGCCAGGCGGGGCGAGTTCGACATCGTGCACGACAACCAGACGCTCGGCTACGGCCTGTTGGGCGACCTCGGGGCCCCGCTCGTCTCGACGATCCATCACCCCATCACCGTGGACCGCCGCCTCGAGCTCGACGCGGCGCCCGACTGGCGCCGCCGGATGTCCGTGCGCCGCTGGTACGCGTTCACGCGCATGCAAAAGCGCGTGGCGCGCCGCCTGCCCTCCGTGCTCACCGTCTCCGGCACGTCGCGCCAGGAGATCGTCGACCACCTCGGTGTACGCGCCGACCGCATCAGCGTCGTGCACATCGGCGCCGACACCGACCTCTTCTCGCCGGACCCCTCGGTCCCCGAGGTGCCGGGGCGCATCGTCACGACGTCGAGCGCGGACGTACCGCTCAAGGGCCTGATCTACCTCGTCGAGGCACTGGCCAAGGTCCGCGCCGAGAACCCCGCCGCCCACCTCGTCGTCGTCGGCAGGCGCGCCGAGGACGGCCCCGTGGCGCAGGCCATCGAGCGGTACGGCCTGGAGGGGGCCATCGAGTTCGTCAAGGGCATCACCGACGAGGAACTGGTCGACCTGGTCCGCTCGGCGCAGGTCGCCTGCGTCCCTTCCCTCTACGAGGGCTTCTCGCTCCCCGCGGCGGAGGCCATGGCGACCGGCACCCCGCTGCTCGCGACGACCGGCGGCGCGATCCCGGAGGTCGCGGGGCCGGACGGCGAGACCTGCCTCGCGGTACGCCCCGCAGACCCCGGCGCGCTGGCCGCCGGACTGAACCGACTGCTCGGCGACCCGGAGCTGCGGGCCCGCCTCGGCGCCGCCGGGCGTGAGCGGGTTCTCGCCAAATTCACCTGGGCCCGCGCCGCCCAGGGCACCGCAGAGCTGTACCGCGCGGCGATCGCGCGGACCGCAGGCCCGCAATCCGGCCGCCGCCCCGCGGCCACCCCGACGTACTCCGGGAGCCCTAGCTGATGCTGACCGTCGACTTCACCCGCTTCCCGCTCGCCGCGGGCGACCGCGTCCTGGACCTGGGCTGCGGCGCGGGCCGGCACGCCTTCGAGTGTTACCGGCGGGGGGCTCAGGTGGTGGCCCTCGACCAGAACGGCGAGGAGATCCGCGAGGTCGCCAAGTGGTTCGCCGCGATGAAGGAGGCGGGCGAGGCGCCGGCGGGCGCGACCGCCACCGCGATGGAGGGCGACGCGCTCAACCTCCCCTTCCCCGACGCCTCCTTCGACGTCGTGATCATCTCCGAGGTGATGGAGCACATTCCGAACGACAAGGGCGTACTCGCGGAGATGGTCCGGGTCCTCAAGCCCGGCGGCCGCATCGCGGTGACGGTCCCGCGCTACGGCCCCGAGAAGATCTGCTGGGCCCTGTCGGACGCCTACCACGAGGTCGAGGGCGGTCACATCCGCATCTACAAGGCGGACGAGCTGCTCGGCAGGATGCGCGAGGCGGGCCTGAAGCCGTACGGCACGCATCACGCGCACGCGCTGCACGCGCCGTACTGGTGGCTGAAGTGCGCGTTCGGCGTGGACAACGACAAGGCGCTGCCGGTGCGGGCGTACCACAAGCTCCTGGTCTGGGACATCATGAAGAAACCGCTGGCCACGAAGGTGGCGGAGCAGTTGCTCAACCCGGTCGTGGGCAAGAGTTTCGTGGCGTACGCGACGAAGCCGCACCTGCCGAAGGCCGACGCGAAGACCGACGCGTGACGAGCCCGGAGCGGACGGAACACCTGGTCCTGCCGGGCGTCCTGACGGCCGATCAGGCGACGCGGACCGTACAGGGCATCCTGGCCGTCCAGCGCGAGGACGGCGCGATCCCGTGGTTCCGCGGCCACCATCTCGACCCCTGGGACCACACCGAGGCGGCCATGGCCCTGGACGCGGCGGGCGAGCACGCGGCGGCGGCCCGCGCCTACGACTGGCTGGCCCGGCACCAGAATCCGGACGGGTCCTGGTACGCGGCGTACGCCGACGGGGATCCGCACGACGTGACGGACCGGGGCCGCGAGACGAACTTCTGCGCGTACATCGCGGTGGGCGTCTGGCACCACTACCTCTCGACCGGCGACGACACGTTCCTGGACCGCATGTGGCCGACGGTGGTGGCGGCGGTGGAGTTCGTCCTCGCGCTGCAGCAGCCGGGCGGGCAGATCGGCTGGAAGCGTGAGCCGAGCGGTGAGCCGGTCAACGACGCGCTGCTCACTGGCAGTTCATCGATTCACCAGGCACTGCGGTGCGCTCTGGCGATCGCCGAGCAACGCGAAGAGCCCCAGCCGGACTGGGAGCTCGCGACGGGCGCGCTGGCCCATGCGATACGCAGCCACCCCGAGCGCTTCCTGGACAAGGACCGCTACTCGATGGATTGGTACTACCCGGTCCTCGGCGGCGCGCTGACGGGGGCCGAGGCCAAGTCCCGTATGGAGGAGGGCTGGGACCGCTTCGTGGTGCCGGACCTGGGTGTGCGCTGCGTCATCCCCAACAACTGGGTAACGGGCGGGGAGAGTGCCGAACTCGCCCTGGCTCTTTGGGCGTTGGGTGAATCGGACCGCGCCTTGGAGATCCTCCAGTCGATCCAGCACCTGCGCGACCCCGCGAGCGGTCTCTACTGGACGGGCTACGTCTTCGACGACAAGGCGATCTGGCCCGAGGAGCTGACGACGTGGACGGCGGGCTCCCTGCTGCTCGCGGTAGCGGCGCTCGGCGGCGACGAGGCCACCTGCGCGGTGTTCTCGGGCGAACGCCTCCCGATGGGCCTCACCCCGGAGTGCTGCGGCACCGCTACCGGGGGGCGGTAGCGGCGACCGCGGTGGCATCCACCGGCTCCGCCGCTCAGTAGCGGCGGAGTCGTCCCGCGATGGCGTGGCCGACGAAGACGTAGACCAGCGCCGCGAGACCGTAGCCGCAGACGACACGTGCCCAGGCCTCGTCGAACGTGAACAGGTCGTGGGACCAGCCGGCCAGCCAGCGGGCCACGTCGTGGATGAACTGGACCAGGTCGTTGGCGCGGTTCGCGTCCAACAGATACATGAGGATCCACAGGCCGAGGATGATGGCCATCACGTCAGCCACGATGACGACGACCCTCGCTGCGGTGCTGCCACGTGCTTGTCGGGTGGACATGAGGACCGTGTACCTGGTCCGGCCCCGTTGAAACCCGTACGGGCTCGCCCGAGTGGCGGGCCCCGCCGGGCGGGGTGAGGCTGCCTGGAGAGCTGTTCCCAGGCTGTCCACTCCCGGAGGTCCCCCGTGTTGCCGTCCGCCGCGACCGTACGCCGGTCTCTCGTCGCCCCTGTGCTGTGCGGAGCCCTGATCGCGGGGGTGACCGGATGCGGCGGCGGTGACGCGGACGCGTCCTCGGCACCGTCGAGTTCGAGCTCGGCCGAGAAGCAGAAGTTCGCGAAGACACGGTTCGTGGCGAACGCGGGCCTCGCCGCCGGAGCGACGTACCAGTGGATCGTGAAGCCCTTCCGGGCAGGGAAGTTCAAGAAGGGCGCCGACGGGCGGAAGTTCGCCCTGGTCAAAGCGGGTCTGGCGGGAACGCTCGCCTACAACCGGCTGAAGGCGGCGTCGAAGAACGCGAAGGGCGACCCGGCGCTGGCCAAGGCGGTGGCTCCGCTGACGGCGGGCATCGACGCCCTGAAGGACCTTCCGGCCAAGCTGCGCAAGGGCGATTCCACGGACTCCGTCGTGAACTCCTTCGACGACGTCATCAACAAGGTGAAGGACGCGGGGAAGGGCGCGGGCGCGGAGGTCAAGGACAAGGTGCCGTCGGCGGGGGAGCTGGCGAAGGGGTAGTCCGGCGCCCGCGCACGTCTCTCACGGGCCCCGTCCTGTGGTCCCCTAGCCGTTCAACTCGGCGAGCACCCGCAACGTATGGCGATCCGGCGCCAGCACGAGGAGATCCGTCACGGGGCCCTCGCGCCACAACTCCAGCCGCTCCGCGATCCGTTCCCGCGGCCCCACCAGCGAGATCTCATCGGCGAAAGCGTCAGGAACGGCCAGCACGGCCTCCTCCCGGCGCCCCGCGAGGAACAGCTCCTGAATCCGCCGGGCCTGCGCCTCGAACCCCATCCGCGCCATCAGGTCCGCATGAAAGTTCCGCGCGGAGTGCCCCATCCCTCCGATATAGAAGCCCAGCATCGCCTTGACCGGAAGCAAGCCCTCCGCAACGTCGTCGCAGACCTTCGCCCGCGCCATGGGCGCGACCACGAAGCCGTCCCGCGCACCTTCCAGCGACGCCTCGTACACGCCGGCCCGCATCGGCGACCAGTAGAGGGGCAGCCAGCCGTCCGCGATCCGCACCGTCTGCGCGATGTTCTTCGGGCCCTCCGCACCTAGCAGCACCGGCAGATCCGCCCGCAGCGGATGCGTGATCGGCTTCAGGGGCTTGCCGAGGCCGCTGCCGCTCTCCCCTCGGTAGGGGTGCGAGTGGAAGCGCCCGTCGAGGGAGACCGGGCCCTCCCGCCGCAGCACCTGGCGGATCACGTCCACGTACTCCCGTGTGGCGGTCAGCGGCGACTTCGGGAACGGCCGCCCGTACCACCCCTCCACCACCTGCGGCCCGGAAAGCCCGAGCCCGAGCATCACGCGTCCACCGGACAGATGGTCCAGGGTCAGCGCGTGCATCGCCGTCGTCACCGGCGACCGCGCCGCCATCTGCGCGACCGCCGTGCCCAGCTTGATCCGTGAGGTCCGCGCCGCGATCCAGGTCAGTGGGGTGAAGGCATCGGACCCCCACGCCTCCGCCGTCCATACGGAGTCGTATCCGAGCCGCTCGGCCTCCTGGGCGAGCGCCACGTGCCCGGGATCGGGCCCACGCCCCCAGTAACCGAGTGCGAGTCCCAGGCGCATGCCCATCCCCCGATCCTGTCTGACGGTACGTCAGTTCGGTGCAGGGTGGCGACTGTACGACAACGGCCCCCCGCCCGGAAGGGCGAGGGGCCGCGAGGTGCGGGAGAGATCAGCCGCGCTGAATCCCCGTGGTGTCCTGCAGTACGCCACGACGGCCGTCCTGCGTCTGGGCCACCAGGCCGGGACCGCGCTGCTCGACCGCCAAGTACCAGGTGCCGGGCGCCAGTTCGGCGATCGGCGTCGGCGAGCCGTCCTCCGCGTACAGCGGACGCGGCACCGGCACGGCGAACCAGAACGGCGAGAAGTCACCGGTGGCCTGCGCCTGCCCGGGGGGCGGCGTCTGCTGCTGCGGCTGACCCGGCTGGGCGCCGAAGGGCTGACCCTGCTGCGGCTGACCGGGCTGAGCGCCGTACGGCTGCCCCTGCTGCGGCTGGCCCTGCGCACCGGGGTACCCGTACCCACCCTGCGGCTGGCCGCCGTAGGGCTGGGGGGCGGCGGGGCGCGGGGCGCCCATGAGGGGAGCCTTGAACGCGGGGACCGTCAGGGCGAGGATCGCCCCGGCAGCCAGGATCAGCGTGGCGATCAGGGAGAGGATCGTGCCGACACCGGCGTCGATGCCGCTGTCGCCCGACTGCCCCATGTTGTCGAACCCGCCGGCCGGGTCGAAGATCTGGCCGATGGCGTTCAAGGCGGAGGCCACGGTGAAGGCGACGCCGAAGTGGCCGAGGTCGATGCCGAGGACCTTCGGAGGCGTCGGCAGCCCACGTGAGACGACGATGCAGACAGCACCGATGATCCCGGCCAGGGTGACACCCAGCAGGAACGGCCCGCTGTTCCAGCCGTTCGGCATGTCGGCTGAGTCTGAGACACCTTCGAGGTCGACGATGTCCAGGAACGAGGCGATGAACAGCAACACCGCTGCCCCGATCACCACGCCGTCGCCTCGAGTGAGAGAGCGGATATTCACTTCAGGTCCTTCGTAAGTCGTCTCGTCGTTGGAGGCGTCGCTCGCCCCATGGTCGTGGCGCGGAGCGCGGGGGTGGCCCCCCATCGTACGGAGGACATTATCGTTCGCACGGGTGGGGTGTCTGCTCGGCATAAAGACGTACCGACCCGTTATCCCCGGCCAACCAACCCGTTATCCCCGAAGAAAGCTCACGATTCCGTCGGAGATCCCCTGCGCCGCCTTCTGGCGCCAGGCACCACTCGTGAGCAACGCCTCGTCCTTCGCGTCCCGCATGTTGCCGCACTCGATGAAGACCTTGGGGACGGTGGAGAGGTTGAGGCCGCCCAGATCCTTGCGTACGTCGAGTCCTGTGCCGTCACCGACGTAGTTGGACGGAGCGCTGCCCGTCGCGAGCAGGAACTTGCCCGCGACGCGTTCGCCCAAGTCGCGCGAAGGGGCGACGATCTTGGAGGTGTCCGCGGCACCGGCCTTCACCGATGCGGGAAGGATCACATGGAAGCCGCGGTTGCCCGCGGCCGATCCGTCGGCGTGCACGGAGACGACCGCGTCCGCGCGGGCGTTGTTGCCGATGCGGGCGCGCTCGTCGACGCAGGGGCCCCAGGGGCGGTCGCCGTCCTGGGTGAACTTGACCGTGGCGCCCTGCTTTTCGAGCAGCGTGCGCAGGCGGCGCGAGACGTCGAGGGTGAACTGGGCCTCGCTGTAACCGTTGTTCGTGGACGTGCCCGTGGTGTCGCACTCCTTGCGGTGCGTACCGACGTCGACGAGGCGGTTGATCTCGGCGGTGTGTTTGCCGTTGCCCGTGTTGTGGCCGGGATCGACGACGACGACCTTGCCCTTGAGGGGGCCGGAGGCGGCGGGGCGGCTGGACGACTTCGGGGGGTCCGTCGCGCTCGGCTTGTCGCTCCCCTTGCCGTCGGCCTCGTCACCCGTGCCCTTGTCGTCCTTCTCGGACGTCGACGTCGACGGGGACGGCTCGGCGGACGACGAACCCTGCGGGGACTGACTGGACGCGGGAAGTGTTCTGGGCGGCTCACTGCCGCCGGGGCCGCTCGTCGCCTCGTAGATGAGCCACCCGGCGAGACACGTCGGCACCAGCGCGGCGAGCGTCACCGTGAGGGGGCCGCCGCTGAAACGGCGGGGCGGGCGTGGGGGCTGGCTGTCCGGACCTACGTACGACACGACAGCCACCTTACGGGCCGTTCACGTGCTCCGCAGGGACCCAGGGCTCTCCGTCGGCTCTGTGTCAGAGGCGCTCTGCCCGCCTGCGTTCGCACCCCTGCCTTCAGCGGTCTTGCCCGCGATCTCCGGCCACAACGGCAGATTCAGCCAATCTGAGCACATAAGCAGCTAGTTCAACCTTTAAGGAAGGAAGCGTTAATTCAGCATTATTACGGCTGGTTTGAGCGGCCTCAGATGGGTGTCGGCGGCCCGACGATTGGGTGATTGCCGACCGCAGGCGTACTGCCAGGCCTCCGGCGTCCGGTGCCGCTTTCGAGCGGTACTGAACGCTGGACAGACAAGGAGTACAGGTGGAAGAAGAACGCCGGCGACTCGGTGGACGACAACCCGGCCAGCTGGCTGGTCGAGTACCTGTAACAGCCTGACTCACCACGACGCCCTGGGCCTGCCCATCACGCCGGGCCAGGGCGTCGCTCTGCCCGGCGCGGACGGTCAGATCCCCGTTCCCGTTCGCCGCAGGACGCGCAGGGAGTCGGTTGCCGAGACCTCGGTGAACGCGCCGGACTCCAGGGCCCTGAGGTAGACGCGGTACGGGGCCTGGCCCGTCATGATGTCCGCCGGGTCCGGGAACACGTCGTGGATCAGGAGCAGGCCGCCCTCCGCGATGTGCGGGGCCCAGCCCTCGTAGTCGCCCGTGGCGTGCTCGTCCGTGTGGCCGCCGTCGATGAAGACCAAGCCCAGCGGCCCGCCCCAGGCCTTCGCCACCTGCGGCGAGCGGCCGACGATCGCGATCACGTGGTCCTCCAGGCCCGCGTGGTGCAGCGTCCGGCGGAAGGTGGGGAGGGTGTCCATCCGGCCGACCTCCGGGTCGACCGTCGCCGGATCGTGATACTCCCAGCCCGGCTGCTGCTCCTCGCTGCCGCGGTGGTGGTCCACGGTGACGGCGGTGACGCCCGCCTCGCGTGCGGCGTCCGCGAGCAGGATCGTGGAGCGGCCGCAGTACGTACCGACCTCCAGGAGCGGAAGGCCGAGCGCCGCGGCTTCCGTCGCCGCGGCATACAGGGCGAGGCCCTCACCGACGGGCATGAACCCCTTGGCCGCTTCGAAGGCTGCCAGAATCTCCGGCTTGGGCTGGGGGGCCATGGGTCCTCCTGGGCTTCGGGAAAGCGGTGGGTGTCCGCAAGGCGGGGGTGACCGCAAAGCGGTGGGTGTCCGCCAAAGTGATCGGTCTGGGCCGTGGGCCGACCTATGCTGCCGCATGGCCGGGCTGGTCATGGAGGCGGGGTCGTACGCCGGCTGCGGACGGGCCCGAGAAGCTCCGTGTCGGCAAGTTCTCAGTACCCGAAACGCCGGCCGGGCTGACAGTTCAGCCCGGCCGGCGCTTGCGGCCGTCTTGTGCCAGTGGGGCCCGCCCTACGCCGGCACCTCACTGCCGCCCGGCAGCGAAAGGTCCATCTCCACGGCCCGGTCGTTGCCCCGGTACGCCGCCGCCGAAGCCAGCGGCGCATGCCCCGCGGCCGTCGCCGCCAGGACGTACGAGCCGTCGCCCGGGACGGAGAGCGAGTAGTGGCCGCCCTCGTCCGTGAGGGCGGCGCCCGCCTGCCGTCCCCGGCGGTCGATCAGCGTCACCTTCGCCCGCGCGACCGGCGCCCCCGCCGCGCTCAGCACCCGGCCGTGGAAACCGGCCAGTGCCTCCGTCGCGGCGCGCAGGTTCGCGTCCTCCTCGCTGCTGGCCCGGAGCTGGGTCTTGACCGAGCGGCGGGCGGAGGGCAGGAAGAGGGCGAAGACCAGGCCGAGGGCGACCGCACCCGTGGCGATGAGGAAGGACGTGCGGAAGCCCGTCATGGTGGGGATGGCGACACCGCCCACGTGGTCCGCCGTGTTGGCGAGCACCATGCCGATGACGGCGCTCGACACCGACGTGCCGATCGAGCGCATCAGGGTGTTCAGGCCGTTCGCCGCGCCCGTCTCCGACGGGTCCACCGCGCCGATGATCAGCGCCGGGAGCGAGGAGTAGGCGAGGCCGATGCCCGCGCCGACGACCACCGCGATGATGATCGTCTGCCAGGCGGCGCTCATCAGGCCGAGGCCCGCCCCGTAACCGATCGCGATGATCAGCATGCCGAGGATGAGGGTCACCTTCGGGCCGTACTTCGCGGACAGGCGGGCGTAGACCGGGGCCGTGAACATCATCGTGAGGCCGAGCGGCGCCACGCACAGGCCCGCCACGACCATGGACTGGCCGAGGCCGTAGCCGGTGGCGGTCGGCAGCTGGAGGAGCTGCGGGAGGACCAGCGAGATCGCGTAGAACGCCACGCCGACCATGATCGAGGCCAGGTTGGTGAACAGGACCGCCGGGCGGGCCGTGGTGCGCAGGTCGACCAGCGGCGCCTTGAGGCGCAGCTCCATCACGCCCCAGAGGACGAGGACGGCCGCCGCCGCGCCGAACAGGCCCAGCGTCATGCCCGAGGTCCAGCCCCAGTCACTGCCCTTGGTGATGGGCAGGAGGAAGAGGACGAGGCCCGCGGAGAGGCCCACCGCGCCGAGCACGTCGAACGTGCCCTGCGCCTTCACCGTGCTCTCCGGCACGAAGAGGACGGTCAGGAGCATCGATACGACGCCGAGGCCCGCCGCGCCGAAGAACAGGGCGTGCCAGTCGGCGTGCTGCGCGGTCAGTGCCGCCAGCGGCAGCGCGAGGCCGCCGCCGACGCCGATGGAGGAGCTCATCAGGGCCATCGCGGAGCCGAGCTTCTCGCGGGGCAGCTCGTCGCGCATCAGGCCGATGCCGAGCGGGATGGCGCCCATCGCGAAGCCCTGGAGGGCGCGGCCGACGATCATCACGACGAGGTCGTCGGTGAAGCCGCAGACCAGTGAGCCCACGACCATCACGGCCAGGCTGAGCAGGAGCATGCGGCGCTTGCCGTAGAGGTCGCCGAGACGGCCCATGATCGGGGTCGAGACGGCGCCGGCGAGCAGGGTCGCGGTCATGACCCAGGTGGCGTTCGACGGCGTGGTGCTCAGCAGCGTCGGCAGGTCCTTGATGACCGGCACCAGGAGCGTCTGCATCACCGCGACGACGATGCCGGCGAAGGCGAGTACGGGGACGACTCCGCGAGTGCCGCGTTGGTGGGTCGTCGACTGCGTCATTACGTGGGGCCTCCGGGGCGGTGCAAAGGCTGGCAAGGGTACGTGCAGTACGAACCTGTTTCCCCGGGCGACTATTCCGACGGGTGTCGTACGAGGGGAATTCTTGACCTGTTGTTAACCGGGGGCTCAGGAGTGGCGCGCGGTCGCCGGTGCGGCGTACCTGCATCTGACCCGCCGTCAGGCTTCCATCGAAGTGGAACGTGTTCTAGTCTGTCGCCGTCCCGGAAGCTGCTACCGGCGAGGACGCGCATGGGCATCGGAATCACGCAGGAACAGCGGGAGTTGGCGCGGGCGGTGCGCGGCTGGACCGCCCGCGCCGTACCGCCCGAGGAAGTGCGCAAACTGCTCGACTCGCCGCCCACAACCGGCGGCAGGCCCGCCTACTGGGACGGGCTCGCGGAACAGGGGCTGCTCGCGGTGCACCTGCCGCAGGAGTACGGCGGCGGGGGCGGCGACCTGGTGGACCTCGCGGTCGTCCTGGAGGAGGCCGGGCGCGCGGCGCTCCCGGGGCCGTACCTGGTGAGCTCCCTCGCCTCGGTCGTGCTGCACCGGGCCGGAGCCGTCGACCTGGCGGCCGACCTGGCGTCCGGGGCGCGGATCGGCGCCGTCGCGCTCGGTGCGGGCACGCTGACCGCGGTGTCCGTGGCGGACGGGTACCTCCTGGACGGCACCGCACCGCCCGTGCTCTGCGGAGCAGACGCCGACCTGCTGATCCTGGCCGCCGAGTCGGCGCGCGGGACGGAGTGGCTCGCAGTCGACGCGGCGGAGCTGACCGTGCGCACGCAGGAGAGCGCCGATCCCACGCGACCCACCGCCGAGGTGACGGCGCACGGCATCGAGGTGCCGGCCGGGCGGGTGCTCGGCGTCGACGCGGCACTCGTACGGGATCTCGCGTCTGCCCTGTACGCGGCGGACGCGTGCGGGGTGGCGGCCTGGGCGCTGGAGACCGCCACCGAGTACGCGAAGGTGCGCGAGCAGTTCGGGCGGCCGATCGGGCAGTTCCAGGCGGTCAAGCACCTCTGCGCGGACATGCTGGTGCGCCTGGAGCAGGCGCGGGCGCTCGCCTGGGACGCGGCGCGGGCTGCCGACGAGCCCCCGGAGGTGAGAGGGCTCGTAGCCGCGCTCGCCGCAGGGGCCGCGCTCGACGCCGCGTACTCCTGCGCCAAGGACTCCGTCCAGATCCTCGGCGGCATCGGCTTCACCTGGGAGCACGACGCGCATCTGTATCTGCGCAGGTCAGTGGTTGCCCGGCAGCTGCTCGGCACCGGCGACGCACACCGGCTGCGGGCGGTACGGCTCGCTCAGGGCGGGGCGCGCCGGGAGCTGCGGACGGAGTTGCCCCAGGAGGCGCGGGCGTACCGGGACCAGGCGCGCGAGGCCGTCGCGGCGGCCCGTGGTCTCGATCCGGCCGCCGCACGCAAGGCCCTGGCGCCCACCGGCTACGCCGCGCCGCACCTGCCCGAGCCGTACGGTCTGGGCGCGGGCCCCGTCCAGCAGCTCGCCGTCCAGCAGGAGCTGGCGGCGGCCGGGGTGCGCGTGAGCGATCTCGGGATCGCCACCTGGGTGGTGCCCTCGCTCATCGCGTTCGGGACGAGGGAGCAGCAGGAGCGGTTTCTGGCGCCGACACTCAGGGGCGAGGTGCTGTGGTGCCAGCTGTTCAGTGAGCCCGGCGCGGGCTCGGACCTGGCCTCGCTGCGGACGCGGGCGAAGCGGGTCGACGGCGGCTGGCTGATCAACGGCCAGAAGGTGTGGACGAGCGCGGCGCAGTGGGCGGACCTCGGGATCCTGCTGGCCCGCACGGACCCGGACGCCCCCAAGCACAAGGGCCTCACGTACTTCCTCGTCGACATGAAGCGGGCAGCGGGCATCGACATCCGTCCGCTGAAGGAGATCACCGGGGACTCCCTCTTCAACGAGGTCTACTTCGACGACGTCCTGCTGCCCGCCGACGCGGTCGTCGGCGAGGTGAACGACGGGTGGCGGGTCGCGCGCCACACGCTCGGCAACGAACGCGTCCACATGGCCGACCAGCTGACGTTCGACACCGGCCTGGAGGCGCTCATCGAGCGCGCCGGTGAGCTCGACGGGGCCTGCCGCGCGCGGATCGGCGCGCTCGCCGCCGAGGCGCACGCGCTCGCCTGCATCGGCCTGCGTACGACGATGCGGCAGGTGGCCGGGGCGGAACCAGGGGCCGGGGCCTCCGTCCGCAAGCTCGTGCAGACCTCCCATCAGCAGAAGGTCGCGGAACTGGCCCTCGAACTGCTCGGCCCGGCGGGCGCCGTGCGCGAGGGAAAGGGGGAGCGGGCGCTGCACGGCTTCCTCATGTCGCGCTGCCTGACCATCGCGGGCGGGACCACGCAGGTGCAGCTGAACGTCGTGGCGGAGCGGCTCCTCGGCCTGCCGAAAGACCCCGAGCCGCGCCCCATCATCTGAAGGAGACGAGTGGTGAAGGCGTACATAGCCGGCGTCGGCATGACGGAGTTCGAGAAGCCCGAGACGCGGGACTGGCAGTACTGGGACATGGCGAGGGAAGCGGGCACGAAGGCGCTCGACGACGCCGGGATCTCCTACGAGCAGGTGGAGCAGGTCCCGGTCGGATACTGCTTCCAGGCCTCGACGGCGGGCCAGCGGGCCGCGTACGAACTGGGTCTGACCGGCGTCCCCGTCTACAACGTGAACAACAACTGCGCGACGGCGTCGACCGCGCTGATGATGGCGCGGCAGTTCGTCGAGGGCGGCATCAACGACTGCGTGCTCGCGCTGGGCTTCGAGAAGATGGCGCGCGGCGCGCTGGGGGGCGGGAGCGACGGCGGCGACTTCAAGACCTCGCCGGTCGCCCGGCACTACGGCGTGATGGCGGCGAAGCACGGCTTCGAGATGACCCCGCCCACCGCCCAGATCTTCGGCAACGCGGCACGCGAGCACATGGAGAGGTACGGCACGACCGAGGCGCAGCTCGCCGCGGTGGGCGCGAAGAACCACCGGCACTCGGTGAACAATCCGTACGCCCAGTTCCAGGACGAGTACACCGTCGCCGAGATCCTCGCCGCCAAGACCATCCACCGTCCGCTCACCAAGCTGCAGTGCTCGCCGACGTCGGACGGGTCGGCCGCGGCCGTGGTGGTGTCGGAGAGGTTCGTGGAGCGGCACGGCCTTCAGGAGCGTGCCGTGGAGATCGCCGCGCAGGCGATGACCACGGACACGGGGGAGTCCTTCGGCTCGGGCTCGTGCATCGACGTCGTGGGGCAGCCGATGTCGCGGGCGGCGGCCCGGCAGGTGTACGACAGGTCGGGACTCGGCATCGAGGACGTCGACGTGGTCGAGCTGCACGACTGCTTCTCCGTCAACGAGCTCCTCACCTACGAGGCCCTTGGCATGTGCGCGCCGGGGGAGTCGGGGAAGCTCGTCGAGAGCGGGGCGACGACGTACGGCGGACGGTGGGTGGTGAACCCGTCGGGCGGCCTGATCTCCAAGGGGCATCCGCTCGGCGCGACGGGCATCGCCCAAGTGGCCGAGCTCACCTGGCAGTTGAGGGGCGAGGCGGACGCGCGGCAGGTGGCGGGGGCACGGGTGGGGCTCGCGCACAACATCGGGCTCGGCGGGGCCGCGGTGGTGACGCTGCTGCGGAAGGGGTGAGGAAGGAGGGGTGAGGGAGCTGGTGCGAGAGGGGTCGGGAGGAGTGAGGAAGGTGGGGCGGGAGGCGGTCCGTGGGTCCTAGGACTCACGGCCGAGGACCTCTGCGTCGAAACCCCGATGCACGGGGCATGCACTCTTGAGAGCATGTCCGTCATGGTCCAAACGCCCCCTGACACTTACATGACCTCGACCTCGCGGAAGTCCGCCCCCGTGTGGGCGGTGGTGCTCGCCGCCTGTGCGGGACAGTTCCTCGTCGTCCTCGACGTGTCCGTGGTGAACACCGCCCTGCCGTCGATGCGGGCCGACCTCGGCATGAGCGCGGTGGGCCTGCAGTGGGTCGTCAACGCGTACTCGATCGCCTTCGCGGGCTTCATGCTGCTGGGCGGGCGGGCCGGTGACCTCTTCGGCCGCAAGCGGATGTTCCTGGTCGGGCTCGGGCTCTTCACGGTGGCCTCGCTCGCGGGCGGCCTCGCGCAGGCCGAGTGGCAACTGCTCGTGGCGCGGGCCGTGCAGGGGCTCGGCGCGGCGGTGCTCGCCCCTTCGACCCTGACGATCCTGACCTCGGCGGTGCCCGAGGGGCCCGCACGCATACGGGCCATCGGCACCTGGTCGGCGGTGGGCGCGGGCGGCGGCGCGGCGGGCGGCCTGGTCGGCGGAGTCCTCACCGACCTGCTCTCCTGGCGCTGGGTGCTCCTGATCAACGTGCCGATCGGCGCGCTCGTCCTCGCGGCGGGCGTGCTGTGGCTGACCGAGAGCCGCGCGGGCGGCAGCCGCAGGCTCGACCTGCCGGGCGCGGTCCTGGTGACCGGCGGGCTCGCCACCCTCGCGTACGGCATCGTCCAGACCGAGGAACGGGGCTGGACGGCGGCCCAGACCCTGGTGCCCCTGGCGGTGGGCCTGGCGCTGCTCGCGGCGTTCCTCGTGGTGGAGGCGCGGGCGGCGGTGCCGCTGATGCCGCTGAAGCTGTTCCGGGTGCGGTCGGTTTCGGCGGCGAACGCGGCGATGTTCGTGTGCGGCGCCGGAATGTTCGCCATGTGGATGTTCATGACGCTGTACGCGCAGAACGTGCTCGGCTACTCGGCGCTGAAGGCGGGTCTCGCCCTGATCCCCTCGTCGCTGACGATCGTCTTCGGCTCGAAGCTGGCACCTCGCCTGATGCCGGTCCTCGGGGCGAAGAACGTGTCGCTGCTCGGCATCATCGTGGCGGCGGCCGGGTTCGGCTGGCAGTCGACGATGACGGCCGACGGCGCGTACGTCACCTCCATCATGCTGCCCGGCATCGTGATGATGTTCGGGGCCGGCCTGGCCGCGACGCCGCTGGCCTCGCTGGGCACGTCCGGGGCGGCGCCGGGCGACGCGGGCCTCGTCTCGGGGCTCATCAACACCTCGCGCACGATGGGCGGCGCGCTGGGGCTCGCGGTGCTCTCCACCGTCGCGGCCTCGCGGATGGGGGGCTCCACGAGCCCCGAGGCGCTGACCGAGGGGTACGCGGCGGCGTTCCGGACCAGTGGGTTCATTCTGCTGGCGGGGGTCGTGGTGCTGCTGGTGTGGATGCCGAGGGAGCGGGTCTAGACCTCCTGAGGCCGGGGCCAGGGCTTCAAAGGCCAGGGGCCAGGTCAGAGCCAACCCCGCTGCCTGGCCTCCCGCACCGCCTCCATCCGGTTCCGCGTCCCCGTCTTTCCGATCGCCGCCGAGAGGTAGTTCCGCACGGTCGACTCCGACAGGTGCAGCTTTCCGGCGATGTCGGCGACCGTGGCACCGTCCACCGCAGCCTTCAGGACGTCCGCCTCCCGGCCGGTCAGCGGGCTCGGCCCCGCGCTCAGGGCGGCCGCCGCGAGCGCGGGGTCGATCACCGTCTCGCCCCGCAGCACCTGCCGGATCGCCTCCGCGAGGTCCTCCACCGGGCCGTCCTTGACCAGGAAGCCCACCGCGCCCGCCTCCATGGCCCGGCGCAGATAACCGGGCCTGCCGAAGGTCGTGAGGATGAGGACGCGGCACTCGGGGCACTCCTCCCGCAGGTCCGCCGCAGCGTCGAGCCCGCTGCGGCCCGGCAGCTCGATGTCGAGGAGTGCCACGTCGGGGCGGGTGTTCAGCGCCGCGTCCACGATCTCGTCGCCCGCGCCGACCTGCGCGACGACCTCGATGTCCGTTTCCATGCCGAGCAGCAGCGCGAGTGCGCCCCGCATCATGCCCTGGTCCTCGGCGAGCAGGACTCTGATCATGGCGTGCGCTCCTCCAGGACAGGACCGGAATCGGGACCGGGGCCGGAACCGGGGTCGGGACCCGGCTCGGTGACCGGCAGCTCCGCCGTGACCCGGAACCCGCCGCGTGGTGCGGGGCCCGACTCCAGGGAGCCGCCCGCCGCCGCGAGGCGTTCGGCCAGGCCCTTCAGCCCGCTGCCGGGCGTGCCCGAGCCTACGCCGCGGCCGTCGTCGGTGATCAGCAGCCGGGTCCGTTCGGCGGTGCCCGCCACCTCGATCTCGCAGCGGGTCGCCCTTGAATGGCGTACGGCATTCGTGGCGGACTCCCGGACGACCCAGCCGAGCAGCGCCGCCGTCCGTGGGGCGAGCGGCGGCCCCGACTGGCGGACGACCGCCTCGATGCCCGCCGCGTCCAGCAGATCGCGGGCCCGGTCGAGCTCCGTGGCCAGGCTTCCCTCGCGGTAGCCGGTGACCGCCTCGCGGATCTCGGTCAGGGCCTGGCGGCCGACGGACTCGATGTCGCGGACCTGGCCGAGCGCCGCGTCCAGGTCGCGGGGGGCCAGACGGCGCGTCGCCTCCGCCTTCACGACGATCACCGAGAGCGTATGGCCGAGGAGGTCGTGCAGGTCCCGCGAGAAGCGCAGCCGTTCCTTCTCGACCGCGCCGCGAGCCAACTCCTCACGTGTGGAGCGCAGTTCCTTCACCGTCTCGGAGAGGGCGAGGATCGCCGCCGTCACCATGACGGAGAGGAACGTGCCGTACGCGATGCCGACCGCGTCCCAGCCCTCCCGCAGCCCGCCGACCACAGCCGCGAAGACGCTCAGGGCGAATGCCGCGGGAATGAGCCGGCTGCCCCGGAGCACCGAGCCCGTGGCCAGGCCGAGCAGGGGGAAGAACATCAGCCAGCTGCCGCCGTAGCCGATGGCGAGGGCGAAGGTGACCGCGGTGAGCGCGAGCAGCAGCCGCTTGGTGACGCGCGCCTCCCGGGCCCGTTTGTCGAAGGCGCGGAAGACCACGCTGATGTAGAGGGAGTTGAAGACCAGCAGGCCCAGGCCGCCGAGCCAGGGGTTGCCCGTCTTGCCCTGGAGGATGTTGGAGAAGGAGCCCATCCCCATCAGAAGCCAGGGCAGCATCGCGAAGCCGTTGGGCGGACCCAGGTCCTCGGGCCTGCTCCGCCCGGACTTCTCCTTCGCCCGCATCTCGGCGAGCTGTTCCCTGCCGCTCTGTGTCAAGGCCGCGAGACGTGTGTGCCGCCGCCAGAAGCCCCTCACCGACATCGTGTCTCCTGTCGCGCCGTGGCGCTCGGCCGGCCTTGCCATGTGGGCCGCGCAGCCCTGCGGTACGAGTTCACAGCGTACGAAGCGAACGCGGGCGGCGAGGGGATCGTCCGTGCCGAGCGGGAGGGGATCGTCATGGCCAAGACGGTACGAACCCCGGGCGGGGCGGCGGCAGATGTGGTTGTACGGACTGGGCCGGTACAAATGTCCCACGCGTGATCCATGCCGTATCTGACGTGACGTCAGGAGCCTTCCCAACTACCGGAGGCTCGGCTATACATGGGATCGCCGGACTGGAACGCGTTCTAGAACGGGCTCCTTCCGGCCCTGTTGCGACCTCGGTGCGACCGACGGTGCGGACGGCCGCACCGAGGTCTTCAGACCGGCCAAGGAGCTGCCACCCCATGCCCATCGATGCCGCGAAAGCACTGGCCGCGGAGCCCAGGTCGACCGAGATCGCCTGGGATCACAAGGACATCCAGCTCTACCACCTGGGCCTCGGCGCGGGCGTCCCCGCCACCGACCCCGACGAGCTGCGCTACACCCTGGAGTCCAGGCTGCACGTCCTGCCCAGCTTCGCGACCGTCGCGGGCGCCGGCATGGGCGTCGTGGGTGGGCTCTCGGCCCCCGGCATCGAGGTGAACCTGGCCGCGGTCCTGCACGGCGGCCAGAGCGTCACGCTGCACCGTCCGATCCCTGTCGAGGGCAAGGCAGTCACCACCTCCAAGGTGGCCGCCGTGTACGACAAGACGAAGGCGGCGATCCTCGTCCTGCGCACCGAAGTATCCGACGCCGAGGGGCCGTTGTGGACGAGCGACGCCCAGATCTTCGTACGTGGTGAAGGCGGGTTCGGCGGCGAACGCGGCCCCTCCACCCGCCTCCCGGCCCCCGAGGGTGAGCCCGACAGGACCGTCGAGCGTCCCGTCCGTGAGGAGCAGGCGCTGCTCTACCGCCTCTCCGGGGACTGGAATCCGCTGCACGCCGACCCCGAGTTCGCCAAGCTGGCGGGCTTCGACCGGCCGATCCTGCACGGCCTGTGCACGTACGGGATGACGCTGAAGGCCGTCGTCGACACGGTGCTCGGCGGCGACGTGTCGCGGGTGCGGAGCTACAGCACGCGCTTCACCGGGGTCGTCTTCCCCAAGGAGACCCTGCGGATCCGGATGTGGCGCCCGCAGGGCGGCCGTGTCCAGGTCTTGGTGACGGCCGTCGAGCGGGACGACGCGCCGGTCCTCGCCGACACGATCGTCGAGCACACCTGAAGCTCCGGACACGCCTGAATCTTCGTACGAGAGGAGCCGCACCATGCGCGCAGCCGTACTGCACGAGATAGGCCAGGACAAACTCGAGGTCCTCGACGACGTCGAGACGGTGGGCTTCGGCCCCGGCAAGGTGAAGATCCGCGTGCGGGCCACCGGCCTGTGCCACTCCGACGTCTCCGCGATGAACGGCGTGCTGCCGCAACCGGCGCCGTTCATCCCCGGCCACGAGGGAGCGGGCGAGATCGTCGACGTCGGCGACGGCGTGAGCGGGATCAGTCAGGGAGACAGGGTTCTGGTGTGCTGGCTGCCCGCCTGCGGCCAGTGTCCGGCGTGCAAGCGCGGCCAGAGCCAGCTGTGCCTGGCCGGTTTCATGAACGCGGGCACGCCCAACTTCAAGCGCCCCGGCGGTGACGTCTTCGGCTTCGCGGGTACGGGCACCTTCACCGAGGAGGTCGTGGTCGACGCGGGCTGCGCCGTGCCGATCCCGGACGACGTGCCCTTCGACATCGCGGCGCTGATCGGCTGCGGCGTGACGACGGGTCTTGGCGCGGCCATCAACACCGCCAAGGTGGAGGCCGGTTCGTCGGTCGCCGTCATCGGCTGCGGCGGCGTCGGCGTCAGCGCGATCCAGGGCGCGCGGCTCAAGGGAGCCGCGCAGATCATCGCCGTCGACCCGGTGGCATCGCGGCGCGAGGCCGCGCTGCGGTTCGGCGCCACGGAGGCGGTCGCCCCGGACGAACTGGCCGACGCCAAGCAGCGGATCACCGCGGGCGAGGGCTTCGACTACGTCTTCGAGGTCGTCGGAAAGTCCGCCACCGCCCGCACCGCGTACGAGACGACGCGGCGTGGCGGCACGCTGTGCGTCGTCGGGGCGGGCGCCATGGACGACAACCTCCAGCTGAACATGTTCGAGCTGTTCTTCGACGAGAAGAAGATCCTTCCGTCCATGTACGGCGGCGGCGACGTCCTGCAGTCCTACGAGCGGGCCATCGCGCTGTGGCGCGCGGGCCGCATCGACCTGGAGAGCCTGATCACCCACCGGGTGCCGCTCTCCGAGATCAACGAAGCGCTTGACCAGATGCGTACGGGCGTCGCGCTGCGTACGTGCATCGAGATCTGAGAGGACGTCGATCCCTGATGGCACAGCCATTGCCACGGCCTCACCCACGGCCACTCGATGGGTTGGCCGCGATCGTGACCGGAGCGGGGCGGGGGCTCGGGCGTGCGGAGGCCCTCGAACTCGGCAGGCTCGGCGCGAGCGTCGTCGTCAACGACTTCGGGCAGCCGGGCCGTGACGGCTCGGGCGAGGCGTCCGCGACGCCCGCCGAGGAGGTGGCCGCCGAGATCCGGGCGGCGGGCGGACGGGCGGTCGCTCACCTGGGCGACGTCGCGGACTACGAACAGGCGCGCGGGCTTGTCCAGTTGGCGGTCGACTCGTACGGCAAGCTCGACATCCTGGTGAACAACGCGGGCATCCTGCGGGACCGGATGATCTTCTCGATGAGCGAGGGCGAGTGGGATGCGGTCATCCACGTCCACCTCAAGGGACACTTCAACACGACGCACTTCGCGTCCGCGCACTGGCGTGAGCGGTCCAAGGCGGCGGGCGGGCCGGTCTACGGCCGGATCGTCAACACCTCGTCGGAGGCGTTCCTCGCGGGGTCGGCGGGCCAGCCGAACTACGCGGCGGCGAAGGGCGGCATCGTCGGCCTGACGACGTCGAGCGCGCTGGCGCTCGGCAAGTACGGGGTGACGGCCAACGTCATCTGCCCCCGGGCGCGGACGCGGATGACGGAAGACGTCTTCGCCGGGTTCCAGGAGCCGGACGCGGGCCAACTGGACGCGCTCGCCCCCGAGCATGTGGCGCCGCTGGTCGGCTACTTGGCGTCGCCCGCGGCGGCCGGGGTCAACGGCCAGCTGCTCGTCGTGCACGGCGGGATGGTGGCCGTGGTCGAGCGCCCCAAGGTGGCGGCGAAGTTCGACACGGCGAAGGACGTCTTCACGTACGAGGAGCTGGACGAGGCCCTGTCCCCTTACTACGCGGGGCGGCCGGAGGGTGAGACGTTCGCGGCGGCGGAGGTGCTGGGCCTGAAGCGGGGCTGAATACGCCGGACGGGCTGAATTTCTCAGCCGTCCGGCGCTTGAGGACGGCCCCCGCGCAGCGGGTTTTCGGGAAGGGGCGGGGTAGGGGAAAGAGTCAGTTCTTGTCGTCCTGCCGGCGGTGCCGACCCCGCGGTGCCCCGCCCCCGTCATGCTCGGCCACAGGCCCCCGATGCCTACCGGCACCGGAGCTGCCCGCCGCCTCCCGCGGCTCGGGATTCCGCTCGGATTCCGTACTGATCTCGGTCGTCATCAACACACTCACCCCGTAAACCGGTAAAGAAGATCGTTCGTACAGCCGGGTGAGTCTAACCAACGCCCGCGCGCCCCGTGAGAGGCGCCTGCTGCAACGGAACGGGCCGCGGGGCGACCGGCGCGGGCGCTGCCGCCGGAGCGGGCGGTTCCACCTCCGCGACCCCGCACGGGACCGCCTCCGTCACGTACGGAAGGCGTAGCGCCCCCTCCCGCGTCCACCACCCCGCACCGGCCAACCACCCCTCGGGAGCCGCCAGTTGATGGAGGCGTCGCTCGGCGGGCCGCCACATGCCGAGCCAGCTTCCCGCCGCCCCGTCGATCCGCAGAGCCACCGCGCAGCTCTCCGGCATCAGCGTCTGACCGGGCTGCATGGCGAACGGCGTCACCGCGAGGTCGGGCAGGCGCAGGCACTCGGGGAAGCGCACCGGGCGCGTGCCGCCAAGGACACCCCAGCCGAGCCTGTCGTGGCCCGGCGCGTCCGAGCGGATCAGGAGCAGCCCGCTGTCGGGGTCGGCGAGCAGCAGCCGGTCATCGCTCTCTTCGGTGATCTGGAGGAGGGGCGACACCTCGCCGCCCCGCATCAGGTCCACCGCCACCGCCTTGACCCGCCCGCCCAACTCCCGGTCCAGGGCCAGCATCCGGCCGTCCCCGTCCAGCCAGGCCCCGCCCGAACAGCGCCCGGGGATCTCCGCGACGTGCTCGGGACCGAAGGCGCCGCCCGCCACCAGCCACACGGCGGTCGACCCCACGCCCACCGCGAGCGCGTACGCGTGGCTGCCCACCGGGGAAGGCGGCAGCAGCGTCAGCCGGGCCTCGCCGCACTCCACCGCGCCGAGCGGCACCTCCCCGGTCTCCGGCCCCGTCGGGTACAGGAGCGCGAACGCGTGCCGTCCGTCGACGACGCGGTGGATCAGGACCCTCCCGTCGGCCATCGGGAGCACCTCCGTGCCGGGCTCCTCGGGCTGGTTGCCGGGCAGCGGCACCGCGTACGGCTCGGGGGAGTCGAGGGTCCAGCGCTCGGGGAACCAGGAGCCGCCGTCGAGGGCGAGACGGGCGGCGTACGTACCGTCGACGGTGGTCACGGGGGGTGCCGCGGGCGCCGGGGGAGACGTCGCAGACGTCGGCGCGGTCATGGGCTCGGGCTCAAGCGTGGGCGCTGTCATGGGAAACCTCCGGGCCACGAAGCTAGTTTTCGTACGCACTGCCGTGGCACCTGTGACCGCCCGCTTCACACAGAAGGATGGCGATGTATCGATTCGCCTGAGGGGGCGGGGGTGGTTGTGCTGAGTGGGGAGAGCACGCTTAAAGTAAGGCGAACCTAAGTGGCTGTGGGCCCGCGGAAGCGGCAGCCCCGGCACACCCCCTGGAGCCTGGAGCACCGATGGCACCGCTTGCACCACTTTCACCGTCCTCACGATCCGTGCGGCCCCGCCGCCACCGGGCCACCGCCGCGGTCGCCATCGCCATGGCAGGCGCCCTCTCCCTCGCGGCCTGTGGGTCGGGCGAGGGCGAAGGCTCCGGCAAGTCCGACAACGGCAGCGGCAGCAAGGCCGTCGCCCAGGGCGGCGAGGACTTCACCAAGGCCGCCGAGCAGACCGCGAAGATGGGCACCACGGCGAAGCCGGGCGAGTTCCCGCGCACCGTCACGCACGCCCGCGGCAAGACCGAGCTCAAGGCCCAGCCCAAGCGGGTCGTGGTCCTGGACGTCGGCGAGCTCGACAACGTGGTCTCACTGGGCGTCAAGCCCGTCGGCTACGCCCCCACCGAGGGCGACGACGGCGTCCCCGGCTACCTGAAGAAGGAAGCGGGCGACCCCAAGGACGTGGGCACGATCAACGCCCTCAACCTGGAGGCGATCGCGGGCCTGAAGCCCGACCTGATCCTCGGCAGCGAACTGCGCGCCGCCAAGCTCTACCCGCAGCTCTCCAAGATCGCCCCGACGGTCTTCTCCATCCGCCCCGGCTTCACGTGGAAGGAGAACTACCTCCTGAACGCGGCAGCGCTCGACAAGACCGCCAAGGCGAAGACGGAGCTCGCCGCGTACGAGAAGAAGGCGAGGTCCCTGGGCCGGGACCTCGGCGACGACAAGCCGACGATCACGATGCTCCGCTACATGCCGGACCGCGTCCGCCTCTACGCGAAGGCGTCCTTCATCGGCACGATCCTCGCCGACACCGGCCTGCCCCGCCCCGAGAACCAGCGGATCAACGACCTCGCCACCGAGATCAGCACCGAGAAGATCGACGAGGCCGACGCCGACTGGATCTTCACCGGTGTCTACGGCGACGCGAAGAAGACGGGCCGCTCCGAGGCCGAGAAGAACCCCCTGTGGAAGAAGCTCGACGCGGTCAAGGACGGCCGGGCCAAGAACGTCCCGGACGAGACCTGGTACCTGGGCCTCGGCGTGACGGCGGCGAATTCGGTCCTTGACGACCTCAGGTCCAACCTGGCTCCGTAAGGGACGCGGGGGAGGCGGGGACGCGGGGGAGGCGAGGGGCGAGGGGCGCTCAGTAGCAGCCCGTAGCGGTGCGTAACGTACGACATGCCGAGCGCAGCGGGAAGGTAGCCTTTCCCCGTGCCCCGTCTGTCTGAAGTCATCGCCGCCCTCGACGTCCTGTGGCCCGCCGAACTGGCCGAGAGCTGGGACGCGGTCGGCACGGTCTGCGGCGACCCCGAGGCGGAGGTCTCCCGGGTCCTCTTCGCCGTCGACCCCGTTCAGGAAATCGTCGACGAAGCGGTGAAGCTGGGCGCCCAGCTCCTGGTCACGCACCATCCGCTCTACCTGCGCGGCACGACGACGGTCTCGGCCGGCACCTTCAAGGGCCGCGTCGTCCACGACCTCATCAAGAACGACGTGGCGCTGCACGTCGCGCACACGAACGCGGACCGCGCCGACCCCGGCGTCTCGGACGCCCTCGCCGGTGCCCTCGACCTCCGTATCGTCGGTCCCCTCGTGCCGGACCCCGGCGACGCGCACGGCCGCCGCGGTCTCGGCCGGATCTGCGAACTCGCACACCCATCGACGCTCGGCGAACTCGCCGCCCGCGCGGCCGAGCGTCTGCCCGCCACCGCGCAGGGCATCCGCGTCGCGGGCGACCCCGAGCAGCTGATCCGCACCCTCGCGGTCAGCGGCGGCTCCGGCGACAGCCTCTTCGACGACGTACGCGCCTGCGGCGTGGACGCCTTCCTCACCGCGGACCTGCGCCACCACCCGGTGTCGGAGGCCCGCGCGCAGACCCCGCTCGCGCTGCTCGACGCCGCGCACTGGGCCACCGAGTGGCCGTGGTGCGAACTGGCCGCGGCGCAGCTCGATCAGATCTCCGACCGTCACGGATGGGGACTTCGCGTCCACGTCTCCAAGACGGTCACCGACCCCTGGACCGCCCACGCGGCCTCGAATACCGACACAACAGGAGCCCCCAACTGAACGCCGCGCCCGCCGACCAGATCCGACTCCTCGACGTCCAGGCACTCGACGTACGCCTCCAGCAGCTGGCGCACCGGAAGAGGTCCCTGCCCGAGCACGCCGAGATCGAATCGCTGAACAAGGACCTCACGCAGCTGCGCGATCTGCACGTCGCCTCGACGACCGAGGAGAGCGACTGCGCACGCGAGCAGATCAAGGCGGAGCAGGACGTCGACCAGGTGCGCCAGCGGGCCAACCGCGACCAGCAGCGCCTGGACTCGGGCGCCGTGACGTCCCCCAAGGACCTGGAGAACCTCCAGCACGAGATCGTGTCGCTCGCCAAGCGCCAGGGCGACCTGGAGGACGTCGTCCTCGAGGTCATGGAGCGCCGCGAGTCCGCCCAGGAGCGGGTCTCCGAGCTGGCGGAACGTGTCTCCTCGGTCCAGTCGAAGATCGACGACGCGACGGCCCGCCGTGACGCGGCCTTCGAGGAGATCGACAGTGAGGCCGCCACGGTCACCAAGGAGCGCGAGGTCGTCGCGGCTTCGGTCCCGGCCGACCTGCTCAAGCTCTACACCAAGCTGCGCGACCAGCAGGGCGGCGTCGGCGCGGCCAAGCTCTACCAGCGCCGCTGCGAGGGCTGCCGTCTGGAGCTGAACATCACCGAGGTGAACGAGGTGAAGGCGGCGTCCCCGGACACGGTCCTGCGGTGCGAGAACTGCCGCCGCATCCTGGTCCGCACGTCCGAGTCGGGTCTGTAAGGGACCGTGGCCGTGCGGGAGTTCATCGTCGAGGCCGACGGCGGGTCGCGGGGCAACCCGGGGCCCGCGGGGTACGGCTCGGTCGTCATCGACGCGGCGACCGGGGAGACCCTGCGCGAGGCCGCGGAGTACATCGGCGTCGCGACGAACAACGTCGCCGAGTACAAAGGGCTCGTGGCCGGCCTGAAGGCGGCACACGAACTCGACCCGGCCGCCTCGGTCCACGTCCGCATGGACTCCAAGCTCGTCGTCGAGCAGATGACGGGCCGCTGGAAGATCAAGCACCCGGGCATGAAGCCGCTCGCCGCCGAGGCCGCGGGGATCTTCCCGGCGGACCGGGTGACGTACGAGTGGATCCCGCGCGCGGAGAACAAGCACGCGGACCGTCTCGCCAACGAGGCGATGGACGCGGGCAAGCGGGGTGAGCGGTGGTCCGCGTCGGACTCGACGGCGGAGCTGGACGCGCGGGCCGCGCGGTCGGCGGCGCAGGCTCCCGCAGGGCCTCCGGGTGACGCGACCGCCGGTGCGGCGAAGGCGCGGGCCGCGCTGGCGGGGTCGGACACGCTTGCCGCGGACAACGTGGCCGCGCAGGCCCCGCCCGTCGGCTGGGCGGCACCGGCCGACCTGAGCCGCCCCGCGACCTTCGTACTGCTGCGGCACGGCGAGACCGCGCTGACGCCCCAGAAGCGGTTCTCCGGAAGCGGCGGGTCCGACCCGTCCCTCTCCGACGTGGGCCGGGAGCAGGCCGAACGCGCGGCGGCGGCGTTCTCCGCGCGCGGCACGATCCAGGCGATCGTCTCCTCGCCGCTGAAGCGCTGCCAGGAGACCGCGCAGGCCGTCGCGGCCCGCCTCGGACTCGACGTACGCATCGAGGACGAGCTGCGTGAGACGGACTTCGGGGCCTGGGAGGGCCTCACCTTCGGCGAGGTACGGGAGCGCCGGCCCGAGGAACTGAACGCCTGGCTGGCGTCGCCGGACGCGGCGCCCCCCGGCGGCGAGTCCTTCGCCGCGGTGGCCCACAGGGTGTCGGCGGCGCGGGACCGCCTGGCCGCCGAGTACGCGGGCCGCACCGTCCTCCTGGTCACGCACGTCACGCCGATCAAGACGCTGGTGCGCCTGGCACTGGGCGCTCCGCCGGAGTCCTTGTTCCGCATGGAGCTCTCGGCGGCGTCAGTCTCGGCGGTGGCGTACTACGGGGACGGCAACGCATCGGTACGCCTCCTGAACGACACGTCGCACCTGCGGTAGGACGCGGCTGAGTGCCCTGAAGGGGCGCGGGGAACGGCGCGCTCGGCCACGATGCACGGGCAGGGGTTCGGCGCGGGGGCAGGGCTTTGCGGGGCCGGTGTACTGCGCGGGGGCCGAGTGCCCTGAAGGGGCGCGGGGAACGGCGCGCTCAGCCACGAAGCACGGGCAGGGTGCAGCGCGGGGGCTGAGGGCCCCGAAGGGGCGCGGGGAACTGCGCGCTCAGCCACCAAGCACCCGCAGGGGCGTACTCGCCTAAGGCCCAGGGGCCAGATCACCGCAGGGAAGCCGCCTCGCGGGCCAGAGCCTCGATGCGGGGCCAGTCCTTCGCCGTGATCGCGTCAGCGGGAAGCATCCAACTGCCGCCCACGCAGCCGACGTTCTTCAGGGCGAGGTACGACGGGGCGGAGGCGAGACCGATGCCGCCCGTCGGGCAGAAGCGGGCCTGCGGCAGCGGTCCGCCGAGCGACTTGAGGTAGGCGGTGCCACCGGCCGCCTCCGCCGGGAAGAACTTCATCTCGTGCACCCCACGCTCCAGGAGCGCCACCACCTCGGACGTCGTCGAGACACCCGGCAGGAACGGCACCCCGGACGCCTTCATCGCGGCGAGCAGCGTGTCGGTCCACCCCGGGCTGACCAGGAAGCGGGCCCCGGCGTCGACGGACTCCGCGACGCCCTGGGGCGAGATGACGGTGCCCGCGCCGACCACCGCGTCCGGCACCTCGGCGGCGATGGCCCGGATCGCGTCGAGCGCGGCGGGCGTCCGCAGCGTCACCTCGATCGCGGGCAGCCCGCCCGCGACCAGCGCCCGCGCCAGCGGCACGGCGTCGGCGACGTCCTCCACGACGACTACGGGGACGACGGGGGCGAGATCGAGCACGGAGGCGGAGGCCGCGGCGGAGGGGGAAGTCATGGGAGCATCCTGCCTCGGCCCACGCAGCATGCGCAAAGGACGTTGCGCATGCTGCAACCAGGCAGGTTCAGAGGGCTGGGGGCAGTGCAGGGCGCGGGGTCAGTGGAGGGCCGCGCGGTCAGTGGATCTCGCGTACCACCACGTCCAGCGCCCACGCCTTGCCCGCCTTCGCGGGAGCCTGCGCCTCCACCACGTGACCGAGGTCCCGCAGCACCTCGACCAACTCGGCCGGGTTCTTCGGCCGGGCACCGGTCTCCAGGAGGGACCGCACGATCCGCCCCTTGGTCGCCTTGTTGAAGTGCGAGACGACGGACCGCTTCTCGACGCCGGTCGCCGGATCGAGCTGCGCGTGCAGCACCCGCACCGTCGCCGTCCGGTCGGCGACCTCGCCCTTCGGCTTCCACGCGGCCGCGTACGCCGACGAACGCAGGTCCAGTACGAGCCCGTCGCCCGCCGCCTCGGGCATCGCCGAGGCCATCGGCGTACGCCAGTAGGCGCCCAGCGCTCCGAGGCCCGGCAGCTTCACGCCCATCGAGCAGCGGTAGGAGGGGATGCGGTCGGTGACGCCGACGGCGCCCCACAGCCCGGAGAAGACAAGGAGCGAGCGGGCCGCGCGGCGCTTGGCGGCGGCGTCCAGGGAGGCGAGGTCGAGGGCGTCGTACAGAACGCCGGTATAGATCTCCCCGGCGGGACGCGCGCCGGCCGTGCGGAGCTCGGCGTTCTTCGCGATCTCGCCACGCAGCCCCTCGCTCAGCCCGAGTACGTCGCGGGCCTTCTCCTCGTCCGCCGCACAGAGGTCCACCAGCTCATCCAGCACGGCCCGCCGCGCGTCCGCGAGCGCCGGCAGGGAGAGCGACTCCGGCTTCAGGGGGGCGCCACGGCCGGAGGACGCCTTGCCTTCGGAGGGCGGCAGCAGGACGAGCATGGGTCTCCTTCGGAGGGAACGAAAGGGGGATGCGGCCCCCGGCCAGGGTAAACGTCCGAGAGAGGTGGGCATGCGCTCCTCCCACCGTGCCACCCCGCCCCCCGCGCCCTACGCTCGTCCCATGCCTCGTCGCCATCTCCGTGTGACCGGCGCAGCCGAAGCTCCGTTGCGGGGCGTGCTGCGTGAGCTGCGTACGAAGCTGGAGGTTGCCGAGGGCTTCTCGGGGGACGTCCTCGCCGACGCCGAGCGGGCCGTCGCCGCCCCGCGCCTTCCCGCGTACGACGCGACCGACATCCCTCTCTTCACCATCGATCCGCCCACCTCCGTCGACCTGGACCAGGCGATGCACCTGTCCCGGCGGGACGGCGGCGGATTCCGGGTGCGGTACGCCATCGCCGACGTCGCCGCGTACGTCACGCCCGGAGGGCCACTCGACGCGGAGGCTCATCGGCGCGTCACCACCCTCTACTTCCCGGACGAGAAGGTGCCGCTGCACCCCACCGCGCTGAGCGAGGGCGCGGCCAGCCTGCTGCCGGGCCAGGACTGCCCGGCGGTGCTCTGGACGATCGACCTCGACGCGTACGGGGGCGCCGTCTCCACCGACGTGCGCCGTGCCCTCGTACGCAGCCGCGCCAAGCTCGACTACGACGGCGTGCAGCAGGCCATCGACGGCGGTACCGCCGAGGAGGCGCTCGCGCTGCTCGGCGACATCGGGCGGCTGCGTGAGCGACTGGAGGCCGAGCGGGGAGGCATTTCCCTCAACGTGCCCGAGCAGGAGATCCTCGAGCGGAACGGCGCGTACGAACTCGCCTTCCGAGCCCCTCTGCCCGCCGACGGGTGGAACGCCCAGATCTCCCTCCTCACCGGCATGGCGGCCGCGGAGCTGATGATCGGGTCGGGAGCGGGCATCCTGCGCACCCTGCCGACCGCGCCGGACGGCGCCGTCGGCCGCCTGCGCCGCACCGCGAAGGCCCTGAAGGTCGACTGGCCGCACCACGTCCCGTACGCCGAGCTCGTCCGCTCCCTGGACCCGCGCCTGCCGCACCACGCCGCGTTCCTCCAGGAGTGCACGACGCTCCTGCGGGGCGCGGGCTATATGGCGTTCAGCGGAGGCCACGTCCCGGAACTCACCGCTCACGCGGCCGTCGCCACCCCCTACGCCCACTGCACCGCCCCGCTCCGCCGCCTCGTCGACCGGTACGCCTCCGAGCTGTGCCTGGCCGCGTCCGCCGGGGACGAGCCGCCTCAGTGGGTGCTCGCCGCGCTGCCGGAGCTGCCCAAGGAGATGGAGGAGGGGACGCGGCGCGGCAACACCGTGGAGCGCGAGTGCGTGGACCTCGTCGAGGCCGCCCTGCTCAAGGACCGGGTCGGCGAGATCTTCGACGCGGTGGTGGTGGACGTGCGGGAGCGCGAACCGGAAGTCGGAACCGTCCAGTTGACCGACCCCGCGATCGTCGCCCGGATCAAGGGCGGTACGGGCGGCCTTCCGCTGGGGGAGCGGCTGCGGGTGCGGCTCACGCAGGCGGACCCCGGGACGGCGAAAGCGCAGTTCGCGCCTGCGTGACGCATGGCGTGGTGTGGCATGGAAGCTGGGCGCGCGGGCGTTGCACTCCTGCGAGGGCTCGGAGAAGGCTCGGAGGAGGCCCGGAGGGGACTCCGGGGGCGCCGAGAACTCCGGACTGCGGGGACTTTGGGAACGAGGGGCAGGCAGGTCATGGACGGCGATGCGCAGGGCGACCACCAGGGCATACCGCACGGCGGCCACCACCACGGAACACCGCACGACAGCGGAGGCCGCCACGGAACACCGCACGACAGCGGCGGACGTGAGCACGCCGTCTGGACCCGCGCCCGCCTCGGCCCCTGCGCGCCGCCCCTGGACCTCCTCACCGCCCGCTTCGACCAGCACCGGTACGCCCCGCACTACCACGAGGAATTCACCGTCGGGGTGTGCGTCGGCGGGTCCGAGGTCATCGACTACCGGGGCGGTCGCCTCGACGTGGGCCCGGGGACCATCGTCGTCCTCGCTCCTGGCGAGGTGCACACCGGCGGCCCCGGCCCGCACGGCGGCTACGCCTACCGGGCGATGTACCCCGCACCGTCCCTCCTCGCCGAGGGCACCGTGACCGCGCCGTACTTCCGCGACGCGGTGATGAACGACCCCGAGCTGGCCGCCGCCCTGCGCACGGCGCACACCGAACTCAGCGCGGGCGCCGCCCCGTTGGAGGCATTGGAGGCCGAGTCGCGTGTCCCCTGGCTGCTCACCGCCCTCGCCCGCAGACACGGCACCGCCCGGCTCCTGTGCGACACGATCCCCGGCGCGGACCACATCGCCCGCGCCGTGCGCGAGCGCCTCGCGGACCAACTCCTCGCCCCGCCCTCCCTCGCCGACCTGGCCGCACCGCTCGGCCTGTCCCGCTACCAGCTCCTGCGCGCCTTCCGTACGTCGATGGGGATGCCGCCCTACGCCTGGCTCGCCCAGCACCGTGTGAAGCGGGCCCGCTCGCTCCTGGAGGCGGGACTGCGACCGGCGGAGGTGGCGTCCCTCGTGGGCTTCGCCGACCAGGCGCACCTGACGCGGTGGTTCCGCCGGATACTCGGGGTGACCCCGGCGGCGTACCGCAACAGCGTTCAAGACGTCACGCGTTGAACGAACCGACACTGCACGCATGACTGCACGCGGCTGGTTCCTCTTCTCCCTCATGGGCGTCCTCTGGGGCATCCCCTATCTGATGATCAAGGTGGCGGTCGAAGACCTCTCGCCGACGATGGTGGTCTTCACCCGCTGCGCGCTCGGCGCCGCGCTGCTCCTGCCCTTCGCGATACGGCAAGGCGGAATGCACCGGGTCGTACGCGCCCACTGGAAGCCGATGCTGGCCTTCGCCTGCATCGAGATCCTTGTCCCGTGGTGGACCCTGACGGACGCCGAGCGCCACCTCTCCAGCTCCACGGCGGGTCTGCTGATCGCCGCCGTACCGATCATCGGCGCCGTACTCGCCCGCTTCTTCGGCGACACGGAGCGGCTGGGCGCGCGCCGCCTGACGGGGCTCGGCCTCGGGCTCGGGGGAGTGGCGGTCCTCACCGTCCCGCACCTCACCGGCGGCAACGCGTGGTCCCTGACGGAGGTGCTGATCACGGCACTCGGCTACGCGATCGCCCCGCTGATCGTGGCCCGCCACCTGAAGGCGGTCCCCACGCTCCAACTGATCGCCCCATGTCTGACGCTGGCGGCCGTGGTCTACGCCGTACCGGCGGCCATGACCTGGCCCTCCGAGGTCCCGAACACCCAGACGCTGGCGTCCCTGGCGGGCCTGGGCGTGATCTGCACGGCCCTGGCCTTCGTCGTCTTCCTGGAACTGATCCGGGAGGCGGGTCCGACCCGGGCGGTCGTCTTCACCTACGTGAACCCGGCGGTGGCGGTGGCGGCAGGCGTCGCGTTCCTCTCCGAACCGCTGACGGCGGGCGTGGTGGCGGCCTTCACGCTCATCCTGGCGGGCTCGTTCCTCGCGACGGCGGGGTCGGCGGGGCAGGGGGCGGGCTCCCGGCGGGTAGCATGGTCGGCACGGCAGACGAGCCGGGCGGACGGCCGCGTGAAGCACCCCTCACCGGGGGCTCTTCCCGAGGAACGTCCGGGCTCCACAGGGCAAGGTGGTGGCTAACGGCCACCCGGGGTGACCCGCGGGACAGTGCCACAGAAAACAGACCGCCGGGGGCTTCGGCCCTCGGTAAGGGTGAAACGGTGGTGTAAGAGACCACCAGCGCCTGAGGTGACTCAGGCGGCTAGGTAAACCCCACCTGGAGCAAGGTCAAAAGGAGCGCCGTCAAAAGCGCTCTGCGCGGACGTTTGAGGGCTGCCCGCCCGAGTCCGCGGGTAGACCGCACGAGGTCCGCAGCAATGCGGACCCTAGATGGATGGCCGTCTCCCCGGCCGCCGCGAGGCGACCGGGCGACAGAACCCGGCGTACAGCCCGACTCGTCTGCCGCTATCACTGTGCACTCCGTGCACTCCCACTCTGCGCGCTCCCGCTCACCTCTCCTCAACGGGCGGTGCTGGGAGACAAGGGCCCGCCCCCGCGTCCGCGCGGGGGCCGGGCCCTTGCTCGTCTCTGTCCAGCGGCTGATCCGTCCCAGCGGCTGACCGGTGTCGATCTCGTTGGTCCTGCTGGTCCTGCTGGTGGACAGCAGGGCGAGCCCGAGCGGATTCCGTTGGGCTGAGGGCCACCCGGTGCGGTTGCGGGTGGCCCTCAGTCTGTACGCGCAGCTCCGCCCACACGGTTTTGCCCGGGGCCGCCCGACGAGGTGTGACGCCCCAGGCGTCAGAGAGGGCGGCGACGAGAAGCAGGCCGCGACCGGACTCGGACGCGGAGTCCGTGACTGGGGGAGCAGACGGAGGCTGCTTCTCGGCGCGTGTGTCGCTCACCTCGATGCGGCAGATGTCGTCGGCCTGGGTGAGCTGGAGGTGGAAGTCCCGGCCGGGGACTGTCCCGTGACGTACCGCGTTGGCGGCGAGCTCTGCGGCGATGAGGGTGAGCGTCTCGTTGGCGGGAGTCGTGTACGGGTAGCCCCAGTCATTGAGGCGGTGCGAGACGAGTCTGCGGGCGAGGCGGGCGCCACGAGGTGTTGAGGTGAAGCGCATCGCGAACTCGCGTTCGGGAGCGAGGCGTTGTGGCATATGCCCGTTCGGGGGAGTTGCTGACTTCATGATGTCAACGGTTGCCTACCGTGCGTAGCGTTGAACAGGAGCGATGCGCTGACGAGTGCGGCCTGTACACGTACGCGGTGCGCTTGTACGTGGTGTTGGGCGTGACCGGCTCCAGAGCTCTGAGTTGCCTGGCTGGGGCGGTTGTACGAGAGGAGCCGCAGCGTGGACGACGAGGTTCAGCAGCCGGAGTACGAGGTCGGGACGGGCATGTTGTACGTGTTCGGGCGACAGTTGAAGCTGTTCCGCGAGCGGGCGGGCATGGACCGCGCGAGGCTCGGGTCGCTGACCGGGTACTCGGCCTCGACGATTGCGTCGTTCGAGCAGGGCAGACGTATTCCGCCGCCGAAGTTCATCGACCGGGTCGATGAGGTACTGGAGGCGGGTGGGGTGTTGTGCGCGAGCAAGGAGGAGGTGGCTCGGGCTCAGTATCCGGCGTTCTTCCGGGACGCGGCTAGGTTGGAAGCCGAGGCGGTCGAGCTTTGTGTGTACGACACTCACGTGGTCAATGGCTTGTTGCAGACGGAGGAGTACACGCGGGCTCTACTGGGGATGCGGCGCCCGTTGCTGGACGAGGCGACCATCGAGCAGCGCGTTGCCGCGCGACTTGCACGACAGGGGATCTTCGACAGGTGGCCCGCACCGTTGTTGAGTTTTGTCATGGAGGAGCCAGTTGCGCGAAGGCCGCTCGGCGGTGAGCAGGTGTGGCACGGACAGCTCGCGCGACTGCTTTTGCTCGGCCAGAAGCGGAATGTCGAGCTTCAGGTGATGCCGCTCGACCGCCAGGACAACGCAGGTGTCGATGGCGCGTTCACCTTGCTTACGCCAGGGCAGGCGCAACCGGTCGGGTACATGGAGGCTCAAGGTCGGAGCACTCTGGTTACAGAGCGAGACTCGGTCCATGCGCTGTCCGCGCGCTATGGAATTATCCGAGCGCAGGCTCTCACCCCGAGTGAGTCCCTGGCCTTCATCGAGGAGCTGTTGGGAGAGAGATGAACGCTGAAGCAAAGCGCAGTCCTGCACCTGTGCTTGTCTGGGTCAAGAGCAGTTACAGCGGCGCTGAGGGTGGTCAGTGTGTCGAAGTCGCTGCCCGCCCTGGCAGGGTTCACGTCCGCGACTCGAAGGATGCGGCCCGTGCCGCATTGGCCGTCGAACCCGCGGCATGGACCGCATTCGTCGGGTTCGCGGCGCTCTGACAGAAGCAGGGCCCTCGGCAAGCGTCTGCTTGCCGAGGGCCCTGGCCGTGTGTTGAGGCCAGCTTGCCCGCTACCCGGCACGCACACGAGAAGGCCCCAACTGGCGCGCTCAACATGGCCACTTGAGAGCAGAGTTACTGTAGTTTTCTGCTATGAAACAGGGCAAAGTGGCAGAGAACCCCGAGTCGCGCTTCTCCGCAGTGCTGGTAGGCGCAGCAAGGCTTCCCGGCGTACGCATCGACAGGGCGGCATACCTTCGAAGAGCGCTGGCGCGCTATTGCTCCGAGGACGACATCCGAAGAGCGATCGAAGAGACCCCCGCGGCGGCGGGTATCACTGTCGAGGTTCTCGATAAAGCGGCCAGTGACTCCATCCGCTATGAAACCGGTAAGGTCAGCGCTCTGTCCGCCGCTGCAGGAATACCGGGCATCATCGCCCTTCCTGCCACCGTGCCCGCTGACATGGCCCAGTACTTCGGCCACATGCTGCGTATCTCGCAGAAACTCGCCTACCTCTACAGCTGGCCCGATCTGTTCTCCGACGAGGGCGATGACGTCGATGACGCGACCATGGGTGTGCTCACGCTGTTCTTCGGCGTGATGTTCGGTGCCCAATCGGCGAACGCCGCTGTCGGGAAAGTCGCGGGGATGATGGCGGAACAGGTCGCCAAGAAGCTGCCCCAGAAGGCGCTCACCCAGGGCGTCATCTACCCCATAGTGAAAAGAGTCGCAGGCTACATCGGTGTTCAGATGACGAAGCAGTCCTTCGCGAAGACTGTCTCGAAGGCCATCCCTGTCGTCGGGGCGGTTGTCTCTGGCGGGCTCACTCTCGCGACCTACCTTCCCATGGCCAAGCGCCTCAAGAAGCACCTGTCCAGCTTGGAGCTGACGAAGCCGACGTACCGAGTTGTGGACGTCGATGTAGATGTGGAAGCCGAAGAAGTCGAAGAGTCTGATGCCGGAGAAAACGCTGAGCCGCATGACCGCCTATGACGGTGAGTATGGCGCCCCGCTCTTAGCGACTCTGGGTGGGGGAAGTGGTTCGATCTCCCGCGCGAAGAATTCCTGGAAATCCTCACCGCGCTCATAGAGCGCGTCGAACCCCAGGTTGGTTTCCCGGATCAGTGACTGGTCGGTGTAACGGTTGGCTCCATCCGGGTTTCCGGAATCGTCGTATACGACCTCATACATCACCGCATCGCCGAGGATTACCACTTCCGGAACCGGGCGACTCTGCTCGATGTTCGAAATGGTCCGGGCGTCGAGGATCTTGATGTCGTCGCCCAGTTCCACGCGTACACGCAGGACGAACAACTCCCATTGCACGTACGGTGTGACCGGGAATTCCACCACGCGGAGGCGGCGGTGTGGAACTCCCAGCTGCCTGGCCCGACGAAGTTCCTGTGCGTAGTCCTGGCGGCCCTCGCCGGCCAAGGACAGGGCCCTGTTCCAGTCGCCCGCGGCGAAGGCCTCCCAGCTGGCGAAGCCGCGTTCCTCGAAGTGCTGTCCGCGCTCGAGCTTGTTCAGGAAGTCGATGCCGCTGGTGTAGACCCTGCTGAGATCCGCATGGTACGTAGGGCGATCCATGCGCTGAGGGGCACCGGCGGGGAAGGAATCAAACACTGGGGATGTCCGGTTTCGCCGCGACGAGCATGTTCCTGGGGATGACCACGAGGCGTTCGTCCGCCCCGATCGAGACCCCGTCGGGCAGGTTCTTGGCGAGCGATTCCGTGAGGTCGCGGCCGATGACGGCGATGTCTCCGTTGGCGAGTTCCCAGATGTCCGGGCAGTCAGGAGTTCCGGTTGTATTTCCGAGTTCCTGGGGTGATTTTCCCAGGCGCTGTTTGAAAGTCGTGTCCGGATCCGCTTCCCATGGCCTGACCATTATCGTCTCCCCCTCGATGGGTCGGGTAGCTTCACTGTAGCGTGCAATGGGATCGCCTGACCATGTGTCAGGGCAGCTCTGTGAGGGTAATGGCGAGGATTGACTCCTCCTTGTTTCGCGCTGTTCGGGGGTGGAATGATGTTGATTGGAAAGAAAATCATGCCAATGCCTGACAGGCACGTTTTTTCTGCTGTGTTGTCGGTAAATCGGGTGAACGGAGGGGTTGCTGTGGACCCGGCATTGACGTCGCTCGCACAGAGCGCGGGAACCACCTTGGTCACGTTGATGGCGGCAGATGCCTGGCAGCGCACGCGTGACGGGTTCACGCAGCTCTGGCGTCGGATGCAACCCGAACGGGCTGAGATCGTGGTCGCCGAGTTAGAGGCAGGCCGCGAGGATGTGCTGGCTGCCGTGGCGGCGAGCGACCAGGAGACTCTGGACGAACTGCGCCTGCAGTGGCAGGGGTTCGTACGTCGCCTGATCGTCGCCCGGCCCGCCGCCGCCGAAGAACTGCGCAGGCTCCTGGACGAACTCGACCCTGAGGGCTCGGTGGCCCGACAGGTCACCCAGCACGCCACCGCTTCCGGCCAGGCCCGGGTCTACCAAGCGGGACGAGACCAGCACATCGAAGAGCGATGACGGGTGGGATGGACGGTCGCGCCGAGGACCGTGGACGGGTCTTCCAGACATCCGGCGACCAGCACATCAACGAGCATCACCACTACGGCGGTGACGGCCCCGATTCCAGTGGCCCGGACTCGGTTCGCCGCCCGGCAGTGGGGCGGCCTCCCGTCGTACTGCGTGACCGGAGCGAGGTGATGGAACGCCTGCGGGCAAGCGTCGCGGCAGGGCGCGGCGGCGAGGTCTACGTGCTGTACGGCATGGGCGGCGCGGGTAAGACGGCGGTCGCGTGCACCCTCTTCCAGGAGGTTGCCGGCGAACAGGGCCGGGCAGCTCTGTGGGTCAACGTCGCCGACCGTGCGAGCCTGCGCGGCGGCATGCTGGCCGTGGCCGCCGACCGAGGGGCAGGCGACGGCGAACTGCTGGCCGCCCGCAACGGCCTCCGTCCCGCGGCCGATCTCGTCTGGCAGCATCTCGACCGCTCCGCCGAGCCCTGGCTGCTGGTCCTCGACAACGCCGACGAGCCGGAGATCCTGCGGGACGGCTGGCTGCGTACCAGCCCACGCGGCATCGTCGTGGTGACCACACGCCGAGCGGCGGCCCGCTGGTGGCCGGGAGCCGAGCTCCAGCACATCGGCGTACTGCCGCGGGAGGACGCCGCGCTCGTGCTGCGCGACCTCGCTCCGCACAGTGGTACGACGGAGCAAGCGGCGCGGGTCGCGGACCGGCTCGGGCGTCTGCCGCTCGCCCTCACCCTGGCCGGAGGCTTCCTCTCCCACCAAGTACTCGACCCCTGGACGATGGATGCCTACGGACACCACCTCGACGAGGACGAGCGGGTTCAGCTGATCGACCGCGGAGCCGACGCGCTGTCCGAAGCGGACCCGCGGCATCTGGTCGGCCTGACCTGGCAGCTGACACTCGACACGTTCGAGGCGCGCGGGCTGCCCGAAGCGGTGGCCCTGCTCAGGCTGCTGGCCCGGTTCGCCGCCGAACCCCTGCCGCTTGCCCTGCTCAACCACGAGGGCATCGGCGACGTCCTCGCCCGGGCCCGTACCGAGACGGCTCTGAGGGCCCTGCTCGACCAGTCGCTGTCCGAGCTGGTCGACGTCGTCGGCACGCGTTGCGTGCAGAGCCATGGCGTCCTGCTCGACAGCGTCTCCGCGGCGACCCCCGCCGGACTGATCCCCGCTCTCGAAGCCGTGGCCGTCCGGCTGCTCGACGCGGCCGTACCCGGCGTACCCGACGCCGGGCCGCACGAGCCGCGATTGCGCCTGCTGGTACCGCATGCGCTGGCCATACTGCGGCGTATCGGCGAGCCGTCTGCCGCTGCCGACGCCCTGGCAGTGGCGACGCGGCTGTCGGTCGCCCTGCACCGGACGGGTGACTACCTCTCGGCCTGGGAGACCTCCCGAACCGCTGCGAACCTTGCGCAGCGAATGCTCGGCGCGGATGACCGCATGATTCTGGCCGCTCGTTCCCGGGCCGGGCGGGCGCTGTTCCGGCTGGGCAGGTTCGCTGAGGCCGAGTCGTTGCTCCGTGGCGTCCGTGCCAGGCAGAGGGAGCTGTTCGGGGCCGACGACCCCGACACCCTGGACACCTCCTACGGTCTGCAACTCGTACTGGCGAACCTCGGGAGGCGAGAGGAGGCGGTCGCGTTGCTCGGCGTCACCGTCACCGGCCGGCGCTCGGCGCTGGGCCCGACGCATCCGCTGACCCTGCGCGCCCGCGCCAGCCTGCTGGAGATGCTGCCCGCGAGTGAGGTGGTCACCGAGGAGGACGGTGCACTGCTCTCGTTGCCCTCGGAGTGCGAACGGATCCTCGGGCCCGATCACACGGTGACCCTGGGCGCCCGACACAACCATGCGTGGGCGCTGTACCTCCTCGGCCGGTTCGACGAGGCCGACAGTCAGATCCGGCTGGTCGCCGACGCGTATGTGCGGCGCTTCGGGCCGGAGTACCCGATCGTCCTGGCGGCCCGGCAACTGCTCTCCCGGACTCGGGCGGCGCTCGGCCACGTCGATGAGGCGATCGAGCTGATGGCCGACGTTGTCGCGCGGCGGGAACGCGGCCTGGGCCCCGAGCACCCCTTCACAGTCGCGGGTCGGCAGCTCCTGGATACGTACCGGTCGGGTCGGTGAGATGTCGGCGTGTGCCGCAACGAGGAACGTGGCCTCAGTAGTGGTAGCGGGCCTTGAGGATCTTGACTTCCTTCTCGTCCACCCGGTAGACGAGCCGGTGCTCGTCGTTGATCCGGCGTGACCAGTAGCCGGACAGGTCGCCCTTGAGGGGCTCCGGCTTGCCGATGCCGGTGAAGGGGGTGCGCTGAATTTCCGCGATCAGCCGTGTGATCCGGCGGGCCATGGAACGGTCCGAACCGAGCCAGAACAGGAAGTCCTCCCACCCGGCCGGGTCGAAGTGGACGCTCCTCACCCGTCACCCGCCAGCTCTTCCAGCTCATCCATGGTCTTGGTGACCACAGTCTCGCCGGCCCTGTCCCGCGCGACGGCTTCCATGAGGCTTCGCGCGTTGGCGGGAGAGCGCAGCAGGTAGACGGTCTCCTGCCAGGAGTCGTAGTCCTCGGCGGACATCATTACCGCGTCGCCGTTCTTGGAGCTGATGCGCACTGGGATGTGGTCGTCATTGACGCGTTTGATGAGTGGGAAGAGGTCCTTGCGGGCCTCGCTGGCACTTATCGTCATCTGCGACACCTCTTTCCTTGTAGTACGGAAAAACGGTACCACAGTGGTACTCAAATCTGGTACGAGAATGGGGCGCCGCGGACACCGATGACGTGAAGCCGGACTTGCAGCCCCGGCCCCACGAGAACACCGGCACCGACACGGTGAAGCCCGACAGTGACACCGTCGCCGCGCTCGCCTGAGCCCCCCGCTGTCGCGGTCGCAGCGCTCGCCGCCCGCGCACCACGCTCGCTCACTTGGAACTCACTGAACAGCGCTCCGCCGAGGCGCGCCTCAGAACACCGAAAGCCCCGTCAGCGTCGTGAAGCGGTCGAGCGCCGCCACCCCCGACACCGAGTTGCCCCGCTCGTCCAGGCCCGGGCTCCATACGCAGAGCGTGCAGTGGCCGGGGACGACGGCGATGATGCCGCCGCCCACGCCGCTCTTGCCGGGCAGCCCTACGCGGTAGGCGAAGTCGCCCGCCGCGTCGTACGTCCCGCAGGTAAGCATGATCGCGTTGACCTGCTTGGCCTGGCTGCCGCTGAGCAGGCGGGTGCCGTCGGCGCGGATGCCGTGGCGGGCCAGGAAGCCGGTGGCCAGGGCGAGGTCGGCGCAGGACGCTTCGACGGAGCACTGGCGGAATTACTGGTTCAGGAGGACCGGGACCGGATTGCCGATGTTGCCGTACGACGCCATGAAGTGGCCGAGCGCGGCATTGCGGTCCCCGTGCGCGGACTCGGAGGCGGCGACGCTCTCGTTGATGGTGAGCCGGTCGTTGCCGCTCTCCGCGCGCAGGAAGTTCAGGAGGGTGCCCGCCGCGTCCCCGGTCTGGGTCTGGAGGCGGTCGGTGACGACGAGCGCGCCCGCGTTGATGAAGGGATTGCGCGGGATGCCGTTCTCGTACTCCAGCTGCACGAGCGAGTTGAAGGGGTTGCCGGAAGGCTCGCGGCCCACGTGGTCCCAGAGGGCGTCGCCCTCGTGTGCCAGGTCGAGCGCGAGGGTGAACACCTTGGTGATGGACTGCGCGGAGAACGGCTGCCGCCAGTCGCCCACCCCGTACACCGTGCCGTCCGGCTCCGCGACGGCCATGCCGAACCGGCGCGGGTCGCGGGCGGCGAGCGCCGGGATGTAGTCGGCGGGCCTGCCGCGTCCCGGCGCGCTCTCGATCTCGGCCGCGATGCGGTCCAGGACCGGCTGATAGGTCTGGGGCGTCCGGGGCGAGGTCATGATCGCCATTTTGCACCCGGATGCCCGGCGTCGTGGGTCGCGGCCGGATTTGGCCGTAGCATGTCAACAAGTTCGCGAGCGACCCTTGTTACCTCCGGTAAGTCGTGCCTCAATGCGGTACAGGGTGCTGACTGGGCGTCAGTTGGCTGTCAGTAGTCGCTAGTTGCCGATCGCTAGTGGCAGTCGTCAGTCGTCAGTTCACCTGAGTTCCCTCGCGTTCCCCCCACCTGAAGGCAGGACCCCCATGAGGCATGACATTCGCGCAACAGGCAGGTCACAGCGCAGATTCGGCACCGACAGGCTCGGCGGGCTCGGCGGGCTCCGCAGGCTCGGTACCGGGTCGGCCCTGGGCGTCGGACTCGTCGCCGTGGGCGCCATGGTGATGGCGCCCACCGCCACCGCGGTCACCCCGGACACCGCCACCATCTCGTTCGACTGCGGTACCTGGGGCTCGGGCTCGGCGACGCTCAAGGCCACCCAGGACGGGACCGCCGCGACCATCAGCGTCTCCACCTCCGCGATCAGCGCCCCCATCGACATCGCCGCCGGCTCGGTCGACTCGACGCTCACGCTCACCAAGAACGGAACGGACAGCACCACCTTCATCGGCAGCTCCAACCCGGCCATTCCCGCGGGCGGCGAGGTGTCCACCGGGCCGCTCGACGGGACCGTCGCCACCGGCGACAGCCTGGAGGGCAAGTCGCTTCAGGTCGTGGTCCTCGGCATCACCGTGACCTGCAACGCCACCTCTGCGCAGGCACCCGGTCCGTTCGTCTTCTGACGGTCACCTTCTGGCGGTCGTCTACTGGTGCCCGCCGGCATCCCCTGCCAGCGGGCGCCAGTACTGGCCCTTGCCCTCGTCCCGTACGACGTATCCCAGGCCCTGCATCGTCTCGGCGAGGTCCCGGGCGTCCTCCGCGACCTTGTTCTTCAGCGCGGCCTTCCGTGCCGCGAGGACCGCGTGCGCCTCGGCGGGCAGGCCGGGGGCGCCGGGGATCCAGCGGTGGAACAGGGCCGCGTGCGGGTCGGCGTCCTGCCACGGGTAGCCGTGCGAGCGAAACGCCCTGGCCAGGGCCGGAGCCGGTGTCTTGTGGACGCCCCTGACGAACTCGCGTGACGTCTCGTCCAAGACCACGAGTTCCTTGCCGTCCAGGAACACCGCGCAAACGCGTGCGCGTTCCATGGTCCGCGTCCGGTCGTGCTGCTCGGCCACCAGCTCCTGGTCGGTCAGCCGCAGCTTCAGGGTCTCGACGTGCTCCGTGACGGCGATGAGGAGCCCGGCGACCAGACCGACGCCCGACACGATCGCCGTCTGCCACGGCTTGTCCAGTGACCCGACGAACGTGATGCCGTCCCGCCAGGGCAGCACCGGCAGGCCGGTCAGCCAACGGGCCAGCGGCGGCAGGGCGATGCCGAGCAGGAGACCGAGGACCGGCATGCCGATGAGGATGGTCAGCAGGTCACCGCGCGGGTAACCGAGGACCGTCGTCCGGCCCTTGCTGAGCGGGACGGGGCTGCCGAGGCTCTCTTCGCTGGTCATGTTCGCGACGCTAGGCGAGCGCGTGGCCGCGGGGCAGCCGCCGAAAGTCGATGGGTGGGCAGACTTCGGTCGGTATCGCGGCTGTGGGACCGCGCCGAGCCGTCGATAAATGCGTTGCCGCCGCCCGCGCCTTCTCCTACCGTGCCGATCATGCTGCCCGCCGTGGACACCGACGAGCAATGGGACATCGTCGTCCCCGACGAAGCCGTCATGCGGCCGGGAGTCGAGGACCTGTGCCACCGCCTCGGCCTCACCGGAGCGCCCCTCGACCGGTTCACGGAAGGGACACAGCCCGTCTACGCCGTCGGAGACGACCTCGTGCTGAAGCTCTTCCCCGGCGCGGTCGCCGACGACGGCCTCGTCGAGGAGCGGGTGTTGAGCCGTCTCCAGGGCCAACTCCCCGTTCCCACACCGCGGGTGCACGCGTCCGGGGCGTACGAGAACGGCTGGCGGTACGTGCTGATGTCCCGGCTGCCCGGCGAAGACCTCGCCGCCGCCTGGCCGCGCATCCCGCGCGCCGACCGGGAGCGGCTGGTCACCGAGGCCGGCGAGGCGCTGGCCGCGCTGCACGCACTGGATCCGGGGCCCCTCACCGATGTGCTCGGTCCCGGCGACTGGGGAGCCTTCCTGGACAGGCAGCGGGCCGGGGCCGTCGCGCGGCAGCGCAAGCTCGGGCTGCCGGAGAGCTGGGTGGAGCAGATCCCCGACTTCCTGGACGCGGTGCCGCTGCGTGCCGACGCGCCGCGGGTCCTCCTGCACACCGAGTTCATGCGCCGGCATCTGCTGGTCGGCCCCGTCGGCGGGGCGAGGCGGCTCGGGCTCACCGGGCTCTTCGACTTCGAGCCCGCCATGATCGGGGACAGGGCGTACGACTTCGTGGGCGTCGGCCTCTTCGTCACGCGCGCGGAGCCGGGTCTCCTGGGCCGGTTCATGCGGGCGTACGGCCGCACCTTCGAGCCGCGCGAACTCCTCGCGCACACCCTGCTCCACGTCTACAGCAGCCTGCCCTGGTACCTGCGGGAGCTGCCCGCCCCGCCGGAGCCGACGCTCGACGCGCTGGCCCGGACGTGGTTCGACGGCGGCGACGGCTGAGCCCGAAAGGCCGCCCTCAGCCCACCGGCATCAAGGTCAGATACGCCAGGCCGAGCACCTGGCGGTAGCCCCGCAGCCAGGTGGAGCGCTGACGGTCGACCTTCTCGCGGGTCTCGGCGGCCAGCGGGTGGCCGGGGTGGGTGGCCAGCCATTCCTCCACGTCCGTGCGGTAGCCGGACTCGAACTCCTCCCACTCCTCCGTGCTCGCCGTCTCCACCCACAGGGGACGGAAGCCCGCGGCGATCGCCGCGTCGACGAGGTCACCGAGGAAGAGGTGTTCGCCGGTGTGGGCGCCCGGCCACATCCCGGCGAGTTCGTCGGAGGTGGGCGTGCGCTGCCAGAACCCCTCGCCGAGCACGACGCGCCCGCCGGGAGTGACCAGACGCCGCAGGGCGCGCAGGGCCGCCTCGGTGTGGCCGGGCGGTTCGGCGGAGCTGAGCGCGTGGCTCGAGCCCAGGCAGAGCACGAGGTCGGCGGGCCCGCGGGTGGTGTCCGTCGCCGACTCCTCGACGAAGGAGACGCGCTCGGCCAGACCGCGCTCCTTGGCCGCGGCACGGCCCCTGGCCAGGTCATCGGCCGACAGGTCGACGCCCACGCCGGTGGCGTCCGGGGCGGCCTCAAGGACGCGGAGCAGCAACTCGCCCCAACCGCAGCCGAGATCGAGGACCGAGCCGGTGCCCGGTGTGACGCGCTCGACGAGGCGCGTGGCCCGCGCCTCGGAGAGCGGGCCGTGGAAGGTCAGGCCGGTGAGGCGGGGCGGCAGGTTCTGGGCGGGGGCATCAGTCATGATCGGGGACGTTAACCGGTCGACTCCGCTCGGGACCAGTGACTTTCGCGGCGATGCGGCAGCGGCTGATCGCCGGGGCGCCGGACTCGTTGCGCCGGGGCGCCGCCTCCGGGCCTGCGTCCCCCGGTCGGCATGCGGCACAAGACGCCGTACAGACACGCCGAGTCGGTCCAGCTCTCGCGCGACTCCGCGCGACGCCGCCCCCTACTCATCGACCAGGGCCGTCTGCCCAATGACCGGCATGACCGGCATGACCGGCGTGACCGGGGCGGTCCCGCCCCTGTACACGAGCAGCCGGAGTGCCGTCCCGACGACGAGGGCTCGCCACGGCGGCCCGTGTCAGGTCTCGTCCGCCCTCGACGCGCTCTCCTGACCCCGTACGTTCTTCGCCCGCGAACCCACCGAGACGAGCACCCCCACCGCCGTGCCCGCCAGGGCCGCCGGCACCATCCAGTTGCGGTTGAAGGAGTGGCCGAGCGCGTGGTCGAGGGAGTAGGCACCGGGGCCGGTGACGGCGAGGGTGGCGGCGACCATGCCGAGGAACGCCGGGTACTCGTAGCCGCCGGCCTGGCTGAAGAATCCGTTGGGGGCGTGCACCGCGGTCGCCCCGGCCATGGCACCGGCCGCCGCGGAACCGGCGGCGGGGGTCGCGAGGCCCAGCGCGAGCAGGGTGCCGCCGCCCGCCTCGGCGAGCCCGGCGACGACGGCGTTCGCCTTGCCGGGCGCGAAGCCGATGGACTCCATGAAGGCGCCGGTGCCCGCGATGCCGTGGCCGCCGAACCAGCCGAAAAGCTTCTGGGCGCCGTGGGCGGCGAGGACACCGCCGGTTCCGACGCGGAGCAGCAGAAGGCCCAGGTCGCGTCGGTCGAAGCAGGAAGAGGTCATGGCGCTGTCTCCTGAGGGCCGGGGGAGGGGAGTCTCTTTTCCCTCACCACCGTCCGTCAGGGCCCGGCCGCGCACCCCGCTCGAGCGGCCGTACGGGTGACCACGTCCGGTGGCGAGGCGGAGCCGGCGGTGTGACGGTGAGTGCATGAGCACCCAGGTAAACCGGCTCGTCGACCCGACGGTCCGAGCCTTCGTCACCGCCGTGAACGCCCATGACCAGGCCGCTTTCCAGGCTGTCCTCGCGCCGGACGTGACCATGTCCGACGACGGCTCCGAGCGGAACGTCGCCGACTGGGCGGACCGCGAGATCTTCTCCTCGAACGGCCACATGGAGGTGGAGAACGAGTCGGACGGCGGACGCGCGCTGATCGTCACGTACCGCAACGACACGTGGGGGGAGATGCGGACGAAGTGGCAGTTCACCGTCGACGGCGGGAAGGTCACCCGGTTCGAGACGGGGCAGGCCTGAGACCCACGGCTTGAAACCCACCGCCTCAGACCCACCGCCTCAGACCCACCGCCTCAGACCCACGGCCTGTAACCGTGGGCGCGTAGGTCTTGTCTTCGCGTGCGCTTCAACTCCTAGTGTCCGTCGGCATGGAGACGACTCGCAGGACGACGACACACAGGACGACGACACGCAGGACATTGGGGCGCAGCGGCATCGAGGTCAGTGCGCTCGGCCTCGGCTGCTGGGCCATCGGCGGCGAGTGGTCGGGCCCCGACGGGCAGCCGTACGGCTGGGGCGCCGTCGACGACGAGGAGTCGGTACGGGCGATCCGGCGGGCTGTCGACCTCGGCGTCACCTTCTTCGACACCGCGGACAACTACGGGACCGGGCACAGCGAGCGCGTCCTGGCGCGTGCTCTCGGCGCACGCCGTGACGACGTCGTCATCGCCACGAAGTGGGGGAACCTCTTCGACGAGGAGACGCGGACCGCGGTCGGGGGCGCGGACGACTCGGTCGCGTACGCACGCCGTGCGCTGACGGCCTCGCTGAAGCGGCTCGGCACGGACCACATCGACCTCTACCAGTTGCACATCGGCGACGCGGAACCGGAGCGGGCCGCCCAACTCCGGGACGCCTGCGAGGAGTTCGTGCGGGAGGGGCTCATCCGGGCCTACGGGTGGAGCACGGACGACCCGGACCGTGCGGCGCTGTTCGCCGAGGGGCCGCACTGTACGGCGGTCCAGCATCGCTGCAATGTGCTGCAGGACGCGCCGAAGATGCTGGCGCTCTGTACGGAGCTGGGGCTCGCGAGCGTGCTGCGGAGTCCGTTGGCGATGGGACTGCTGACCGGGAAGTTCGGCGCCGGGCGTGTGCCGGGGGCCGGGGACATCCGCAGCGCGCCGCCCGCGTGGCTGCCGGGCTTCGGGACGGGCGGGGGCGCGGACCCCGAGTGGCTGGGGCGGGTGGACGCGGTGCGGTCGGTGCTGACCGGCGGCGGGCGGACTCTCGCGCAGGGCGCGCTCGCCTGGCTCTGGGCCCGAAGCCCGCTGGCCGTGCCCGTCCCGGGGTTCCGGACCGTGGCGCAGGTCGAGGAGAACGTGGGCGCGCTGGAGCACGGGCCGCTGACCGCGGACGAGTTGGGGGAGGTCGAGCGGATCCTGGGCGGGGTGCGCGAGGCGGCCGGGGAGTAGGAGCAGTTCGCCGGGCCTTCGTGGCGGGGCCCAGGCGGCTGTCGCGGGGCGTCATGTCACAGGGCAGCCGTTCCGTGGGGCCGGCCCATCCCGCGGCTTGCCGCGGGCCCCGCCGGCCGCCACGGAGCGGCTGCCCTGCCCCCTCCCCCATGCACAGCGGCAGGTGTGGCAGGTATGCCGTCAGTGGCCCGTGTGCCGTCAGTGGCAGCTCTTGTAACCGGGGTTGCTGTTCGTCCAGGAGCAGGAGTCCTTGAGCGAACCGCTCGGCTTGATGAGGCGGGCCTTGTCGCTGGTGTTGTTCCAGACGTACGAGCCGCGGCCCCAATAGCGGACGCCGGACGCGTTGGTGCCCTTGCCGGTGCGGACCTTGACCGTCTTGCCGGCGCCGATCTTGTAGCTGCCGAAGGTGTACGTGTAGCCGGTGTTGTCCTTCAGCTTGTAGCCCTTGAGCTGGATCGCCGAGCCGGAGCTGTTGTGGATGTTCACCCACTCCGCGTTCAGCGAGGAGTTGGAACGGGTGTCCCGGCCCGGGCTGTCGAACTGGATGTAGCCGAGGTGCAGTCCGCCCTGGTGGCGCGCGGCCGCGGTCGCCGGGGACGCGGCGAGCAGAGGGGCCGCGAGTGCGGCTGCGGCGAGGACGGCCGGGGCCGCGGAACGTATGCGCAAAGTGTGCTCCGAGAGTGCTGGGAATATGGAGTTCTCGTGGAGGGCACGCCGAGCATACGGGGGTTGATGCGCGTAATTGTCGCGGTACTTCTCATTCCGTTTGGGGAGATGTGGGCCGACCGTGAACGGGGGTCACGGTCGGCCACGAGGGGGCGGGTGTGGCTAACCCCGCCCGATGAAAGGCATGTTCGTCGCGAGCACCGTCGCGAACTGGACGTTCGCCTCCAGCGGCAGCTCCGCCATATGGCGCACCGTCCGCGCCACGTCCGACACGTCCATCACCGGCTCGGGAGCCAGCTCTCCGTTGGCCTGGAGGATGCCGGCCCGCATCTGCTCGGTCATGTCCGTCGCCGCGTTGCCGATGTCGATCTGACCGCAGGCGATCCGGTAGGGGCGGCCGTCCAGGGACAGGGACTTCGTCAGGCCGGTCAGCGCGTGCTTCGTCGCCGTGTACGCGATGGAGCGCGGGCGCGGCACGTGCGCGGAGATGGAGCCGTTGTTGATGATCCGGCCGCCCTGCGGGTCCTGCTCCTTCATCTGCCGGAAGGCCGCCTGCGCGCAGAGGAACGCGCCGTTGAGGTTCGTGTCGACGACGTGCCGCCACGCGTCGTACTCCAGTTCGTCGACGGGTACGCCGCCGGGGCCGAACGTACCGGCGTTGTTGAAGAGGAGATCGAGCCGGCCGAAGCCTTCGCGCACGGCCGAGAAGAGCGCGGCCACGTCCTCGGGCCGTGAGACGTCGGTGCGCACGCACAGGGCGTCGGTCTCGGCCGGGGCGTTCACCTCGGTGGAGTCCTCGGCGTGCGGGACGGCACGCACCGCGGCGCCCTCCGACACCCCCGCGGCGATGGCCGCCGTCTCCTCCAGCGTCTCCTTGCGGCGCCCCGCGAGCGCCACGGACCATCCGGCCCGCAGCAGTTCCACGGCCACGGACCGGCCGATTCCGGAGCCCGCGCCGGTCACCACGGCGGTCTTCGTTCGCCCGGTCGGGTGCCCGTTCGGATGTCCAGTCAACTCTGCGTTCATGGCCCCGCAGCGTACGGGAGGTCCGTCCATATGGTCATCATCCGACCGCCATGCGGGTGTTGTGTACGCGACAGTCGCGCGTCGTCGCCCCCCACTTGCATGCCCGTGACACCAAATCGTCAGGGGAGGGCCATATGACACCCACAGGCCAGCAGGACACAACCGAGCTACGAGCCGCCGCGCGCCACCTGGGCCGCCGGCGCTTCCTGACCGTCACCGGCGCCGCGGCCGCGCTCGCGTTCGCCACCAATCTGCCCACGGCGGGCGCGGCGTCCGCCGCCGAGATGGACGCGCGCAAGATCGCCGACGATCCGTTCACCCTCGGCGTCGCGTCCGGCGACCCGCAGTCCGACTCGGTCCTGCTCTGGACCCGCCTCGCCCCTGACCCGTACGAACCGGGCGGCGGACTGCCGAACCAGCGCGTCGTCGTCCAGTGGGAGCTTGCCCACGACGCCCTTTTCCGGCGTGTCGTCAGAAGCGGTTTCGAGATGGCCCACCCCGAGTACAACCACACGTTGCACGTCGAGGTGGACTTCCTGGAGGCGGGACGGCCCTACTACTTCCGGTTCAAGACGGGGAAGTGGATCAGCGAGACGGGCCGGACCCGCACCGCGCCCGCGGAGGGCAGCAGGGTGAGCTCCCTGAAGTTCGCCGCGGTGTCCTGCCAGGCGTACCACGACGGCTACTTCACCGCGCACAGACACTTGGCGAAGGACGACGTCGATGTCGTCTTCCACCTCGGCGACTACCTCTACGAGTACGCGGTGAACTCGGTCGGCGGCGCCCGCAACTACACCGACCGCACGCTGCCCGACGTCTTCAACCGCGAGACGCAGACGCTGGAGGACTACCGCCTGCGGTACGCCCTCTACAAGACCGACCCGGACCTGCGCGCCTCGCACGCGGCGCACCCCTTCGTCGTCACCTGGGACGACCACGAGACCGAGAACAACTACGCGGACGACCTCGACGAGAACGGCAGCCCGCCCGCCGAGTTCCTGGTGCGCCGCGCCGCCGCCTACCGCGCGTACTGGGAGAACCTGCCGCTGCGCAGCCCCCAGCAGCCCGTCGGCCCCGACCTGCAGCTCTACCGCCGCCTGCAGTGGGGCCGGCTCGCGCAGTTCGACATCCTGGACACGCGGCAGTACCGCTCCAACCAGGCCTACGGCGACGGCGCCGACGTGCCGGGACCCGAGTCCACGGACCCCAAGCGCACCATCACGGGAGCCACGCAGGAGCGCTGGCTCATCAACGGCTGGCGCGACTCGGACGCGGTATGGAATGTCATGCCGCAGCAGGTCAACTTCTCGCAGCGGAAGCTGGACCTCAACGCGGTGGCGAAGCTCAGCATGGACGCCTGGGACGGATACCCGGCATCCCGCGACCGCGTCCTCGCGGGCGCGGCGTCCGCCGGGATCGAGAACCTGATGGTGCTCACGGGCGACGTGCACGTCGGATACGCCTACGACATCAAGGCCGACTTCGGCGACCAGAAGTCCAAGACGGTCGGCACGGAGATCGTCGCCACGTCCATCGCCAGCGGCAGGGACGGCGCCGAGAAGCCGCCGACGTGGGACACCTACACCAAGGCCAACCCGCACATGAAGTTCTACAACGGGCGGCGCGGCTACGTCACCGTGGACCTCGGCCTGAAGTCCGCGCGCGCCGACTTCAAGACGGTCTCGGCGGTGACGACGCCCGGGGCGCCCATCACGACGGCGGCGTCCTTCGTGACGGAGGCGGGGAACCCGGGTCTGAAGCCCGCGTGACCCGGCGGGCTTCAGGTCCCTAGCTCCGCGGGGGTGCGCTCACTCGCCCGGGTAGCGCACCCCGATCCGCTCCCGCACCGCGTCCAGGGTCCGCATCACCGCGAGGGTGCCGTCCAGCGGGACGAGGGGGGACTCGGTGTCGCCGGCGCGCAGGCGGTGCATCACCTCGGCCGCCTCGTGCTTGAGGCTGTCGCGGGGGCCGTACTCGGGGGAGGCGACGAACTCCTCCGGGTCGCGGCCGTCGCGGTGCAGCACGAAGCGTTCCGGGAAGAAGAAGCCGTTCGGGATGTCGATGCGGCCCAGCGAACCGGTGACGGACGCGGTGACCGGGGTGCCCGCGTTGATGGAGCAGTGCAACAAGGCCTGAGCACCGCTCTCGTACGAGAGCAGCATTCCGGTCTGGAGATCGACGCCCTCGTCCGAGAGCGTCGCTCTCGCACTCACCCCCGAAGCCTCACCGAGCAGCAGCTGCGCGAAGGACACCGGGTACACCCCGAGGTCGAGCAGCGAGCCACCGCCCTGCGCCGGGTCACGCAGACGGTGCGCCGGCGGGAAGGGCCCCGCGAGGCCGAAGTCGGCCTGCACGGTCCGCACCTCGCCGATCGCCCCGTCGGCGACCAGCGCCTTCATCCGCCGGATCAGCGGATGGCAGTACATCCACATGGCCTCCATCAGGAAGAGGCCGCGCCGCCGGGCGAGCGTCACCAGCTCCCGGGCCTCCCGCGCGTTCAGCGTGAACGCCTTCTCGCACAGCACCGCGCGGCCGGACTCCAGGCAGAGCCCCGCCGCCGTGCGGTGCGAGGCGTGCGGCGTCGCCACGTACACGACGTCGACGTCCTCGTCCTCGGCGAGCGCGCCCCACTCCCCGTAGGCGCGCGATATCCCGAACCGCTCGGCGAACGCCTTCGCCGACGCGTCGGTCCGCGAGGCGACCGCGACGACCTCGGCGTCCGGCATGTCGAGGAGGTTCGCCGTGAACGATGCGGCGATCCCGCCCGTGGCGAGGATGCCCCAACGCACGGGCTCACGGTTGTCTTCCACTACTGGGGCCCCTGTTCGTACAGCCGGAGTCATGCGAAGTACCGCGGCGTACCGCGGAAATGGTCTCAACCAGCACAGCTGAGCTGAGAGCATAGGTAATCGCACGCCTAATCGGGAGGGAATCCGCATGCCGGAGCACGGCAGCCGCGTCACGAGTGGGTCCGAAGGCCCCCTCATACGGCAGTCAGAGAGGGCGAGGAAGGGCCCGGCACCCGACACCGTGGCCCGCGCCGCCCAGCGTCGCACCGGCCTCCTCGTCACTCTCATGCTCGGCGGCCTGACCGCGGTGCCGCCGCTCTCCATGGACATGTACCTCCCGGCGCTCCCGGAGGTCACCCGCTCGCTGCACACGTCCGCCGCGACCGCGCAGCTGACCCTCACCGCCTGCCTCGCCGGCATGGCCTTCGGGCAGCTCGTCGTCGGGCCGATGAGCGACAAGTGGGGGCGGCGCAGGCCGCTGCTCATCGGGCTCCTCGTCTACATCGTCGCCACCGCGATCTGCGCGTTCGCGCCCACCGCCGAACTCCTCATCGGCTTCCGCCTTCTGCAGGGCCTCGCGGGCGCCGCGGGCATCGTCATCGCCCGAGCCGTCGTCCGCGATCTCTACGACGGTGTGGAGATGGCCCGCTTCTTCTCCACCCTCATGCTGATCTCCGGGGTCGCCCCGGTCATCGCGCCGGTCGTCGGCGGCCAGGTCCTGCGCTTCACGGACTGGCGCGGCATCTTCGCCGTGCTCACGGTCATCGGCATCGCCCTGACGGCGGTGGTCTGGCGGCGCCTGCCCGAGACGCTCGCCCCCGACAAGCGGCACAGCGGCGGCACCGTCGAGGCGCTGCGCACCATGAAGTCGCTCCTCGCCGACCGCGTCTTCACCGGCTACATGGTCGCGGGCGGCTTCGCGTTCGCCGCGCTGTTCGCGTACGTCTCCGCGTCGCCGTTCGTCATCCAGGAGATCTACGGGGCGTCACCGCAGACCTTCAGCCTGCTCTTCGGCGTGAACTCCATCGGCCTGATCGCCGTCGGACAGATCAACGGCAAGATCCTCGTCGGCCGCGTCAGCCTCGACAAGGTGCTCACCTTCGGCCTGAGCGTCATCGTCCTCGCGGCCGCCGCGCTGCTGCTCATGACGTCGGGCGTCTTCGGTGACGTCGGCCTGTTCCCCGTCGCGGCCGGGCTCTTCGTCCTGATGTCGGCGATGGGCCTCGCGATGCCCAACACGAACGCCCTCGCCCTGATGCGCACCCCGCACGCCGCGGGGTCCGCGTCGGCGCTGCTCGGCACGTCCTCGTTCCTCGTCGGCGCGATCGCGTCCCCGCTGGTGGGCATCGCGGGCGAGGCCACGGCCGTGCCGATGGCCGTCGTCCAGCTCGTCTGCGGCCTTGCGGCCATCGGCTGCTACTTGGGACTGTGCCGCCCCTGGCAGTACTCGGCCAGACCGACTCGGGAGGGGACGGACCACTGACCGCGCCACGCCTCCTGCGCGCCGGCTCGCCGGACCGTGCGGGGCTCGACACGGACGAGATGGCCCACCTCGTACGCGAGGTGCGCGCGCTGACGCGCGGCGAGCGGCCCTGGTGCGCCGGTGCCGTCGTGCTCGCCGGACGTGGCCCGGTGATCGCCGTCGAGGAGGCGGTGGGCCGCGCGGTGCGTTATGCCGCGTACGACCCGGAGAAGGACGCGGGCGTCGAACTTCCGCCCGCGCAGCAGGTGTTGACCCGCACCGGCACCCCCTTCGACCTGGCCTCGCTCACCAAGCTGTTCACCACGGTCGCCGCGATGCAGCAGCTGGAGCGCGGCACGCTCGGCATCGACGCGCTGGTCTCCGCGTACGTCCCCGAGTTCACGGCGGCGGCCGAGCACGGCATCACGGTGCGCCGGCTGCTCACGCACACCTCGGGACTGCGCCCCGAGCTCCCGCTGTACGACTGCCCGGACGACGCCGCGCGCTTCGCCGCCCTGCGCGCGGAGGTCCCGTCGAGTCCGCCGGGCGACCACCTCTACTCCGACCTGAACATGCTGCTCCTCCAGCACGTCCTGGAGCGCCTCACGCGCCGCCCGCTCGACGTGCTCGTCCGCGAGGGCATCACCCGGCCGCTCGGCATGGCCGCCACCGGCTTCGGGCCGCGCCCCGACGCCGCCGCCACCGAGGACCAGCGCAAGCCGTGGGCGAAGGCCGACCGGGGGATGCTGCGGGGCGAGGTGCACGACGAGAACGCCTGGGCGCTCGGCGGCGTCGCGGGCCACGCCGGGCTCTTCTCCACCGCACGCGACCTCGCGGTCTTCTGCCGCGCGCTGCTGTGTGGCGGCTCGTACGGTACGGCGCGGATCCTCGGCCCGGACTTCGTGGAGCTGATGCTTACGCCGCCGGGGCTCGGGTTCGGCCTCGACCAGGCCTGGTTCATGGGGGAGCTCGCGGGCCGCGGGGCGGCGGGGCACACGGGGTTCACCGGGACGTCGCTGGTGATGGACCCGGCCACGGACACGTTCCTGATCCTCCTGGCCAACACGGTCCACCCGCGGCGCGGGTCTGCCGACAGCGGGCCTCGGGCCCGGGCGGCCACGCGCCTGGCCCGCGCGGCGCGCTGAGCGGGGCTCGGCCTGCGCGGGCAGCGGGTGCGGATTGCGCAGTTCCCCGCGCCCCTGAAGGGGCCCGATCGTCCCCCCGCGGCGGAGCTGCCCCTGGCGGGGCGGCGCGGGCTCGTCCCTTCCGCCCCTAGAATCACTGGGTGAACGCCCCGACTTTTCCGGCATCCCCGGCCGCGACCCTGCGCACCGCCCTCGCGGGGCTCCTCGACGGGCTGCCGCCCAAGCAGGCCGCGCACGCCGTCGACCGGCTGATCGCCAACTACCGGGGGCACACCCCGACCGACGTCCCGATCCTGCGTGACCGTGCGGACGTGGCCGCGTACGCCGCCTACCGCATGCCCGCGACCTTCGAGGCCGTGCGTTCCGCGCTCGGGGCCCTCGCGGACGCGGCGCCCGCGGGATGGGCGCCCGGCAGCCATGTGGACGTCGGCGGCGGGACCGGCGCGGCGACCTGGGCGGTGAGCGCGACCTGGGACGGCGAGCGGCCCGTCACGGTCCTCGACTGGGCCGAGCCCGCCCTCGCCCTGGGGCGTGAACTGGCCGCCACGAACCCGTGGTTGAAGTCCGCGCGGTGGCAGCGCTCTCGTATCGGATCGGCGCTCAGCATCGAGAGCACTGATCTCGTCACGGTGTCGTACGTCCTCGGGGAGCTGACCGAGGACGACCGCCGCTCGGTCGTGGACGTGGCGGCGGCAGCGGCACAGCAGGCCGTCGTGATCATCGAGCCGGGCACCCCCGACGGCTACGCGCGCGTCATCGAGGCCCGCGACCGGCTGATCGCCGCCGGTTTCCGCGTGGCCGCACCCTGCCCGCACAGCTCCGCCTGCCCGATCGTCCCCGGCGAGGACTGGTGCCACTTCTCGGCCCGCGTCAGCCGCTCCTCCCTGCACCGGAAGGTCAAGGGCGGCTCACTGGCGTACGAGGACGAGAAGTTCAGCTACGTGGCGGCGGTCCGCTTCGACGCCGGTCCGGCCGAAAAGCGCGTCGTGCGCAAGCCGCAGATCCGCAAGGGCCAGGTCCTGCTCGACCTGTGCGCGGCGGACGAGACGCTGCACCGCGAGACGGTGACCAAGCGCCACGGCCCGCTGTACCGCGCGGCCCGCGACGCGGAGTGGGGCGACGCCTGGCCGCCCCACGGTGGCGATGGGCTAGACGCGTAGCTCCTGCGTGCAGCACTTCACGCTGCCGCCGCCCTTGAGCAGCTCGCTCAGATCCATCGCGACGGGTTCGTAGCCACGCTTCCGCAAGGGTGCGAAGAGACCGGCCGCGGCCTGCGGGATCAGCACGTGCAGGCCGTCCGAGACCGCGTTGAGCCCGAGGGCCACCGCGTCCGGCTCGTCGGCGATCAGCGCGTCGGGGAAGAGGCGCCGCAGCACCGCCTGGCTGCCCGGTGAGAACGCGGGCGGGTAGTACATGACGTCGTCCGCCGCGTCGTCGAGCACCGCGAGCGCCGTGTCCAGGTGGTAGTAGCGCGGATCGACGAGATCGAGTCCGAGGACCGGGCGGCCGAAGAACTCCTGCGCCTCCCCGTGCGACAGGGGGCTGGCCCGGAAGCCGCGCCCGGCGAGGACGTACGAGGACGTGACGGCGAAGTCGCCCTCGCCCTCGTTGATGTGCGTCGGTTCGTGGAGGTCGGTGAAGCCGTGCTCCCGGAACCACTCCAGGTGGGCGACGGCCTCGGGGCCGCGCTCCGGGTGGGCGAACCGCGCGCCGAGCACGCGGCCTCCGATGACGGTGGCGCCGTTCGCGGCGAAGACCATGTCCGGCAGGCCGGGACGCGGGGTGAGCTCCTCGACGGTGTGGCCGAGCGAGCGGTAGCGGTCGCGCAGGTCCTCCCACTGGGCGATGGCCAGGGGGACGTCGACCGGTTTCGAGGGATCCATCCAGGGGTTGATGGAGTACGTGACCTTGAAGTGTGCCGGTGAGCACATCAGATAGCGCCGGGGTGTGGCGCGACGAGGAAAACGACTCAACGAGGGCTCCTCACGTACCGCTGCGGTCAGTTGGTGCCGCAGGGGGGCAGTTGCTGCCCATGGTGCGGTCTGAGGAGCCCTCGCGCTGTGATCTGAACGGGTGGTTCGGCGAGTGGTCAACCCGGGTCCGCGGACGGTTGGCACGCCGTCCACGTGCCGGTCCACTGTCCCGGCCCACGTCCCGGCCCACGGCCCCGTCTCACGACTCGCCGCGCGCCGAGCGGCCTTCCCGCAGCTTGCGCAGCAGCTCACGCTTCTGCGCCTGCGGGCTGAGCCCGCCGCCCACCTGACCGCCGCGGCCCGCGCCGCGCAGCGCCTTGCGGGAGAGGTTGGTGCGCGTACCGCCCACGCCCAGCATGTTTCCTGCTCCGCCTCGCGACATGTGCGTACCTCCGTATCGGGAATCTTCAGCGAGACGACGCGTCTCGCTTCTTCGAATACTCTGGACGAGACGGTTCGTCTTGTCAAGCTTTAACGAGACGGCACGTCTCGGCTCGTGCGCTGCTACATTCGAGGGCATGGCCACCAAACCCACCCCCGACTCCAAGCGCCGCAGCGAACGCTCGCGCCACGCGATCTACGACGCCGCCCTCGACCTCGTCTCCGAGGTCGGCTACGGCAAGCTCACGATCGAGGCGATCGCCGCCCGCGCGGGCGTGGGCAAGCAGACGATCTACCGCTGGTGGCCGTCGAAGGGCGCCGTCCTGCTCGACGCCTTCCTCGACCTCGGCGAACAGGCCCACCAGGAGGCGAGCGACAACGTCGGCCAGCAAATGGCTCCGACCGAGATCCCGAACTCCGGAGACCTCGAGGCCGACCTCAAACTCGTCATGCGGGCCACCATCGACGAGTTCAGGAACCCCAAGTACGACGCCCCTTGGCGGGCGCTCGCCGCCGAGGGCATGCTCAACACCGAGCTCGGCGCCGAGTACGTGGAGAAGCTCCTGGAGCCCGGACTCCAGATGTACGTGCGGCGCATCGAGATCGCCAAGGAGGCCGGCCAGGTCGCGCCCGACGTCGACCCCCGCATCGCCCTGGAACTGTGGACGGGCCCGCTCGCCCAGCGCTGGCTGCAGCGCACCGGCCCGCTCACGCACGAGTACGCCGACAAGCTCGTCGAATACGCCCTCTACGGAATCGCGCCCCGCTGACCACCCCTGGCCGGCGGCGCCACGCGGGTCACACGGAGTTGACCGGCCACCCCTGGCGCGGACCGGACGCGCTCACGCCTTTGACTCCCTTCACCGGAGTCCGCGCGAGGAGACCCGGAGCGTCCGTGATCACGCCGTTGCAGCCGAGCCGCAGCACCCGGTCCCGCTGGCGCGGCGTGGTCACGGTGTGCGCCCACACCCGGGGCACCCCGGAGTGGACCGCGCGCAGGAGGTCCGCGTCCCGCGCCTTGTGATCCACGTCCAGGACGTCCACGAACGAGGCCCACTGCTCGGGCCGGTCCGTGCGCATCTGCCCCTTGGAGCGCCACAGCTGCGCGAGCAGCCCCATCCGGTGGGCGCGCGCGGCGACGCGGGGGTCGTTGGAGTTCACGAACACCGAACGCGTCAGGCCGCGGGCGCTGATCAGCGAGCCGAGCCGCCGCAGGCTGCGCGGATCCTTCGCCTCCAGCATCAGTACGATCCGCCCGCCGAAGCGGTCCAGGACCTCGGCGACCGTCGGCGGCCGCTCGGAACGCCAGCGGCCGGGCAGATCGGCGCCCGGCCGCAGCCTCACCCGGCGCCACTCGCGCAGCGTGAGCGAACTCACCGGCCCCGTCGACGTCGTCGTACGGTCCAGGGTCTCGTCGTGCAGGACCACCAGGGTGCCGTCGCGCAGTATCCGCGTGTCGACGTCGATGACCTGCGCCGTGCCGCGTTTGTAGGCCGCCACCAGTCCGGACATGCTGTTCTCCGGCACTTCGAGGGCGCCGCCGCGATGCGCGGTGTAAGTGAAGCGGGGGAGGGCGTCCACCGTCAGGGGGCCGCCTCCCCATTCGAGCGGGGCGAGTGGTCCGGCGGGCGCGGCGAGGGCCAGTGTGGTGAGGCTCATGAGCCCCGAGAGTCCCGCGAGCACAGTCCTGGTGACCATGGCGAACACGGTAGGGGGGTAAATCAATCCTTAGTACGCAATGACGCGCTATGTCACCCTGCGCCTTGCATCACCCCAGCTACCCCGGATGTGGGCTCTGGCCCCCCGAGGAGCAGGATGGTGCGACCATGGGAGATGCTTCTCGGCACACATGCGAGGTGAGGGGATTGATGGGCGCGGAGTTCGGCCGCCGGTCCGGCGGACAGAGCAGGATTTCCCAGTGGCTTCGCCGACGTCCCCGACCGGAGGACACGGCAGGCGAGGAGGCGAGCCGCGAGGCACTGCTCGTCGCCGCCGCGGCAGCGGGTCTGCCGCTCTCACCGGCCGCGCACCCCTCCGCGTACCGATGTTCCTGTGACCGCATCGGCTGTCCCACCCCCGCCAGGCACCCCATCTCCTTCGCCTGGCAGACGCAGTCCACCACCGACCGCGGGCAGATCGAGCGCTGGGCGAGGCATCAGCCGCAGGCCAACTTCATCACCGCGACCGGCATGGTCCACGACGTCCTCGACGTGCCGCTGGCCGCCGGGCGCGAGGCCCTCGCCAGGCTGCTCGCCGCCGGCGTCGAGGTGGGCCCCGTCGCCGAGTCCGAGGGCACCATGGACGAGGGGCGGATGCTCTTCTTCACGCTCACCCGCGGCACCCCCGAGGACGAGGACGAGTGGTGGCCCTGCGAGCTGGACTGCCACCCCGAGACGACGAACGAACACCCGGGCCTGCGCTGGCACTGCCGCGGTTCGTACGTCCTCGTACCGCCCGCGCGGCTCCCCGGTGACCTGGCGGTCCACTGGATCCGCGGCCCCGAGAACGAGCTCCCGGACCCGCTGACGCTTCTCGAGACGCTCACCGACGAATGCGCGCGCGTCGCGGGCGAGCCCCAGCACGACGTCGCCGCCTGGCCGATGAGGGGCTGACGCCCGCGCGCGGGGGGCCGGCCTCGGCTACTCGCCCTTCGCGCCCGTCAGTCCCTGGATACGGCTCAGGAACCTCACCTTGCCCGATCCCGCCGGGTCGACGACGACCTGGTTGGAGACGCGCTCCAGCATCACCGACTGCTTGACCTCGCCCTTCAGGAGGGGCTTCACCTCGGGCTCGACGGTGAGGTTCACGCCCTTCGCGGCGGTCTGCTTCTCGTAGTGGTGCGTCGAGAAGAAGACCATCGCCCCGCCGTCCTGGGTGCGCAGACCGACCGGCGCGAACGTTCCGTCGTTCTTCGGCTCGTCGATGTACTGGACGGCGATGCCGCGACGCTTGGTGTTCTTGTCGCGGAACGCCTTCCACGCCGACGTGTGGTCGCCCGGCGCGAACGTGTCGCCGCCCGACTTCAGATACGTCGTGTACTCCCTGCCGAGGTTCTTCGGCGCCACCGCGAGGGCCGGGGAGTTCAGCGCGACCGGCTCCGCGAGGCCGTCCTTGTCCTTCTTCAGCTCGGGCATCTTGTCCGGCGACACCAGGTTCAGGTAGGACGCCTCCCACAGCTGGTCCTTGCTGCCCTTCGTGAACACGAGCACCCAGCGCAGGTCACCCCTGCGGTTGGACTTCGTGTCCGCGACGAACCACCGGGGCCAGCCGGCCTTCTTGGGGATCGAGAACTTCGCGTCCGTCAGCTCCAGGGGCACCTGCTGGGGATTGCCGCCCGGGTTCCGCGCGCCCCGCGACTTCAGGCCCGCCTGGTTGATGGCGCCCAGCGGGCCCGTGACCCGGGCCGCGTCCAGGGCCGGGTCGTACGCCTTCTCGGCCTTGTTGTACGCGGTGAGGAAGTCCCGCAGCGCGCGGTCGGCCTCAGCCTTCGTCGCCGACGGGACGACCTCCCGCTCCCCGTGCACCGTCACGCAGCCGCTCGCCGTCACCGTCAGTACGGTGACCGTCGACGCCACCATCGCGTACCGGACCGGCCGACGCGACCGGCCGCTCCGCATCGGAGTGCGCTGCCTTGGAAGCCTGCTCATGCGTTGCGTTCACCTTCCCCTTCCCGGGCCCGAACCCTACCGGGGCGAAAAAGAACGCGAGCGTCGGGATCAGGTACAGCAGCCACACCGTGACCTGGACAACCGTCGGGTCGGGCTGGAAGTTGAAGACGCCCTTCAGGAGCGTGCCGTACCAGCTGTCCGGCGGGATCGTCGCGCTGATGTCGAACGCCTTGTTCCGCAGCCCGCCGAGGAACTCCGCCTCCTGCAGGTCATGGACTCCGTACGCGAGCACGCCCGCCGCCACGACCACCAGCATGGCGCCGGTCCAGGTGAAGAACTTCGCCAGGTTGATGCGGACCGTGCCCTGGTAGAACAGCCAGCCGAGCGCGACCGCGGTCAGCAGGCCGAGAAGCACGCCGATCAATGGCCCCGGCGTCCCGTCGTTCGAGGCCCGCACCGACGCCCACACGAACAGCGCGGTCTCCAGGCCCTCCCGGCCCACGGCGAGGAACGCCGTGGCGACCAGCGCGCCCGTGCCCATCTGGAGCGCCGCGTCCAGTTTGCCGTGCAGCTCCGCCCTGAGATGACGGGCCGTACGCCGCATCCAGAAGACCATCCACGTCACAAGGGCGACGGCGACGATCGACAGCGAACCGCCCAGCGCCTCCTGCGCCTTGAACGTCAGCTCCTGCGAACCGAAGGTCAGCGCGCAGCCGAAGCCGAGCGCGAGGGCGCACGCGACGCCGATGCCGATCCATATGGGCCTGAGCGCGTCGCGCCGCTCCGTCTTCACCAGATAGGCGATGAGGATGCAGACGACCAGGCTGGCCTCGAGGCCTTCGCGCAGGCCGATCAGGTAGTTACCGAACATGTCTGTCAGATCCCCTCAGCCGAACAGTGCCCGGCCCCACCAGTCGTCCTTGTCACGGACGCCCGGCGGGATCGCGAAGACCGCTGAACCCACGTGCTGGATGTACTCGTTGAGAACGTCGGCGCGCGCCAGGCTGCGCTGCACCGGGATGAAGCCGGTGCGCACGTCCCGCTGGTAGGCGAGGAAGAAGAGCCCCGCGTCCAGCCGCCCCAGGCCGTCGGTGCCGTCCGTGAAGGAGTAGCCGCGGCGCAGGATCGTCGCACCGTCGTTGGTGTCCGGGTGCGCGAGCCTGACGTGCGAGTCGGGCTTCATCGCCTTCAGGAACGGCTCGTCGTGCTCCTTGGCCTTGCCGACCGGGGCACCCTCGCCCTTGTCGCGCCCGAAGATGTCCTCCTGCTCACCGAGCGGAGTGCGGTCCCAGGTCTCGACGTTCATGCGGATACGACGCGCGACGAGGTACGAGCCGCCGACCATCCAGCCGGGCCCGTCCTTCTCGCCCACCCACACGTGCTCGGCGAGCGCGGAGTCGTCCTCGCCCGAGATGTTGCGGGTGCCGTCCTTGAACCCGAAGAGGTTACGAGGCGTCTGCGCGCCCGGCGTCGTGGAGGACGTCTTCCCGAAGCCGAGCTGCGACCAGCGCACGGCGACCTTGCCGAAGCCGATGCGGGCGAGGTTGCGGATGGCGTGCACGGCGACCTGCGGGTCGTCCGCACAGGCCTGCACGCACAGGTCGCCGCCGCCGCGGGTCTTGTCGAGATTGTCCCCGGGGAACTTGGGCAGATCGACGAGCGCCTCGGGCCGTCGGTCCGCCAGGCCGAACTTCTCGAAGAGACTCGGCCCGAAGCCGATGGTGAGGGTCAGCCGCGACGGCTTGAGGCCCAGCGCCTCGCCGGTGTCGTCCGGCGGCGCCTCGGTGAGACCGCCGAAGGCGCCCTCACCGACCTCGTGCCCCGCGGTCATCCGCGCCGCGGCCTTCGTCCAGTCCTTGAGGAGCTGCACGAACTGCTCGCGGTCGTCCGTCTTCACGTCGAACGCGGCGAAGTGCAGCCGGTCCTGGACGGCGGTCGCGATGCCCGCCTGATGCTTGCCGAGGAAGGCGACCGCGCCGCCCGCCGACGAGGCCGGCACGGCCTCGTCCCCGGAGCGGGCGACGGCCACCGCGCCCCCGGTGACGGCGGCACCGAGCGCGAGCCCGGCACCACCCCAGCCGAGGAGCGAACGCCGGGAAGGAGAGCCGGGGTGGCCGGAGTTGCCGGAGCTCTCGTCCTCCGGCACGGCCTCGGTGTCGTGCGTGGTCTCAGGCATCGTGCGCCCCCCCGCTGCTACTTGCCGCTCACGACGGCGGCGGCCAGCTTCGACAGCGGCTCGGCGAGCGCGTTGACGCCGTCCTGCAGCTCCTTGACGTCCGCCTTGCCGAGCTTGTCGTACGACGTGTACGTGTACGAGTCCTTGCCGCCGCCCTGGCGGTACTCGTCGAGCAGCTTGTACAGGGCCGCGAACTGCTTGTCGAGCTCCTTGGTGAGCGCCGGGTCGTTCTCCGAGGCGACGGCCTTGAGCAGGCCGTAGGCCTTCTCCGCGCCCTCGACGTTCGCCTTGAAGTCGACGAGATCGGTGTGCGAGTAGCGCTCCTCCTCGCCGGTGACCTTGCCGGTGGCGACCTCGTCGAGAAGCTCCTTGGCGCCGTTGGCCATCGAGGTCGGGGTGATCTCGGCCTTGCCGACGCGGTCCTGCCAGTCCTTGAGGTCCTTGTCCAGCCGGGTGGCGAGCTCCTTCTCGCGCTCGCCGATCTTCTTGTCCTTCCACAGGGCCCGCTCCAGACGGTGCCAGCCCGTCCAGTCCTTCTCCAGGTCCTGACCCTCCGCGAGGCCGTCCTCGCGGAGGTCGACCTTCGGGTCGATGTCACCGAAGGACTCGGCGACCGGCTCGGTGCGCTCCCAGCCGATGCGGGAGGTGGAGTACGTCTTCTTCGCGGCCTCGATGTCGCCCTCGCGGACGGCGTCGGTGAAGAGCTTCACCTTGGGCAGCGTCGCGTCGGCCTGCTCCTGCGCGTAGGCGCGGTAGTCGGCGACGGCCTTGTCCAGGCGCGGGTCGCGCTTGACGGCCTTGCCGCCGCTGACGGTGACCTTCTGGCGGATGCCGTCGCCCTTCATGCCGGGCTTGCAGGCGATCTGGTACGAGCCGGACTTCACCTCGGCGGTGAGCTTCTGCTTCGTGCCGGGGCCGATGTTCTCGCGCTCGCTGACGATGCGGTCGTCGGGGAAGAGGAGGTAGACCTCGGTGACCTTGGAGCCCTTGTTCTCGATGGCGAGCTCGACGTGCCCGGCGCTGAGCTTGGTCTTGGAGAGCTCGCACTTGTCGTCGGTCGCGGTCACCTCGACGGTGTTGGAGCCGCCCTTGGCGTCGCTCTTCTCCGTACAGCCCGTGACGGCGGTGAGGGCCGCCGCGGCCGCTGCCGCGATGGCAATGGCGGTGGTGGGACGGGCGGGGTGCATAGGGGCTCCAAGGCGGGTCACGGACATACTCCGGCGTTCCGGTGAGGGGACCCTAACTTATATGACCCTTATCTGGCTGAGGGGCAAAGCGGAGGTCAAGACGGCTCGACGTAGGAGCTGAGAATCAGCCCGGCCGGCGAGTGAGGCCGTCTTCTCGGGGGTCCAGGGGGCGGAGCCCCTTGGTTTCGGGAAGGGGCGGGATCGGGGAAGGCCCCGCAGGGACCGCCGGAACCTCCCCCCGCACCGGTGCCACCAGCGGAGCCCCCGTCCGCGGATGCGGAAACACCTCGACCGGTTGCCGGTAGACCTCGCTCAGAAGCTCCCCGGTGAACACCTCACCCGGAGGCCCCTCCGCGGCGACCGCCCCGCCCCGCAACACCGCCACCCGATCCGCGTACGCCGCCGCAAGGCCGAGATCGTGCAGCACCACGACCACCGCGTCCCCCGCGGCGGCCCGCTCCCGGCAGATCCGCAGCACCAGCTCCTGGTGGCGCAGATCGAGCGCCGCGGTCGGCTCGTCGAGCAACAGCAACGGCGCACGCTGGGCCAGCACCCGCGCCAGCGCGACCCGCGCCCGCTCGCCACCGCTGAGCGCGGAGAAGGGCCGAAGAGCGAACTCGCTCACCTCCGCGGCGGCCATCGCCTCCCGCACGACCCGGTCGTCGTCGTCCTCCCGCGCCGTCCCCGACCAAGGCGCGCGCCCCATCCGTACGACCTCCTCCACCGGGAAAGGGAAGGACAGGGCGGCCTCCTGCGGCAACACCGCCCGCCGCAGGGCGAGTTCACGGGCGGGCCACTGCGTGGCGGGCCGCCCGCAGACACGTACGACCCCTTCGTCAGCCGGAAGATCCGCGGCCAGGGCGGCCAGCAGGGTCGACTTCCCGGCCCCGTTGGGCCCGACCAGGGCGAGCACCTCACCCGCCCGCGCGGTCAAGGACACCCCGGCGAGCACCTCGCGCCCGCCGAGCCGCACCCGCAGCCCCGACGTCTCGGCGAGCACGTCACCAGGGGAGACGGGCCCCGGCAGGCAGCGCCCGGCACCGGAGGAGAACAACCGCCGCGAGATCCGCCCGATCATGCCCAACCCCCTTGCCTGCGACGGGTCCTGCGCAGCAGCCAGAAGAAGAACGGACTGCCGAAGAACGCGGTGAGCACCCCGAGCGGCAGCTCCGCGGGCGCCGCCACCGTCCGCGCCGCGAGGTCCGCGCCGACAAGGACGACCGCCCCGCCCAGCGCGCTGCCCGGCAGGAGGAAGCGGTGGCCGGGCCCCGCCGCCATCCGCAGCAGGTGCGGGACGAGGAGACCGACGAACGTGATGATCCCGGCGACGGCCACGGCGGCGGCGGTCAGCAGTGCCACCACGAGAACCAGCACGAGCCGCAGCCGCTCGACGTCGACCCCGAGGTGCCGCGCGGGCCGCTCACCGAGCGCGAGGAGGTCCAGCTTCCGTGCGTAAAGCGGCGCCACGGCGAGACCGGCCACCGCGCACGGCAGCACGGCGAGCACCTTCGGCCACGTCGACCCCGCGAGCGAACCGAGCTGCCAGAACGTGATCTGGGTGATCTGCGCGTTGTCCGCGAAGAAGACACAGAGCCCGATCAGCGCCCCCGCGAAGGCGTTCGCGGCGATCCCGGTGAGGATGAGCGTGACGACCTCCGTGCGCCCTCCGTCGCGCGAAAGGACGTACACGAGCAGGACGGTGGCGAGCCCGGTGACGAACGCGCAGACCGTCACGGTCCAGTTGCCGAAGAAGCTGAGCCCGAGCGCGATCGACGCCACCGCGCCGACGGCCGCGCCCGCCGAGATCCCGATGACACCGGGCTCGGCCAGCGGATTGCCGAACACGCCCTGCATGAGAGCGCCCGCGCACCCCAGCGACGCCCCCACGAGCAGCGCGAGCGTCACGCGCGGCAGCCGCACGTTCCACAGGACGCTCTCGCCGACCCGGTCGAGCGCGCTCCCGCCGAGACCGATCCGGTGCTGGACGGAGCTGAGGACGTCCCCGAGGGGGATGTCGTACGCGCCGATGCCGGCCGAGAGGAGGCAGAGCAGGACGAGGGCAGCCGTGAGCCCGGCGGTGAGGGAGGCGGTCGCGCCGCGCCGACGGTCCCGGTGAGCCTGCGGTTCCCGCCCGCGGGGCCCGGCGTCGGCCGTCTTGGTCAGGACGGTCACTTCGTGCCCTCGTACAACTGCTCCACCAGGGACTTCAGGACCTGGTCCGTGCGCGGCCCGTAGTTCAGGAGCACTCCGTCGTCGATCGAGACGATGCGGCGGTCGAGCCCGGCCGGGGTCTCGGCGACACCGGGGACCTTGAGGAGCCCGTCCACGCCGTCGACCGATTCGAGCCCCTTGGACATGACCAGGATCGCGTCCGGCGCCGCCTTGGCCAGCGCCTCGCTGGTGATCGCCGTGAAGTCCTTCTTCAGGCCCGAGGCCTTGCCCGCGTCGACCGCGCCCGCCGCCTCCAGGAGCGAACTCGCCCCGGACTCACGGCCGCCGAGCAGGTAGACGGATGCGGAGCCGCGCAGGTAGAGGAAGGCGACGCGGGGCTTCTCGGTGCGGGCGGCTGCCGGGATGGACTTCCGCACCTTCGCGATGCGCCCCTGCGTACGGGACTTGAGCTCGTCGCCCGACTTCTCGACCCCCAGCGTCTTCGCCACCGCGTCGATCCGGGGGCCCACGTCGTCCAGGCCCTTCGCGGGGTCGAACACGACCAGCGGGATGCCCGCGTCACGGATCTGGTCGATGGCCTCGGCGGGACCCGTGGAGGTGTCCGCGAGGACGACCGTCGGCTTCAGGGAGAGGACGCTCTCCGCCGAGACGTCGTGCGCGCGTGTCACCACCGGCAGCTTCTTCGCCTGCTCGAAGGTGGCGGTGATGTCGCGGGCCACGACGTTCTCGCCGAGCCCGAGCGTGAAGACGATCTCGCTCAGGCCGCCGGTGAGCGGCACGATGCGGCTCGTGTCCTCGACGGTGACCTTCTTGCCGTCGGCCGACGTGACGGTGGCGGGGAGCACGGGGTCGGGGCGGGACCGCAGCGGCTCGACCCGGTCGGGTGCCGAGGCCGCCGCCTTCGCCTTCGGAGACTCCTCGCCACCGCCGTCCGACGACGAACCGCAGCCCGTGAGGGCCAGGGCGAGAACGGCGGTCCACGCGCCGGCGATACGGAGTGAGCGCGGCATACGCACCGAAGTCCACCGTCCTGTCGTGCTGTTGAGGGCTGCTGCTGGAGGTCCGCCGCGAGGCGCCTGGGGCCGGTTGGCCGGGATGGGGGTTCCAGCCTGAGTGATCGTAGTTTAGGTTAGCCTTACCTCATTAGCTACACCCGGAGGGGTCCCATGCCGTCGTCAAGACAGGTGCGAGCCATCGCCCGCGCCGGAGCCGTGGCGGTGCTCACCGCACTCGTCGGAGCACTGCTCCCCACGGCCGCCGCGCACGCCGAGGACCGCACGGTCCAGGGCGGACGGCTCGACTGGGGCATCAAATCCTCGTTCCAGAGCTACGTCACCGGGCCGATCGCCCAGGGGAGTTCGACCCTGCGGGGCGGCGCCGCGACGGTCGGCGGCAGCCAGTTCCGCTTCCACTCGGCGAAGGGCTCGTACGACCCGGACAGCGGGGCCTTCAGCGCCGCCTTCTCCGGTGGAGTGCACTTCCTCGGGCACAGGAAGGACGGCTCGTACGAGCTGGACCTGACCATCAGCCGCCCCACCGTCAAGATCGCCGGCGGCTCCGGCACGCTCTACGCCGACATGGTCAGCAAGGAGAAGGGCACGGGCAAGGTCACGACCAACGCCCAGGTGCCGCTCGCGACCCTCGGCATGTCCGGCATCGACATGAAGGGCGGCTCGGGACCGATCGCCCTCGACAACCTCCCGGCGACGCTCACTTCCCAGGGCGCGAAAGCCTTCGCCGGGTACTACACGGCGGGCACCGAGCTCGACCGGGTGAGTCTGTCCACGGACCTCGCGGCGAAGTCCGCTTCCTCCGCCCCCGCGAAGAAGCCCTCGTCGAAACCCTCTCCGAAGCCTTCGTCCGGGAAGAAGGCCGAGGCGGGACGGATCGAGGACGGCGCCGTCGACTGGGGCGTGCGCCGCACCTTCCGGGAGTACGTCACCGGCTCCATCGCCAAGGGTGAGTGGAAACTGTCGGCGGGGGCCCAGGACGGCGGCGCGCTCTTCCGCTTCCCCCGGGGCGAGGGGTCGTACGACAAGAAGAAGCAGACGCTCGACGCGGACTTCGCGGGCACGGTGCGCTTCACCGGCGAGCGCGGCCTCGACCTCGCGCTGAGCAAGGTCGCCGTCAAGGTGAAGGACGGCAAGGGCACACTCCTCGCCGACGTCGACAGCAAGGGCGACAAGGGCGTCACGCTGAAGAAGGCCCCGCTGGTCACCTTCGCCGCGAAGGAGCTGAAGCCGCAGAACGGGCTGGTCTCCCTCACCGAAGTGCCCTCGAAGCTCACCGCCGACGGCGCCAAGGCGTTCGGCGGCATGTACAAGGCGGGTTCTGAGATGGACCCCCTCTCCCTCGCCGTCGCCCTCGACGCCGACGCGAAGCTGCCCGCGCTGCCGGACCTGGGCTCGTCCGCGAGCCCGGCCCCGCAGGCGAAGAAGGCCGCCGCGCCGAAGACCGAGAACGCCGCCGACTCGTCCGATTCCTCGTCGCCCGCCGTGCCGATCGGCGTCGGCGCGGGCGTGGCGGTGCTGCTCGCCGCTGCGGTCACGTTCGGGGTCGTACGCAAGAAGCGTGCGGCGACGGACGCCTGACCGCCTCGTCGTCCGTATCGCTCAACGTCCTGCTCTTTCTCCGCTGTCACCTCATCTCTTCTCAAGGAGAAGCCTGATCATGGCCGTCACCCGACGCCCCATAACCCTCGCGGCAGCCGCCGCGACCGCCATCACCCTCGGCGCGACCGCCCTGACCCTTCCGGCGCTCGCCGCCGACGGCGGCGGCGCCGCGCCGAAGGTGGAGCTGAAGGACGGCACGCTGGACTGGGGCCTCAAGGAGTCCTTCCGCAAGTACGTCACGGGCATCGCCGTGGGCAAGATCGAGGCATCGGACGGTGCCAAGCAGGCTGTCGGCAACGGGGTGTTCACCTTCACCGACGGCAAGGGGACGTACGACACGGGGACACACGCCACCGACACCGCCTTCAAGGGCAGCGTCCGCTTCTCCTCCACGGCCCACCGCTTCGACATCAAGGTCGCCGACGTCAAGGTCCGCACCGAGGGCACGGGCGGCGCCATCCAGGCCGACGTCAGCCTCAACGGCGCCGTCCAGAACGACATCGACCTCGCCGAGCTGGACCTGACCGGGATCAGGCCGGGTCAGGGCGAGGGCGGCGCCATGACCTTCAAGGACATCCCGGCGACGCTGACGGCGGACGGCGCCAAGGCCTTCAACAACATGTACAAGGAGGGCGACAAGCTCGACCCGGCCACCCTCACGGTGAAGGCGGGCGGCGCTCCGACCCAGAAGCCGACCGAGAAGCCGACGGAGAAGCCGACCCAGACGCCGAAGCCGACGGACAAGCCCACCGCGACGCCCGAGCCGACCGAGAAGCCCAGCGGGACCCCGAAGCCGACGGACAAGCCCACCACGACCCCGAAGCCGTCCTCCGGGACCGGACAGCCCGCGGGCGAGGTCCACGACGGTTCGCTCGCCTGGGGCGTGAAGGAGAGCTTCCGCCGCTACATCGAGTCCGGCGGCGGCGCCACGCTCTCCGGCGGCGCGGAGAAGAACGACAACGGCTACGACTTCCCGTACGCCGAGGGTGACGTGGACAGCGACGCGAAGAAGCTGAACGCGTCCTTCGGCGGCGCCGTCCGCTTCGAGTACAAGGCGCACGGCATCGACATGAAGTTCAGCGACATCAAGGTCGCGGCGGACGGTGCCAAGGGCACGCTGAGCGTGGACGTCACCACGCCCAAGGGCACCAACAACGACGTGAAGTTCGCGACGCTCGACCTCTCCAAGGCCTCGTACGCGGCGAAGGACGACGTCGTCGTGCTCGACAAGGTTCCCGCGGCGTTCACCGCGGCGGGCGCGAAGCAGTTCGAGAGCGAGGACGCGCCCTCCGGCTACAAGGAGGGTGACGCGATCGACCCCGTGACGGTGGCGCTCTCCGTCGCCGAGGGCGCGGAGCTGCCGAGCGGCAGCGGCGGCTCGACGGGGGGTTCGACGGGCGGCTCGGCCGGCTCCGGTTCCACCGGCGGGGGTTCGTCCGACCTCGGGGGCACGGTCGGCGGCGGTACGGGGGGCTCGCTGGCGTCCACCGGTTCGTCGGTGCCGACGGGCGCGCTGCTCGGGGCGGCGGGTGCGATCGCCGCCGCGGGCGCCGGAGCGGTCTTCGTGGCTCGCCGCCGGGCTTCCTGAGGCCCGAGGGTGCTTGAATGCCGGGATGACGCAACTGCCTGACGGCCTCGACGTACTCCGGGTCTTCTGCGGGCCCGACGGTCGGCACGGCAATGAGCTGGGTGTCGTGCGTGACGGGGCCCGCGTGCCCGTGCGGGACGAGCGGCAGGCGGTCGCCGCGAAGCTCGGCTTCAGCGAGACGGTGTTCGTCGATGACCCCGAGCGCGGGGTCATCGACATCTACACCCCCACCCTGCGGCTGCCCTTCGCCGGGCACCCCTGCGTCGGTACGTCCTGGCTCCTCGACGTCCCTGAACTGGTCACGCCCGCGGGGGTCGTGGAGGCCCGCCAGGACGGGGAGTTCAGCTGGATCGCTGCGCGGGCCGAGTGGGCGCCGCCGCGGACGCTGCGCGAGTACGGGACTCCGGCCGAGGTGAATGCCCTCGCGGTGCCCCCGCCGGGGGAGTGGATCTACGCGTGGGCGTGGGAGGACGAAGCGGCGGGTCGAGTGCGGGCCAGGGCCTTCCCCGGCCGTGACGACGGCATCCGGGAGGACGAGGCGACGGGGGCGGCGGCGTTGCTGCTGTGCGCCGAGCAGGGCCGTGCGCTCAACATCACGCAGGGGCGTGGCTCGCAGATCCTTACGGCGCCTGCGCCGGGCGGGTTGATCGAGGTGGGGGGACGGGTGCGGCGCCTGGCCGGGGGCCTTGGGCGCCGTTGATCACCGGCTTCGCCGAGTTCGTCCTCAAACGCCGGACGGGCTGAGAGACTCAGCCCGTTTCGGGAAGGGGCGGGATTGGGGAAGGCCCCGCAGGGTCCGCCCTACGCCGACAGCGGGAACTCGTCCCCCAGCTCACGGAAGACCGCGGTGTTCAAAGCGAAAGCGCGCTTGCACTCGTCCACGATCCGCTGCCGCTCCAGCTCGTCCGGGACCACCTCTCCCAGACCGTCGAGCAGCTCCCGATAGCCCCGCTTGAACGCCGCCGGATTCGAGATCCCCTCGAAGACGTAGAAACGGACACCGTCGCCCTTGCGGGCAAAGCCCCACGTCTGTTCCGCCTTGCCGCGGATGATCTGGCCGCCGGAGAGATCGCCGAGGTAGCGGGTGTAGTGGTGGGCGACATAACCGCCGGGCCACTCCCGCGCGCACTCCGCGACCCGCGTCGCGTACGCCGCCGTGGCGGGCAGCGGGGCGGCGAAGGACTTCCAGCCTGCGCCCCGCAGATGCGCGAGGTCCCGCTCCAGCTCCGCCACGCGCTCCAGCTCGGGCTGGATGAACGGGCCGGCGACCGGGTCGTCCTTCAGCGTGGCGGCGCCCTCCTCAAGGGCGCGGTACACGAACCACAGCTGTTCCGTGTAGCGGGCGTACGCGTCGACGCCGAGCCTGCCGCCCAGCAGATCGCTCATGAACGTCGAGGTCTCCGCCTCCGTGTGCTGCTCGTGCGAGGCGGTGCGGATGACCGTCGAGAACGGATCCATGAGGGACCTCCGAAGCGAAGAAAGCGAGAAACGCCGAGGGAAGGCGGGAACCAGTGACGGAACCGGTGACCTCCACCGATCATCTAACTTAGGCTTGCCTAAGTCAACTGGTTCCCGACGCCCTGTCGGTAAAACGCTACCCGCTCTGAGCTCAGGGAAGCGTAAGGATCTCCGCCCCGCTGTCCGTGACCACGAGAGTGTGCTCGAACTGCGCGGTCCGCTTGCGGTCCTTCGTCACCACGGTCCAGCCGTCCTCCCACATGTCGTAGTCGTACGTGCCGAGGGTCAGCATCGGCTCGATGGTGAACGTCATGCCGGGCTTGATCACGGTCGTCGCGTGCGGGCTGTCGTAGTGCGGGACGATCAGGCCGGAGTGGAAGGACGTGTTGATGCCGTGGCCGGTGAAGTCGCGGACGACGCCGTAGCCGAAGCGCTTGGCGTACGACTCGATGACGCGGCCGATGATGTTGATCTGGCGGCCGGGCTTGACCGCCTTGATGGCGCGGTCGAGGCACTCGCGGGTCCGCTCCACGAGCAGCCGGGACTCCTCGTCGACGTCCCCGACCAGGTACGTCGCGTTGTTGTCGCCGTGCACACCGCCGATGTACGCGGTCACGTCGAGGTTGATGATGTCGCCGTCGTTGAGGACGGTGGAGTCCGGGATGCCGTGGCAGATGACCTCGTTGACGGAGGTGCACAGCGACTTCTTGAAGCCGCGGTAGCCGAGCGTGGAGGGGTAGGCGCCGTGGTCGCACATGTACTCGTGGGCGACGCGGTCCAGCTCATCGGTGGTCACGCCGGGCGCGATGTGCTTGGCGGCCTCGGCCATCGCGCGCGCGGCGATACGGCCCGCGGTGCGCATCAGTTCGATGGTCTCCGGGGTCTGCACCTCGGGCCCGGTGTACGGGGTGGGCGCGGGTTTCCCCACGTACTCCGGGCGCCTGATGTTTCCCGGAACGGGGCGGATGGGGGAGAGCTCCCCTGGGACGAGCAGTGACTGGCCAGACATGCCAGCGAGTCTAACCAGCGGTGGTGGGGCAGCATGGCGGGAGAGAGAGGAGCAGACCATGCCACTGTTCAAGAGGCGGACCGTCGGCAAACCGGGCGAGTGGTACTACTGCCTGGAGCACCGAAAGGTCGAGGAGGGCCCCGACTGTCCGGGCAAGGACCGCTTCGGGCCGTACGGGTCCCGCGAGGAGGCCCAGCGGGCGATGGAGACGGCCGCCGAGCGCAATCTCGAATGGGAGACGGACCCGAAGTGGCATGACAAGGGTGCCGGGGGTGGAGGCGAGGGCGAGGGCAGGGGCTGACCCGCTCGCCCACGGGGGCCGGTCACCCGGCGCCGGACACCTCGCGGCGCCGGACGGCGTCCTCGTCCGTGCTCGCGTCGTACGACAGCAGCTTCGGCAGCACCGCGGTCAGGGCGGCGACCGAGGCCACGCAGGCGAGGCCGCCCGACCAGATGGCGGCGCGGGTGCCCGTCCAGCCGGCGGCCGCGCCCGCGCGGACCTGGCCGAGCTGCGGGCCGACGCTGTAGGAGAGCACCTCGATGCCGGCGAGGCGGCCCCGCAGCTCGTCCGGGATCGTCTGGTTCCAGATCGTCGAGCGGCCGAGCCCGCTGAGCATGTCTCCCGCGCCCGCGAGCGCCAGGCACACCAGAACCAGCCAGACGTTCGCGAACCAACCGGCGGCCGTGATCGCGAGCCCCCACCCCGCCGCCCCGAACACGACGAGCACCCCGTGCCGCCGCACCCGTGACGTCCACCCGCTGGTCAGGCTGAGCAGCAGCGAGCCCACCGCCCCGGCCGCGTACATCAGACCGAGCGACCACTCCGCGTCGAGATCCTCCGCGAGGAACGGGAAGATCGTGTTCGGGAAGGCGAAGAACATCGCCGCCATGTCGATCGCGTACGTGCCGAGCAGCACCGGCCGCGACCACGCGAAACGCGCGCCCTCCGCCAGGCCCCGCAGGGACGGCTTCTGCGCGTCGTGCGCGGGAGGCGCGGGCGCGATGCGGGTGCACAGGGCCACGGAGACGACGAAGGAGAACACCGTCACCGCGTACGCGGGCGCGTGCCCGGCATAGGCGACGACCAGGCCGGCCAGGGCGGGGGCCGCGATCGCGCCGACGTTCCAGCGCAGGGAGTTGAGCGCCGCCGCGGCGGTGAGCTGGTCGTGCGGCACGATGCGGGCCATCAGGGAGTCGAGCGCGGGACGTTGCAGACCCGCGAGCGCGGAGACGCCCGCCGCCACCACGTACAGCGGCCACAGCAGCGGCTCCGGAAGGAGCGCGTTCACCAACAGGACGGCGGCCAGCAGGCCCAGCCCCGCCTCGGTCAGGAGAATCACCCGGCGCCGGTCGACCGCGTCGGCCAGCGCGCCCCCGTAGAGGCCGAAGACGATCAGCGGCACCAGCTCGACCGCGCCCATCGCGCCGACGGCGAGCGGCGAGTCCGTGAGGTCCTTGATCTGCAACGGCAGCGCGACCAGGGCCATGAAGCTGCCGAAGGTCGTGACAAGACCCTGTATCCAGAGCAGCCGGAAGTCACGCGTGGAGCGCCAGGGGGAGAGGTCGGGAAGTATCGAGGAGATGGACACGAACAGCCATGGTCAGTGCTGCTCATGAGCCGGGGCAACCGAATTCTCCGGGCGGGGCGCCTCCTGCGCAGGACTGAACCGCCGCTTCGCGGCGGATGTCTCCCGCCCACCCACCCGTTTGCCCTGCGGGGTAATCGGGTGGGTGGGGGGGGGAAGATCCGCCGCGAAGCGGCGGCTCAGTTCCCCGCAGAAGGCGCCCCCGCCAGAAACCTCACCACCGCGCCGGCGGCGGCGCCGTCAGCTGATCCGCCAGCCGTGACAGCCGGTCACGCAAGCGCCTGCGGCCCCGTGCCGCCGGAAGCGAGTTCTCCCCCGCCGCCGCGCTCACCAGATGCTGGACCATGTCCAGGTCCAGTTCGGGCGAGTCCGGCACGGTCAGCGCTTCGTGAGCCATGGCCCGCAGATCACCGTGTCCCGAACCCAGGGAGAGCACCGTGGCTCCAGCGGTGCGGGCGTCGTGGACGCGCTCCAGGAGCTCGGCCCCCGGCGACGCGGAGGGCGCGTCCGGCGCCACCACCAGGAGGGTCTCTCCGCGCCTCGCCGCCTCGATCCGGCCGAGCCCGGTCGACAGATGCGCGGGATCGCCCTCCCGCACCCGGTGGCGCACGAGCGTCGGCGTCAGTTCCGGCGTCCCGGACCAGGCCGCCTCGTCCACGAGATGCGCGGCCAGATGCCACGGCTCGTACTCCTGCGTGCCCACAAGGAGCAGCCCGCCCCCGTGCGGCACCACGGAGGACCGCAGCGCCCCCGCGAAGCGGCGCGTCGCGCCCACCCACTCGGTTCCCGCGAGCACTTCGCGCAGCAGCGCGACCCGTACGGCGTCCATGGGGTCGCATCCTGCCCCAACGAGTGAGTCGTCAGGCGGAGTTCACCTGGAATTCGTCCGGGGTGGGGACTGACCGGGGATGGCTGATGAGACAACTGTTCCCTTCCGCGCCGGACGTGAGGGCTACGCGAGCTTCCGGATCCCCGCCGTCGTACGGTCCGCCTCCGGCACCCTGCTGGCCTTCTGCGAGGGAAGGGTCGGCTCGCAGGAGGACTTCGGCAACATCGACGTGGTGCTGAAGCGCTCCGGCGACGGCGGCCGCACCTGGGGTCCGCTCCAGGTCGTCGCCCACAACGGCACCGGCCTCGCGGGCAACCCCGCCCCCGTCGTCCTGGCCACCGGCCGGATTCTCCTCGTCCACGTCCGCAACGCCGCCGCGGCGACCGAGGACGCCATCCGGCGCGGCCAGGTCTCCGCCGCGAACGGGCGGCGGATCTGGGTGCGGCACAGCGACGACGACGGGCTGACCTGGTCGGCGTCCCGGGAGATCACCGGGCAGGTGAAGAAGGCGAACTGGCGGTGGTACGCGACCACGCCGGGCCACGCGATCCAGCTGGCCGGAGGCGGCGCCCCCGGCCGTGTCGTCGTGCCCGCCAACCACTCCCTGCCCCCGACCGGCACCGACAACGGCACCGAGGGCAAGTACAACGGCGGCCACTGCCTGCTCAGTGACGACCTCGGCCAGACCTGGCGCATCGGCTACGTCGACGACAACACCAACGGCTATGTGAACGTGAACGAGACCACCGCGGCCGAACTCCCCGACGGGCGGATCTACTTCAACACCCGCAACGACTCCCCGTCCCCCGGCACCCGCGCCGACGCCCACTCCCGCGACGGCGGCCAGAGCCTGCTCAAGCCCTTCCGGCCGCAGGCCGGGCTCGTCGGCCCGGTCGTCGAGTGCAGCGTGCTGCACCTGCGTACGCCGGACCTGCTGCTGTTCTCCGGGCCCGCCGACCCGGGCTTCCGTGCCCTGATGACGGTGCGCCGCAGCCGCGACGGCGGCACCACGTGGCAGGACGCGTACACGGTGGACGGGCTGCCCGCCGCGTACTCCGACCTCGTCCGTGTCGACGACGAGACCGTCGGACTCCTCTACGAGACGGGAGACTTCAGCGCATACGAGACGATCACGTTCCGGCGCATACCGGTGGCGGCGCTCACCTGACTCGGGCGGCGGCCGGGCGGTGAGTAAGGTCGGCCGCATGACCTCCAACGACAGTGTGCAGAAGCCTCCGGCCAAGGACCCCTGGGAGCTGCCCGACGTCTCCGGGCTCGTCGTCGGCGTGCTCGGCGGCACCGGCGACCAGGGCCGCGGCCTCGCCTACCGCCTGGCCCGCGCCGGCCAGAAGGTGATCATCGGCTCCCGCGCGGCCGAGCGGGCGCAGAGCGCCGCCGACGAGCTCGGCCTCGGCGTCGAGGGTGCCGAGAACGCCGAGTGCGCGCGGCGCAGCGACATCGTGATCGTCGCCGTGCCGTGGGACGGGCACGGCAAGACGCTCGAGGCGCTGCGCGACGAGCTGAGCGGCAAGCTCGTCATCGACTGCGTGAACCCGCTCGGCTTCGACAAGAAGGGCGCCTACGCCCTGAAGCCCGAGGAGGGCAGCGCCGCCGAGCAGGCCGCCGCCCTGCTGCCGGACTCCCGCGTCACGGCCGCCTTCCACCACCTGTCGGCGGTCCTGCTCCAGGACCCGGCCGTCGAGGAGATCGACACCGACGTGATGGTGCTCGGGGAGGTCCGCGCCGACACGGACATCGTGCAGGCGCTCGCCGGGCGTATCCCCGGGATGCGGGGCGTCTTCGCGGGGCGGCTTCGTAATGCGCACCAGGTCGAGTCCCTGGTGGCCAACCTGATCTCCGTGAACCGGCGCTACAAGGCCCACGCGGGGCTGCGCGTGACCGACGTCTAGGACGTAGCGGGCATGGGGGACACTGGGTCCGGACGCCGTCGCGTACGGCGGCCCGCCCAGAACCCGGACCGACCCCCGACAGGAGCCGACCCCCATGCCCCGCCTCGCTCTCTACGCCCTCACGGTCTGCGCCCTCGCCGTCGTGGCGGCCGTCGTCTCCTTCGTCCAGGGTTACTGGATCGGCGTCGTCTGGGTGCTGCTCGCCGGGCTCTCCTCGAACATGGCGTGGTACTACCTGCGCCGCGCGAAGGCCGAGCGGGACGCGCGCGCCGCTACGGGCTGAGCGTGCAGTACTGGCTCGGGTCGCCGTCCCAGAAGCGGTAGAAGTCCTGGCCGCAGTACGTCTCCAGGTCATGGACGCCGAGGCCGCGCAGGATCGCGTCGACCGCGTCGAAGAAGGCGCCGTTGACCTCGGGAATCCACAGGATGCCGAAGACGGCGATCAGACCGAACGGCGCGAACGGCTCCACCTGACGGCGGATCTTGTGCGAGAGCCAGGGCTCGATGACGCCGTACCCGTCCAGGCCCGGGACGGGCAGCGAGTTCAGGATCGCGGCCGTCACCTGGAGCAGCGCCAGGAAGGCGAGCGCGAAGCGGAAGGTGTCCGGGACGCCGGAGAGGGCGTCGAGCCAGAAGGGCGCGGTGCAGACGACCGCGAAAGCCACGTTCGTGAGCGGCCCGGCGGCCGAGATCAGACTGTGCTTCCACTTGCCCTGGATCCGGGCCCGCTCGATGAAGACGGCACCGCCGGGCAGGCCGATTCCACCCATGATCACGAAGAGCACCGGAAGGACGATGCTGAGCAGCGCGTGCGTGTACTTCAGCGGGTTGAGGGTCAGATAGCCCTTCGCGCCGATGGAGATGTCACCGCTGTGCAGGGCGGTGCGGGCGTGCGCGTACTCGTGCAGACAGAGCGAGACGATCCAGGCCGCCGTCACGAAGAGGAAGACCGCGAGCCCGGGATTGTCCGCGAATCCAGTCCACGCGGCCCAGCCGGAGACCGCGGTGACGGCGGCGATCCCGAGGAAGACCGGGCTGATCCGCCGGTCGCTTCGTCGGATGGGAGCGGTGGTCATGGGGCGGGGCTCCTGGAGATGGCGGGCCGGTTGTCGTACGGGACCGTACCCCGGCGTACGGCGAAAACGTCTCGCACTCGGTGGGGAGTTCCGGGGAGGGTGGGGGCATGGCGCTACGGAACGTGATGTACGACGACTGGCAGATGGAGTGCTGCGGGACACCGTTCTCCGTGGGGGACGAGGTGGCGTGGCAGTTGGAGGGCGGGCCGTCGCTGTACACCGTGGAGCGGCACGGGGAAGAGGGGCCCGACACCGTGGGCAGGGTGCGGTCGATCCAGATGGCGACACAGGCGTTCGAGCCGCGGCCCGGCTCGGACGCGTTCGAGCCGGTGGAGGGGGAGCGGTGGCTCCGTCCGGTGGAGAAGTGTCCGAAGTGGTTCGTCGACCCGGTGGAAGGGAGCTGGGAACAGGGGTACTTCCGGCGGGAAGTCGGGGTGCTCGTCTCCCTGGAGGTGTCGGAGGAGGACGTATGACCAGCGGCTCTCCATTCCCGCGGACCGGATGAAACTGTCCCGCGGCCAGACCGAAACCCGGCGGACAGACGGAAACCCGCGGACAGAATGAACAGAGCCCGTCCGGTGCTTGCGGACGGGCTCGGCGAAGCCGGTGATCAGCGGTGCGCACAGGCCTGGCGCGGCACCCGGCACCGGCTCTCACCCCCACCGGAGACAATGGACCCCGTGCGCTACCGCATTCTCGGCACCACCCAGGCATTCCGCGCCGACGGCACGACCGTCGCCGTCGGCGGTTCAAGGCTGCGCGCTCTCCTGACCGTCCTCGCCCTCCGCTCCCCCCGGCCCGTCCCGGCGCCCGTACTCGTCGACGAGGTGTGGCACGGCGACCCGCCCGCCGACGCGACCGGCGCGCTCCAGGCCCTGGTGGGCCGCCTGCGCCGGGCCATCGGAGCAGAGGCGATCGTGTCCGTCGACGGCGGCTATCGGCTGTACGCCGCGCCGGACGACATCGACCTGTATCGCTTCGACCGCCTCGCGGCCGAGGGCGCGAACGCCCTCGCCGACGGTGACGCGCCCAAGGCGGCGGCGATCCTCGACGACGCGCTGGCCCTCTGGCAGGGCCCCGTGCTCGCCGACCTGCCGGACCGCACGGCGGAGGCGGCCCGGTGGGAGGCCCGCCGCCTGGAGGCCCGCCGCGCCAGGCTGGCCGCGGCCCTCGCGCTCGGCCGGGCCGAGCAGGTGCTGCCCGAGCTCGCCGCCCTGTGCGAAGCGCACCCCCTCGACGAGCCGCTCCAGGCCCTGCGGCTGCGGGCACTGCGCGACGCCGGCCGCCCGGCGCAGGCACTCGCCGCGTACGACGAAGTGCGCCGTCTCATCGCGGACCGCATCGGCGCCGACCCCGGCCCCGAACTCCGCGCCCTGCACGCAGAGTTGCTGCACGCCGACGCCTCTCCGCCCGCCGCCCGGAGCCACCCGCCGAAGCGAGCGCAGGGCAACCTGCGGGCCAGACTCACCTCCTTCGTCGGCCGCGAGGACGACATCGAGGCGATCCGGGGCGACCTGGCGCGGGCCCGACTCGTCACGCTGCTCGGACCCGGCGGCGCCGGGAAGACACGGCTCTCGCAGGAGGCGGCCGAGGCCCATGCCGACGGCGTGCCCGACGGCGTATGGCTGGCCGAGCTCGCGCCGGTCGAATCCCCGGACGCGGTGCCGGAGGCGGTCCTCACCGCGCTCGGTGCCCGCGAGACGGTGCTGCGCGGCGCGGGCGCCGAAGAGCTGCGGGCGGTCTCGGAGTGGCACGGCGACGACCCCGTCGTCCGCCTCACCGAGCACTGCGGGCCGCGCCGCATGCTCCTGATCCTCGACAACTGCGAGCACGTCATCGATGCCGCGGCCCGCCTGGCGGACCGGCTGCTTGCGCACTGCCCAGGCCTCACGATCCTCGCCACCAGCCGTGAACCCCTCGGCGTACCGGGGGAGTTGCTGCGTCCCGTGGAGCCGCTGCCGGAGCCGATCGCGCTGCGCCTGCTCGCGGACCGCGGCGCGGCGGCGCGCCCCGGCTTCCGCGTCGAGGACGACCGGGCCGCGGCGGCGGAGATCTGCCGGCGCCTGGACGGTCTGCCCCTGGCCATCGAGCTGGCCGCGGCCCGCCTGCGCATGCTCACCCCCCGGCAGATCGCCGACCGCCTGGACGACCGCTTCCGCCTCCTGACGAACGGCGCCCGCACGGTCCTGCCCCGCCAGCAGACCCTGCGCGCGGTCGTCGACTGGTCCTGGGACCTCCTGGACACCCCCGAACGCACCGTCCTGCGCCGCCTCTCCGTCTTCGCGGGCGGCTGCGACCTGGCCGCCGCGGAGGCGGTGTGCGGGGCCCCGGGCGAGTCGCCCGACGTGGCCGACGCGCTCGGCTCCCTCGTCGACAAGTCCCTTGTCGTCGCCGCCCCTTCGGTGCAGGGCGTCATGCGCTACCGACTCCTGGAGACCGTGGGGGAGTACGCGGGGGAGCGGCTCGACGAGGCCGGCGACCGCGGCGCCGCCGAGCGGGCCCACCTGGTGTACTTCCGCGAGCTGGCCCGGGTGACCGAACCGCGCCTGCGGGGCGGCGGGCAGCGGGAGGCCGTCGAACGGCTGGAGATCGAGTACGAGAATCTGCGCACCGCCCTGCGGCACGCCGTCGCCGCCAAGGACGAGCAGGAGGCGCTCTGCCTGGTCCTCTCGCTCTCCTGGTACTGGACGATCCGTGACCTGCGCATAGAGATCCGCAACTGGTCCCGCGATGTCGTCGCCCTCGGCCCCGACCCCTTCACGCGCCCGGTCACCCCGGTGGAACCGCTCTACGAACGCTGCACGGACAACCCGCCGCCCATGCGCCCCGAGGTCCTTCAGGAGGCGCGGCGCGGTGTCCACCTCATCCAGCTCTCCTGCATGGACATGAACCTGGAGTCCTGGCACACGCCGGAGGCCGTGGAGAAGCTCGCGGGCATCAGAGAGGCCTACCGGCCGGGGCTGCCGCAGACCTGCTGGTCGCCCGGGAGCCTGTGGTTCTTCGCGGTGCTGCTCGACGGTGACATCGACAAGCTGCACGACATCGTCGACGCGACCATCGCCACCTGCCGCGAGCGGGGGTACGACTGGGAGCTCGCCGCGTCCTTGCAGCAGCGCGCCAACATCCTCGCCAACCGCGCCGACCGGGCGGGCGACGCGCGCCGTGACGCCGACGAGTCCCTGGAGATCTTCACCCGGCTCGGCGATGTGTGGGGCATGGCCGAGGCGCTCTCCTCGCGGGGCGAGGCCCATGAGCGGCGCGGCCGGTTCGTCCTGGCCGCCGAGGACTTCGCGGCCGCCATCGGGCACGCGGAGCGGCTCGGTGCCCCCGCGCAGGTGAGCGTGCTCACGGCGCGGCTCGGGTCGGTGCTCGCCGAGGGGGGCGATCCGGTACGGGGCGAGGAGCTGCTCTGGTCGGTCCTGGAGCATGACGGCAAGGCCGCCGCGCATTCCGGCGAGGCCATGCCCGCCGCCCGTTTCTTCCTCGTCGACCTGCTCGCCCGCACCGGCCGCACCGCCGCGGCGCGGGAACAACTCCGGCTGCTCGAGCGAGACTTCGAGGCCGTCGAGTTCGTCATCTTCGAGGGTTTCATGCTGGGCGCCGAGGCCTGGATCGACACCGTGGAGGGCCGTCATGCCGAGGGGCTCACCACCGCGCGCGCCGCGCTCGACAAGTCTCTCGACCCGCTGGTCAAAATGATGGCGCCGCAGATGACGTCCGTCCACCTCACCACCGCCGCCCTCGCCCTGGCCGCACTCGACGACGGCCGGTACGCCCACGACGCCGCCCGGCTGATCGCGGTGGGCGACCGTGAGCTGCCGGCCGGTCACTTCGCGCCCGCCGCGGAGCGCGGAATCCGCGACGGTGCCGTGGAGTCGGCCCGCGGGGCACTGGGTGACACCGCGTACGACGCCGCGTACGCGGAAGGCGGCCGCCTCTCCGTGGAGGAGGCAGCCGCCCTCTGCGACAGGTACATCGGTTAGCGCGTCCGCACTCAGTTCTTCGTGCGGAACTTGTGGATCGCGATCGGGGCCATGGTCAGGGTGAGCACCGCCGACCAGCCGACCGTCACCCAGATGTCGTGCGCGACCGGGCCGCCCACCATCAGGCCGCGCGCGGAGTCCGCGAGCGAGGAGAGCGGGTTGTAGTCGGTGAAGCCCTGAAGCCAGCCCGGCATCGACTGGGTCGGCGCGAAGATCGACGAACCGAACTGCAGCGGCATCAGGACCAGGAAGCCCATCGCCTGCACGGACTGGGCGCTCTTCATCGTGACGCCGAGGACCAGGAAGATCCACATGATCGACGTGCCGAAGAGGGCGGAGAGGCCCACGGCGCCCAGAAGCCCGCCCCAGTTCGTGATGTCGAAGCCCACCAGGACGCCGACGATCATCATGATCGTCGTCGCGATGAGCAGTCGCATCAGCTCCACCACGATCTTGGCGAAGAGGACCGAGCCCTGGCCGATCGGCAGGGTGCGGAAACGGTCCATGATGCCGTTCTGGAAGTCCTGGTTGAAGCCGGTGCCGACGGCCATGGCGATGTTCATGCTCATCATCGCCATCATGCCCGGGACCACGTACTGCACGTACTGGTCCTGACCGCCGCCCAGCGCCTGGCCGATGGAGCCGCCGAAGACGTACACGAACAGGAGCGTGAAGACGATCGGCATCAGGACCGCGTCGAACATCGACTCCGGGTCCTGGCGGATCCACAGCAGATTGCGGCGGACCAGCGCGCTGGTGTGCCGCACGTGGTCGCGCAGCCCGATGCGGGCGTCGGCCACCGGCTGGTGGAGGGGCGGCGTGAGAGTGGTGCTGCTCATACGGCAACCTCCTCGAGTTCGGGGCGGGCGTCCTGCGGGGCGCTGGCCTTCTGGCCGGTGATGGAGAGGAACACCTCGTCCAGGCTGGGCAGTTCGGTGCCGATCGAGCCGATCGTGATGCCGCGCGCGGTGACGGCGCCGACCACGGCGGTGAGCTGCTCGTCGCTGAGGATCGGCACCAGGACCGTGCCGGACTCGGAGTCCACGGTGGAGGTGGCGAGGCCGGTCAGGCCCATGTCGTCGAGCGCGTCGGCCAGCGGGTGCAGCTCCAGCGGGTCGGCCGGGCGGATGCGCAGGGTGCGACCGCCGACCTTCGCCTTCAGCTCGTCGATGCCGCCGTTGGCGATGACCTTGCCGCGGTCGATGACGGTCAGCTCGGAGGCGAGCTGCTCGGCCTCCTCCATGTACTGCGTGGTGAGCAGCACCGTGACGCCCTCGGTGACCATGCGCTTGACCTCGGCCCACACCTCGTTGCGGGTGCGGGGGTCCAGGCCGGTGGTCGGCTCGTCCAGGTAGAGGACGGAGGGGCTGCCGATCATCGACGCCGCCAGGTCGAGGCGGCGGCGCATGCCACCGGAGTACGTCTTGGCCGGGCGGCTCGCCGCCTCGGTGAGCGAGAACCGCTCGAGGAGGCCGTCGGCCCTCGACCTGGCCTCCTTGCGGGAGAGGTCGAGGAGCCGCCCGATCATGTAGAGGTTCTCGCGCCCGGAGAGCTTCTCGTCCACGGAGGCGTACTGACCGGTGAGACCTATGACCCGGCGGAGCTGGCGGGGTTGTCTGGCGACGTCGTACCCGGCCACGAAGGCCGTGCCCGAGTCGGGGGTGACGAGGGTGGAGAGGCAGCGCACGAGGGTGGTCTTGCCGGCGCCGTTCGGGCCGAGCACGCCGAGGACGGTGCCTTCGCGTACGTCGAGGTCCACGCCGTCCAGTGCTTTGGTCTCGCCGTAGTGCTTGACCAGTCCCCTCACGGTGACGGCGCTTCCGGCGCCGCCGGGGATGTTGTCGATTCGCGTCATGCCGCAAGACTGTCAGGCACCACCGACAAACCACCGACAGCCTGCCTACATGCGGGGTGACGGGTGGGTGGGAAACATCGCCGCGAAGCGGCGAACAAAAAAGCCCGCGTCGACCCGCAGGGAAAACGGACAGCCCGTCGACGGGGGAAGTTCGACGGGCTGCCGGTGGTGCCGCTATGGCTCATACGGCGGTGAAAAACCGCCTCGCGGTACTAGTGGACCGCATGCTCCTCGGAGGGGAACGCCCCGCCCACCACATCCTCCGCGAACGCCTTGGCCGCGCCGCTCATCACGCCCCGCAGGTCCGCGTACTGCTTCACGAAGCGCGGCATCTTGCCGCCGGTCAGGCCCAGCATGTCCGTCCAGACCAGGACCTGCGCGTCGCACGCGGCCCCGGCGCCGATCCCGACCGTCGGGATGTGCAGGGAGCGGGTGACCTCGGCCGCCAGCTCCGCGGGAACCAGTTCGAGGACCACCGCGAAAGCGCCCGCGTCCTGCGCGGCCTTCGCGTCGCTGAGCAGCCGGTGCGCGGCCTCGTCGCCGCGGCCCTGGACGCGGTAGCCCATGGTGTTCACGGACTGCGGCGTGAGACCGAGGTGGGACATGACGGGGATGCCGGACGAGACGAGCAGCTCGGTCTGGGGGAGCGAGCGCTCGCCGCCCTCCAGCTTCACCGCGCCGACCCCGGCCTCCTTCACCAGGCGCGTCGCCGAGCGAAGGGCCTGGACCGGGCCTTCCTGGTACGACCCGAAGGGCAGGTCGCCGACGATCAGGGCACGCGACGTGCCCCTGACGACGGCCGCCGACAGCATGGTCATCTCGTCGAGGGTGACGGGCACGGTCGTCTCGTACCCGAGGTGGCAGTTGCCCGCCGAGTCGCCGACCAGCATCACGGGGATGCCGGCCTCGTCGAAGACGGAGGCGGTCATCGCGTCGTACGCGGTCAGCATGGGCCACTTCTCGCCGCGCTCCTTGGCGGCGGTGATGTCCCGGACGGTGATGCGGCGAGTGCTCTTGCCTCCGTACAGCGCCTTGCTGCTGTCGGTGGACTGGCTCGCGGCAGGGCCCGCAGGCTGGTTCTGGGCAGCCGGAAGTTGCGTCATCGCAACGGCTCCTTCTCTCATCTCGAGGCGCCCTGACGGCGTCCCCGGATCACCTCCATGGTGGCACCGCGCGGCGCCCGTCGGCTAGTGGCCCCTTCGGTAAAGTCTTTACAATACGAGACGGTCTCGTATCGAAATGGCTCTACGGTGGAAGCCATGACTACTCCCGCCGCCACTCCACGGATACCGGAAGCCGTCCACCGGCGCCGGTGGGCGATCCTCGGCGTCCTGATGCTGAGCCTGTTGATCGTGGTGCTCGACAACTCGATCCTGAACGTCGCCATCAAGACGATCTCGACCCCGGAGCCCACGGGCCTGGGTGCCACCCAGGGCGACCTGGAGTGGGCCATCAACTCCTACACCCTGGTCTTCGCGGGGCTCCTCTTCACCGCGGGCCTGCTCGGGGACCGGCTCGGCCGCAAGAAGGTGCTGCTCGCGGGCCTCGCCGTCTTCGGCATCGGCTCGGCGCTCGCCGCGGAGTCCGGCTCGCCCGTCCAACTCATCCTGTTCCGCGCGGTGATGGGCTTCGGTGCCGCCTTCGTGATGCCCGCCACCCTCGCCGTCCTGATGAACGTCTTCGAGCGCGAGGAGCAGCCCAAGGCCATCGGCATCTGGGCCGGCGGCGTCGGCCTCGCCATCGCGATCGGGCCCATCACCGGCGGCGTACTCCTCGACCACTTCTGGTGGGGGTCGGTCTTCCTGGTGAACGTGCCGATCGTGATCGTCGCGATCGGCCTGATGATCTGGCTCGTGCCCGAGTCGCGCGACCCGAAGCCGGGCCGGATCGACCTGGTGGGCGTGGGCCTGTCCGTCGTCGGCCTCGTCCTGCTCGTCTACGGCATCATCAAGGGCGGCCAGCTCGCCGACTTCACCGACCCCGCCGTCGTCGCGACCGTCGTCGCGGGCCTCGCCGTACTCGTCGGCTTCGTGCTGTACGAGAAGCGCAGCGACCACCCCTCCATCGACATCTCGTACTTCAGGAACCGCGTCTTCTCGGCGGCGATCAGCAGTCTGGCGCTCGTCTTCTTCGCGCTGATGGGCGTGACGTTCTTCGCGGTCTTCTACACGCAGAGCGTGCGCGGCTACTCGCCGCTGCAGACCGGCCTTCTGATGCTTCCGCTCGCCGCGGCGCAGCTCATCTTCGCGCCGCGCGCCCGCCTCGTCGTGGACCGCTTCGGCGTCCGCGCCGTGTGCACGGGCGGGCTGCTGCTGCTCGCCGCGATGCTCGCCGCCTTCACGATCCTGGAGGCCGACACGCCGATCTGGATCCTGGAGGTCGTCTTCTTCCTGATGGGCACCGGTATGGCGCACATCATGACCCCCGCCAGCGTCGTCATCATGCAGGCCCTGCCCCGCGAGAAGGCGGGCTCCGCCTCCGCGCTGAGCAACACCTTCCGGCAGGTCGGCGGCGCCCTCGGTATCGCGGTCCTCGGCTCCGTGCTCTCCGCGGCCTATCGCAGCGGCGTCGAGGACAAGCTCACCCTCCTGCCGGCCGACGCGCGGCACGCGGCGGGCGAGTCCATCGAGGCCACCCTCGGCGTCGCCGCCGAGCTCGGCCCGCGCGGCGAACCGCTGGTGACAGCGGCCCACGACTCCTTCCTGCACGCCATGCACGTCACGGCGCTCTGTGGCGCGGGCGTCGCCCTGATCGGCGTCGTGGTCGTCGCCCTGTTCCTGCCGGGCCGCGCGCCCCAGGAGCCGGAGGCTCAGCGGCCGGAGGCCGACCCGGTGGGCGCGGAGCGCTGATCGGAGCAGGGGAGAATCGGTCCGGCAGAGCGCCGGACGACCAGAGACGGAGTTGACGTGGGCCACATCGCCAAAGGCGTCCGGGGGCGCCCCCGCAGCGAGGCCGTGGAGCGGTCGATCGTCGAGGGCGTCCTGAAGCTGATCGAGGACGGCGTGCCCCTGGCCGATCTCTCCATCGAGCGGATCGCACGCACGGCGGGTGTCGGCAAGGCCACGATCTACCGCCGCTGGAGCGGCAAGGAGGAACTCTTCGTCGACATCCTGCGGGGCATCGACGAACCGCCGCCCCAGCCGGCGGGGGAGTCGATGCGCGACGACATCATCATCCTCCTCGACCACCTGCGCAGGCGCGGCGTGAACATGAGGTCCTCCGCGTTCCTGCACAACGTGTTCGCGCAGATGAAGAGCCTGCCGAAACTGTGGGAGGCGTACCACGCCACCGTCGTCGAGCCCCAGCGCCGCGTCATGCTCGGCGTGCTGCGCAGGGGCGTGGAGAACGGCGAACTCCGCACCGACGTGGACATCGCCTTGGCCTACGACCTCTTCGCCGGCCCCATGCTCGTACGCACCGTCCTGCGCTCCGACGCGCCGCTCGACGAGGACCTCGCCGAGCGGATCGTGGACACCGTCCTCGCGGGGCTGCGGCCCACGGGGTGAATGTGCGCGTTTTGTCACAGCGGCCCGTTGTGCGGCGAGACGCGGAACCCGCCGCGCCGCACCACTCGTCCTCGTCCCGTACGGCCGTCACGGACGGCGGAAAGGACACCCGATCATCGCCTAGGGTTTCAGGGGCGAGGACGGTTGCACGGCACCAGTGAGGCGACGAGCGTATGGCGCAGGCTTATGTGACGGAGACGGGCAGTGGCGCCCCGGAACCCGGCCGCCAGGGGTCTCGGTTCCGGCGCCTGGTCGACGGCTGGCGGGGCGACCGGGGCATCTGGCGGCGCGGGCTCGTCACGGCCGGGGTCGCGGTGCTGCTCGCGCTGGTGATGCTCTTCCACGCGCAGATCCCGAACGGCGTCGGCAACCTCGGCAGCCTCATCGAGACGTTCCTGCCCTGGCTCGGCGTCCTGATCCCGGTGCTGCTCGTCATCGGCTTCGTGCGCAAGTCCGCCGTCGCGCTGATCGCCGTGCTGCTGCCCGCGGTCATCTGGGTGAGTTCCTTCGGCGGCCTGATCAGCGACAAGTCGGGCGCGGGCGGGGACCTGACGGTCGCCACCCACAACGTGAACGCGGACAACGCCGACCCGGCGGGCACCGCCCGTGACGTCGCCGCTTCCGGCGCCGACGTCGTGGCCCTGGAGGAGCTCACGGCGGACGCCGTCCCGACGTACGAGAAGGCCCTCGCAGGCACGTACAAGTACCACTCGGTACAGGGCACGGTCGGCCTGTGGAGCAAATATCCCCTGACCGGCACCAAGCCCGTCGACATCAAGCTGGGCTGGACGCGCGCGATGCGCACGACGGTCGCCAGCCCCAAGGGCGAGGTCGCCGTCTACGTCGCCCACCTGCCGTCGGTGCGGGTGAAGCTGGACGCGGGCTTCACCGCCAACCAGCGTGACGACAGCGCGGACGCGCTGGGCGAGGCGATCGCCGACGAGCAGGTCTCCAAGGTCGTGCTGCTCGGTGACCTGAACGGCACCATGAACGACCGCGCCCTGAACGCGGTCACCTCCCAGATGCGGTCCACGCAGGGCGCGGCGGGCGACGGCTTCGGCTTCAGCTGGCCCGCTTCGTTCCCGATGGCGCGGATCGACCAGATCATGGTGAAGGGCGTCGAGCCGACGTCGTCATGGACACTGCCGGAGACGAGCAGCGACCATCTGCCGGTCGCGGCGCGGATCGAGTTGTAGCGCGTTGCCGCCGGTGGGGCCGGTGTTTCTTGGCGCGCCGCACATCTGCTCTTAACCTCACGGAATACTGGGCCGGAGAGACTTTGTTCCGTACGTAAACTTACGGAACACCCATCCCTCATGCGCTCCACCGGAAGGTTCTTCATGCCCCTGGCCCTGCTCGCCCTAGCCGTGGGCGCCTTCGGCATCGGTACGACCGAGTTCGTGATGATGGGCCTGCTGCCCAACGTCGCGGACGACCTGCACATATCCATCCCCACCGCCGGACACCTGGTCTCGGCGTACGCACTGGGTGTCGTCATCGGCGCCCCGCTGCTCGCCGCGGTCACCGCGCGCATGCCGCGCCGCCGGGTCCTCATCGGCCTGATGGTGCTCTTCGTCGCGGGCAACGCGCTGTCGGCAGCCGCTCCCGACTACCACTGGCTGATGGCCGCCCGCTTCCTGAGCGGCCTCCCGCACGGCGCGTTCTTCGGCGTCGGCGCGGTGGTGGCCACGGGGCTCGTCGCCCCCGAGCGCAAGGCGCGCTCCGTCTCGCTCATGTTTCTCGGCCTGACCGTCGCCAACATCGTCGGCGTGCCCGTCGCCACGGCGATGGGACAGCAGCTCGGCTGGCGCGCGACGTTCCTCGCGGTCAGCGCGATCGGTCTCGCGGCCATCGCCGCGCTTGCCTTCCTCGTCCCCGCCGACCAAGCCCACAGCGAGAGCGGCGGGCTGCGCGGGGAGATCCGGGCGCTCGGCAGCGTCCCGGTGTGGCTCGCGCTCGGCACGACCGTCGCGGGCTTCGGGGCGCTGTTCTCCGCGTACAGCTATGTGACGCCGATGCTGACCGACGCCGCGGGCTACACCGAATCCAGCGTTACGTTGCTCCTGGCGCTGTTCGGCGTGGGCGCGACCGCGGGCAACCTGCTCGGCGGCAGGCTCGCCGACCACTCGCTGCGGGGCACGCTCTTCGGCGGCCTCACGGCGCTTGTCGTGGTCCTCGCCCTGTTCCCGGTCCTGATGGGGACGGCGTGGAGCGCGGCGCTCGCGGTGACGCTGCTCGGCATGGCGGCGTTCACGACGGGCTCGCCCCTGCAGCTCATGGTCATGGAGAAGGCGTCGGCGGCCCCGTCCCTGGCCTCCTCCGCCAACCAGGCCGCGTTCAACCTCGCCAACGCGGGCGGCGCGTGGGTCGGCGGCCTCGCCCTGGCCGCGGGCTTCGGCGTGACGTCACCGGCCGTGGTGGGCGCGGGGCTCGCGGTGCTCGGCCTCGCCGTGGCGGGCGTGGCGTATCTGGTGGACCTGCGGTCGCCCGTGTCCGCCGGTGGCCGTCTGGTGGCGGCGCACTCGGTGTCCGACCGCGAGACGTCTCACGTTGGGTGACCAGGTGACCAGGTGACCGAGTCACCGGGTTATCGGGTGGAGGGGCGGGACCGGTCCGCCGCCAAGCGGCGGTACGGAGCGGTCCCGGCCCACCCCCGGGTCAGACGGACTCCCGCCAACGATTGGTGATCGGGAGCCGACGGTCCTTGCCGAAGCCCTTCGCGGAGATCTTCGTGCCCGGCGGGTACTGCCGCCGCTTGTACTCGGCGGTGTCCACCATCCGCAGGGTCTTCACGACCAGCTCCTGGTCGTAACCGGCCGCGACGATCGTGTCCGCGCCCTGGTCCCGGTCGACGTACATCTCCAGGATCGCGTCGAGGACGGGGTAGTCCGGCAGCGAGTCCGTGTCCACCTGGTCGGGACGCAGCTCGGCGCTCGGCGGCTTGCTGATGGAGTTCTCCGGGATCGGCGGCGTCTGGCCACGGTCGACGGCCGCGCGGTTGCGCCAGTCGGCGAGCCGGAAGATCAGGGACTTGTAGACGTCCTTGATCGGGCCGTACGCCCCGACCGAGTCGCCGTAGAGCGTCGAATACCCCACCGCCAGCTCGGACTTGTTGCCCGGGGCGAGGACGATGTGGCCCTCCTGGTTGGAGAGGGCCATCAGCATCGTGCCGCGCAGCCGCGACTGGAGGTTCTCCTCGGCGAGCCCGGTGAGACCCAGCGACCCCATGTAGGCGTCGAACATCGGGGCGATCGGCACGGTACGGAAGTTGAGCCCCGTACGCCGGGCCAGCTCCTCGGCGTCGCTGATGGAGTGGTCCGAGGAGTAACGGGAGGGCATGGCGACGCCGTACACGTTCTGCGCGCCGAGCGCGTCGCAGGCGATCGCGGCGGTGAGGGCGGAGTCGATGCCTCCGGAGAGACCGATGAGGACGCTGCTGAATCCGTTCTTCGCGGTGTAGGCACGCAGCCCGACGACCAGCGCCGAGTACACCTCTTCCTCGTCGTCCAGCCGCTCGGCGTACCCACCGGTGAGTTCCGGCACGTACGCGGCGAGGGGCTCCTGCGAGACGGTGACGTGCTCGATGCGCAGCCCGTCGTCCACGATGCCCGACGGCGGCTCCGCGGCGGCGGCCGGCAGGTCCAGATCGAGGACGATGCAGCCCTCGGCGAACTGCGGCGCGCGCGCGATGACTTCGCCGTCCCGGTCCACGACGACCGAGTCACCGTCGAAGACGATCTCGTCCTGGCCGCCGATCATGGCGAGGTAGGCGGTGGTGCAGCCGGCCTCCTGCGCGCGCTTGCGCACGAGCTCAAGGCGTACGTCGTCCTTGTTCTGCTCGTACGGCGACGCGTTGATGGACAGCAGCAGCCCCGCGCCCGCGGTCCGTGTCGCGGGGACACGGCCGCCGTCCTGCCAGAGGTCCTCGCAGATGGCGAGCGCGACGTCGACGCCGTGCACCCGCAGGATCGGCAGGGTCTCACCCGGCACGAAGTAGCGGAACTCGTCGAAGACGCCGTAGTTCGGCAGGTGGTGCTTGGAGTACGTGAGGACGGCCTCGCCGCGGTGCAGTACGGCGGCGGCGTCACGCGGGGCCCCCGCGGGCTGGCCGTACTTCGGCTTGGCCTCCTCGGTGCGGTCGAGATAGCCGACGACGACGGGAAGCTCGCCGTACCCCTCGTCGTTCAGCCGCACGGCCAGCGCGCGCAGCGCCTCCCGTGAGGCGTCGACGAAGGACGACCGCAGGGCGAGGTCCTCGACGGGATAGCCGGTCAGCGCCATCTCGGGGAACGCGACGAGGTGCGCTCCCTGTTCGGCGGAGTGCCGGGTCCAATGGACGATCGCCTCGACGTTCCCGGCGAGATCGCCGACGGTCGAGTCGATCTGATTCAGGGCGAGGCGTAGTTGAGGCACGAGGTTCAGTGTAATCGTCAGAGAGACGCGATGCCCTGCGGGGCGGGGGGTGGGGCGCCCCGCCGGGGGCGCCCCACGGTCTCGCCGCCGGTCAGCCGCGATGGACCGGCGGCGAGACCGCGATGGACCGGAACGGTCAGCCGCGACGGCCGGGGACGGTCAGCCGCTACAGCCCGCGACGGTCAGCCGCGGTAGCCCAGGACCGTCATCATTCCTGCCTCCGAGTGGTACACGTTGTGACAGTGGATCATCCACAGGCCCGGGTTGTCGGCCTCGAAGTCCACGGTCAGGGTGCCGTTCGGCAAGACGACCGCGGTGTCCTTGCGGGGGCCGCCCGCCGCGTTCGCCAGGGCGAACGTGTGGCCGTGCAGGTGGACCGGGTGCCACATCGCCGTCGAGTTGGCGAAGACCAGGCGGACCCGCTCGCCCGCGCGGACCGGGTGGCGGCGGTCGGGGGAGTAGGGGCTCTTGTCGAAGGCCCAGTCGTACTTCGCCATACCGCCGGTCAGTCGCAGCCTGATCGTACGGTCCGGCTTACGGGCCGGGAGGGCCACCGACCGTGCCGCCCGGAGCTTGTCGGCCGTCAGAAGGCGGCCCTTCAGCTCCTTGGGGCGCGTGGCGGGAGCGGGCGCCGCGCCGCCGCCCGTGCGCAGGATCGCGAGTGCCGCCGCCTTCTTGCCCTCGGCCGCCGCGGTCAGCGGGAAGGCGCCGTCCTTGGCGGTGACCAGGACGTCATAGCGCTCGCCCATGCCGAGCAGCAGTGCGTCCGTCTTCGCGTGCTCCACCGGGAAGCCGTCCGTGTGCGTCACGGTCATCTCGTGGCCGCCGAGCGCCACCCGGAAGGCCGTGTCCCCGCCCGCGTTGATGATGCGCAGGCGGATGCGGTCGCCGGGGCGGGCCTTGAACGAGGACGGGGCGTCCGGTGTGCGGCCGTTGATCAAGTAGTGCGGGTAGGCCACGTCTCCCGCGTCGCCGCCCAGCAGGTCGCTCCTGGCGCCCATCATCATGCGGGAGGGGGCGCTCGACGTCGCGGAGGGATTCGGCGTCGCGGCCGTGCGCAGCGCCATGCCGGACATGTCGTGGCCGCCGTGGTCCATGCCGCCCTCGCCGGAGCTGCCTCCTTCCTCGCCGTCGCCGCCCATGTCATGCCCGCCCATGCCCTTGCTGAGCTCGGCGAGCACGGCGTCCGGGGCGGAACCGTCCACCCCGTCGACCCAGTCGTCCAGGACGACGACCCACTCCTTGTCGTACCGCAAGGGCTCCTCGGGGTCCTCGACGATCAGTGGTGCGTACAGGCCGCGGTCCTGCTGGGTGCCCGAGTGGGGATGGAACCAGTACGTCCCCGGGTGCGGCACCGCGAAGCGGTAGGTGAAGTCCGCGCCGGGTTTGACGGCCCTCTGGGTCAGGCCGGGGACGCCGTCCATGTCGTTGCGCAGCGCCAGGCCGTGCCAGTGCAGGGACGTGGCCTCGGGGAGGTGGTTGGCGAGCGTGAGGGCGAGGGTGTCACCCGCGGTGACGCGGACCTCCTTGCCGGGGAGCCGGTCGCCGTACGCCCAGGTCCTGACCGTGCGGCCACCGAGGTCGAGCCTGGCCGCCGTGGCCGTGAGCTTCACCTCGCGGACCGTGCCGCCGCCGGCTCGCTTCTTCTCCGCGGCGGCGACTTCCTTGCCGGCGGGGTCGACATAGCCCTCGGGCTCGGAGCCGCCGCCGTGCCCGGCGTGTCCGGAGTCCGCGCCGGAGCCGGTGCAGGCTGTCAGGATTCCCGTACCGGCGACGGCTGTCACGGCGCCGAGCAGGGCACGGCGCGAAGGGGTGCGCAGGGGGTGAGTGCGCAGGGGTTGAGTGCGCATGGCTGAGTACACCTCGTCGTAGTGGTGCGTGCGAATGGGCGCATCTGCCGCCTCTGACGCGCCGCTCGACGCCCGGCGGTTCCCATCGAGGTCCCACCAGGACGCGGGCAGCGTGAAGCAGCCGGTGCGCCGGCCTAAATGCGCAGCACCGAGAGACGGGAGAGGAGTATGCGGGGCGGCGGCTCGGCCCGCGGCCCGCCGAGCAGCCGGGCGAACGGACGCGTGGGGACGACGAAGCCGCCGGGACGCAGCAGGCCCGCCTTCAGGAGCAGTACGAGGACGAGTGCGGTGAGGACCGCGAGGCAGACGGACAATGGGTCCATCCCGTCCATCCCGGCCGGGGCGTCCACGGCTGCCGCCACGCGCGCGTGGCCGGTGACTCCGGGCATGCCCGGCGGTGCTGAGTCGCGCACGCTCATCTCACGCTGCCCGGCAGCCTTTTCGGACCCGCTCGGGAGGCCCGACGCGTGGCCTGTCGTAGAGCGCGACATGTGCTGCGGCGGGTTACCCGTCGCAGGGTGCGACATGTGCTGCGACGAGTGGCCCGTCGCGGTGCTCGGCACCTGGTTCGGCGAGTGGTCCGTCGCGGTGCTCGACACCTGGCTCGACAAGTGGCCCGTCGCAGGACTCGACGCGTGACCCGTCGGGTGGCCCAGCGTATGCATCGTCACGATGCCGAAGAGCAGGGCGGCGAGCAGCAGGAGCTGCCTGCCGTTCACTGATCTCCTCGTGGCCGCCATGGACGAAATCTTACCCCCGGCGGGTATGGGACGACATGCGGACCCCCGGTGCTCCACTGATCATGAATCTATGACAAGTACGGACAAAGCCGGGCGCGGAGTGGTGATCGCGGACGGCGGGGGCGCGCGTGCCGTCGCCGTCTAGCGCCGTCCGCCCCGCCGCGCCGACCACACGGACGAAGCCCTGCCCCGCCCGTGCTCGCACTCGCACTCGCGCCGTCACCGTAGCGGCGCTCCTGACGCTCGGCGCGGTCGCCTACAGCACATGGCTCCTCGAAGCCTTCCTCGGCACGGGACTGTCGCCGCTGAGTTCGTACGTCAGCGAACTCGGAGCCCGGGACCAGCCGTACGGCACGCTCTTCCGCACGGCCGACCTGACAGCGGGGCTGCTCGTCCTCGTGGGCGCGGCCGGCGCCCTGCTATGGCTGCCGCGTCGGTGGAGCACGGTCGTGGGGTGGGCAGGGCTCGCCCTGTTCGGGGCTGCCACCGCGGTCGACTCCCGGCTGCCGCTGAGCTGCGCGCCGACCGCCGACGCGGCCTGCGTGGCCAGGGAGCGGGCGGGGCTCGTCCCCACGGCGCACGCGGCGCATGCGGTGAGCAGCAGTGTCGCGGTGGCAGGGGCGCTGGTGGCGCTGGTGGCGCTGACGTTCGCGGCGCGCAGGCACGGGCTCCTGCCGCCCCTCGCGGGCAGCCTCGGCCCGCTCGTCGTACTCCTCGAACTAGCCGCGACCGCCTGGACCTTGACCGCGATCGCCGCCTTCGACGCCGGGCACGGCACGTGGGCGCTGGGGGCGGGGCAGCGGTTCCAGGTACTGCTGATCGCCGTCTGGCTGGGGCTGCTCGCGCGTGCGGTGGTGCGGCGCGGGTGAGTTTCGTACGGATCGGGGGAGTGCCGCATCACGTGCGGGTGACGGGGCGCGGGCCGGTGTGCGTGCTGAGCGCGGGGCTCGGGCTCGCGTGGTTCGACTGGGACGCGGTGGTGGAGCGCCTCGCCCCGTGGCGGACCGTCGTGCGCTTCGACCGGCCGGGGGCGGGGCTGAGCGGGCACGCGCGCGTGGCGCCCACGCTCGCGGGCGAGGCGGAGCGGATCGCGCGGATGCTGGACGCGCTGGGCCTCGCCGGAGCGGCCACCGTGGTGGGGCACTCCCTCGCGGGCTTCCACTGCGAGGCGTTCGCCCGCCTCTTCCCGGGACGTACGGCGGGCCTGGTCCTGGTCGACTCCAGCGTCGAGGAACAGCCGAGGGTGCGGGTCCCGCGCCGCCTCCGGGTCGGGGTGGCCCGGGCGAGCGGGGCGGTACTGGGCGCGGTGGGGCTGCCGCGGGCGATGGGGCCCTCGGCGCGGAGGCTGGCGGTGCGGGGTGACGGGGCGTCGGCGGGTGCGGTGAGGCAGGTGTACGGGGCGAGCCGGGTGCTGCGGGGCGCGCTGCTGGAGTACGCGACGTACGGCGACCTGGCGATCGAACTCACCGCCTTGCGCCGGGAGTCCCCCCTCCGCGAAGGCCTCCCTGTGACGGTACTTGCGGCGTACTCGCGCTCCACGACGACCTGGCTCACCCGGCAGCGGAATCTCGCCGCGTCACTCGAAGCGACCTTCCGCGTGGCGAGTCCCTCGGGGCACCTCGTCATGCGGGACGCTCCCGGGGCCTTGGCGGAGGCGATTCTCGGCACCGCCCACTGAAGCAACATGGGCCCGCCGCTGCGCGACGGCTCTCTCCCGCTCACGTGGCAGCGGGTCCGCGCCCGCCCGGTTGTCCGGCAGGGGTGGGTGTTTGGGTGCGTGGTCGGCTGTCGGTGGTCTCTGGCCGCCGCTTTGCGGCGGGTTTTTCCCGCCCACCCGCCCGGTTGCCCGGCAGGGGTGGGCGTTTGGGTGCGTGGTCGGCTGCCGGTGGTCTCTGGCCGCCGCTTCGTGGCGGATCTTTCCCGCCCACCCACCCGATTACCCCGCGGTGCGCGTTCCGCCGCCGCACTCCTGCCTGGCGCACGCGGATCACGCAAGCGGCCACCTCGCCGATGCGGGGCAATCGGGTGGGTGGGCGGGAGACACCCGCCGCGAAGCGGCGGTTCAGGGGATACCGCCGGGTCACTGGGGAGCGGCGTGTCTCCATGCTCGGGGATACTGCCGGGTCACTGCAGAGTGGCGTACCTCCGGGCCCGGGACTCGCCGAGTCACAAGGCAGCGGCGTACCCTCAGGCTCCCCGGCCCCGCCGAGTCACGAAGAACCGCAGCCCCCCGGGCCCCCGGCCCCGCCGAGTCACGAAGAACCGCAGCCCCCCGGGCCCCCGGCCCCGCCGAGTCACGAAGAACCGCAGCCCCCCCGGGCCCCCGGCCCCGCCGGGTCACGAAGAACCGCAGTCCCCCCGGGTCCCCCGGACCCCCCGCACGCTCTCCCGGATCACGATGTGCGTCCCCAGGAGATGCCTCTCCTGCCCTGCCCTGGGCGTCCCCGCCAGAGCGAGGCGGACCGCTGTGCGGCCCATTTCCTCCGCGGGGATGTGCACCGTCGTCAGGCCGGGGGTGATGTCCGCCGCCACCGGGTCGTCGTTGTAGCCGACCACCGAGATGTCCTCCGGGACCCGGAGCCCGTGCTCCCGCAGGGCGATCACCGTGGCCGCAGCCACCCTGTCGTCGCCCGCGAACACCGCGGTGAAGTCAGGCCGGCCGTCCGCCTTCTTGAGGAGGTCCTTGATCGCCTCGTACCCGTGATTCTGACCGAAGCCGATGCCGTGCAGGATCGCCTCCTCGCGCGGCACCCCGTGGTCGGCCAGCGCGCGCAGGTACCCCGCGACACGGTCCTCACCCGTGGTGTGGCCGGGCTGGTAGCCGATCAGGGCTATCTTGCGGTGCCCTGCGCCCAGCAGGTGGCTCGTGATCGCGTACGCGCCCGCCTCGTTGTCGTACTCGACGACCAGCGCGGGGACGTCCGGCGCCGGCGCGGGACGCCCGCACAGGACAAGCCGGGAGCCCGCCGCGGCGAGGGCCTCCGCGTACCGCGCCATCCGCTCGCGGTACTCGTCGTCCTCGACGACCCCGCCCACCAGGACCACCGCCTCCGCGGCCTGCTCACGCATCATCTGGACCAGGGCCAGTTCGCGGGCCGGATCGCTGTTCGTGGACGAGATCAGCGTGAGCCGCCCCCGCTGGGCGGCCTCCATCTCCACGCCCTGCGCGACGTGGGCGTAGAAGGAGCTCACCACGTCGAACATCAGCACCGCGATCGTCTTGCGGCCCGCACCCGCCAGCGCCCGCGCGTGCGCGTTCGCGACGTAGTCGAGGTCCTTGACGGCCCGCAGCACCTTCGCGCGTGACGCCGTCGACGTCGGGTAGTTGCCCGCGAGAACCCGCGAAACGGTCGCGACCGAGACGCCCGCCCGCGCCGCCACATCGCGGATGGTGACCCGCTCACCCACTGTTTCTCCCTCAAGTAGCAGAATCCGGGGCGGCGTTGCCCCACGGCAGCCCGTGCTCCACAGCTGCCCGCCCCGGACCATCATCCCGCGCCCGCGCCGGATCAGTGCGCGGCTTCGTACTCCTTCGCGAACTCCTCGCGTGCCTTCTCGCCGCCCTGCGTCTGCCACTTCTTGTAGACGGCGTCCCAGTCGGACAGCTTCTTGCGGCCCGAGACGATCGCCGTCACACCGTCCTCGATGACCTGCTGCATGGACGCGCCCTGGCGGTTGTACGTGTCCGACATCAGACCCCAGTGATCGTCCCGGACGAGGTTCGGCACGACCGCCTTCTGCCAGGTGTGCAGCCGCTTGGTCAGGTCGGGGAAGCCGGGGTAGTACAGCGGCTGCGGCGCGTCCATGAGGTAGGCGAAGGGGAGGTTCGTGCGGTTCTCCACCAGGCCGAGCGAGGTCGGGATCGGGTCGCCGTTCTTGTCGTACTCGAAATGCTTGCCCTCGACGCCCGAGTGCATCAGCTCGTACTCCTTGGAGCCGAAGGGGGACGCCAGCCAGTCCAGGACCCGCAGCATCAGCTTGACGCGGTCCTTGGACGCCTTCTTGATGACGGTGTAGCCGAAACAGCCGCGGTTCTGCTGGTAGACGGGCGTCGCGCCGTCCACCACGTACGGCACGGCGGCGTCAAGGGTGAACTCGTCCTTGATGCCCTGCGCGTTGGAGATGACAGCGCCCCAGCCGTCCGTCATCGAGCGGACCGTGCCGTTGTAGAACTGCGTCTTGAGGTCGACCTGGGAGATCGAGGTGGCGTCGGAGTTGTACGAGCCGGCCTTGCGCATCTTGGACATGTACTCCAGGGCGGCCTTGAACTCGTCGGTCCCGAACATGTCGGTGACCTTGCCGTTCTTGATCTGCCACTGGTTCGGCGCGCCGTGCCACATCGCGTGGTAGAGGTAGCCGAAGAAGCCGACCGAGGAGGCGCCGAGCGCGTACTTCTTGTCCCGCGAGGCCTCCCTGGCCATCGCCTGGAAGTCGGCCGCCGCCATGCCCGGCTGGTAACCCGCCTTGTCGAACGCCTCGCGGTTGATGAACATCGCGCCCTGCACCTTGGCGCGCTCGACCGGGAGGCCGTAGATGCGGCCCGCGACGCGGCCCATGCCCTCCCAGGCGTACGTGGGGATGTTGGCGAGGTTCGGGTAGTCCTTGACCGCGTCGCCGGACAGGTGCTCCGAAAGGTCCGCGCAGCGCGCCTTCACGAACTGCGACTCGCGCGGCAGGACGTACCCGCCACCGAAGTTGATCATGTCGGGCAGGTCGTCGCCGGACATCAGGGTGGACATCTTGGAGCGGAAGTCCGCGTCCGGCACGACCGAGAACTCGACCTCGACACCGAGGGCCTCGTTCATCGCCTGCCAGAACTTGTTCGATCCGACCGGCTTCGGCGGGGTGCCGTAGGTGATGGTCATGACCTTGATCTTCTGCTTGCCGGTGCCCGGCTTCTCGGCCGTCGCGGCGACCAGCTTCTGCGGGTACTCGGTGAACCCGGGCTGTACGCCCGCGGCGGACGGCGCGAGGTCGGGCTTGGGGCCCTTGGCGGGCGTGAACGTCGGCCAGGGCGCCGCCTTCTTGTCGGCGTTGCTGACCGAACCGCCACCACCCGAGCCGGTGGAGCAGGCGGTGAGCAGGGAGGGGGCCGCGACCGCGGCCCCGCCGACGGCTATGGAACGCAGCAGCGTACGGCGCGACATCGAGGAACCGGACACAGTGTCAACCTTTCGGAGTTTCGGGGGAGTTGGCTCAGCTCTTGATGGCGCCCGTGAGCACGCCCTTGGTGAAGTACTTCTGCAGGAAGGGATAGACGATCAGGATCGGCACGGTGGCGATCACCAGGACGGCCATCTGCATCGTCTGCGGGGCCGAGACGTTCGCGGCGTCGCTCAGGCCGGTGTCCGCGATCTGCGAGCCGCCCATGACGTACGTACGCAGCACCTGCTGGAGCGGCCAGTGGTCGGACTCCAGATAGATCGAGGCATGGAACCAGGCGTTCCAGTAACTCACCGCGTAGAAGAGGCCGACCACCGCGAGGGCCGCCTTGGAGAGCGGCAGCACGACCCGCCACAGGATCTGCCAGTCGTTCGCGCCGTCGAGCCGCGCCGCCTCGTACAGCTCTTCGGGTACACCCTGGAAGAAGCCGCGCAGGACGACCAGATTGAAGACGTTGATGAGGACGGGGACGATCAGGGCGCTGTAGCTCTCCAGCATCCCCGCCCCCTTGACCAGCAGGAACGCGGGGATCATGCCGGGCGGGAAGAGGAACGTGAACAGGACGATCAGCAGGATCGGCTTGCCGCCGTACACCTTGGGGCGGCTCAGCGCGTACGCCAGGAACGTGGTGCAGGCGAGGGAGGCGAGGGTGCCGATGACCGTGATGCCGGCGCTGACGCCGAGCGCCTTGGTGACGATGCCGCCCTCGAAGACCTGCTCGTAGGCGCGCAGGGTCGGGTGTGTCGGCCACAGGACCCAGCCGCCGTTCTCGATGACCTCGCGGTTGGAGGCGAACGAGGTCGAGACGATGACCAGGAACGGCACGAAGACCATGGCCAGGATGGTGACGATGGCCAGCGCCTTGGCCACCTGGGTGACCGGCTTCGGCTTCTCCATCCAGGAGGGGCGTACGGGGCGTACTGGGCGAGCGGAGTTTCCGGGGTGCGTGGGGCTTGGACGTCCGGGGCGTATCCCGGCGGTTTCCGTGCTCACTTGTAGACCCCCTGCTCGCCGAGGCGATGGGCGACCTTGTTGGCCGCGAAGACGAGAATCGCGCCGACCACGCCCTTGAACAGGCCCGCCGCCGCGGCGTATCCGGTGTCGCCGCCGACGATGCCCTGCCAGAAGACGAAGGTGTCGAGCACCTCACCGGCCTCGGGCCCCACCGACTGGCGTTGCAGCAGCATCTGTTCGAAGCCGACGGAGAGGATGTCGCCGAGCCGCATGATCAGCAGCAGGATGACGACCGGCCGGATCGACGGCAGCGTCACGTGCCAGAAGCGGCGCCAGGGACCCGCCCCGTCGATGGCGGCGGCCTCGTACTGCTGCTCGTCCACCTGCATCAGCGCGGCGAGGAAGATGATCGTGCCCCAGCCCGCGTCCTTCCAGACGACCTGCGCGACGACGAGCGCCGGGTAGGCGTCCGGGTTGCCGATGATGTCGACGGAGTGCAGGCCCGCCTGCCCGAGCACGGAGTTGAGAAGGCCGGTGTCGGCGAGCACCTGCTGGAAGAGGGCGACGACGATGACCCACGACAGGAAGTGCGGCAGATAGACCACCGACTGCACGAAGCGGCGCGTCAGGTCCGAGGTCAGGCTGTGCAGGAGCAGGGCGAGGCCGAGCGGAACCGGGAAGAAGAAGACCAGTTGGAGCACCGCGAGGAAGAGCGTGTTCCAGGTCGCGTGCCAGAAGTCCGGGTCGCCGAACATCCGGTCGAAGTTCTCGACGCCGACCCAGGGGCTGGCCCAGAGGCCGTCGAAGGGGACGTACTCCTTGAAGGCGACGGCGTTCCCGATGAACGCGCCGTAGTGGAACACCAGGAAGTACGCGACTCCCGGAGCCATGAGCAGCAGGAGGACTCGCGAGGAGTGAAACCGTTTCCATCGCTCATCACGCTCTGGTTTGTTGCCATTTGGCCTATTGCTGCGCTTGCCGGGCGGCTTCACCGCCTCGGTTTCCGTCCGGTCCTTCGTCACCGCTGACACGGCAGCCCCTCCGTTGTCGGAACAAGGTGACCGGAATCTAAAGCGGTTACTAACCCCGGTCAACCCCCTTGCCCCGGCGATCTCTTGACCACCGTCCCGACTTCGGCCTAGCCTCCAGGCGCTGTTGGGTAACCGGTTACTACGAGGGATGGTCACGCGTGGCAGACCAGGCAGAGTTGAGAGGCCGACCGAACGCGGTGCTCGCCATGAGCGCGGACGTGGCGCAACGGGTCTTCGCCCCCGACATCCGTGAACGGCTCGCCCGCAGCGTGGCGCTGGCGCCCACCCTGCTCACCGGGCCGCTCACCGGAGCCGAGGCGCTCGCGGTGCTCGCCGAGGCGGAGATCCTGGTCACCGGCTGGAACTGCCCGCCCGTCACGGCCGATGTCCTCGCCCGCGCCCCTCGGCTCCGGGTCCTGGTGCACGCGGCCGGATCGGTGAAACCCGTGGTGACGGACGCGCTGTGGGACCGGGACGTGGTGGTCTCGTCGGCGGCCGACGCCAACGCGGGGCCAGTCGTGGCCTACACGCTCGCCGCGATCACCTTCGCGGCGAAGGGCGCGCTGTCGACCGCGGCGGGGTACGCGGCGGGGTGGCCGCCCTTCGCCGAGCGGACCGGCGCCGACGCCCGCACCGTCGGCATCATCGGGGCGTCCCGCATCGGCCGCGGGGTCATCACCGCGCTGCGCGCGTCCGACGTGGGGTGGCGCGTCCTGCTCACCGATCCGTACGTCACCGGGGAGGAGGCGGCCGGACTCGGCGTGGAACTGGTCGAACTCTCGGAACTGTGCCGCCGCAGCTCGATCGTGAGCGTCCACGCGCCCCAACTCCCGCAGACGCGGGGCATGGTGAGCGAGGAGATGCTGAAGCTGATCCCGGACGGCGGCACGGTCATCAACACGGCACGCGGCTCACTCGTCGACACGGAGGCGCTGGCCAGGGAGTGCGGGGCGGGGCGCCTGGACGCCTTCCTGGACGTGACGGACCCGGAGCCGCTGCCCGCCGGACATCCCTTGCTGGTGCTGCCGAACGTACTGGTGACTCCCCATGTCGCCGGGGCGCAGGGCAGCGAGGTGCGCAGGCTGGGGGAGTTCGCGGTGGGGGAGGTGGAACGGTATCTGGCGGGGGCGCCTTTGCGGGGGCGGCTCCGGAGGGAGGAGCTTGCGCGGCTGGCGTAGGGCGGTTGCCGGCCCCTGGGCCCTGCTGGTTCGGCCCTGCTTGCCCCCCCCCGGGTGCTGCTTGCTCCGGGTGCTGCTTGCCCCCGGGTAGTGCTTGTCCCGGGTAGTGCTTGTCCCGGATCCTGCTTGTCCCGGGTCCCTGCTCACCCGGGTTTGCGTCCCCGCATCACCGGCTGCGCCGAGCTCGTCCTCAAACGCCGGACGGGCTGAAACTCGCCGACCGGGCCGAGAGCCGCTGGCTGAGGCGACACTTCACCAGCCGAACCACCTCGCCCCGACCGCAACCGAAACTCTCCCGACCGCAGCCGAGCCGAACCCCCGGCCGAAGGCGCCCCTACCGCAGCCGAAACTCGCCCCGACCGAAAGCGCCCCCGCCCGAAAGCAACAGTCCCGCCGCCCCCCCCGGCCCGGAGCTACGGCTTCGCGCCCCGCGCTCTCAGCAGGTCCGTCATCAGCTTGATCTCTGACTCCTGCGACTCCACCATCCCCCGCGCGAGCCGCACCTCCGCCCCCACCTCGCACCGGTCCACACACCCCTCGGCCATGTGGACCCCGCCCTTGTGATGCTTGATCATCAGTTGCAGGTAGCGCACCTCGGCGGCCCGCCCGTTCAGCTCGCCGAGCTTCTTCAGCTCCGTGTTCGTCGCCATCCCCGGCATCAGGGCGCCGTCCTCACCCGGCGGCATGTCCCCCATGCCCATCCACTCCATCGGACCCTTCTCGGGCACCTTCGGCAGCTCCCACAGGTCGAGCCAGCCGAGCAGCATGCCCCGCTGGTTCGCCTGGGTCTGGGCGATGTCGTACGCGAGGCGACGGATCTCCTCGTCCTTCGTGCGGTCGCGCACGATGTACGACATCTCCACGGCCTGCTGGTGATGCGTCGCCATGTCCCGGGCGAAGCCGGCGTCGGCCGACTCCGTCGTGGGGGAGGACGTGCCGGACGAGCCGTCCGACGACGCGACCGCGACCGTGATCCCGCCGGCGGCCACGGCGACCGCGGCGACGGCCCCCACCACCCAGCGGGAGCGCCGCCTCACTGCGACTTGCCGCCCGTGCAGGCGGCCCCCGGCTCAGGGGTCTGCTTGCCCTGCACGTAGGTGGAGAAGAAGGAGTCGACCTTCGGGTCGGACGCGCCGGTCACCGTGCGCTGGTGGCCCCAGGCCGTCAGCGTGATCGGGTCCTTCTGGTCCTTGACGGGACTCATCATCGAGTACGGCGTCTGCTTGACCTTCGCCTCCAGCTTCTTCAGGTCCGCTGCCTTCGCCTTGTCGTTGTACGTCACCCAGACCGCGCCGTGCTCCAGGGAGTGCACGGCATGGCGGTCCGGGAGCTCGTCCTTGTAGACGTCGCCGTTGCAGTTCATCCACGCCTGGTCGTGGTCGCCGCCCACCGGCGGGGTCATCGCGTAACTGACGTCCTTGGTGACGTGCGTGCGGCCCAGCTTCTTCGCGTCCCAGACCTTCTCGCCGTCCGCGGTCGTCCGAAACGTCGGCGCGGACTTCGCGTCGGCGGCCGAGTCGGAGTCGTCGGACTTCTGGAAGAGGACGACACCGCCCACGGCGAGCGCGGCGACCACCACCGCGCTCAGGGTGATCGTGATGACGCGGCCACGGCGGTCGCGTGCGCGCTCTGCCCGGCGCATCTCCTCTATTCGGGCCTTGCGGGACGAGCTGCTCGTGTTCTTGGCGGAACCCATGATGTGTCCTTCGGCGATGCGGCGATACGACGGAAAGGGCGGGACGCGCGTTGCGGAACAGTGTGGAGCGGTTCGCTGATCGTAATGGGCGAGCCCGGCTGGCTGTAGGGCCAGTCTGAGCCGCCCGCTGTTACGGGCGCGCCGATCAACAGGCACTATGGGCACAGGGCGGCACATGGCCCGCAACGTGCTCGAAACGGTGTGGTGGGATGCTCATGTGCCCCGATGTGTCCCCGGACGAGAACACGGCGTGAACACAGCGCGAGCAAAGGCGCGGACGCAGGCGGCCTGACCAGCAAGGATGGGTGGAAGCGGAAGATGGACAAGCAGCAGGAATTCGTGCTCCGGACACTTGAGGAGCGCGACATCCGGTTCGTACGCCTGTGGTTCACGGATGTCCTCGGCTTCCTGAAATCGGTCGCGGTGGCTCCCGCGGAGCTGGAGCAGGCCTTCGACGAAGGCATCGGCTTCGACGGCTCGGCGATCGAGGGTTTCGCCCGGGTGTACGAGTCGGACATGATCGCCAAGCCGGACCCCTCCACCTTCCAGGTGCTGCCCTGGCGCGCGGAGGCCCCGGGCACGGCCCGCATGTTCTGCGACATCCTGATGCCGGACGGCTCGCCGTCCTTCGCGGACCCGCGTTATGTCCTCAAGCGCGCCCTGGCGAAGACCTCCGACCTCGGGTTCACCTTCTACACCCACCCCGAGATCGAGTTCTTCCTCCTGAAGGACAAGCCGCTGGACGGCTCGCGACCCACCCCCGCCGACAACTCCGGCTACTTCGACCACACCCCGCAGAACGTCGGGATGGACTTCCGCCGCCAGGCGATCACGATGCTCGAATCCATGGGCATCTCGGTCGAGTTCAGCCACCACGAGGGCGCCCCCGGCCAGCAGGAGATCGACCTCCGTTACGCGGACGCGCTCTCCACGGCCGACAACATCATGACGTTCCGCCTGGTCATGAAGCAGGTCGCGCTGGAGCAGGGGGTCAACGCGACCTTCATGCCCAAGCCCTTCTCCGAGCACCCGGGCTCGGGCATGCACACGCACCTCTCCCTCTTCGAGGGCGACCGCAACGCGTTCTACGAGTCCGGCTCCGAGTACCAGCTCTCCAAGGTCGGCCGCTCCTTCATCGCGGGCCTGCTGCGGCACGCCGCGGAGATCTCCGCCGTCACCAACCAGTGGGTGAACTCCTACAAGCGCATCTGGGGCGGCTCGGAGCGCACGGCGGGCGCGGGCGGCGAGGCACCCTCGTACATCTGCTGGGGCCACAACAACCGCTCGGCGCTGATCCGCGTCCCGATGTACAAGCCCGGCAAGACCGGCTCGGCACGGGTGGAGGTCCGCTCGATCGACTCGGGCGCGAACCCGTACCTGACGTACGCGGTGCTGCTGGCCGCGGGCCTCAAGGGCATCGAGGAGGGCTACGAACTCCCGCCGGGCGCCGACGACGACGTGTGGGCCCTGAGCGACGCCGAGCGCCGCGCGATGGGCATCGAGCCGCTGCCGCAGAACCTGGGCGAGGCGATCGCGCTGATGGAGCGCTCGGAGCTGGTCGCCGAGACGCTCGGCGAGCACGTGTACGACTTCTTCCTGCGCAACAAGAAGCAGGAGTGGGAGGAGTACAGGTCAGAGGTCACGGCCTTCGAGCTGCGGAAGAATCTTCCGGTGCTGTAGGGCCTCTGCAAGGGGCGCGGGGAACTGCGTGCTCAGCTCACGAAAGGCCGCAGACGCATCTGCCAGGTTGCTCGGCAGATGCGTCTGCGGCCTTTTTGTGGTTGCTCGCGCAGCTCCCCGCGCCCCTTACGGGGCGCTGACGATCGCTTCCCGCAGCGGCGTCTTCGCCCGAACCGTGTACTCCTGGATCGCCCAGCCGTTGCCGTCCGGGTCCTTGAAGTACATGAACGTCCCGCCGTCCTGCGGCGCGTGCGCCACCGGCTCCGAGACGTCCAGGCCGCGCGCGGTCAGCTCGGCGTGCGCGGCCTTCGCGTCGGCGACGCACAGCTGGAGGCCCTGGTAGGAACCGGGGGCCGGGGTCGGTCCGTCCATCGTGTCCCAGAGGGTGTCCGCCAGGGCGATGGAACAGCCGGATCCCGGCGGGGTCAGCTGGACGATGCGCATGCCCGGCATGACCTCCGTGTCGATGTCGACGTGGAAGCCCAGCTTGTCGCGGTAGAACTCCTTGGCCCGGTCGACGTCACTGACGGGGAGCGGGATGACCTCGAGTGTGTATTCCATGGGCCGAGTAGATCAGGGCTCACGGCCCCTGTCAGCGTTCCGCCACACCCCGCGTCACCGCTCGGAAAGCGGAGTTGGCGCCTCCTGCACCGACCGGCTCGGCCCGCGCCGCCACCCGGGGCGACCACGCTGTCGGTCGGGTCCCCTCGGTGGCTTGTCAGGCCTCTTCTCAGGCCTCTTCTCGTGTGTCCGTGAAGCGCCAGCGCGTCTGGCTGAACGGTTCGCCCTTGCCGAAGCCGAACGCGGTGCGGGGGGCCACCTCGAAGACGTACGCGTGGCCGGGGCCGTGGTGGAAGCAGCCGTCCCGCACCTCGTAATGCCAGAAGCTGCCGTACTTGTCCTCCCAGGCCACCGCGAGGCGCCGCAGCCTGTCCTCGTCGGTGATCCGGACCGCGGCGCCCTCGACGACCAGGTCGTGGCCCTTGTCCCAGAGGTTGACGCCCGTGGTCAGGACGGTCTCGGGGTTGGCCGCCAGATTCCGGGCCTTGCGCTCCTGCGGGCCCGTGCAGAAGTACAGCGCGCCGTCCAGCCAGACCGCGGGGAGCGGGGTGACGTGCGGGCGCCCGTCGGGGCGTACGGTCGAGATCCAGAAGAGCTCGGCCGCCTTGAGCTGCCGCACGGCGTCGGACCACGAGGTGGCGACGGCCCCCGCACTGCTGTACCGGGCATCGAGTTCCGTACGGGGTTCCTTGCTCGGCATGGTCCGCCTCCTGAAGTCGCCATCGATGCTCCGTCCAAGTACGGACTCCGAGCGCGGGCAGAACTCATCGGTCAGGCCGTAGGCTCGGGCCAGGAATGATCGAACGGAGGCGCGGGGATGACGGTGCCGCAAGGGCGCAGAAGCAGTACGTTCACGCGGCTGCTGCGGCATGGCTTCACCGATCCGTCCGCGGCGGAGCGGCTGCTCGGCGCCCCGGAGCTGTCCGCGGTGCGGTCCGGCCCGGTGCTCCTGGACGCCCTCGGCGCCGTCGCGGACCCGGACCTGGCACTTCTGGGCCTCGTACGCCTGGTCGAGGGCCAGCCCGACGACACCAGCCGCCAGGAGCTGCTCGACACCCTGGTCAGCGCCAAGCCGCTGCGTGACCGGCTGCTCGGCGTGCTCGGCGCGTCGGAGGCCCTCGCCGACCACCTGGCCCGGCATCCCCGCGACTGGCAGGCCCTGGTCACGTACGAACTGGCCGACCTGCACCCCGGCGTCGAGGAGTTCGAGCGCGGCCTCGCCGATGCCACCGACCCGGTCTCGCTCCGCGTCTCCTACCGCCGCTGCCTGCTGGCCATAGCGGCCCGTGACGTCTGCGGCACCACCGACCTGGCCGAGACGGCCGCCGAGCTCGCGGACCTCGCCACCGCGACCCTGCGCGCCGCGCTCACCATGGCCCAGCGAGACGCCCCCGAGGACGCCGCGCTGTGCAGGCTCGCCGTCATCGCGATGGGCAAGTGCGGTGGCCACGAGCTGAATTACGTGTCGGACGTCGACGTCATCTTCGTCGGTGAGCCCGTGGAGGGCACGGACGCCGCGGACGAGGCCAAGGCGATCCAGGCCGCCACCCGGCTCGCCTCGCACATGATGCGGATCTGCTCGGAGACCACGGTCGAGGGCACCATCTGGCCGGTGGATGCCAACCTCCGCCCGGAGGGCCGCAACGGCCCCCTGGTGCGCACCCTCAGCAGCCACCTCGCCTACTACCAGCGCTGGGCCAAGACCTGGGAGTTCCAGGCGCTGCTCAAGGCCCGCCCGGTCGCCGGTGACCTGGAGCTCGGCGCCGCGTACGTCGAGACCCTCGCGCCCCTGGTCTGGCACGCCGCCGAGCGCGACAACTTCGTGCCGGACGTGCAGAAGATGCGCCGCCGCGTCGTGGAGAACATCCCGGCGGGGGAGGTGGACCGCGAGGTGAAGCTGGGCCCCGGCGGGTTGCGGGACGTCGAATTCGCCGTGCAGCTCCTGCAGTTGGTGCACGGCCGCGGTGACACCTCGATCCGCAGCGGCTCGACCCTGGCGGCCCTGGAGGCGCTCGCCGCCGGCGGCTATGTGGGGCGGGTGGACGCGGTCCAGCTCGACGACGCCTACCGCTTCCTGCGCTCCCTGGAGCACCGCATCCAGCTCTTCAAACTGCGGCGCACCCATCTGATCCCGGAGGACGACGCGGACCTGCGGCGCATCGGCCGCTCCCTGGGCATGCGCACGGAGCCGATCACCGAGCTGAACCGCGCGTGGAAGCGGCACACCTCGGTCGTGCGCCGCCTGCACGAGAAGCTCTTCTACCGCCCGCTCCTGGACGCCGTGGCCCAACTGGCCCCCGTAGAAACCAGGTTGAGCACGGAAGCCGCTCGCGAACGCCTGGTGGCTCTCGGCTACCACGACCCATCGGCCGCCCTGCGTCACCTGGAGGCCCTCGCGTCGGGCGTCACCCGCAAGGCAGCCATCCAGCGCACCCTGCTGCCCGTCCTCCTCGGCTGGTTCGCGGACTCGGCGGACCCGGACGCGGGCCTCCTGAACTTCCGCAAGGTGTCGGACGCCCTCGGCAAGACCCCCTGGTATCTGCGGCTCCTGCGCGACGAGGGGGCGGCGGCCGAGAACCTGGCCCGCGTCCTGTCCGCCGGGCGCCTGGCCCCCGATCTCCTCCTGCGCGCCCCCGAAGCGGTGGCCCTGCTCGGCGACCAGCGCGGCCTCGAACCGCGCGACCACGCCCACCTGGAGCAGGAGGTCCTGGCCGCGGTGGGCCGCGCGGACGGCGCCGAACAGGCCGTGACGGCGGCGCGGGGCGTGCGCCGCCGCGAGCTGTTCCGTACGACGGCGGCGGACATCATCGGCTCGTACGGCACGGAGGAGAAACCCGTGGCCGCCGATCCCGGCGCCCTCCTCGACCGGGTGGGCGACGCGGTCTCCGACCTCACGGCGGCCACCATCGCGGGAACCCTGCGCGCGGTGGTCCGCGAGGGCTGGGGCGACACGCTGCCGGTGCGGTTCGCGGTGATCGGCATGGGCCGCTTCGGCGGCCATGAACTGAGTTACGGCTCGGACGCGGACGTCCTGTTCGTCCATGAGCCGCGCGAGGGCGTCGGCGAGCAGGAGGCGGCGAAGGCGGCCGCCCAGGTGGTCTCCGAGATGCGCAGGCTCCTCCAACTCCCCACCGCCGACCCGCCGTTGCTGATCGACGCGGACCTGCGCCCGGAGGGCAGGAGCGGCCCGCTGGTGCGCACCCTCGGCTCGTACGAGGCCTACTACCGCCGCTGGTCAATGGTCTGGGAGTCCCAGGCGCTGCTGCGGGCCGAGCCGGTCGCGGGCGACGCCGAGCTGGGCCGGGCCTTCATCGAGCTCGTGGACCCGATGCGCTACCCGGCGCAGGGGCTGCACGAGGACGCCGTCCGCGAGATCCGCCGCCTGAAGGCCCGCATGGAGGCGGAGCGCATGCCGCGCGGCGCCGACGCCACCCTGCACACCAAGCTGGGCCGCGGCGGCCTCTCGGACGTCGAGTGGACCGTCCAGCTCATGCAGCTGACCCACGGCTGGGCCGAACCGGGCCTGCGTACGACCCGCACCCGTCAGGCCCTCGCCGCGGCCTGCGCGGCCGAGCTGATCCCGACCGAGGAGGCGGCGATCCTCGACGAGGCGTGGGTCCTTGCCGCCCGGGTGCGCAACGCGGTGATGCTGGTACGCGGCCGGGCCGGCGACACGTTCCCCTCGGACGGGCGGGAACTGGCGGCGGTCGGCCGGTATCTGGGATACGACCCCGGCCATGTGGGAGACATGCTCGACGACTACCGAAGGACCACACGCAGGGCACGGGCCGTGATGGAGGAGAGGTTCTACGGGTCGTAGAGGACCGCGCTCAGGCCTTGAACCTGGCCCTGACCTTGGCCGGCAGGAGCGAAGGCCGGTCCTCCTGCGGCGCGACGTCTCGCGGCAGCCTCTGCGGCATCGCCCCGTACCACGCCCAGGCCACCGCGATGCCGAACGCCAGGCAGATCATGCCGCCCACCGCGTCCAGCCAGAAGTGGTTGGCGGTGGCCACGATCACCACCAGCGTCGCCGTGGGGTAGAGCAGGCCGAGGATCTTCGCCCACGGCGCCGAGGCCAGAGCGAAGATCGTCAGGCCGCACCACAGGGACCAGCCGATGTGCATCGACGGCATCGCCGCGTACTGGTTCGACATGTGCTTGAGGTCGCCCGAGGCCATGGAACCCCAGGTCTGGTGGACCAGGACCGTGTCGATGAAGTCGTGGCCGTTCATCAGGCGCGGGGGAGCCAGGGGATACAGGTAGTAACCGAGCAGGGCCACCGCCGTGGTCGCGAAGAGTACGGTGCGCGTGGCCGCGTAACGTCCCGGATGGCTGCGGAACAGCCAGACGAGGACACCGAGAGTCACCACGAAGTGCAGCGTCGCGTAGTAGTAGTTCATGCCGACGATGAGCCATGTCACCGAGTTCACGGCGTGGTTGACGCTCTGTTCCACGGCGATCCCGAGGTGCTGCTCCGCCTGCCAGATCCAGTCGGCGTTGCGCAGGGCCTGGGACTTCTGTTCCGGCACCGCGTTCCGGATCAGGGAGTACGTCCAGTAACTCACCGCGATCAGGAGGATCTCGAACCAGAGCCGGGGGCGCCGGGGCGTGCGGAGGCGACGCACGAATGTCCGCCCATTGCGGTCTTCCTGCTCGCCCGCGATGGGTGATGTGGTGGGCCGCTGCTGGCCTTCCAGTGTCGTCACAGTCATCTCACCCATAGGCACAGAGTCTGCCAGATACCGACCCTTCGACCGATCATCCCAAGGTCTGGTTCGGGTCGCATTCTCTACGCCCTACGGACGAGTCCGTCCCCGAGGGGCGGAGGCGGTTGAACCTCGAACGACCAGCTCCGGCATGAAGACGAATTCGCTGTGCGGCGCGGGGGTGCCGCCGATCTCCTCCAGGAGCGTTCGCACCGCCGCCTGCCCCATCGACGGAACGGGCTTGCGCACCGTGGTCAGGGGCGGATCGGTGAACGCTATCAGCGGGGAGTCGTCGAACCCCACCACCGATATGTCGTCCGGGACCTCGAAGCCGCGCTGCCGTGCCATCCGTATCGCCCCCAGGGCCATCATGTCGCTCGCGCACACCACCGCCGTACAGCCGCGGTCCATCAGCGCGGACGCCGCGGCCTGCCCGCCCTCCAGCGTGTACAGCGAGTGCTGGACGAGCTCCGACTCGATCTCCTCGGGGGTCAGTGCCAGCTGGTCCTGCACCGTGCGTACGAAGCCCTCGATCTTCCGCTGTACCGGCACGAACCGCTTGGGGCCGAGGGCGAGTCCGATGCGTGTATGACCCAGGGAGACGAGGTGGGTGACGGCGAGGCGCATCGCCGCCCGGTCGTCCGGTGAGATGAAGGGCGCCTGCACCTTGGGGGAGAAGCCGTCCACCAGGACGAACGGCACGCCCTGCGCGCGCAGCTGCTCATAGCGCTGCATGTCGGCGGAGGTGTCCGCGTGCAGGCCCGAGACGAAGATGATGCCGCAGACGCCGCGGTCCACGAGCATCTCCGTCAGCTCGTCCTCCGTGGAGCCGCCCGGTGTCTGGGTGGCGAGGACCGGCGTGAAGCCCTGCCGGGTCAGGGCCTGCCCGATGACCTGGGCGAGCGCGGGGAATATCGGGTTCTCGAGCTCCGGCGTGATCAGCCCGACCAGGCCCGCGCTGCGTTGGCGCAGCCGCACCGGGCGTTCGTAGCCGAGCACGTCGAGTGCGGCAAGCACTGACTGACGGGTGGCCCCGGCGACGCCCGGTTTGCCGTTGAGCACCCGGCTGACCGTCGCCTCGCTGACCCCCGCCTGCGCTGCGATGTCGGCCAGTCGCGCGGTCACAGGATTGGACTGTACCGGTCACATCTCAGGCTGCCCACCAGACCGTTGAATCCGCGGGGAGGATCGTCGCGTCGGTGCCGGGCTCGGCGTCGGCGCTCGACACGAGCACGGTGCCGGGGGTGGGGACGGCGACGGGGCCGGCGGTGAGGTTCACCGTGCAGACCACCGCACCGCGCGGGGACGTGCGGCGGAAGGACAGGACGCCCTCGGGAGCGTCGAGCCACTCCAGGTCGCGGCCGGCGCCGAGCGCCGGATGCTCGCGGCGCACGGCGAGCGCGCGGCGGTAGAACTCCAGGGTCGACGCGGGGTCGCCCTCCTGCGCCTCGACCGAGAGGTCCTTCCACTCCGCGGGCTGCGGCAGCCAGCTCGGGCCGCCCTCGACCGGCCCGAAGCCGAACGGCGCCCGCTCCCCGGACCAGGGCAGCGGCACCCGGCACCCGTCCCGCGTCCCGTCCTGTCCCGTGCTGCGGAAGAACGCCGGGTCCTGGCGCACCTCGTCCGGCAGTTCGGTCACCTCGGGCAGGCCGAGCTCCTCGCCCTGGTAGATGTAGGCCGAGCCGGGCAGGGCCAGCATCAGCAGCGTGGCGGCCTTCGCCCGGCGCAGACCGCGTGCCGCGTCGCCGTCCGCGAGGCGGGTGGAGTGGCGTACGACGTCGTGGTTGGACAGCACCCAGGTGGCGGGCGCCCCCACGGCGTTCATCGCGACGAGGGAGCGGTCGATGACGGCACGCAGCGCGCCCGCGTCCCAACCGGTCGTCAGATACTCGAAGTTGAACGCCTGATGCAACTCGCCCGGGCGCAGATACCGCGCGCTGCGCTCCACCGTCGGCGTCCACGCCTCGGCGACGGCGATCCGCTCGCCCGCGTACTCGTCGAGGATCTGCCGCCAGTCGCGGTAGATCTCGTGCACGCCGTCCTGGTCGAAGTAGGGGACGGACTGCATGCCCAGCAGCTTCACCTGTTCCTCGTGGCCGATGTCGGGCAGACCCGCGGCCTTGACAAGCCCGTGGGCCACGTCGATGCGGAAGCCGTCGATGCCGAGGTCCAGCCAGTAACGCAGGACGGAGCGGAACTCGTCGCGCACCGCAGGGTGATCCCAGTTGAAGTCGGGCTGCTCGGGCGCGAAGAGGTGGAGGTACCACTCGCCGTCCGACACCCGCGTCCAGGCGGGACCGCCGAACACGGACTCCCAGTCGTTGGGCGGCAGTTGGCCGTCCTCGCCCTTGCCGGCCCGGAAGTGGAAACGTTCGCGCAGCGGCGACCGCCTGCCGTCGCGCAGCGCCTGCCTGAACCACTCGTGCTGGTCCGAACAGTGGTTCGGCACCAGGTCGACGATCACCCGCAGGCCGAGCGCGTGCGCTTCCCGTACGAGATCGTCGGCGTCCGGCAGGGAGCCGAACATGGGGTCGACCGCGCGGTAGTCGGCCACGTCGTACCCGGCGTCGGCCTGCGGCGACGCGTAGAACGGGGAGAGCCAGACGGCGTCCACGCCGAGCCGGTGGAGGTAGGGGAGGCGGGACGTGACGCCCGGCAGATCGCCCATGCCGTCGCCGTTTCCGTCGGCGAAGCTGCGTGGATAGACCTGGTAGATGACGGCATCGCGCCACCACTCGTGGCGCGCGGAGCCGTCGGCCGATGCGTCTGCGGGAAGGGCGGTGGTGACGTGCTGGGTCATGAAGTCCTCGGGAGTACGGGGGCGGGCGGCACTTTGTTGAACGCCGCGCGGAAGGTGAAGGTCACGAGGATGTCCTCCTCACCAGTGGTGTGCTGTCCGGGTGGCCCGCGGATCGCCCGTCGAGGAGACGCGGAGCCCGTGCCGCGAGCCGCTGGCGACGCGTGCGGTCGGCCGCGGGCATCGAGAAGGGCAGCGAGAAGGGCATCGGGCCCGCCGCCACGCTCTTCACGCAGGCCGAAGCCAGAAATTCTACTGCCGGGCACGCCGCGTGTGAGGGCTGATCGCCGACCTCCACCGGTCCGGGTAGTACTGCCGCGGTCTTCTCCCGGCGTGCGCCGCAGCGCGCTAACTTGATGAGGCAGGCACGAGTCGGCCTGCCCCGTTTTGCGCCGAGGGGCTGTCCCGCGTGAGCGTCAAGGGCAAGGCAGTGAGCACAGTGAGTACGGTTCTGGTGGTCGACGATGCGCCCGCCAGCAGGTACGCGCTGAGCGCCGTCCTGCGCAGGGACGGCCACCGCGTCCTGCTCGCCGCGAGCGCGAGCGAGGCGCTCATCGAACTCGACGTGCGGATGCGGGCCGGTGATCTGCCGGACGTCGCGCTCGTCGACGTGGGGCTGCCCGACATGAGCGGCTATGAACTGTGCCGCCGCATGAAACAGTTGCCGCCCATCGCCGGCCTGCCCGTCGTCCACTTCTCGGCGGCGGCCCGCCCGCCGGCCGACCGGTGCCGGGGACTCGACGCGGGCGGCGAGTCCTACCTGACGGTGCCCGCGGAACCCGAGGAGATCCAGGCGGTCGTACGGGCCGCCGCGCGCGGGGCCCGTTCCCGCACTGACGCCCAACTCAAGGCCGGACGGCTCGCGTTGCTCGCCGGGACGATTCTGGCCGTGCAGTCCGCACGCTGTCTCGGCGAGCTGGCGGACGCGGCGGCCACCGGCACGGAACGGCTCACCGAGTGCCCCGCGACGGTGTTCGTGCTCGGCGGGGACGGAGAGATCCACCGGGGGCTCTCCCGGCGCCGGGCCGCCGCCTCGCTGCCGGACCCCGAGGCGCACGACGCGGTGGCACGGCTGATGCGGCGCGTGATGTCGGGGCGTACGGGCGTGCGCCGTACGGTCGTGCCCGCCCCGCTGTGGCCCGCGGGATTCTTCCGCTCGGTGGGAGGCGCCGGGCAGTGGGGCGAAGGGGGTCCGGAGGAGGCCGAGATCGTCCTCGCCCGCCTCGGCGAAGGGCGCACGCTCGTGTGCCTCGCGACGCCCTCGTACCGGGAGGGCCTCTGTGACGAGACGGGACACCTCGTCGAGCGGCTCGCCCACGCCACCGCGCTGGCCGCGGAACCGCTGCAGATGTACGAGAAGGAGCGCCATGTCGCGCTGACCCTCCAGCGCAGCTTTCTGCCGTCGAGGCTGCCGGAGCTGCCCGGCACGGACGTCGTCGTCCGCTATGAACCCGCGTCGCGCCAGGCGGAGATCGGTGGTGACTTCTACGCGGCGCTTCCCACGCCCGCCGGCGTCCTGACCGGCATCGGTGACGTCGTCGGGCATTCACTGGAAGCGGCCACCGTGATGGTCGAGATCCGGCACGCGCTGCGCGCGTACTGCGTCGAGGACCCCGACCCCGGCGCGCTCGCCGTACGCCTCGACCGGATGCTGCAGCACTACCACCCGGGCGTGACGGCCACGATGTGCCTGAGCCTGATCGAACCGGCCACCGGACGCGTCCGGATCGCCAACGCGGGTCACATCCCGCCGATCGTGGTGCGGGACGAGGGCACGGCCGGGTACGTCGACGTGCGGGGGCCGCTGCTCGGCCTTGGCCTCTCCCGGCCGCGGCCGAGCGAGTTGGTGCTGCGACGGAGCGAGCGACTGCTGATGGTCACGGACGGGCTCATCGAGACGCGGGGCATGGATCTCGCGGTGTCGATGGAGCAGCTGCGGATCGCGGCGGCGGGCGCGCCGCGGGGCGTCGCCGACCTGTGCGACACGCTCCTCGCGTGCTTCGGCCACGAACGCGAGGACGACATCGCGCTCCTCGCGCTGCGCAGGACGAACTGACCCTGACGCCGCCCGGCGTCCTGCGCCGGGCCGGGCCGGGAAAATCAACCGTCGCACGGACCTGTACCCGTGCGCCTACCCGTCAGTACATTGACGCCATGTCTAATACGCAGAGCCGGGAGCCGAAACCCCTCGCGTCCGAGCACATACCGCTCAAGGCGCGCAAAGTCTCCTTCTCCTGGGAGGACACCCCGCTGCACTGGGTGCCGGGCGACCCCTTCGCCACGCACACGATCAACGTGCTGCATCTGCTCCTGCCGGCGGGCGAACGCTGGTTCGTCCACGTGTACAAGCAGATCCTGCCGCACATTCGGGACGACCGGCTCCGCGAGGACGTGATCGGCTTCATCGGCCAGGAGGCCATGCACGCGCAGGCCCACGACGAGGTCCTGCCGCACCTCAAGGAACAGGGCCTCGACCCCACGCCCTACACCGCCCAGGTCGACTGGCTCTTCGAGAAGATGCTCGGCGACAGGACGCTGCCGCCCGGCAAGGCCCGCACATGGTGGCTGATGGAGCGCGTCGCGATGATCGCGGCCATCGAGCACTACACGGCCTTCCTCGGCAACTGGGTCCTCAACGCGGACGAGCTGGACCGCAGGGGCGCCGACCCGACGATGCTGGACCTGTTGCGCTGGCACGGCGCCGAAGAGGTCGAGCACCGGTCCGTCGCCTTCGAGGTCTTCATGCACGTCGACGGTGGTTACCGCCGCCGCGCACGCACCTGGGCCACCGCCTTCACCGCCCTGGTCTTCCTCTGGCAGCGCGGCGCACGCTTCTTCATGGAGAACGACCCGACACTCATCGGCGGGAAGGCGTCGTTCAAGGACTTCTACCGGGGCGGCAAGCAGGGCACGCTGCCCACGACACCGGACATGATCCGCTCCATACCCCGCTACTTGAGCCGCTCCTATCACCCCTCCCACGAGGGCAGCACCGCACAGGCCGTCGCCTATCTCGCCTCGTCCCCGGCGGCCACCGCCGCCGAGGCCGCGACGCTCCCGCCGCACGAGGGAGCGCGCTGACATGCCCCGCATCCGCACCGTCCTGCTCGTCACGGGCGCCGCCCTGCTCGCCAAGCGGGCGATGCGGCGCCGCATCGACGCCTCCCCGTTGTGGCCGCTGCCCGCCCTGGAGGAACCGGTCTCGGGCCGTCCGCGCTCCCGCGCGCTGCGCCTCGTCGTCACCCGGCGCGAGACGGTCGCCGACGGGGTCGTACAACTGCGCCTGGAGGGCGACCACTTGCCCGCCTGGAAGCCGGGCGCCCACCTGGACCTCGTCCTGCCATCCGGTCTCGTCCGCCAGTACTCGCTGTGCGGGGACCCCGAGGACACCTCCTCGTACACGGTCGCGACCCGCCTCATCGGCGAGGAGCAGGGCGGCCGCGGCGGTTCGCGCGAGGTGCACGAGCAGCTCCAGGAGGGCCGGGAAGTCGAGGTGCGCGGCCCGCGCAACCGGTTCCCGCTGGCCGACGCCGACGCGTACACCTTCGTGGCGGGCGGCATCGGGATCACGCCGATCCTCCCCATGCTGCGGGAAGCCGAGGCCGCGGGCCGCGCGTGGCGGCTGCTGTACGGGGGGCGCTCCCGGGCCTCGATGCCGTTCCTGGAGGACGTGGAGAAACTGGCGGGCACCACACCGGACCGGGTCACGGTCGTCGCGGAGGACGAGGACGGCCGCCCGGATCTCGCCACGTTCCTCGCCGACCTGGCGCCCTCCACCGCGGTCCATGTCTGCGGCCCCGAGGGCCTGATGGAGGCGGTGGCCGCGACGCTGCCGGACGGCGCCGAGCTGCGTCTGGAGCGTTTCGCGCCGCACACCTCCACGGAGGGCAACGGCACCTTCGAGGTGGAACTGCGCCGCAGCGGGCGGACCCTCACCGTGGCCCCGGACACCACGGTCCTGGCCGCGGTGCGCGCGGAGCTGCCCCATACCGCCTACTCCTGCGAGCAGGGTTTCTGCGGTACCTGCCAACAGCGGGTCCTGGCAGGGGAGATCGACCACCGGGACGAACTGCTCACGGACGCCGAGCGCGCCGACTCGATGCTGATCTGTGTGTCGAGGGCGGGCGGTGACCGAATCGTCCTGGACATGTGAGACAGGGGACGAGAGATGTGAACGGTCGGGTGGTCCAGCCCCTTGGACGGCTGGATCTGCTCGGTAAGGTGTTCGCATGACTACCGGGGTGCGTCGCAGGATGGGTGTCGAGGAGCGGCGGCAGCAGTTGATCGGGGTCGCGCTCGACCTGTTCAGCCACCGCTCGCCCGACGACGTGTCCATCGACGAGATAGCGGCGGCCGCGGGCATCTCGCGACCGCTGGTCTACCACTACTTCCCGGGCAAACTCAGCCTGTACGAGGCGGCGTTGCAGCGGGCCGCCGACGATCTCGCCGACCGCTTCGTGGAGCCGAGGGAAGGCCCGCTCGGCGCGCGCCTGCTGCGGGTGATGGGCCGCTTCCTGGACTTCGTGGACGGCCACGGCCCCGGCTTCTCCGCACTGATGCGCGGCGGCCCCGCCGTCGGCTCGTCCACCACCAACGCGCTCATCGACTCGGTGCGCCAGGCCGCGTACGTCCAGATCCTCACGCACCTGGGCATCACCGACCCGCCCACCAGGCTCGAACTGGTGATCCGCTCCTGGATCTCGCTCGCCGAGTCCACGGCGCTCATCTGGCTCGACGGACGCCGCATTCCGCGCGCCGAACTCGAACGGCAACTGGTGCACGACTTCGCGGCGCTCGCGGCGGTGAGCGCCGCGTACGACGAGGAGATGGCCGCGATCCTGCGCCGCATCCTCGCCGAGGAACCGCCGGAAGGCCCGTTCGCCGAGCTGATCACCCGCCTGATCGCACTCGTCCCGCAGGAGCAGAGCAGTTGACCCACCGCCTGGCCGACGAGAACGACATCCCCACCCTCGTCGCGCTCTACGACGGGGCCGCGCACTGGATGCGGGCCCGGGGGATCGAGCAGTGGAAGCCGGGCGAGAAGGGCGCGGAGCACTTCCGCGGGCGGATCGCGTCGGACGAGGTGTGGCTCGCGTACGACGGCGAGATGGTCACCGGGGCGTACGAGGTGTGGTGGGCGGACGAGCCGGCCTGGGGCGAACAGCCGCCCGTCGCGGGCTATGTGCACCGTCTGATGACACGACGCGGCGCCCCGGCGGGAACGGGCCGCGCGATGCTGGCGCGGGCGGAACAGCGGATCGCGGAGGCGGGCCGGGACCGTTGCCGCCTGGACTGCGTGTCGTCCAACCCGCGGCTGCGGGAGTACTACGAGGCGGCCGGGTATGCGGTCGTGGGGGAGCTGCCGGGAAAGGTGGCGGCGGACGGGAGCACGTACGGCGTGATGCTCCTGGAGAAGGATCTGCGGACCCCGCTCCCGTCCGACGCCTGAGGCTCAACGCAGCGTCGACACCTTCGTGCCGTCCGCGAGCCGCCCGGTGAGACCGGCGCGAGCGCCCCGCTCCACGGGCGCGGCCACGGTGTTGCCGGGGGTCCGGGACCCGCCGGAAACCCTGACCGAGACGACGTCCTTGCTGCCGGCCCCCAGCAGGTACCAGTTCCCGCCCCGGGACTTCCACCGCACTCCGGCGAGCACCGACGGCTGCCGTGCGCCGCACGCCGCGGAGTCCTGTGCCTTCGCCGCGACCGCTGCCGCGCCCGCCGCCTGGAACTGCGCGAGCGCCAGGCCTCCGTCACCACGCCAGGTGTCGGCCCGGGTGCAGAGCCAGGCCGCGGCGCCGTTCGCCTCGGGCAGCGCCTGGCGCGCGTACTGCCAGGAGTTGACGGAACGCACGCCGTTCGAGCGTGCGTCGGCGAGCGAGCAGGCGGCCGACGACCAGCTCGCGGCCGTGGCCTCGCGCGGGGCCTGCGGGCGGCCCGCGGTGAGATGGGCGGGGACGAGTTCCCCGAGGTCGGTGGAGAGACGGTTCACCCCCGCGTTGTCCCGCAGCTGCAGGGCGTTCCAGGAGGTGCACGCGCGGGCCTGCGCCGGACTGGCGAACGGCTCCGTGACACCCTCGGCGTCCCGCTTCAGGGCGTCGGCGTTCCCTTGCGGTTTCAGCAGGTCGCGTACGGCGGCACCGTCCACCCATGGCGCGGTCAGATAGCGCACGTTGCCGTCGACGCGGCTCACCACCAGGGCTCCCGCCTCCGCGCCGGTCGCGCCGTCCACGCGCGCGAGGTCGAGTCCGGCTCCGCCGGTGCCCTCCTTGGGCTCGGCGTACCGCACGATGCGCAGTCCGTCGTACAGCAGCACGACCCGTGCCGCGTCGACCTCACCGGCGAAGAGCAGTTGCGCGGGGCCGGGGGGCGCACCGGCCGCCGTGCCCGGCGTGGCGGAGACCTGCACCGATTCCCCGGGACGGGCCCAGACGGCCAGGGCGCGCCGCAGCAGGGCGTCGTCGCCGGTGAGCGTGCCTCTGGCGGGCCACACGGAGAAGTCCGCGCGGGCGGACCGCTTCCACGTACCGGCCGCGACCTTTGTCAACTTCCCCGGGTCGAGGGCGGCCTGCCCCGCCGGATTCCTCGCGTACGCGGGCGCGGCGGGCCCGTCCGGACCCCAGCCGTCGCCCGGCAGACCGAGCAGCGCACCGCAGACCAGGGCGGCGGCCAGCGCGACACCCGCGGCCTTCATGTGCTGCCTGCGGCGCATCAGATCGGTGGGGCGCGCCTGCACCGAGCAGGGGTCGAACTCGGGGGACCTGAGCAGCCCGTAGGCCGCGGCCACGCCGTCCGCCTCGGCGAGCGCTCCGGCCGGGTCGTCGACTCCGGCGGCGGCGAGCACCTTGCGTACGTCGTCGTCGGCGAGTCGCTCAAGACCGCGTAGCACGTACGCGGCTCGTGCGGGGGCCGAGAGCGCCGAGAGCCGCTGGTCCAGGGCGAGTTCGTCGGCGCCTCCAGACCGCGGGAAGAGCCTCAGTCCCCAGACCTGGGGCAGCAGCGGCGGCAACTGCGCGCGCTTGGGCCAGGCCTTGCGCCGCAGCGGGAGGCCCGCGTCGAGCGCGGTGCCGACGACCCGCAGCCGTACGTACGCGTACCCGGGGTCGCCGTTGCGTCCGTTCCCCGAGCGCTGCTCCGGGATGACCTCCGCGTCGCCCGTCCTGCGGCTGCGGGGCAGCGCGCGCTGGGTCAGGGCGTGGGCGGTCAGGACCCGCCGGTTGCGCCCGAGGCTGGGCGGAAGCACCAGGTAGGCGAGGCGCACCAGGCGTGGGTAGTGCTCGACGAGGGCGGCCTCGGCCTGCTCGACGTCGACTACGGCGGAGGGATCCCGCGGCGGGGAGGGGGACTTCACATTCGACGACACGTTCAGCAAAACGAGCGAATCGTCCGATGGTCACCCGTCTGTGAGCTGTCGAGCATAGTTGCCCATTGACCGCTGGTAGCGCGGGAGGTGGGGCGCGAGGGCGCCGAGGACCAGCGCCAGGCCTTCGCGTTCGCGCCCGAGGCTGGCGAGGCAGAGGGCGAGGGTGGCGCGCACGGCGTCGTCCAACTCGTCGCTCGGGGCGTCGAGTTCGGCTTCGAGCAGCGTTACGCCTTCTTCGGGCTGCCCGATGTTCCGTAGGGAGCTGGAGAGTTGGATGGCGGTACGCCGCCGCCGGTATCCGTCGAGCCCTTTCTCCAGGGCTTCCCGGTACAGGGGGACCGCGCGGTCCGAGTGTCCCGTGGAGTCGAAGGCGCAGGCCCTTTCGAAGGGGGCGACAGGGCTTTCGTCCGGCAACTCCGCGACGAGCGTGTCGATGATCTCCCGGAACTCCGCGCCCCGGTCGTCGTACTCCTCGACCGAGGCCCACGCCTTGGCCAGGCGCTGCTCCCACGCAATATCCATGGCCACACTTTCGCATGGCGTCACCCCGCCCCGCTGACGCCTCCGCGAACCGTGCTCCCCACAGGCCCCGCGATTCACTTCCCCCGCATCAACCTCTGGCCGAACAGGCCTTTCCCACCCACCCGCCCGATTGCCCCGCAGTGACCTCTGGACGAACAGGCCTTCCCGCCCACCCGCCCGATTGCCCCGCGGTGTTGGGGGTGGGGCAGGGCGGGGAGTGCACGGTCGGGGTGGAGCTCTAAGCCTCAGCCTTGGGGCCGGACCCTGCGCATCGGCAGTCGGCAGTCGGCAGTCGGTGGTCGGCAGTCGGCGACGAGACGTGAGGGGACGTGTCGGTTTGTCCGCCCGGAGCACGGTTCGCGGCGCTCCGGCGCCGAAGCAACCCCACGGCCACCGGACGATAGCGAGGACGGACACACCGGCGCGGCCCCGCCCCACCGACGGACCAGCCCCGCGGCCACCGGACGATAGCGAGGACGGACACACCGGCGCGGCCCCGCCCCACAGACGGACCAGCCCCGCAGACCACCCCAGCCCCCAGCTCCAGCCCCCGGTTCGCGGCGCTCCAGGGCCGAAGCAGCCCCGCGGCCACCCGCCCCCCCCGGTTCGCCGCACTCCGGGGCCGAAGCAGCCCGCAGAACCGCCCCAGCCCCGCAGGGAACCCTCAAGCAACCCCCCACCCACTGAACTCCACCGTCCCCCGCCCCCCATCGCCCCCATTGGTCGCGCTCATGAACAACCCCACATCCTGCGCCGCCGCAACCCCCGGCATCGCCACACTCGCCACCACCCGCCAACTGCCCCCGCCGTCCGTCGAGCACGAGCCCGTCACCGAGTCTCCCGACCGTTCGAGGCGCAACAGCACCGGCGCCTTGATTCCCGTGATGCGCTGGTACGTGTCCAGGGTTCCGTCGCCGTTCGTGTCGTACGACAGGACCACTCCGTTCGACGGCGTGACCGCGAGGTCGACGAAGCCCCGGGAGCCCGCGACACCCATCTCGTTGCGTGCGATCAGGCCCGCCCTCGCCCATGGGCCCGTCACCGCCTGGCTGTCGACGCGGACCGTCACCGAGACGCCGTCGCGCAGCGCCCCCTGCCGGTACAGCGTGCCGAACTCCGTGGTGCCCTTCCACAGGTCCGCGCCCCCGCCGTTGATCGCTTGACGGCCGTCCAGCTCGCCGAAGACGGCGGCGTTGTTGCTGTACTTCTTCCAGTCCGCCCCCACTGGGCCCGCCTCGAACAGCACGCCCTCGTGGACCGCCTCGATCCTCCGCTCGCCCGCCGGGCCGTACCGCACGGCGATCTCGTACGGAAGCGGCCGCAACGGACGGTCCAGCGGCGTTCCCGGCGCGCTCACACGCCACGCCACCTTGCCCGTGCCCGCGGGAGCGACCCGGGGCAACGACTGCGGGCCGGAAGGCGTCGCGTCGACGCCGGTCAGCCGGAAGTCGACACGGCCGGTGGCCCGCAGGCCGTTGACGTTGCGGAAGACCGCCTCGACACGTGCCTGCCCGCCGGGCGGCAGCGACGGCGGGTCGGCGTCGACCTCCAGGGACCCCTGGTAGGGCGCCCGTGCCAGCACGTCCCGTACCCGGGAAGCGGTGCGGTACGGATCGCCGATCCCCCGCAGGGGATAGTCCTTGCGCTCCCGGGTCCACGGCTCCTCCACCGCGAACCAGTCCACCGCCCGCGGCTCACGCCCCGCGGCCAACGCGTCGGCCAGCTCGTCTAGCCACTTCTGCCACCGGGGCACGTAGAAGTCGGCCATCAGACCGGACCACTCCCGGTTCCCGTACTCGTGCAGCCTCCCGCCGTCGGACGTCGCCCGGTCGCCCCACACCGTGATCAGCACCTTGGCGGTCCGTTCGAACTCCGCACGCTCCGCCTCGGTCGTACCCATCCTGCGCGCCGAATCGATCCAAGGGCCCAGCAGGAAGGCCGAGTTGGTGGCCGTCAGATCGTCCGAGAGCCGCATCAGCCGCAGCCACAGCGTCGACAGCGTACGGAAGGTGTCCGTGTCCTTCCGGCGGTACGCGGACCGGAGCTGCGGCAGCAGTTGCCGGCTCCGGTGCGCGAGCGCCTGCCGGGCCACGTCCACCAGGTCGTACCGGTAGGCCGCACTGCGCCGCAGCTCGCCACGGACCCCGAGCAGCCCGGCGAACGCCGCGTCGAAGCGGCCCGGGTCGTACGTCAGCGCACGAGGCGCGTACTCGGCGGCGCGGTTCGCCGCCAGATCGGGACGGGCCGCGAACAGGGAGTCGTGCGGGTCGCTGCGCTCGACGGCGGTGTGCCGATACGCGGTGTCGTGCAACGCCCGCCACGCGCCCCGGGCATCGGCGTCCCGCCCGCCGTAGCGGAAGCCCGCGTAGCCGTCGAACCAGCTTGCCAGGTCCAACTTCGTCTTCGACCAGGCGAGTTCGGAGAACAGCTCGAAGGCGGCCGGGTCCCGGTCCGTCGCCTCCGGCATGAACGCCGTGCCGACGAGCGCGCTGCCGCCCTTGTCCCGCCACGCGAAGAACTTCTCGTTCCAGATGTGGGCGCGGGCGCCGATCGTCGTACGGCCGCCGAAGTTCGGGATGGTCCCGAACGCGTACGGAGTGCCGCCCCAGTCCTTCTCGCGGTCGGTGACGCTCGTGAACCGGTCGGACACCCCGTCCACGATCAGCATCCGCCGCCGGTCGATCGCGTCGAGCAGCTCGGGCAGCGGATTGGCCTCCCAGCCGAGGATCACCCAGGTCGCACCGGGGCGGGCCTTGCGCAGGGCCGCCTCCACGCCGCGCGCCGCGTCCGGCACCGGGACGTCCCCCGGGGTGCCGCCCTCGTGCAGCAGGTCCATCTTGAAGTTGTCGGCGGCCCCGAAGAGCTGCTCCTGGTGCCGGTAGAAGGAAGCGGCGACCTTGGCGAAGGACGAGGTCCGGGGGTCGAGCCAGTCGGGGCGTTTGAACCCGTGCCAGATCCCCTGCGGCACCACCCGCGCGTCCCCGCCGTTGCGGGCGACGAACCCGTCGGGCACGTGCCCGTAGTAGCCGGGGAGCACCGGCGCCATCCCCAGCGAGCGCAGCCGGTCCACGATCTTCGCGCCAAGCTCCGCCCGGTCCGCGATGACCGCGGGGGACAGCGGCCCGCCGTACCCCGACAGGTTCTGCAGCAGCCACCACGCCTGGTGCGAAGGCGCCGGCAGCCACGCGCGTGCCTCCGCGTCGCTGTAGCCGAAGTCCTGGAGAACCCGGTGGTAGACGGCCTCCGCCCCCGCGATCACCAGGACCTCGTTGCAGCCGTGCAGCGCGAGGACGTCGATCATCCGCTCCCAGTACGCCCAGTCGGCGTACGGCGCGGTGTACCCGTCGTTCGTGTCGTTCAGGGCGAACCGGTGCGCGAGCGCGGTGGACCGCTCCAGGGGGCGCGAGGGCGCGGGGAGTCTGCGCGGCAGGTCCAACTGGCTGCCGTTCCAGGTGATGTGGGCCCCGCACACGTACTTCAGATACCAGTGGACCCCGGTGAGCAGCACGGCGGGCGTCGTGCCGGACACATCGATGCGCCCCGTCGTGCCCGAAACGCGGAAACGGTCCGTGCCGCCCTTCGCGGGGACGAGTCTGAGGCGGAACTGTTCCGCGTGTTGCGGCAGGAGTCTGTTGAGTGCTGAGCGCGCGGAATCCGTATCGAGGGCGACGGCGGGGCCCTGGACGGGCCCCTCGGCGGCGTGGGACGGAACGGCCACCCCGCCGACGGCGGCACCGAGGCCGATGGCCCCGGCGGTGCCGAGCACGGAACGTCGGGACGGATCGGTCATGTGTACCCCCTGGGTCGAATGGTGCGGCGCACGGTATCCGTGCGGCGCCCGGTGCTCAACGGTGCATGCGGAGATGGCGAGTTCACCTCGCCTGAAGGGACTGGTGGGGCGATGAAGGCAGCGCGAAAGACGCTTGCGGGCGTGAGCATGGGCATGCGCGGACGCAGGCGGGTGGGCATGCGGCCGGGCATGGGGGTGGGAATGGGTGTCGGACTGCTGATGATGCTCGTGGCGTGCGGCTCGGACGGCGACGACGCACAGCCGGACACGGCGAGCGGCAGCCTGGAGCAGCTGGCGGCCAAGGCGCGCTGCAAGCCCGACATCCAGACGGATGCGGCCGAACTGCGGCAGGCCACCTGTGACAAAGGTGCCCGCCGCTACGTCCTAGTAACCTTTACAAACGCCCGTGGCCAGGCCGAATGGTTCGACGAGGCGACCGATTACGGCGGTACGTACCTCGTCGGCGAGAAGTGGATCGCGGTCGGCGACGAGAAAGTGGTCATGCGGCTGCGCGGCCGGCTCGGTGGGACGGTGGAGAAGTCCTCGCACCACTCGGGGAGTAGCGGTGGTGGGGATCACGAGGACAAAGGCCCGGGGCACTCGGGCCACTCCGGTCACCACACGAGCTGACCGCGCAGCGGTAGGGGGGTCGGCCTGCGGTACTGAGCCGGAGAGCTCGGCTCAGTACCGCTCACGCCGGGTCACTTGCAGCGCTGACCGCTGTTGATGCACTTGGCCATGCGGTTCATCAGCCTCTCGTCGAAGACGTTGATGAAGTCACCGTGATCGGTGATCGGCTTGTGCAGCTGCTCGGGGAACGAGTCGACGGCGAACCCCGGCCCCGGCGGTACGTCGTACACGATGCGCTGCACCAGCTGCGGAATGGCCTTGAAGCCTTGCGGGCACGCGCCGGTCCGCGCGTCGGCGAAGGCCACATGCGTGCGGTGATTGGCGCTGTCGGTGTTCTGGCCGTCCCAGCAGCTCTGGAAGTTGAACGTCCGGACGACCTGACTGCCCTCGGGGCAGATCGGGTACTTGTCCTTCAGCTGCCGGTTCTCGAAACCGGTGCAGCTCCAGGACGCGTTGGCGTTCGCGTCACCGTTCGTCAGCGACTTCGCGTCACCGGTGATGATGCGCAGGAACCGCGGCATCGCGACGACCTTGCCCGTCGGATTTCCGGCGAACTTCAGCGTGACCGAGGTCGGAGTCTGGATCTGGCCGACGTTCTGGTCCTTGCCTCCGCCGTCCGCGTCGGCGTCGTTCTCGTCCTCTCCGTTCTGCAGCCTCAGAACCGGCCAGTAATAGGTCGACTTGTCCCCTTGATTGCGGCACGTGGTGTCGCCGTTCGCGAGGTCGTCGTCGCCGGAGAAAGCGTCCGTCGCCTGATTTCCGACGTAATCGTGCATGTGGTGGGCGCCATTGCTCACGCCGGGCGCGGCGATGACATTGTCCGGATTGAACTTGCCGTTCTCGTTCGTCCCGCATTTCGTGGTGAAGGTGCCGCGCGACGCGCCGCGCCGTTTGTCCGGGCGGTCGACGTTGGGCTGGACGGATTGGATGTCGACGAAGTCGGCGGCCTCGGGACCGTTGCCGTTCTGCTGGTCCGGTGGCTGCTGCGCACCGTCGCCGGGCGGCTGCTCACCCCCCTCGCCGTCGCCGGGCGGCTGTTCGCCCCCGTCCCCGTCCTGCGGTGGCTGCTGCCCGCCGTCCCCGTTCTGGGGAGGCTGCTGCCCGGCCGAGTCGTCGGCCCGCATGGTGCACGGCGCCATGCCGTCGATGCCCTGCGGCGGCTGTCCGCCCGCCTGGTCGATCGACGATCCGATGCCTTCGATGATCGGCCGCCGCTGCTCCTCGAGGGGTTTCAGCACGGCCTCGGCCTGCTCGGTGTTGGCCGCGTCGGCGAACTTCTCGTACGCGGCGGTGATCTGGGTGTCCAGCTCCGCGAGCCGCCGGTCGACGTCCTTGCGGGCGCCGTCCGGTACGTCCGAGAGCTGGGTGCCCACGTCCGGGCAGCTGATGGTCGCCATTCCCACCCCCGGCCCGCCGCCCTGCTCGCCTGCCTGGGTCCTGGCCGACGGCGAACCGGAGCTTTCCCCGGCGTTCGCGTAGACATTCACCGCGACCATTCCGCCGCCGCCCAGGATGAGCGCAGCCGAGGCGGCGATCGCGCGCCCGGCGAGTTTTGATCGTTTTCGTGATGTGCGTCGTGGTGTGCGTCCCATGGGACTACGTACGCAACAGGAGTCGGCCCCGTTCAATCAGGCACGGAATTCCCCCGGCAATCTCCCCGGCGATCTTCGGGTTTCCGCTCAGCGTTCTTGATCCAGATAGGCGAGTACGGCGAGAACCCGCCGGTTGTCGTCGTCCGAGACCGAAAGGTCCAGCTTCCCGAAGATATTGGACGTGTGCTTGGCGATCGCCCGCTCCGTCACGACGAGCTCCGCCGCGATCGCCGCGTTCGACCGCCCCTGCGCCATCAGTTCGAGCACCTCGCGCTCGCGCGGGGTCAGCTTGCCGAGCGGCTGGTCCGCCGACCGGCGCGACAGGAGCTGCTGGATCACCTGCGGGTCCATCGCGGTGCCGCCCGACGCGACCCGGCGCACGGCGTCGATGAACTGTTCGGCGTCGAAGACCCGGTCCTTCAGGAGGTAGCCGACCCCGCCGTTCCCGTCGGCGAGCAGCTCGCGCGCGTACAACTGCTCCACGTGCTGGGAGAGCACGAGCACGGGAAGTCCCGGCCGTGCCCTCCGCGCGGCGAGCGCGCACTGCAGTCCCTCGTCCGTGTGGGACGGCGGAAGCCGGACGTCCACGACAGCGACGTCCGGCTCCAACTCGGCCAGGGCCTTGGTGAGTTCGGGCCCCGTCTCGACCGCTGCGGCGATCTCGAAGTCGAATGCCTCCAGCATCCGGACCAGGCCGTCACGCAGCAGGAAGAGATCTTCGGCTAGGACAACTCGCAAGGGATCTCCATGGTCACCATGGTCGGGCCGCCCGCGGGACTGCTGACGGCCAGTACGCCGTCGAATGTACCGAGTCGGCGTTCGATCCCGCTCAGCCCGGACCCCGCCCCGATGGACGCGCCGCCCTTGCCGTTGTCGGTGACCGCGACGCGCAGCATGCCCTGCGCGTGGTGGATGTCCACCCAGATACGGTCCGCGCCCGCGTGCTTGATGGCGTTGGTGAGCGCCTCGCTCACCGCGAAGTACGCCGCCGACTCCACCGGCTCCTCGGCCCGGCCGAACAGCTCCACGTCCACCTCTGTCCGCACCGGAAGCCGCAGGGCGAGGGCCTTCACCGCATCGCCCAGGCCGCGCTCGGCGAGCACCGGCGGGTGGATGCCGCGGACCAGGTCACGCAGCTCGGTCAGTGCCTCGCCGGAGTTCTGCCGGGCTTTGGCGATCATCTCCTTGGCCTTCGCCGGGTCCTTCTCGATCATCGCCTCGATGGTGCCGAGGTCCATGCCCATCGCGACGAGCCGGGCCTGCGCCCCGTCGTGCAGGTCCCGCTCGATGCGGCGCAGTTCGGCGGCGGAGGTGTCCACGGCGTCGTTGCGGGTCTCGGTCAGCCGGTCGACGCGCCGGGCCAGTTCACGCTCCCGCATGGAGGAGGTGGGCGCGAGCAGGGTCCGGGCCAGGAGGAAGTGGCCGCGCACGATGGAGGGGTTGGCGAAGACGCCGGTGATGCCGAGCGCGGTGCCGAGCAGGGCGGCCATGTTGGCGGAGCCCTGCGAGGTGACGTGGATGAAGGCGTACCACTCGCCGCCGCCCGCGTTGTAGATCGGCTCCCAGACGCCGAAGGCGAGGACGTACCCGTACAGCATGTACAGGAGCAGCGCGGGCGCGAAGATCACCGTGACGAACCCGGCGGTCATGTCGACGAGCAGCCACTGCAGATCCCGCCAGGTCGCCGGGTCCTTGAGCATCAGCGAGGTGCGCTCCACCTGCCCGGTGACGCCGCTGCGCAGGTCGGCGGGGAAGGGGCGGTAGGGAGACGGGATGGTGACGTCCGACCACGCCCCGGCCTGGGCGCGGCGCAGGTCCGCCCACTTGCGTACGCCGGTCAGGACCGCCGGGGTCGTGAAGACGCCGATGCCCAGCAGGATGAAGGCGATCGAGAGCACCGACAGCACGAAGAGCGTGATCGAACCGGCGAGCGTGACGACCGCCAGATAGAGCCCTCGGGCTCCCGCGATCACGGATTCACGGACCCTCGTCATTTTCTGATCCCCATCTCTTCCAGCGGCATGAACACATTCTCTCCGCTGGGCTCCGCGCCGGTCATTGGGTCGGGCACCCGAGCAGGGGGTGTACCTGACGACACCCCTGTACCTCGCTCTGTGCTTCGGACAGTGGGGGCTTGTGCGGCTGGGTGGGACGGCCCCGGATTTCTAGCGTTGTCCTCGTCATCAACCGGCTTATCCGTTGCTTACTTATGGGGGCGAAACGCCATGAGGCCAAACCTCGCGGCACGACTCGGAGTGTGGAGCGCACACCATCGCAAGACGGCCATCCTCGGCTGGCTGCTCTTCGTCGTGCTCGCCACGACCATCGGCGGGGCCTCGGGCATGGTCACCGCGTCCGACGAAGAGATGGGGGTCGGCGACTCCGGCCGGGCCGCGACGATCCTCAAGGACGCGGGCGTCGAAGAGCCCGCCGGCGAGCTCGTCATGGTCAGCTCCAAGGCCGCGGACGGCTGGCGCGACGCGGCGAGCGACCTCTCCAAGGCGCTGACCGCGACCGGCGAGACACGGGAGATGCAGGCGCCGCTGCCCTCCGAGGACGGCAAGGACGCGCTGCTCCGTTTCGAGATGAAGGGCAAGTCCGACGAGGCGACCGACCGCGTCCAGCCGGTGCTCGACGCCGTCCAGAAGGCGAAGGACGAGGGGGTCTCACACGGCATCTCCGTCTACCAGTTCGGGGACGCCAGCTCCGAGAAGCAGCTCAGCGACCTGCTCTCGGACGACCTCACCAGGGCCGAGTTCACCGCTGTGCCGCTGGCGCTCGGCATCCTCCTGGTCGCCTTCGGTGCCGTGGTCGCGGCGCTGCTGCCCGTAGGGCTCGCGCTGACGGCGTGCGTGGCGGCCTTCGGCCTGCTCTCGCTCGCCAGCCACCAGCTGCACCTCTTCGAGACGACGTACTCGGTGATGTTCCTGATGGGCCTCGCGGTCGGCGTCGACTACTGCCTGTTCTACCTGCGGCGCGAGCGGGACGAGCGGGCGGCCGGACATGACGCCGAGACCGCGCTGCGGATCGCGGCGGCCACCAGCGGGCGCGCCGTCCTTGTCTCAGGACTGACGGTGATGGTCGCGATGGCGGGCATGTTCCTGTCCGGACTCCTGCTCTTCAAGGGCTTCGCGGTCGCCACGATCCTGGTGGTGTTCGTGGCGATGCTGGGCTCGGTGACGGTGCTTCCCGCGCTGCTCTCCGCGCTCGGCGACCGGATCAACGCGGGACGCATCCCCTTCCTCAACCGCAAGGGCAAGAAGGGCACGCACGCCAGCGGCGGCATCGCGGGCAAGCTCCTTCGCCCCGTCCTCGCCAAGCCGAAGTTCTTCGCCGCCGCTTCCGCGGTCCTGCTCCTCGCGCTCGCGGCTCCCGCGCTCGGCATGAAGACCGAACAGCTCGGCCTGGAGAAGCAGTTCGGCTCGGACGCCCCGCTGTCGGTCTCGTTCCGCGAGATCACCGACGAGTTCCCCGGCGGCCCCGCGCCGGCCCAGGTGGTCGTCAAGGCGGACGACGCGGGCGGCATCGAGTCGAAGGAGATGCGGGACGCGCTGGCCGCGGTGGTACGGGAGGCGGGCAAGGGCGCCGAACTCACGGTCCACAAGAGCGCCGGCGTGGCCGAGATCGACGTACCGCTGCCCGGTGACGGCAGTGGCGCGGAGTCCAAGAAGGCGCTGGGCGAGCTGCGGGACGACGTGGTCCCCGCCGCCTTCGACGGCCTGGACGCGGACGCGTACGTCGGCGGCGACCTCGCCTCGTCCGAGGACTTCAGCGACCAGCTCAGCAAGGGCATCGTGCCGGTGTTCGCCTTCATCGCGGCGGTGACGTTCCTGCTGATGCTCTTCAGCTTCCGCTCCGTGGTGATCGCGGTGACGTCCATCGGCCTCAACCTCCTCTCGGTGGGCGCCGCCTACGGCGTGATGACCGCGGTCTTCCAGCACGGCTGGGGCGCGGAGCTGATCGGCTCCGAGCAGGTGGGCGCGATCGAGAACTGGATGCCGCTGTTCGTCCTCGTGGTCCTCTTCGGCCTGTCGATGGACTACCACGTGTTCGTCGTCTCGCGGATCAGTGAGGCGCGGGACCGGGGCCTGGACAACCGGGCGGCGATCCGCGAGGGCATCACACGGACCGCGGGCGCGGTGACGGGTGCGGCGGTGATCATGGTGGCGGTCTTCGCGGTCTTCGGCACCCTGTCCATGCAGGACATGCAGCAGATGGGCGTGGGCCTCGGCGTGGCGGTGCTGCTGGACGCGACGGTCGTGCGGATGGTGCTGCTGCCGTCCCTGATGACGCTCCTGGGCGAGCGGAACTGGCGTACACCGCGGTGGCTCTCGTGGTTGCCGAAGGTCTCGCACGGCGAGGAGCCGGCCCCCTCGGCCGAGGGGGCGCCCCGGCCGGTCCCTTCGGCCGTGCGGTAGCTCTTCGGGGCGTACGGGGGCGTACGGGGGCGTACGGGGGCGTACGGGGGCGAACGGGGCGGCGGCCGGACTGGAAACCTCCAGTCCGGCCGCCGCTCCGTCACTCGTCCCCCGTCAAAGGCCCAGCGCCTTCGCCTCCACCTCGGGGTCGACGCCCTTCGCCCCGCGGTCGTGGCGCTGCGGGGCGACCCCGCCGAGGGACCGCATCCAGGTCCACGTGTCCGCGATCGTCTCCGCCACCGGCCGCGCACGCAGCCCCGCGGCCACCGCCTTCTCCGTCGAGGTGCGGTGCATGGTGTCGTGCAGTTCGCCCGGCGGGAGCCACACCGGGAGCTGCGACCACGGCTCGATGCCGTGCTCCGCGATCACCGCGGGATCGGTCCACCGCAGCTCCACGTCGGCCGCGCCGGCCACGGCCACGCACGCCTCCAGGAACTCCTCCATCGTGGTGTGCGCGATGGGGGAGATGATGTTGTACGGGCCGTGGAGACCCGCGGAGGCGGCGTCCAGGACCCACTCCGCGAGGTCCCGCACGTCGATGTACTGAAGGTCCAACTCCTTCGGCCCCGGCGCCAGTACGGGCCCGCCGCGCGCGACCCGGTTCAGCCACCACGGCAGCCGCCCGACGTTCTCGTACGGACCGAGGATCAGCCCGGCACGGGCGAGCACCGTGCGCTCGGCCCCGAACTCCGCGACCGCCGCGAGCTCCCCGCCCCGCTTGTTCTCCGCGTACGCCACCGAATCCGCGTCGGGATCTCCCTCGACCAGCGGGTAGTCCTCGTCCGAACCCGCCACCCCCGGATACCGGTACACGGAGCCGCTCGACACGTACACATACCGTCCGGCGCGCCCCGCGAGCAGCCGCGCCGACTCCCGCACCACACGCGGCGCCTCCGACCAGGTGTCGACGACGACGTCCCACTCGCCGTCGGCGGCGGCGAGCGCGTCCAGGCCGCCCTCCGCCGTACGGTCGCCGAACAGCGACACCGCACCCGCGGGCGCCTCGTGCTGCCCGCGGTGGAAGACCGTCACCTCCCAGCCACGCGCCAGCGCCGCCTCGACGACGCCCCGTCCCACGAACTGCGTACCACCCAGCATCAGAAGTCTCATGACGGAGACTCTGCACGCTCCGAGCCACCGGGGGAACCGGATTCTGCTGGCGGCAGAGCCCGGCCCACCCCCGGGAAACCCGAGGTCAGCGGGGCGCCGGCGGCGCGTACTTGTAGCCCACCCGCCGCACCGTCTGGATCGTCTGGCGGTGCTCGGCGCCCAGCTTGCGCCGCAGCCGCGCGATGTGGACGTCCACGGTGCGCCCGTCGCCCACATGCCCGTACCCCCACACCGTGTGGACCAACTGGTCGCGCGTGTGCACCCGGTGGGGATGGGCCACGAGGTGCGCGAGCAGCTCGAACTCCAGATACGTGAGGTCGAGGGGGCGGTCGCCGACCCGTGCCGCACGCTGCACGGCGTCGATCCACACGGGACCGCCGGACACCGGCTGCGACGGCTCGGGCCGCAACAGCTCGGGCTCGGTGGCGCGGGGCTCCTGCCCGGCCGGTACGAGGACCAGGTAGCCGATCATCGGCGGCTGTCCCGGCAGCGTGGGCAGCGTGTGCTGGGGCGCGGGCAGCCAGGTCGCGCCCGGCGGCAGGAAGTCGGTGAGCTGCGCCACCTCGTCCGGCGCGACGGCTCGCAGCCGCCCCCGGCCGGGGGCGGCCTGCGGCGGGGCGGTGGCGGTGGCGGCGGTCGAAGCGGTGGATACCGGGAAGGAACGGGAGTTCGCCATGGAAGTCAGCTCTTTCGCGCGAAGGAGTCGTCAGTCGTCGAGGACGTACGTACGTCGTGCGCGTCAGGCGAAGGCCGGGTGAACGGCTTTAGCGGGCCTGCGCGTTCATCGCGCGGCAACACACCCGGTCGAAGTCATGGTGCTGACGGGAAGGCCAGAACGGCTCCAGGTCGTGGTGACGACCCGTCGCGGTGTTCCCGTGGCTGTCCATGACCCCATTGAAGCAGACGGGAGAGTCGGCGGTCGTTCCCTCTCGCACGCTGGTACGCGGAAGGGGGCGCCCACCGATTCGGTGGGCGCCCCCTTCCGGAACGTGCGAGGCACGTGCGAACACCGCGATCAGACCTGGCCGGCCTTCTCCAGGGCGGTGCAGCACGTGTCGACGATCAGCCGCGTCACGACGTACGGGTCGACGTTCGCGTTCGGGCGGCGGTCCTCGATGTAGCCCTTCTGCTCCACCTCGACCTGCCACGGGATGCGGACCGACGCGCCGCGGTCGGAGACGCCGTAGCTGTACTCGTTCCACGGGGCGGTCTCGTGCAGGCCGGTGAGACGATCGTCGATGCCCGCGCCGTAGTTCTTGACGTGGTCCATCGGCTTGGAGCCCTCGCCGAGGGACTCGGCGGCGGTGATGATCGCGTCGTAGCCTTCGCGCATCGCCTTCGTCGAGAAGTTCGTGTGCGCGCCCGCGCCGTTCCAGTCGCCCTTCACCGGCTTCGGGTCGAGCGTGGCCGACACCTTGAAGTCCTCGGCGGTGCGGTAGAGCAGCCAACGGGCGATCCACAGCTGGTCGGAGACCTCGAGCGGCGCGAGCGGGCCGACCTGGAACTCCCACTGGCCGGGCATGACCTCGGCGTTGATGCCGGAGATGCCGAGGCCCGCCTTGAGGCAGTTCTCCAGGTGCGCCTCGACGATGTCACGGCCGAAGATCTCGTCGGCGCCGACACCGCAGTAGTAGCCGCCCTGCGCGGCGGGGAAGCCGCCGACGGGGAAGCCGAGCGGGCGGTCGCCCTCGAAGAAGGTGTACTCCTGCTCGATGCCGAAGATCGGCTCCTGCGAGCCGAACCGCTCCGCGATTTCGGCGAGCGCGGCACGCGTGTTGGACTCGTGCGGCGTCATGTCCGTGTTGAGGACCTCGCACAGCACGAGTACGTCGTCGCCGCCGCGGATCGGGTCCGGGCAGCTGAAGACCGGCTTGAGGACGCGGTCGGAGGCGTGACCCTTGGCCTGGTTGGTGCTGGATCCGTCGAAGCCCCAGTTCGGGAGCTCGGCACCGTCCGTCATGATCTTCGTCTTCGAACGGAGCTTGGCGGTCGGCTCGGTGCCGTCGATCCAGATGTACTCAGCCTTGAAGGTCACGGGGTCCATCCTCTAAACGCTCGGTACGGCGCAGAACGTGCGGGTGCTGCGGTGCCGTGGTGATGCCGCGCAGCCTGCCAACGCGCGATTTCCCGTCCATTGCTCGCATGTGAACCCCGTGTTACCTGCGGTGGTTGTGGCCCAGCTCACTTGATGACGGTGGCCATGACGGCGGCCTACCGGGACATCGCGTCCCGCACCGCCTCCTCCGTGCGTCCCACCACCGCGGTGCCGTCGTCGGCGGTGATGATGGGCCGCTGGATGAGCTTCGGGTGCTCGGCGAGCGCGGTGATCCAGCGGTCGCGGCCGGAGGCGTCGCGGGGCCAGGCCTCGCGGTCCTTGAGGTTCAGCTCCTTGGCGGCGTCCTCCTGGGTGCGCGTGATGTCCCACGGCTCCAGGCCGAGCCGCTCCAGAACGCCGCGGATCTCCTCCTCGGTGGGGACGTCGTCCAGGTAGCGGCGGACGGTGTAGTCGGCGCCCTCCGCGTCGAGCAGCGTGAGCGCGCCACGGCACTTCGAGCAGGCGGGATTGATCCAGATCTCCATGCCGTACACGCTACCCGCGACTCACCCGCGACCCACCCGTCACACGGCCTCAAACACCGTCTGGCCAGCGGCGATTGTCAGTGCCGAGCAGTAGAATTGAAGCAATGTTCGAGGGTTCCCGACGGGGTCCTGATCGCGACAGGAGGATGCCTGTGCCCGCTGCCGCACTCACATCGAAATCGAAGCGCAACGCTTCCCGGCCCGTGCTGATCGACCCGACGTACGCACCACTGGAGAAGCGACCGCTCCCGGCCGGCCGGCCGCGCGAGTGGTACATCACGCACAACCGGCGCCTGAAGGCCATGCGCCTGGCGATAGCCCTGCTCGACTCGGGCGTCTATCTGCCGAACCAAGCCGGCAACACCAGGATCCGCAGCATGGCGGAGGACGTGGGAATCCATCCGCCGTCGGACATCACCTGCCACATGGTGCGCGCCCTGATGCGGTACAGCCGCTGAACCGACGTGCGCGGGCGTACGGGCGGGGCCCAAGGGCCGCCGCCCGTACGCGTGGTTCATGCTGTCCGCATGACTCAGCCGGAATCCGCCCCCACCCAGCAGGAGCCCGCGGACGAGCTGCCGCTGCTCGTCACCGCCCGACTCCCGGACGGTGCCCGGTTTCCCGTCCGCGGCCTGCGCGGGAGCGAGGCCTCGCCGCGCCCCGCGCCGGCCGTCCTGACCCTCCCCGCCATGGGAACCCCCGCCCGCTACTACCGCGCGTTCGCACGCCAGTTGCACGCCGAGGGCCTCACCGCCCTGACCGTGGACATGCGGGGGCAGGGGGAGAGCACACCGCGTGTGACGGACGCGGACGCCCTCGACCACGGCTACGGCACGATCGTGGAGCAGGACCTCGCCGCCGTCGTCGACGCGATACGCGCCGAACTGGGCGCGGAGCCACCGCTGTACCTCCTCGGCCACAGCATGGGCGGCCAACTCGGCCTGGTGTACGCGGCGTTGGGGAAAGGGCCCAGCGTCGACGGGGTCGCCCTCGTCGCCTCGGGCTCCGTCTGGTTCCGGGCGTACGGCCCCCTGCGCGGGCCCCTGCTGCTCGTCGGCGAGCTCTTCGCCGCGGCCACGTCGACGCTGCTCGGCCGGTGGCCGGGCGCCCGGCTCGGCTTCGGCGGCAACCAGCCCAAGGGCGTCATGCGGGACTGGGCACGCCAGGTACGTACGGGCCGCTACTCGTCCCCCGGCTCCCCGCACGACTACGAGGCGGCCCTGCGCACCCTCACGCTGCCCGTCCTCGCGGTCTCCGTCGAGGGTGACACCTTCGCCCCCGTGGCCGCCCTCGACCACCTGCTCGGCAAGGTGCCCGCGGCCCGCGTCACCCGCCTGCGGTACTCCGTGCGCGAGGCGGGCGCCCGCCTCGACCACTTCGTGTGGACGCGGGCGGGAGAAGCGCTGGCCAAGAGGGTGGCGGCATGGGCGGTGGCGGGCGGATGCTGAGGAGCCCGGGGGCGCGTGGGGGATCGCCTGCGGCAGTGAGGTCTTGAGGGCCAAAGGGAGTGCCTCCGGCCCCGCGACCGCCTAGCGGATCTCGTCCGGCACCACGGTCAGCCACCGCTTGTCGGCGGTCACCCGCTGCCCCAACTCCCGCTGCCGGTCGGCGTTCTTCCGCTTCATCCCGTCCAGCTCCTTCATGTACGAGTCCTTGCGGTTGACCCAGACCCGCGCACCGCCGTGCTCCACGTCCGCCGAGTGGAACAGCATCGGGCCGTCGCTCTTCGGGGTGTCGCCGGCCACCAGGACGGGCTTCTTCCACTCGTCGATGTACGTGTTGATGGCCGCGGGCTTGCCCTGGTACCAGGTGAGCGGCGCCCACAGGTTCGGCGTCAGCTCGTGCTTGGCGAGCTTCTTCTGGTCGAAGCGGCCCTCCGCGATCTCCTTGCGGGAGCTGGTGACCTCACCGGTCTTGCGGTCCTTGAGCTGCAGGCCGACGCCTATGACGTTCTCGGGCTTCACGTCGTAGCCGTACTTGGGGTCGGAGAGGACCATGCGTACGAGATCCTCGCTGGCCGCGCTGACGACGTACACCTCGATCCCGTGCTTGCGCAGCGACGCGTGGAGCTCCTGCATGCCGGTGAAGAACTCGGGCGGCTTCACCTCGGTCTTCGTCAGCTTGCCGTCCTCGTAGTACTCGGCGGGGATCGGCTTGCCGTGGGCGAGGAGTTCGTCGACGTACCCCTTGAGCTCCTTCAGCGTGAAACCGGAGAAGATCTGCGCGACCCACGGGTAGCAGACCTGGTCATCGACCTCGCAGAGCCGGTTGTAGTAGCTGTAGAGGCTCTCCTTGTGCTTCGCCGTGTCCTTGAAGGGGATGATCTTCAGCGACGGGTCCATCGTCTTGCGCGTCAGCACCCCCTTCATCTCCAGGAAGGGCAGGAGTGACTCCTCCAGGTCGTTGCGGTACGTCGTGTTGTCCGCGTCGAAGACGGCGTACGCGCCCTTGTGGTCGTTCTTCGCGATGACCTTGCCCAGCTTCTTCGCGACCGGCTTGGGCCAGTGCTTCAGCTCGGACGTCGCGATCTTCGCCGTCCTCGCCGTCTTCGCGGAGGCGTCGGAGGCCGTCGCGTCCGTGCTCGGCCAGAGCGCCGTGCCCGCGAGGACCGCCGCGGTGAGCGCGCCCGCCGTGCCGATGACGGCCGGCTTGCCCTTTACCTTTGATGCCATGGTTCTGTGCCCCCTGAGAGCGGTCTGCGCCCCGTCCGGAGCGGCGGGTCATCGTATGAGGTCACACCGCGGATTCCCATGATCGATATCACTGGACGGAACGGGCATGGGACCTCTGCGCACGGGTAGGGGAAGCGGACGCCCGCTACTCCTTCGGTCCCGTTCCGGCACGCCCGCGCGCCTGCTTCGGAGCGTCGCCCAACGCATACTGGAAGGCATGGAGAGCGTCTCCCGGGAGTTCGTGCGGGCCAGCCCGCGGCTCGACGGCATGGTGGTGTCCGCCGTCGGCTACCGCACGCGGGGCGAGCGGCCCGGCCTGCACCGCGGCCTGCCGTCCCCGTACCTGACGCTGATCTTCTCCCTCGACGGCCCCGTCGTCACCGGCCCCACCCCCGAGCAGGCGGGCGGCCGCGACGCCGACCGCACGGACATCGTCCTCGGCGGCCTCCACCAGTCCCCGGCGTACGTCGTACGGCCCGAGCACGAGGCGGGCATCCAGCTCGCCGTGCACCCGCTCGCCGCCCGCGCCCTGCTCGGCGTACCGGCCGCGGAACTCGCCGGTGAGCTGGTGACGCCCGGCGCCGAGGTGCTGGGGCGCCGCGCCGCGGATCTGCGGGAGCTGCTGTGCGAGCAGGGCGGCTGGGAGGAGCGGTTCGCCTCGCTGACCGCCTACTTGAGGCAGCGCGCCGCGTCCGACGCCTCCGGCGGCTCCGTACGGCCCGAGGTCGCCGAGGCCTGGGCCTGGCTGGCCCGGCACCAGGGGACGGGCACCCTGCGCGGGCTCTCCCGGCATGTCGCGCTCAGCGAACGGCGCCTCACCACGCTCTTCCGCGCCGAGACGGGCCTGAGCCCCAAGCAGGCAGGGCGCCTGATGCGTTTCCAGCGCGCGCGGAACGCCGTCGTACGCCCCGTCGCGGCGGGCGCCGCCCCCGACCTGGCCCGCGTCGCCGCCGACTGCGGCTACTACGACCACTCCCACCTGGTGCGGGACTTCCGGCAGTACACCGGCGCAAGCCCCAGCGCCTGGCTGGCCGAAGAGTGCCGGAATATCCAAGCCGGGAGCTATGGCGGGGGCGAAGAGTAGGAGCCATGAACACCACCGAGAAGCAGCAGAAGCCCCAGTCCGCCTCCACCGCTACGCCCGCCACCACCGCCACCTCCGCCGGGCGCGCCCCCGATGTCTGGCCGACCCTCCAGGCGCATGACGCCCCCGCCCTGATCGACTTCCTGGTCGGCACGGTCGGCTTCCTGCGCACCGCCGTCTACGAGGACGGCGACCGGGTGGCCCACGCCGAGCTCGACTGGCCCGAAGGCGGCGCGATCATGCTCGGCTCGTACGACGAGAAGTCCCAGGCCTGGTGCCTGAAGCCGGGCACCTTCGGCGCGTACGTCGTCACCGACCGCGTGGACGACCTCTACCAGCGGCTCAGCGCCGCGGGGGTCGAGATCATCCGCGAGATCGAGGATCAGCCGTACGGCAGCCGGGAGTTCGGGATCGCCGACCCCGAGGGCAACAAGTGGTCCTTCGGCACCTACCGCGGCGCACCGAGGCCCGAGCAGCCGTCCTGACCTCGCGTGATAGCTTGCGCACGCCAGTCAACCCACACCAGGGCCAGGGAATCCGGTGCGAATCCGGAACTGACGCGCAGCGGTGAGGGGGAACGGGCGGGGCCACGGCCACTGGGCGTCCACGGACGCCTGGGAAGGCGCCCCGCCCGGCCGATCCCCGAGTCCGAAGACCTGCTGGCACCTTCGTCCGCACACCGGGCGGCGGAGGTGACGAAGCAGGCCAGGCTCCGCGTATGAGCCGTGAGACTCAAGGGATCGTGTGTCCTCCACCGCCCGTCGTGTACGTGTCCCCATGCTCATCGGCGTGGCCCTCGCCACCACGCTGACCTCCTGCGGAGGCAGCCCGTCGACCGCTTCCGGCGGGGGCGGGAAAGCCGCGGGCTACCCGCTGACTCTCGCCTCCTGCGGCCAGCAGGCGGAGATCGAGGCGCCGCCGCGGCGGGCCGTCTCCCTCGACCAGGGCTCCACGGAGATCCTGCTCTCCCTCGGCCTCGCGGACCGCATGGCCGGCACCGGAACCTGGACGGACCCGGTGCTCGAGGGGCTTGAGAAGGACAACGCCAAGGTCGACCGGCTCGCCGACAGCTACCCCTCCTTCGAGAAGGTCCTCGCCGAGGAACCGGACTTCGTCACCGCCTCCTTCCTGGCGACGGTCAGCAAGGGCGGCGTCGCCGACCGCGCCAAGTTCGCCGAACTCGGCGTACCCGCCTATGTCTCGCCCTCCGACTGCGCGGGCAAGGACAACAGCGGCGACGGCGACGGCAGCCGCGTCAAGACGCTGACCATGGACACCGTCTACGGCGAAGTACGGGCCCTGGCCAAGGCCTTCGGGGTCGAGAAGCGCGGCGAACGCCTGGTCGCGGACCTCAAGAGCCGGGTGGCGAAGGCCACCAGGACCATCAAGGACACCGACGCGTCCGACACGACGCTCCTCTACTGGTTCGCCAACTCCGACGCCCCCTACATCGCGGGCTGCTGCGGAGCACCGGGCATCATCACCCGCGAACTGGGCGTGAAGAACGTCTTCGACGACACCCGCGAGGAGTGGCCCCAGATCAACTGGGAGACGGTGGCCGACCGCGACCCCGACGTCCTGGTCATCGGCGACCTCACCCGCAAGTCGCAGACGGCCGAGAGCGCGAAGAAGAAGATCGAGTTCCTGGAGTCCAACCCGGTCACCAAGAACCTCACCGCCGTGAAGAAGAAGCGGTACGTGCTCCTGAGCGGCCAGGCCATGAACCCCACGATCCGCACGGTGGACGGCGTGGAACAAGTCGCTGACGCGTTGCGCGAGTTCGGGCTCGCCAAGTGAGGGGTGCCGTCGGCGTCCCGGGCGGCATACGTCACGTCGCGCTCTGGACGGCGGGGGTCGCCGCCCTCGCGCTCTCCGTGGCCGTGGCCGTCACCATCGGCCCCGCCGACATCTCCGTACCGGACGTGTGGTCGGCGGTCGCGGCGCACCTCGGCCAAGGAGAGGCGAAGCTGACGCCCATCCGGGACGGCATCGTCTGGAACCTGCGCATGCCGCGCACGCTCCTCGCGGCGGTCTGCGGCGCGGGCCTCGCGGTCTGCGGAACCGTCCTCCAGTCCCTGCTGCGCAACCCGCTCGCCGACCCCTTCGTGCTCGGCGTCTCCTCGGGGGCGTCCACGGGCGCGGTCGCGATCGTCGTCCTGGGGATCGGCGGGGGAGCGGTGTCGGTCTCGGCGGGCGCCTTCGTCGGGGCCCTCGTCTCCTTCGCGCTCGTGCTGCTGCTCAGCCACAGCCTGGGCGGCAGTGCCGACAGGGTGGTCCTGTCCGGGGTGGCGGCGATGCAGCTCTTCTCCTCGCTCACCTCGTTCGTGATCCTGACGTCGGGCGACGCGGAGACGACGCGGAGTGTCCTGTTCTGGCTGCTCGGCTCGTTGAGCGGGGTGGGCTGGACGGACGTCTGGCTGTGTGCGGCGGTGCTCTTCGTGGCCCTCGCCGTCTGCCTGACGCAGGCCCGCACGCTGGACGCGTTCGCGTTCGGCCAGGACGCGGCGGCGACGCTGGGCGTCCACGTGGCCCGTGTCCGTCTCGTACTCCTCGTCACCACGGCCCTGCTGACGGCGGCGCTGGTCAGCAGCGCGGGCGCCATCGGTTTCGTGGGCCTGGTCCTGCCGCACGCGGCCCGCGCCCTCGTCGGCTCCGGGCACGCACGCCTGCTTCCGGTCACGGCGCTCGCGGGCGCGGTGTTCCTCGTGTGGGTGGACACGCTGGCCCGCACGGTCCTCGACCCCCAGGAGGTCCCCGTCGGCGTGGTGACGTCCCTGATCGGCGTCCCGGCGTTCGTCCTGGTCCTCTACCGCACGAGGAAGACGCCATGACCCCGCACACCGGCTCCGGCCTACGGGCGGACCGCGTCACCAGGACAGCCGCCGGTCACCTCATCATCGACGGGGTGACCCTGGCCCCGCCCCCCGGAGCCACGGTCGGCCTGCTGGGCCCGAACGGCTCGGGCAAATCAACTCTGCTGCGCATCCTGGCGGGCGTGCTGGCCCCGACATCGGGAGTGGTCACGCTGGACGGCGACCCGCTGCGTGACGTGGGCCGCCGCACGGTGGCACGCAGGGTGGCGGTGGTGGACCAGGAGGCCACCACGCAGGTCGAACTGTCGGTGGAGGAGGTCGTACGCCTGGGCCGCATCCCGCACCGCAGGGCATGGTCCCCGCCCACGCCCGAGGACGACGAGGCGGTCCAGGAAGCACTGACCCGCACGGGCCTGACCGACAGGGCGGCCCAGTCCTGGCACACACTTTCCGGCGGCGAACGCCAACGGGTCCAGATAGCGAGGGCCTTGGCCCAGGCCCCCCGGGAACTCCTCCTGGACGAACCGACGAACCACCTGGACATCCAGCACCAGCTCGACCTCCTGGCCCTGGTCTCGGACCTCCCCCTGACCAGCGTGATAGCCCTGCACGACCTGAACCTGGCGGCCATGTTCTGCGACCACGTACTGGTCCTGCGCGAGGGAGCGGCACACGCGTCGGGCACACCGACCGAGGTGCTCACGGAGGAACTGATAGCGAAGGTGTACGGAGTCCGAGCCCAGGTCACCCACCACCCCACGGAACCCCACCCCTCCATCCGCTTTTTGCGCGCGTGAGCCCCACGACGAAGGCCGTCGGCCGTGTCCTCCCGGGAAGGGGGAACACGGCCGACGGCCCGAAGACGTCCCAGGGGAGCGAAGACCGCTCTGACCTGTGGCGTTCTTAGATGTCGAAGTACAGCTCGAACTCGTGCGGGTGCGGGCGCAGCTGGATCGGGGCGATCTCGTTCGTCCGCTTGTAGTCGATCCACGTCTCGATGAGGTCGGGGGTGAAGACACCGCCGGCCAGGAGGTACTCGTGGTCCGCCTCGAGGGCGTCGAGGACGGCCGGGAGGGAGGTCGGGACCTGGGCGACGCCCGCGTGCTCCTCGGGGGCCAGCTCGTAGAGGTCCTTGTCGATCGGCTCCGGCGGCTCGATCTTGTTCTTGACGCCGTCGAGGCCGGCCATCAGGAGCGCCGAGAACGCCAGGTACGGGTTCGAGGACGGGTCCGGCGCGCGGAACTCGACGCGCTTGGCCTTCGGGTTCGAGCCCGTGATCGGGATGCGCATGGCCGCCGAGCGGTTGCGCTGCGAGTAGACCATGTTGACCGGGGCCTCGAAGCCCGGAACCAGGCGGTGGTACGAGTTCACCGTCGGGTTCGTGAAGGCGAGCAGCGAGGGGGCGTGCTTGAGGATGCCGCCGATGTAGTAGCGGGCGATGTCCGACAGGCCCGCGTAGCCCTGCTCGTCGTAGAAGAGCGGGTCGCCGCCCGCCCACAGCGACTGGTGGACGTGCATGCCCGAGCCGTTGTCACCGAAGATCGGCTTCGGCATGAAGGTCGCGGTCTTGCCGTTGCGCCAGGCGACGTTCTTCACGACGTACTTGAAGAGCATCAGGTCGTCGGCCGCGGCGAGCAGCGTGTTGAACTTGTAGTTGATCTCGGCCTGGCCGGCCGTGCCGACCTCGTGGTGCTGGCGCTCGACCTGGAGGCCGTTCTTGTCCAGCTCCAGGGAGATCTCGGCACGCAGGTCGGCGAAGTGGTCCACCGGCGGGGTCGGGAAGTAGCCGCCCTTGTAGCGGACCTTGTAGCCACGGTTGTTCTCGACCGCACCGGTGTTCCAGGCGCCGGCCTCGGAGTCGATGTGGTAGAAGCTCTCGTTCGCCGACGTCTGGAAGCGGACGTTGTCGAAGACGTAGAACTCGGCCTCGGGACCGAAGTACGCGGTGTCCGCGATGCCGGTGGACGCGAGGTAGGCCTCGGCCTTCTTGGCGATGTTCCGCGGGTCACGGCTGTACTGCTCGCCCGTGATCGGGTCGTGGATGAAGAAGTTGATGTTGACGGTCTTGTCGCGGCGGAAGGGGTCGACCCGGGCGGTCGACAGGTCCGCGCGCAGCGCCATGTCGGACTCGTGGATGGCCTGGAAGCCGCGGATCGACGAACCGTCGAAGGCGAGCTCCTCGTTCGGGTCGAACGCCGCTGCCGGGATCGTGAAGTGCTGCATCACTCCGGGCAGGTCGCAGAACCGGACATCTACGAACTTCACGTCCTCGTCCGCGATGAACTTCTTTGCGTCGTCGGCGTTCTGGAACATCCAACTCCTCCTACTCCCGGCCCCCAGCGGGGACGGGGTTGCAGCTCGTTGTGCGGCCAGTGCGGTGGCACACGCTGGGACCCGACCATAGGGACGGGGGATTTCTCAAGCATGACCCATTTGTTTCGCCGAAGTTAACCGAGGCGGGTTCGGGCCAGGTGTCATTCGCCCTACCCCGCCCGTCCTCGTACGAAATCGGGCGCAGTACCGTGGACGGGTGGACAACAGGCAAGCAATCGGATCGTGGCTCTCCGGCCCTCGTGCGGCGGCGGAGGAAGCGGGTGTCGACTTCGGGTATCGGGGCGAGCAGCTCGGCCTGCCGGAGGAGGGGCCGGGATCGATCGCGCGGCCCGGACGGCGCATGGGCGCCGTCATCATCGACTGGGCCTTGTGCATGCTCATCGCATACGGCCTGTTCGCTCGCGGTGACCAGCAGGCGATGGGCAACTGGGCGCTGGGAATCTTCTTCGTCATGAACGTTCTGACGGTCGGCACGGTCGGCTGCACTCCCGGCAAGGCGCTCTTCAGGCTGCGGGTCATCGCCGAGGGCGGCGGCCGGCTCGGCATCGGCCGTGTCCTCGTCCGCAGCGTGCTGCTCTGCGTGGCCGTCCCGGCGCTGATCTGGGACCGCGACGGCCGCGGCCTGCACGACCGTCTCGGCCGCGCCATGCAGGTACGGATCTGAGCTCGTACGAACCTCGAAGGCGAACGAACCTCGAAGGCGAACGAACGAAGGCCCCGGAACCGATCGGTTCCGGGGCCTTCGTCGACGTAGAGACGGGGAGCTAGCGCATCTTCGGGCCACCGCGAGGCATGCGCATGCCCTTCGGCATCGGCCCCTTCGGGAGCGGCATGTTGCTCATCAGGTCGCCCATCGCGCGCAGCCGGTCGTTGGTCGCCGTGACCTGCGGGCCCTGGAGGACGCGGGGCAGCTTCAGAAGCGTCGTACGCAGCTTCTTCAGCGGAACCTGGCCCTCGCCGGTGCCGACGATGACGTCATGGACCGGGACGTCCGAGACGACACGCGCCATCCGCCTCTTCTCGGCGGCCAGCAGGCTCTTCACCCGGTTCGGGTTGCCCTCGGCGACGAGCACGATGCCGGCCTTGCCGACCGTGCGGTGCACGACGTCCTGGCTGCGGTTCATCGCCACCGCCGGAGTCGTCGTCCAGCCACGGCCGATCTTGTCGAGCACCGCGGCCGCCGCACCGGGCTGGCCCTCCATCTGCCCGAAGGCCGCACGCTCAGCCCTGCGCCCGAAGACGATCGCCATCGCGAGGAAGGCGAGCACGAAGCCGAGAATGCCGAGATAGATCGGGTGACCGATCAAGAAGCCGATCGCGAGGAAGGCACCGAAGGTGACGATCCCCACAGCCGCGATGACAAGACCGATCCGCGGATCGGCCTTGCGGGTCATCTTGTAGGTCAGGGCGATCTGCTTGAGTCGCCCGGGGTTCGCGGCGTCCGCCGCGGTTTCCTTCCTCGCCATGCCGTGAAGTCTACGTGTCCCTGGAAGTGACTACGACGTGCGGGTTGTCATCGCCTCTTCGAGCACACGCAGCGCCTCTGCCCGGTCCTTGGCGCGACGCCGGTCGTCGAGCACGGACGTCCAGGCGTTGCGGCGAGCGGTGCGCTGACCGCTGCTCATGAGAATCGACTCGACGGCGCGCAGTGCGTCGGTGACGGACGGGATGGCGGTGGCGCGTACGGGCGCGGCCTGCATGGTGGGGCCCTCCTGGGCGGCTATGGGTAGCACTGGGCTATGGGTAGGGCTGTACGTGGGGTGATTCCAGGGTCACTGATTGGTGTTACCAGGGCGTGACTGACCGGTCAAACACGGATGAAGCCTTGACGCCGGGCCGCAAAACGCTGACGCGGCCGCCACGGTCGCCCTCACCTGCGGGGACCTCGGCAGCCGCGCCATATCGGCCACTACTCGTCAGTAGCCGCTTGTGCGTAGATTCACACAGTCGGGCCCTTCGCGGCGAGCCGACTCGGTGGGGTCAACGCGAAGGGACCAGCGGGGAATCAGGGGAGGAATCAGTGCGGAAATATCACACGGCCTGCGAGGCGACGTACGCCCCGCGCTTCTCGATCGCCATCTGGTAGAGCCGCCCCGCGCGGTACGAGGAGCGGACCAGCGGGCCCGACATGACGCCGGAGAAGCCGATCTCCTCGGCCTCCTCCTTCAGCTCCACGAACTCCTGCGGCTTGGCCCAGCGCTCCACGGGGTGGTGGCGCGGCGTCGGACGCAGGTACTGCGTGATCGTGATGAGCTCACAGCCCGCGTCGTGCAGCGCGTGCAGCGCCTCGCTGATCTCCTCGCGCTCCTCGCCCATGCCGAGGATGAGGTTCGACTTGGTGACCAGGCCGGCCTCACGGGCGCGGGTGATGACCTCGAGCGAGCGCTCGAAGCGGAAGCCGGGACGGATCCGCTTGAAGATGCGCGGCACGGTCTCCACGTTGTGCCCGAGGACCTCGGGGCGCGAGGAGAAGACCTCGGCCAGCTGGTCGGGGTCGGCGTTGAAGTCGGGGATGAGCAGCTCGACCTTGGTCTGGCCCTCCGCGCGTTCCGCCGTCATCGCGTGGATCTGGCGCACGGTCTCCGCGTACAGCCAGGCGCCGCCGTCGTCCAGGTCGTCGCGTGCGACGCCGGTGATCGTGGCGTAGTTCAGGTCCATCGTGACGACGGACTCACCGACGCGGCGCGGCTCGTCGCGGTCGAGAGCCTGCGGCTTGCCCGTGTCGATCTGGCAGAAGTCGCAGCGCCGCGTGCACTGGTCGCCGCCGATGAGGAAGGTGGCCTCGCGGTCTTCCCAGCACTCGTAGATGTTGGGACAGCCCGCCTCCTGGCAGACCGTGTGCAGGCCCTCGCTCTTCACGAGGTTCTGCATCTTCGTGTACTCGGGGCCCATTTTCGCCCGAGTCTTGATCCACTCGGGCTTGCGCTCGATCGGGGTCTGGGCGTTGCGGACCTCAAGGCGCAGCATCTTGCGTCCGTCCGGTGCGACTGCGGACACATCGGCTCCCTGTAGCTTCGATTCTTCGGCGCACACCAGGGTACGCCCGTGATGTCGTTGGGCTGACGTTCGGCCAACCTCCGGCCGACGGGGTGCATTCCCCCCGAGCCCCGGTTGTCCTCGGTTGCCCCGGTTGTCTAGGCGGTCGCCTTCTCGACTTCCGGGTTCTCAACCGTCCTGCCGACCATCGTCCCGGCCGATGTCCCGACCGCCGACCCGGCCGTCGTCTCGGCCGTCTTCTCGACGGCCCGCGGCTTGAGCTCCGCGTTCTCGAGGACCTCCCGCAGGTGCTTCTCGGCGACGGGCAGGACGTCGGCGATCGTGATCTCGCGGCCCAGCTCGTACGAGAGGGACGTCACGCCCGCGTCGCGGATGCCGCAGGGGATGATCTTGTCGAACCAGGTGTTGTCCGGGTTCACGTTCAGCGCGAAGCCGTGCATCGTCACGCCCTTGGCGACACGGATGCCGATGGCCGCGATCTTGCGGTCCTCGCGGCGCTGGCCCGCGTTGGACGGGGCGTACTCCGGGCCGTTGAACCGGGCGTCGAACTCGTCGTCCTGCAGCCGGGGGTCGAAGTCGAGGTTCAGACCGCCGAGCGCCGGACGCCGCTCCACCGGATCACCCAGGACCCATACGCCACTGCGGCCCTCGACGCGGGACGTCTCCAGGCCGAATTCCGCACACGTACGGATAAGCGCCTCTTCCAGACGGCGCACATGTGCTACGACGTCCACCGGGCGCGGCAGCTTCTGGATCGGGTAGCCCACGAGCTGTCCCGGACCGTGCCAGGTGATCTTGCCGCCGCGGTCCACGTCGACGACGGGGGTGCCGTCCAGTGGGCGCTCGTTGTCCTGCGTGCGGCGGCCCGCGGTGTAGACCGGCGGGTGCTCGAGCAGCAGACACGTGTCGGGCAGCTCGTCGGCGAAGCGGGCGGCGTGCACGCGGCGCTGCTCGTCCCAGGCCTCTTGGTACTCGACCGAATCGGGGCCGAAGCCCAACCGGACGAACCGAAACTCACTCACGGCAAGTGCCTCCCTAGAACCTGCACCGTGCACATATCGCGCCCCCAGCCACTGTACGGGCAGCGGATTCTCGTCAGTCGTCCGGTCAATCCTCACACGATCGGATGAATGCGGGTCGAAGGCCGCGATGAGGGCGGTGAAGGCCGTTACATTCACGCCGTTCACAGAGCCATAAGGGCTGCTCAAGGCAACGCCCGAAAGGCAGGAGACCGCACAGCTGATGACGGAACGACCTCCGCAGCGCACCCCCAACCGCCAGCTAGCCGCGCTCATCTCAGAAGCCGGGTTCTCCAACGCGGGGCTCGCGCGCCGCGTCGATCAGCTGGGCCTCGAGCACGGTCTCGACCTGCGGTACGACAAGACATCGGTGACCCGCTGGCTGCGCGGGCAGCAGCCGCGCGGCACCACCCCCGCCCTCATCGCCGAGGTCTTCACCCGGCGGTTGGGCCGCCGCCTCTCCGCGCAGGATCTCGGGCTCGACGCGTGTGCGCCGGTGTACGCCGGGCTCGAGTTCGCGGCGAGCCCCGAAGAGGCGATCGACATCGTCGGCGGGCTCTGGCGCAAGGACTCGGGAAGCCACGCCGAGCTGCGGAAGATCGCCTTCACCCCGGCAGGCCTCGTCGTCCCCAGCAGGGACTGGCTGATCGGGCGTGCCGACGACCGGGTGAGCCGCGGCGACTACGCGCAGGGCGGCGCCCGCGTCCCCACGCAGGGCCGTCCAGCCATACCGCGCCAGCGCAAGGAGCCCGAGCGGGGCGTCGGGGCCAAGGTGACCAGCGGCGACATCTCGGCCCTGCGCTCCGTCGGCGAGCTCTTCCGGGCACTCGACCACGCGTACGGCGGCGGGCACGCCCGGCAGGCACTCGTGCGCTATCTGGAGCACGAGGCCGAGCCGATGCTGCGCGGCACCTACGGCGAACAGGCCGGCCGGCGGCTCTTCGCGGCCGCCGCGGACCTCACCCGCCTCGCGGGCTGGACCTCGTACGACATCGCGGCGCACGGCCTCGCCCAGCGCTACTACGTCCAGGCGCTGCGGCTCTCGCAGGCGGCGGGCGACCGCGCCTACGGCTCGTACGTCCTGGTCACGATGAGCCGCCAGGCCGTCTACCTCGGGCACGGCAGAGAGGCCGTACAGCTGGCGCGGGTGGCCCAGCAGGGCGTCGGGTCATCGGCGCCGCCCGTCGTGCAGGCCCTGCTGCACTCGGTCGAGGCGCGTGGCCACGGGGTGCTCGGCGAGGTACGGGCGTGCACGGCGTCGATGGTGCGGGCCGAGCGCGCCCTGGAGACGGCGCGGCCGGGCGACGAAGTCCCCCACTGGGCGCGGTTCTTCGACGAGGCGCAGCTCGCGGACGAGTTCGGGCACTGCCACCGCGACCTCCAGCAGTACCGCGTGGCCGCCCAGCACGCGGAGCGCTCGCTCCAGTTGCGCGCCCCCGGGTACGCCCGCAGCCGCCTCTTCTGCCGGGTGGTGCTCGCTTCCTCGCGTCTTGCCCTGGGCGAGCTCGAGCAGGCCTGCCAGCTGGGCGCGGAGGCGGCGCAGGCCGCCGGTGAGATGCGGTCGGTGCGAGCGGTCGAGTACGTACGCGACTTCGAGCGGCGGCTTGAGCCGTACCGCGACGCGGCGGCGGTGCGCGGGTACCGGGACCGGGTGGCGGCGCTGGGGTGACCTCAGAGGGTGCTGTGTAAGGGGCGGGCCTGCGCAGGCCCGCCCCTTACCTGTGTGCTCGACATCTGCGTGCTCGGCCGGGGCTCAGCGCAGGCGCGCTACCTCGTCCGGGGACAACGCCTCGTCCCATGTGGTGAGTTCGTCGAGATCGCCCCGCAGGCTCGCCTTCTCCGTCCCGATGGAACGCAGGGGCAAGGGGATCGACGCCTCGATGGACCCGACCCGCTTCCCGTCGGCGTACAGCGTGGTGCGGCCCGGCGAAGTCACCCATGTCAGCCGCGTCCAGCGGTCCAGCGCCAGCGTGTGGTCGAAGCTGAAGTCGACCGCCCCGTACCGCGTGAAACCGACCTTCCCGGAGCCGTGCTGCATCAGCTTCAGCGCGCCCGCCTTGGAGCTGAGCAGCACCTGGTCCCCGGTCCTGGCCGTCGGGCGGACGTGCACCGACACGGTCCACGGCTCGGCGACGTCGAGACCGCCGAAGCCCACGCCGTCCCGGTCGGAGTCGAAACGCCATGCCTGGCCGCGCACGCCCTGCACGGGGGTGGGGTTGTCGATGATGTACGAGGTGCCGGGGAGGCCGCCCGCCACGTCCTCGGCGAAGATCGTGTTGCCGGGACTGCCCGCGTACGTCCAGCCGCTGGGGTACGAGGCGTCGTCGAACGTCCAGTGGTGGCTCGGCCGGCCCTCCACCCGGGGCGGTACCGGCGCGGGCGTCATGCCCGGCGGGTGGCCGATGCGGGCGGCCCTGGCCCTGAAGTCGGCGAGGGTGTCCGGCGTCGCGGACTTGTTCCAGGTGCGGTCGGCGAGGATCGCGCGGGGGCCCGCCATGTGCTGCTCGAAGTAGCCGTCGTCGGCCCAGAAGTTGTAGTCGGCCCAGTTGGTGACACCGGAGCCGAGCATGTCGGGCTCGGTGTTCGGCGCCCAGCCGTCGTACATCCAGGGCTCGTCCGGATACAGGTGGTGGTAGTTGTTCGGGGTGTCGTAGAACGGGCCGATGGCGATCTCGTCGTGGCCGGGGATCTCCGGCTCGGCGCCCGTGCCCTCCCAGGTGAGGAAGACGACCGGGTCGTGGACCTTCTGCCGGGGCGCGTCGAGGTGTTCGGAGCCGTTGTAGACGGCGGTGCGCTTGCCGTGCGAAGCGACCACGTCGTCAAGGGTGTTGATGTAGCGGTTGAGGAGGTCGCCGAGGGTGTCCACCTCCGGGCTCGTGGCCAGGTGGCTCTTCACGCGAGGGCACTCCGCGAGCTGTCCGGGGACCTCCTCGGCGCCGATCGAGAACAGTGGCGCGTCGAACCAGCCCGCGAACTCGTCGACGATCTCCTTCGACTTCGCGATCGCCTTCTCGCTGGTCATGTCGATGATCCAGTCGGGCGTGAGGTGCGAGTGCGTGTGGGCGCCCGTGCACGCGCCGGCACCGGACCCGAAGCCGATGCCGAAGGTCTCACTGATCACGGTGGCGTGGCCCGGAAGTTCGAGGCCGGGCATCAACTGGACGTGGTGGCGGGCCGCGAAGGTCTTCAGGCGCTCGATGTCGGCGCGGCTGTAGCTGTGGTCGGGGTCGGCGAGGCCGGGGAACTTCGGGCTGTGCAGGCGGAATCCCTCGGACTCGGAGAGGTGCAGGAAGAGCGTGTTGAGCTTCTGGTCGCCCATCTTGCGGATCAGGTTCTCCAGGTAGGACATCTTCCAGTACTTGCGGCCCGCGTCCAGATGGACCATGCGGACGGCCTGCGCGGGGCGGTCGATGGAGCGGGCGCGGGGGACGGCACGGTGGTCGTCGGCCGTGGAGCGCAGGAGCTGGAGGAGGGTGCGGGTGCCGTAATAGAGGCCGTGGGTGGACGCGGCTTCGATGCGGATGGGGCCCGCGCTGTCGAAGCCGTAACCCTCGGCTCCGAGGTTCCCCTTGTCGGTGAGGCCGAGCGTGATATCGCCGACGGCCGGTCGGCCCGTGTGGGCGATCCGGGGCGTGATGCCGGTGACCTGTTTGATCTCCGTACGGAGCTGACCGGCGAGCTTGCGTACGGACTGGCGTGTGGGGCCGGGGAATTCACTGCGGCCGGCGGGGAGCGCGGTGGTGGATCCGGCGCGCGGGTCGATCAGGATGCGGGTGCGTTCGGTGAGCTTCGTACGGCCGTCCAGTGCGGTCCAGTCGGTGGGCCGGGGGACCACGGACGGCACCTCGGCCCCTGCGGCTGCTGCGGTGGTCGGCAACGATAGACCTCCCATGAATAGGCCGAGGATGAGCGATATCACCGGGATGGTGCGACGCACGTGAGTCCTCCCGCGGCTTGGCGATCCGGTGGGACCGTAGCCGTGGGGTACCGGTGTGGCAAGGGAAGGTGCAGGGGGTGAGCGAGGTTCGTGGGGTCGTACGAAGAGGGCGCTCGGGAAAGGGGAAGCCCCCGCGTGGGGGTACGGGGGCTTCCAGGGGGTGGCTCATAGATCGGATGGGTGGGCCGGTGGGAGTAGGTGGGAGTCGAAAGGTGGGTGGGGGCGGCAGGGGGTCAGGCGGCCACCGGCAGGTGTCCCGACCCGTGCGCCGGGTCCACGCCGAAGTCGGCGAGTGCGGCCCGCGCCGCTCGGCGGCCGGAGTGCAGGGCGCCCTGCACCGTGCTGGTGTCCCGGTGGTCGCCGCACACGTAGAGCCCCGAGAGCAGCCGCACAGGGCGGCGCAGATCGTGCGGCGGCGGCATCGCGGGCACCGCCTCGCGGGTGTGATGGACGGCGAGGGATTCCCAGCGGGCGGTCGACGTGCCGTACAGCTCGGCGAGGTGGGCGAGGACGGCGCGCTCGTCCGGCGGCGGCCCGAGGACCGCCGACGAGATGAGCGCCCGGCCCGCGGGCGCGCGCGACGGGTCGACGTGGCTGACGACCGCCGTGTGCGCGACCGGGCCCGAGCGGTCGGCGTCGAGCAGCAGCGCGGGCTCGGCGAGTGGTGACTCGGGAGCCGCGTGGTGCAGCATCGTCAGCTGGTGGAAGGACGGCACACGCAGGCCGGGCAGCAGTTCGGCGGCGGCGCGTGCGTCGGTGGCCAACAGGACGGCACGGCAACGGACGTCGCCGTGGTCGGCGGTGGTGACGGAGGTCGTGGAGACGGCGGTGACGCGTACGCCGGTGCGGACCGTCCCCGGTGGCAGCGCGGCCGACAGGAGCTCGGGCAGTACCTCGGCGCCGCCCTGGGGCAGGCACAGGCGACCGCGCGCGAAGGAGTGCAGGGCGAGGTCGGCGCATCGGCTCGACGTCGTGAGGTCCGGGTCGCACAGAAGCGCGGAGAGCAGCGGGCGCAGGAAGCCGGTGACGGTGCGCACGGGCAGGCCGCGGGCGAAGAGGGCCTGGGAGGCGGGGAGTTCGGGGCGGGCCAGGAGGCGCTTCGGGTCTGTCGCCGCGAGCCTCGCGAGTGCCGCGCCGAGGCGGGCCTGGTCGAGCGCGCCGCCGAGGGGCGCGGTGCGGGGCGCGGTCCGTGCCGTTCGCGGGCCCCTGGGGGCGCTTGCGAGGGCGCGCGCGGCGGTGAGTGCGCCCCTTGCGCGCCGGGGGCTCGTGGGCTCGACGGCGCGGTGGTGCCTGCCCTCGCTGTGCACCAGGACACCGGGCACGAAGGGCCGCAGTACGAGGGCGTCGAGCCCCGGCGTGTGACGCAACTCGGGGTACGACGTGGTGAGCAACTGCCCGATCCTGTCGAGCCGGAACCCGTCGATTTTCTCCGTCGACATGCGCCCGCCGACGTAAGGGGCGGCTTCCAGGACGACGGTCGTCACACCAGCACTGGTCAGCTGGTGGGCGGCCGACAGTCCGGCGACTCCAGCTCCCACGATGACGACATCCGCATGGTGCCCAGGCTCTAGCACGTGCCCCTCCCCGAGGTTGCGCGGCTGCTGGGGACGTCATGCCCTCAACAGGGCTTCGGAATCACCGAGTACCGCACGAGGGTAGGAGCGCGAACGGTCAGGGGCAGTCGCGCATCGACCGAGCACGGTCGCACGCCGGTCGCACAGCGAGCGCACGCCGGTCGCTGACGATCGCACGACGATCGGAGAAGGGAAGAGCATGGTCGGGGCGTGCCGCTCTCAACGCAGCACAAGCGATGAGGAGTTGCCCGCCGCGGGCCGTCTACCGCAATGCCGCGCGGAGCGTCTCCTCGATGCCCGGAAACGCGAACGAGAAGCCCGACTCCAGGAGCCGGGTCGGCAGGACCCGCTGGCTGCCGAGCACGTCACCGGCCATCTCGCCGAGCACGACGCGCAGCGCGGGACCGGGCGCCGCGAAGAGCGTGGGCCGGTGCAGCACCCGCCCCATCGCGGCCGTCACCTCGCGGTTGGTCAGCGGGTCGGGCGCCGTCAGATTGACCGGCCCCGCCAGCGACTCCGTGTCGAGCATGTGCCGCAGCGCGGCCACCGTGTCGTGCAGCGACACATAGCTCCAGTACTGCCGGCCGTCGCCGAGGCGTCCGCCGAGCCCCGCCTTGAACAGCGGGAACATCCGCTGCCAGGCCCCACCCTCGCGCGCCACCACCAGGCCGTTGCGGGAGAAGACCGTACGGATGCCCGCCGCGTGCGCCGCGGCGGCCGCGCCCTCCCACTCCACGCACAGGGACGGCAGGAAGCCCTCTCCGGAGGGAGCACTTTCGTCCACCGCGCGCTGACCGGTGTCTCCGTAGTAGCCGATCGCGCTCGCGCTCAGGAACACCCGGGGCGGCTCGTCCAGTGAGGCCGCCGCCTCGGCGAGCGTCGCGGTGCCGAGCACCCTGCTGTCGCGGATCTCCTGCTTGTAGGCGGCCGTCCAGCGGCGGTCGCCGATCCCGGCTCCCGCCAGATTGACCAGCGCGTCGCAGCCCGCGAGCCCAGCTGTGTCGACGTACCCCTTCTTGGGGTCCCATCGGACCTCGTCCTTCGTACGAGGTGCCCGGCGCACCAGCCGCACCACCTGGTGACCGTCGTCGGTCAGGGCGCGTGTCAGCGCCGTACCGATGAGGCCGGACGCACCGGCCACGGCGACACGGGACCGCCGCGACGAAGGGGCTGACTGCTCGGAATCGGTGGGCTCCATGAAGCCATCCTGCCCCGGAAACCCGCGGAGAGGCGTCAGGCGGCCGTCGTACAGTGACGCCCATGCAGGACACGCACATACGTACCGCTCTGCCGGACGACGAAGAAGCCCTCGGCCGCATCGACCGTGCCACTTGGTCGACCCTGCACGCGGTGCAGCCGGCTCCGCAGCCTCCCTACCCGCCGTTCTTCAGTGAACGCTTCGGGCCGCACGACCACTTGGTCGCCGAGCTGCACGGTGTGGTGGTCGGCTACATACGGCTCGGTTACCCCACCTCCGTCCTGGCCAACGCCCACGTGCGCCAGATCCTCGGCTTCGCCGTCGCGGACGAGGCACGCGGCAAGGGAGTGGGCCGCCGTCTGGTCAGGGCCGCGGTGGAGGAGGCCCGCCGCCAGGGCGCGCGGCGCATCACGTTGCGGGTGCTCGGCCACAACACTCCGGCCCGGACGCTCTACGCCTCCGAGGGCTTCGTGGTGGAGGGGGTGCTGCCGGGTGAGTTCTTCCTCGACGGCGCGTACGTGGACGACGTGCTGATGGGACGCGCGCTCTGACGCTCCCGGGGGGCCGCCACGCCCCCGCCCGGGGCTTGCCACCCGACGGACCGGCCCGGCGTGCGGCGGGCACGCGCGCGTAGGAGCGTGGAATGGCCGACCGGAAGGAGCGAACCGATGTTCAGGGTCGCTGCTGCCAGTCGGCGGGACCGGGAGGAGCCCGGCTGGCTGCGCGGCGCGCCGCGGCCCCCCTGGGTGCGCTGGCCCCCGCCCGTGCTCCTGGTCGTGATCTGTGTCATCCAGCTGGCCACTCCGGAGACGGTCGACCTCAGCTTCCTGCTCGCCGCCGTGCCGCCGCTGGCAGCGCTGGCCTACTGCGCCACCGCCACGGGTCTCTTCGGTGCCACCGTGGTGCTGCTGTTCTACCTGCCGGGCTTCGGGCTCGGCCGCCCCGGGGAGAGCGATGAGCTGACGGTCGCCTTCGTGGCGCTGCTGAGCGTGGTGTTCGCCTGGGTACGCAGTCGGCGTGACACCCAGCTCGTCACCGTCCGCACCGTCGCGGAGGCCGCCCAGTTCGCCGTCCTGCCGCCACTTCCGGAGCGGGTGGGCCCGGTGCGCTGCGCGGGCCTCTACCGCGCGGCCCAGGGCGGGACGCTGGTCGGCGGCGATCTCTTCGACGTGCGCAAGGGGCCAAGTGGCGTACGGGCGCTGGTCGGCGACGTGCAGGGACACGGCCTCGCGGCCGTCGGCACGGTCGCGGCGCTGCTCGGTGCCTTCCGGGAGGCAGTGCTCGACCAGCCCGACCTGGAGGGGGTCGCCGCCCGGCTCGACCGGCGCCTCGTGATCGACTCCGAGGAGGCCGAGGACGCCGAACTCTTCGCCACCGCCGTGCTCCTTGAATTCCGGGGCGACGCCGCTGAGCTGCGCTTCGTCTCCTGCGGCCACCCGCCCCCACTGCTGCTGCGGGGCGAGAGCGTCGAGGAGCTCGCCGTGGCGCCGGGTGCTCCGCTGGGTCTGGGGATCGCGGGTGTCGCCCCGCCCGAAGAGGCAACCGTGGCCCTGCGGCCCGGCGACCGGCTGCTCGTGGTGACCGACGGGGTGACCGAGGCGCGGGACGGGACCGGCGCCTTCTATCCGCTGGCCGAGCGCCTTCCGGGGCTCTGCGCCGACCTGCGGGACGACCCGGCCGCGATGACGTCCGCGGTCTGGAAGGACCTGGTGCGGTTCTCCGGCGGGGTCGGGGACGACGTGGCCCTGCTGGCGTTCTCGCTGGACCTGGAGCCGAACGCGCCGCTGGATCCGGAACCGTAGCCCGGACGCCGCTCGGGGGGGCCGGCCTCAGGCATCGCCCTGCCGGGCGGCCAGGAGCCGCAGCCCGCCCGTCAGTTCGCGCAGGCAGCGCACAGCGAGGACGGCGGGGGAGCCGGGCCCCTCGGTGGGCGCGTCCCCCGCGGCCCAGGTCTCCAGGGCCAGGCGGATGGCGTCGGTGGCGGCCGCGGCTGCCAGGCGTACGTCCAGCTCGTCGGCGTCGTCCCCGGCCAGGCGGGCCAGCACGGGCACGAGCTGTTCCTCGGACTCCTGGTTGACGCGGTACCAGACGGCGCGCAGCGCGGGGTCGTCCTGCGCGGCGCGCAGCAGACCGCGGGTCCACTCCAGGGCCTCGGCCGCGCGGTCGTCCGCCGCGGTCAGCGCGTCCGCGATGGACCGCTCCAGGGCCGTCGGTACCCCGGCGGCCGGGTCGAGGGCCGCCAGATGGGCCCGCCACTCGGCGGCGCCGCCCGCCAGGAGCGGGGCGACCGCGTCCTGTTTGTTGCGGAAGTACCGGTAGAAGGTGCGCAGCGCCACTCCGGCCCGGCCCGCGATCTCCTCGGCCGTGGTGCCGTCCGGGCCGCGCTCGGCGAAGAGCTCGGCCGCGGCGCGGGCGATGTCGAGCTGCGTGGCCGCCTTACGGCGCTCGGTCAGCGAGGGCTGGGGCGGCTGCGGGGGCCGCGGAGGCTGCGTTGACTGCGACGGATGGGTGCTCACCCCCGCAGCCTACGCGGGATCACCACCCTGATACATGAATTGTCGTGATGGCAAAACGTGCCAGAGAGGCGTACATTGAAATCAGATCGGGAAAGCCGGGTCCATGGACGGGTCCGGGAGCCCGAAGTCGAGCGGAGGCATTCTCATGAACCGGTACGCAGGTCGTCGTGCACTCGTCACCGGCGGTGGCTCGGGCATCGGGCAGGCCACCGTCCTTCGGATCCTTGAGGAGGGCGGCAGGGTCGTGGCCGCCGACGTCAGCGAGACGGGCCTGAAGGACACGTCCGAGAAGGCGGGCGCCGCGGCTGACCGCCTCACCACCCTGGTGGTCGACATCGCGGACGAGACCTCGGTGCGCGAAGGCGTCGCCGCCGCCGTCACCGCGCTCGGCGGCCTGGACGTGCTGGTGAACGCGGCAGGTGTGCTCCGCTCCTCGCACACGCACGAGACCAGCCTGGACTCCTTCAACCACGTCATCCGGATCAACCTGGTGGGTACGTTCCTGGTGATCCGCGAAGCGATCCCGGCGCTGCTCGCGGGCGAAGGCGCCGCCGTCATCAACTTCAGCTCCACCTCGGCGATGTTCGCCCACCCCTACATGGCGGCGTACGCGGCCAGCAAGGGCGGCATCCAGTCCATGACGCACGCCTTGGCCAGTGAGTACGGCAAGCAGGGAATCCGCTTCAACTCCGTTCAGCCCGGCTCCATATCCAGCGGCATGACCGACGGCAGCGGCGCCAGCAGGCAGAGCGTGGGTCCCGGTCTGCCCGAGGACGCCGACATGAGCCTGTTCGTGAAGCTGGCCCCCGCCATCGGCCAAGGCTTCGCGGGGCCGGAGTCGGTGGCCTCGGTCGTCGCGCTGCTCGGCTCGCGGGACGGCGAGTTCATCACCGGCACCGAGGTCCGGGTCGACGGCGGTACCCACTTCTGAGCTGCCGCCCGTTCGCCCGGTTGTCACCCGATTGGCGGAGCGCGGATCGCGGGTGGAGGGGGTGGGCCGGAGAGTCGGAGCATGTGTGCCTTCCGTGGGATGTCCGCGGCGCGCGTTCCGACGGTGGTGCGTGCGGTGCTGGGCTGCGTGCCCGGAGCCGCGGCCGTGGGGCTCCTGCTGTTGTGTGCGTGGTCCGTGGGACCGGAGGTGTCGGGGGCGCCGGTGCGGGCGGGCGACGGTGCGGTGGCGTTGGCCGGGCTCGGCGAGCGGGCAGGCGTGACCGGGCGGCATCCGAGGATGCCGGCGGCCGCGGCGCCGGTGCGCAGGGCGGTGGGGCATCCCGCGGCGCGGCCTCGCGTGGTGCCGCGCGCCGAGTGGCTGGCCGACGCGGCGGGGGAGCCGCCGCCCGCCCGGTACGCCGAGCGGGTCCGGGCGGTGTTCCTGCACCACACGGACACCCCGAACAGCTACGACTGCGCCGACGCCACGCGCACCATCCGCCATCTGTACACCGGTCAGACCGGGGGGAGACAGTGGGACGACATCGGCTACAACTTCCTCGTCGACCGGTGCGGGACCGTCTACGAAGGGCGCGCGGGCGGCATCGAGAGAGCTGTCGTAGGGGCGCACACGCAGGGCTACAACAAGGGCTCGGTGGGGATCGCGGCGATCGGGACGTTCACGGCGGGGACCCCTGTGCCGCGGGCCATGACCGACGCCCTGGCCGGGCTGATCGCGTGGAAACTCGGGCTTTCGGACGTGGACCCGCGTTCCACGGTGCGGCTGGTCTCCACGAACAGCCTCAGCAGGTATCCGGCGGGGGCGGTCGAGCCGTTCAGTGCGGTGTCAGGGCACCGCGACGGGTACTCCACCTCCTGTCCGGGAGCGGCGCTGACGGCGGCGCTCCCGGCGATCAGGGAGAAGGCCGCACGGCTGCAGAGCCGATAGGAGGCACGTCCGGGGCAGGGGGCGAGTCAGGGCCCGATGGCGGCTTCTCTTCAGTCGATCTCGGCGAAACGGTCCCACAGCTTCGGGTAACGCTGCGCCATCGCCGCTTCGTTCTCGAAGTCGAGCGGTGTGCCCTGCGGCTCCGGAGGGGCGGGAGCGATGCCGAGGTCGGGGGTGACGACGCCGGTGAGCTGCTCGTAGGCCTCGTCCGCCGCGTAGCCGAGCTCCTCGCCGTCGCCGTCGATGTCCTCGTCGAAGTCGTCGAGGAGATCCGCGAGCGAGTCCGGGTCGTGCAGGGCCCCCTCGAAGACCTCGCGCCCCTGCCCGATCAGCCAGCAGCGGAAGTAGTCGAAGGCGTCGTCGCTGGCGCCGCCGAGGAGAATCCAGGAAGCGCCCCACAGATCCCAGCGGTAGGCACGGTTGTAGCGCGCCTCGAAGTGACGGGCGAAGTCGAGCACCATGTCCGGCTCGAGCTCGAGGAGTTTCTCGGTGAGCAGGTCGGCATGGTCCTCGGGGTCGCCCTCGGCGGCCACGCGGGTACGGTCCACGATCTCCCAGAACTCCGTCTCGTCCATCACGGGACAAGCATCGGTCCTGAGGGGTGGGTACGCACGCGGAGTGCGGCGGATGCGACTGTCTCGTTATGCGTGCACATGCCCGTGGAAAACCCGACAGCAGGTGTCGGCATTGGGTGGCAGCCTCGACGTCATGAAGAGCGGAGAGGAAGTCATGGACAGCGAAGAGACGGACGGCACGCACGCAGGCGCGCACCCCCTGGCCGGAAAGGTCGCCCTCGTCGCCGGCGCCACTCGCGGCGCGGGCCGGGCCATGGCCGTGGAGCTCGGCCGCGCCGGAGCCACCGTGTACGCGACGGGCCGTACGACCCGCGCATACACCAGCGAGGTCGGCCGCACCAAGGAGACCATCGAGGGGACCGCGGAGCTGATCACCGAGGCGGGCCGGGAGGCGGGCGGACCCGGCACCGGGATCGCCGTACCCACCGACCATCTGGAGCCCGAGCAGGTCGAGGCCCTCGTCGGCCGGATCGACCGTGAGCGGGGCCGCCTGGACGTCCTGGTCAACGACATCTGGGGCGGTGACGTCCACGTCGAGTGGGACAAGAAGATGTGGGAGCACGACCTCGGCAAGGGGCTGCGCCTGATGCGCCTGGGCATCGAGACCCACATCGTCACCAGCCGGTACGCGCTGCCGCTGCTCATCAAGAACCCCGGCGGCCTGGTCGTCGAGGTCACCGACGGCACCGAGGAGTACAACGGCCCCAACTACCGCAAGCCCTTCTACTACGACCTCGCCAAGGCGGCACCACTGCGAATGGCTTGGGGCCTGGCCGAAGAGCTCAAGGAGTACGGCTGCACGGCGCTCGCCCTGACCCCCGGCTGGCTCCGCTCCGAGGCGATGCTCGACACGCACTTCAAGGTCCCCGAGGAGAACTGGCGGGAAGGATGTGAGCAGAACCCGCACTTCGCGATCTCCGAGACCCCGACGTTCGTGGGCCGGGCCCTGGTCGCCCTCGCCTCCGACCCCGAAGTGGCCCGCTGGAACGGGGCGTCGCTCTCCAGCGGCGGTCTCGCCAAGGAGTACGGCTTCACGGACGTAGACGGTTCGGCACCGGACGCCTGGCGTTACATCACGGAGGTCGACCAGGAGAGCAAGACCGCGGACGTCACCGGTTACCGCTAGGGCCTGGTCCCTCAGGTTCGAGTGGGCGCCCCCGGGCTGACGGCATCATGGGGGGCATGCGCGCTGCACGCCTCATCAAGATGGTGCTTCTGCTCCAGGCCCGCCCCTCCATGACCGCCGCCGAGCTCGCGGGCGAGCTCGAAGTGTCCGAGCGGACCATCACGCGGGACGCCCAGGCCCTTTCGGAGGCGGGCGTCCCGGTGTACGCGGAGCGGGGCCGGGGCGGCGGCTACCGTCTCATCGGCGGCTACCGCACCCGGCTCACCGGGCTCGGGCGCAGCGAGGCGGAGGCCCTGTTCCTGTCCGGAGTGCCGGGCGCGCTGCGCGAGATGGGCCTGGAGGATGCGGCGTCGGCGGCCCGCCTGAAGGTGTCGGCGGCGCTGATGCCCTCGGTGCGGGACGCCTCGCAGAGCGCCTCGCAGCGGTTCCACCTGGACGCGCCGGGCTGGTTCAAGGAGACGCCCGCCCCCGAGCTACTGCCCCCGATCGCGGACGCGGTGTGGGACGACCGGCGCGTCACCGCCCGCTACCGACGCCAGGACGCCGAGGTGGAACGGGAGTTGGAGCCCTACGGCCTCGTGCTCAAGGCCGGGGTCTGGTACCTGTGCGCACGGGGGTCCGACACAGGTTCGTTCCGGGTGTACCGCATCGACCGGTTCACCGCGATCGCCGCGGGCGACGACCGCTTCGTACGCGACGAGGAGTTCGACCTGCCGGGCTTCTGGGAGGAACGGGCCGCGCAGTTCGCGCGGGCGATCCTGCGCTCCGAGGTCGTGCTGCGGCTCTCCGAGGCGGGCGTGCGCCAGCTCCCGTACGCCACCGACTCCGCGTCCACCCAGGAAGCACTGGAGACAGCGAGCGCCCCGGACGAGGAGGGCTGGGTGACGCTGACCCTCCCCGTGGAGAACGAGATGGTGGCGTACACGCAGCTCATGTCGCTGGGCCCGGAGGTGGAGGTTCTGGAGCCGAAGGCGCTGAGAGAACGTTTCGCGAGAGCGGCACACCAGATGGCTGATCGCTACCGGTAACCGGGTGGGCGGTCGGGAAGGAATCCGCCGCGAAGCGGCGGGCCCGAAAACGCAACCGCACACGGGAACGGGCCCCCGCCACCAGGCAGGGACCCGTACCCACATCAAGCCGAAGGCTACAGACCGTACTTCGCCCGGGCTTCCTTCACCGCGGAAGCCGGCACCTCACCACGACGGGCAAGCTGTGCGAGCGACGCCACGACGATCGACTCCGCGTCGATGCCGAAGTGGCGACGGGCCGCGTCACGCGTGTCCGACAGACCGAAGCCGTCCGCGCCGAGCGACGAGTAGTCCTGCTCGACCCACTGCGCGATCTGGTCCGGCACCTGCCGCATGTAGTCGGAGACCGCGAGCACGGGACCCTGCGCGCCTTCGAGCGCGCTGCGCACGTACGGGGTGCGCTCCTCGCCGCGCAGGATCGCCTCGTCCGCCTCCAGGGCGTCGCGGCGCAGCTCGGTCCAGGAGGTCGCGGACCACACTTCGGCGGCCACGCCCCACTCCTCGGCGAGCATCTTCTGCGCGGACAGGGTCCAGTGGATGGCCGTGCCCGAGCCGATCAGCTGGATGCGCGAGGCGTTGGCCGCGGGGGAGAGCCCGGCGGACTCGGCCGTGTTGAAGCGGTAGAGGCCCTTGATGATGCCCTCGTCCACCCCCGCGGGTTTCGCGGGCTGCGGCATCGGCTCGTTGTAGACGGTGAGGTAGTAGAAGACGTTCTGGTCCTCACCGGGGGCCGCATCGCCGTACATCCGGCGCAGACCGTCCTTGACGATCGCCGCGATCTCGTAGGCGAACGCCGGGTCGTACGACATGGCGGCCGGGTTGGTCGCGGCGATCACCGGCGAGTGGCCGTCCGCGTGCTGCAGACCCTCACCCGTCAGCGTCGTACGGCCGGCGGTGGCGCCGACGAGGAAGCCGCGGCCGAGCTGGTCGCCGAGCTGCCACATCTGGTCGGCGGTCCGCTGCCAGCCGAACATCGAGTAGAAGATGTAGAACGGGATCATGGCCTCGCCGTGCGTCGCGTACGACGACGACGCGGCGATGAAGTCCGCCATGGACCCGGCCTCGGTGATCCCCTCGTTGAGGATCTGGCCGTCCTTCGCCTCGCGGTAGTACATGAGCTGGTCGCGGTCGACCGGCTCGTACGTCTGGCCCTTCGGCGAGTAGATGCCGAGCGACGGGAAGAGCGACTCCATGCCGAAGGTGCGCGCCTCGTCGGGGACGATCGGCACCCAGCGCTTGCCGGTCTCCTTGTCGCGGATCAGGTCCTTGACGAGGCGTACGAAGGCCATGGTCGTCGCGATCGACTGCGAGCCCGAGCCCTTGTCGAAGGAGGCGAACGCCTTGTCGGCCGGGGCGGGCAGCGGCGCGAGCGGCTGCGTGCGGCGGGCCGGGGCCGGGCCGCCGAGGGCCGCGCGGCGCTCCTGGAGATAGCGGACCTCGGGGGAGTCGGCGCCCGGGTGGCCGTAGGGCACCTGGCCGTCCACGAACGCGCTGTCCGGGATCGGCAGCTCGAGGAGCTCGCGCATGTCCTTGAACTCGTCCACCGTGAGCTTCTTCATCTGGTGGTTGGCGTTCTTGGACTCGAAGCCCTTGCCGAGCGTGAAGCCCTTGACCGTCTGCGCGAGGATCACGGTCGGCGCGCCCTTGTGGGTGAGCGCCGCACGGTAGGCCGCGTAGACCTTGCGGGCCTCGTGGCCGCCGCGCGAGAGGTGGAAGCACTCGCTGATCTTGTCGTCGCTGAGCAGCTTGCCCAGCTCGACGAGGGCGGGCTCGGCGCCGAAGAAGTGCTCGCGGATGTAGGCGGCGTCACGCGTCGCGTACGTCTGGAACTGCGCGTCCGGTACCTCGCGCAGGCGGCGTACGAGGGCGCCGTTGGTGTCGAGCTGGAAGAGCTCGTCCCAGGCGTTGCCCCACAGGACCTTGATGACGTTCCAGCCGGCGCCGCGGAACTGGGCCTCCAGCTCCTGGACCACGCGGAAGTTGGCGCGGACCGGGCCGTCGAGGCGCTGCAGGTTGCAGTTGATGACGTACGTGAGGTTGTCGAGACCCTCACGCGCGGCGAGCGCGAGGGCTGCCGTCGACTCGGGCTCGTCCATCTCGCCGTCACCGAGGAACGCCCACACGTGCGAGGCGGAGACGTCCTTGATGTTGCGGTTGGTGAGGTAGCGGTTGAAGCGCGCCTGGTAGATCGCCGACAGCGGGCCAAGACCCATGGAGACGGTCGGGAACTCCCACAGCCAGGGGAGGCGGCGGGGGTGCGGGTAGGACGGCAGGCCGTCGCCGGCCGACTCACGGCGGAAGTTGTCGAGCTGCGCCTCGTTCAGGCGGCCGTCGAGGAAGGCGCGGGCGTAGATGCCGGGGGAGGCGTGGCCCTGGATGTAGAGCTGGTCGCCGGAGCCGTCCCCCTCCTTGCCGTGGAAGAAGTGGTTGAAGCCGGTCTCGTACAGCCAGGCCGCCGAGGCGAAGGTGGCGATGTGGCCGCCGACGCCGTACTTGCTGCCGCGGGTCACCATCGCGGCCGCGTTCCAGCGGTTCCACGCGGCGATCCGCTGCTCCATCTCCTCGTCGCCCTCGATCGCCGGCTCGGCGGAGGTGGGGATGGTGTTGACGTAGTCGGTCTCAAGGAGCTTGGGCAGCGCCAGGCCCGCGCCCTCGGCGCGCTCCAGCGTGCGACGCATCAGGTATGCAGCACGGTGCGGCCCGGCCGCCTGGGTAACGGCGTCCAGGGAGGCCTGCCATTCGGCGGTCTCCTCGGGGTCGCGGTCCGGGAGCTGGTCGAGCTCGCTCGGCTGGATTGCGGAGGGGTCGGTCATGTCGCCGCCTTCCTGAGTCGGAGGGGGTCCCCTGTTCGGTAAGGGGTGGGGGTGCCCTAGGTCTTTGGCAGGACAGGGCGTGAAGCTCTGATGTGAGCCCGTCGGAGACTGTAACTCCGTGATCGATGATCGATCAAAGGGTTGAAGGCGAAAACTGCTTCATATTCAGAAAGTAGGCATCCGGTGCCATCAATGCGGGCACGCGGTGCCTTCGATTTGAAGGATCACCGCAGGTGAGAGCACGTATGAGCGGCTCGGTCACGGATGAGCGCGAGCCCTTTGGAGCAGCTCAGGCGCGCGGCGCGCAGCCCAGCACGTGGGCTTTCACCAGCTCCGCGATCGCGGGATCCCGCCGCTGGAAGGCCGAGACCAGAGCCTCGTGCTCCTCGGCGTACGACTGCTGCACCGTCCCGAGCCACCGGATCGAAAGCGCCGTGAAGACCTCGATGCCGAGACCCTCCCAGGTGTGCAGCAGCACGGAGTTGTCCGCGGCCCGGACCAGCTCCCGGTGGAAACCGACCGTGTGGCGTACCTGAGCGGTGCCGTCGGACGCCCGGTCCGCCTCGTACAAGGCGGCGACATGGGGTTCGAGGGCCGAGCAGTCGTCGGCCAGGCTCTCCGCCGCGAGCTCGGCGGCGATGGCCTCCAGGCCCGCACGGACGGGGTAGCTCTCCTCCAGGTCCGCGGCGGTCAAGTTCCGTACACGTACGCCCTTGTTGGGCGCCGACTCGATGAGCCGCAGCGTCTCCAGCTCCCGCAGCGCTTCCCGTACGGGGGTCTGCGAGACCTCCAGCTCCACGGCGATCCGCCGCTCCACGATCCGCTCGCCCGGCTGCCAGCGCCCGCTGACGATCCCCTCCACGATGTGCTCGCGGATCTGTTCGCGCAGCGAGTGAACGACGGGCGCGGTCATGTGGGCTCCTCCGGCGGGGGCAGCGCCCCAGGGCGTGGTGACCCCTAGACAATACGGCGACGCCCCCGCTCGGAAACCTCCGAACGGGGGCGTACGTGCTGATGAGACGAGTCTTACAGCCCTGGGGCCGTAGAACTACGGGCCGTAGAACTACAGGCCGAGCTCGACCTCGAACTCGCCGGCCTCAAGGATCGCCTTGACCGTGGTCAGGTAGCGGGCGGCGTCCGCGCCGTCCACCAGACGGTGGTCGTAGGAGAGCGAGAGGTACGTCATGTCCCGGACCGCGATGGTCTCGCCGAGGTCGGGGTGGTTGATGACGACCGGACGCTTCACCGTGGCACCGATGCCGAGGATGGCGGCCTGGTTCGGCGGCACGATGACCGTGTCGAACAGGGCACCGCGCGAACCGGTGTTGGAGACCGTGAAGGTGGCGCCGGACATGTCGTCCGGGGTGAGGCCACCGCCACGGGCCTTGCCCGCGAGCTCGGCGGTCTTCTTGGAGATACCGGCGATGTTCAGGTCGCCCGCACCCTTGATGACCGGCGTCATCAGACCCTTCTCGGCGTCAACGGCGATGCCGATGTTCTCCGAGTCGAAGTACGTGATGGTGCCTTCGTCGTCGTTGATCCGGGCGTTGACGACCGGGTGGGCCTTCAGCGCCTGGGCGGCGGCCTTGACGAAGAACGGCATCGGGGAGAGCTTGACGCCCTCACGGGCCGCGAACGCGTCCTTCGCCTTGGCGCGCAGCTTCATCAGCTTCGTGATGTCGACCTCGACGACCGAGGTCAGCTGGGCCTGCGAGTGCAGCGCCTTCATCATGTTGTCGCCGATGACCTTGCGCATGCGGGTCATCTTGACCGTCTGGCCGCGGAGGGGAGAGGCCTCCAGGGCCGGGGCCTTCGAGGCGGCACGGCCCCCGGCAGAACCAGCGGCGGGGGCCGGGGCGGTCTTCTTGGCCTCGGCGGCCGCGATGACGTCCTGCTTGCGGATGCGGCCACCGACGCCGGTGCCCTTGACGTCCGACAGGCTCACGCCGTTCTCGTTGGCCAGCTTGCGGACCAGCGGCGTGACGTAAGCGCCGTCGTCCGCGGGGGAGGCCGGAGTGGCAGGTGCGGCGGGGGCCGCGGGCTGAGCCGGGGCGGCGGGCTGGGCGGGGGCGGCCGGAGCCGGAGCCTGAGCGGCCGGAGCCGCGGGCTTGGCCGGAGCGGCGGCGGGCGCGGCAGGCTGCGCGGGAGCCGGGGCGGCCTCCTGCTTCGGGGCCTCCTGCTTGGGGGCCTCCTGCTTCGGGGCCTCCTGCTGCGCGGGGGCGGCCGGGGCCTCCTCCTTGGCGGGAGCCGGAGCGGCACCGGGGGCGCCGATGACGGCGAGCTTGGCGCCGACCTCGGCGGTCTCGTCCTCGCCCACGACGATCTCGAGCAGCACGCCCGCGGCCGGGGAGGGGATCTCGGTGTCGACCTTGTCCGTGGAGACCTCGAGCAGGGGCTCGTCCTCCGCGACCTCCTCGCCGACCTCCTTCAGCCAACGGGTGACGGTGCCCTCGGTGACCGACTCGCCCAGCGCGGGCAGCGTGACGTCGGTACCGGAGGCGCCACCGGCCGGCGCGGCCGGAGCGGCAGGGGCCTCGGCGGCGGGAGCCGGAGCCGCGGGGGCTTCGGCGGCCGGGGCCGGGGCCTCGGCCTGCGCGGGCTCGGCGGCCGGAGCGGACTCGGCAGCGGGGGCGCCGCTGCCGTCGTCGATGACGGCCAGCTCGGCGCCGACCTCGACGGTCTCGTCCTCGGCGACCTTGATGGAGGCCAGGATGCCCGCGGCAGGGGAGGGGATCTCGGTGTCGACCTTGTCGGTCGAGACCTCGAGCAGCGGCTCGTCGGCCTCGACGCGCTCGCCTTCGGCCTTCAGCCAACGGGTGACAGTGCCCTCGGTGACGCTCTCGCCGAGCGCCGGAAGGGATACGGAAACCGCCATGGTTTCAGTTGCTCCTTACGAAAAATTGGGGCCTCCCCTGCTCGAGCGTAGTCGAGAGCTGGGGAAGGAAGTCTGGTCGTCGCGCCCGAAACTGAAGGGTCAGTCGTGGGAGTGCAGCGGCTTGCCCGCGAGGGCCAGGTGAGCCTCGCCCATCGCCTCGTTCTGCGTCGGGTGGGCGTGGATGAGCTGGGCGACCTCGGCGGGCAGCGCCTCCCAGTTGTAGATCAGCTGGGCTTCGCCGACCTGCTCGCCCATGCGGTCGCCGACCATGTGGACGCCGACCACGGCACCGTCCTTGACCTGGACGAGCTTGATCTCGCCCGCGGTCTTGAGGATCTTGCTCTTGCCGTTGCCCGCCAGGCTGTACTTGAGGGCGACGACCTTGTCCGCGCCGTAGATCTCCTTGGCCTTGGCCTCGGTGATGCCCACGGAGGCGACCTCGGGGTGGCAGTACGTCACCTTCGGCACGCCGTCGTAGTCGATCGGGACGGTCTTGAGACCGGCCAGGCGCTCCGCCACCAGGATGCCCTCGGCGAAGCCGACGTGCGCGAGCTGGAGGGTCGGCACCAGGTCGCCCACGGCCGAGATGGTCGGGACGTTGGTCTGCATGTACTCGTCGACCAGGACGTACCCGCGGTCCATCGCGACGCCCTGCTCCTCGTAGCCGAGACCGGCGGAGACCGGGCCGCGGCCGATGGCGACGAGCAGCACCTCGGCGTCGAAGGTCTTGCCGTCGGCGAGGGTCACGCGGACGCCGTCCTGCGTGTACTCGGCCTTCTCGAAGAAGGTGCCGAGGTTGAACTTGATGCCGCGCTTGCGGAACGCGCGCTCAAGAAGCTTCGAGGAGTTCTCGTCCTCGACGGGCACGAGGTGCTTGAGGCCCTCGACCACGGTGACCTCGGAACCGAAGGACTTCCACGCCGAGGCGAACTCGACGCCGATGACGCCGCCGCCCAGGATGATCGCGGACTTCGGCACGCGGTCCAGGGTGAGCGCGTGGTCCGAGGAGATGATGCGGTTGCCGTCGATCTCCAGGCCCGGCAGCGACTTCGGCACGGAGCCGGTCGCGAGCAGCACGTGGCGGCCCTGGACACGCTGGCCGTTCACGTCCACGGAGGTCGGGGACGACAGCTTGCCCTCGCCCTCGATGTACGTCACCTTGCGCGAGGCGATGAGTCCCTGCAGGCCCTTGTAGAGGCCCGAGATCACGTCGTCCTTGTACTTGTGGACGGCCGCCATGTCGATGCCCTCGAAGGTGGCCTTCACGCCGAACTGGTCGGCTTCGCGTGCCTGGTCGGCGATCTCGCCGGCGTGCAGCAGCGCCTTCGTCGGGATGCAGCCGTTGTGCAGGCAGGTGCCGCCGACCTTGCCCTTCTCGATCAGGGCGACGTCCAGGCCCAGCTGCGACGCGCGCAGTGCCGCGGCGTAACCGCCGCTACCGCCGCCGAGGATCACTAGGTCGAAAACGGTGCTGGCGTCGTTCGCCACGTCACGTCCTCCATGCATGTGCGCCGTACGCCGGACCCCTTTTCTCGGGGGACGACCGGTCTGTCGGCTGGTATCGGCCGCTCTTGTTTCGGCCCTGTGGTGGGGGCCCTGTCCTGCCGAGAACCCATCTTCGCACTTGTCGGCGAGAGGTGGGACGGCGGGCCGGGCTGTGAGACGTCTGATTCGCCACGTCGGGGCGTTACCCAGGCGTATGAACGTACGGATTTCGTTGAGGGCGAAATCAGGCAGGGCCCGGACATCTGGATGTCCGGGCCCCGACCCGCGTACGACAGATCAGCAGGTCAGCCCAGGTCACCCGCGGCCGTGCGCTCGGCGAGACGGACCAGGGTGCGGACCGCGGTGCCGGTGCCGCCCTTGGGCGTGTAGCCGAACGGGCCGCCCTCGTTGAAGGCCGGGCCCGCGATGTCCAGGTGCGCCCAGGTGATGCCCTCGCCGACGAACTCCCGCAGGAAGAGACCGGCCACCAGACCGCCGCCCATGCGCTCGCCCATGTTGGCGATGTCGGCGGTGGGGGAGTCCATGCCCTTCTTCAGGTGCTCGGGCAGCGGCATCGGCCAGGAGGGCTCGCCCGCCTCCTCGGAGGCGTCGTGGATCGCGGCGCGGAACGCGTCGTCGTTGGCCATGATGCCGAAGGTGCGGCTGCCGAGCGCCATCATCATCGCGCCGGTCAGCGTGGCCACGTCGACGATCGCGTCGGGGTTGTCCTCGGAGGCCTTCGCGATCGCGTCGGCCAGGACCAGGCGGCCCTCGGCGTCCGTGTTGAGCACCTCGACGGTCTTACCGCTGTACATGCGCAGGACGTCGCCGGGGCGGGTCGCCGAACCCGACGGCATGTTCTCGGCGAGCGCCAGCCAGCCGGTGACGTTCACCTCCAGGCCCAGGCGCGCGGCGGTGACGACGGCGGCGAACACGGCGGCGGCACCGGCCATGTCGCACTTCATGGTCTCGTTGTGACCGGCGGGCTTCAGCGAGATGCCGCCCGAGTCGTACGTGATGCCCTTGCCGACGAAGGCGAGGTGCTTCTTCGCCTTGGACGACGTGTACGAGAGCTTGACCAGGCGCGGCGGGGCGTCCGAGCCGACGCCGACGCCGAGGATGCCGCCGAAGCCGCCCTTGGTGAGCGCCTTCTCGTCAAGGACCTGGACCTTGATGCCGTGCTCCTTGGCGGCCGCGGTGGCGACCGCGGCGAAGGCCTCCGGGTTCAGGTCGTTGGGCGGGGTGTTGATGAGGTCGCGGGCGCGGTTGAGCTCCTCGGACAGGGCGGTGGCACGCTCGACGGCGGCCTTGTAGGCCTTGTCGCGGGGCTTGCCGCCCAGCAGGGCGATCTCGGCGAGCGGACCCTTGGCGTCCTTGGCGCCCTTGCCGTTCTTGCCGTTGGCGGAACCATTTTCCTTGTACGCGTCGAAGGAGTACGCGCCGAGCAGCGCGCCCTCGGCGATCGCACCGGCGTCCTCGGCGTCCTCGGCGGGCAGCGCGAACGCGGCCTTCTTCGAGCCGGACAGGGCGCGCGCGGCGGTACCGGCGGCGCGGCGCAGGGCGTCGGTGCCGTACGTCTCGTCCTTCTCCGGCACCGTGCCGAGGCCGACCGCGAGGACGACAGGAGCCTTGAAGCCGGAGGGCGCGGGCAGCTTGGTCACCTCGCCCTCGGCGCCCGAGGCGCCGAGGGTCTCCAGGACGGACGCGAGCTTGCCGTCGTACGCCTTGTCCACGGCCTCGGCGCCCGGCGCGACGACCGGACCCTTGGCGCCCTTCGCGACGCCGACGACGATCGCGTCGGCACGCAGGCCGGACGCGGCGGCAGTGCTGAGAGTCAGAGCAGTCACGGTGGTGAATTCTCGCTTCCGTTGAGTTCCTTGGCCGATGGGGTGGGTCGGCCCGCCCGGCGCCAGCCTAGAACGGGCCGGAAAGGCACCGGACATGAGCCTACGCGCGTCGCGCCCATTCGATCGTGTCGGCGCAGATTCATCCGTACGTGGCGCCGCATCTACGTTTCACGAGAGGGCGAGGACGACCAGGACCGCCGTGGCCGCTGTCTCGGCGAGCGCGCCGAACACATCGCCGGTGATGCCCCCGAAGCGGCGGACGCAGTGCCGCAGGAGGAGTTCGGCGGCGCACACCGCGAGCACGACGGCTGCCGCGTACCGCACGGCCTCGTACGCCCCGAAGGGCACGGCGGAGGTCGCGGCCACGGCGGTGACGAGCGCCGCCGCGAGCAGAGCCGCGCCTTGGGGAACCGTTCCTGCCACCGCCGCTCCGAGCCCCTCCGGGCGGGCCGGTGGGACGCCTTTGCGGGCGGCCAGAGTGAGGGCGAGGCGGGCCACGGCCGCCGAGACGACCGCGGCGAGCGCGCCCCGGGTCCAGGAGACGTCGTACAGCTGGAAGAGGACGGCCACTTGGGCGAGCAGGACGAAGAGCAGCGTGATGACGCCGAAGGGGCCGACGTCGGACTGCTTCATGATGCGCAGGGCCTGGTCGGCGGGTTTGGCGCTGCCGAGACCGTCGGCGGTGTCGGCGAGGCCGTCGAGATGGAGGCCGCGGGTCAGCGCGGCGGGGGTTGCGGCGGTCGCTGTGGCGGCGAGCAGCGGGCCCGCGCCGAGAGCCATGAGCGCGCCGCCCAGCGCTGCGGCGCACAGGCCTACCACCAGCCCGGCGAGGGGGGCGCAGAGCATCCCGCCGCGGGCGGCCTCGCGGTCCCAGCGGGTGACTTTGACCGGGAGCGCGGTGAGGGTGCCGAAGGCGAAGCGGAGGCTGTCGGCGGGGGAGGTTCGGGACACCGCGGAAGAGTACCGGGGCTGGCGCCCGGCTGAACCGTCCTCTCCAGCCCCCGCCCGAGCCGGCCCCGCACCGAACAAGCCTTTCCCGCCCACCCTCCCGATTGCCCGCAGTCGGCAGCGAGACGCGAGGGGACGTGTCGGTTTGTCCGCCCGGAGCACGGCTCGCGGCGCTCCGGCGCCGAAGCACAAAAGCGGCCCCCGGACGATAGCGAGGACGGACATACCGGCGCGGCCCCGCCCCCACAGACGAACCGCCACCGCACCAAACGGAGCCGCGGGTGCGCCCCCGCTGTCCGCAGCCCAGGATGGCCCCATGGCCGATTGGTGGGCGAGGAACGTCACGGAGCCGGGGAAGCTCCCGCTGCTCGCGGCCCTGCTCTCCTTCGTGGCCACCTTCCTGATCACCCGGACCATCACCCGCCTGATCCGCGCGGGCAAGGGCCCTTTCCGGAACATCAGCTCGGGGGACGTCCACGTCCACCACGTCGTACCGGGCATCTTCCTCATGCTCGTAGGCGGCTTCTGGGCCGTCGCCGCAGGCAGGCACAGCCTCGCCTCGATGTTCGCCGCCGTCATCTTCGGCATCGGCGCCGGTCTCGTGCTCGACGAGTTCGCCCTGATCCTCTACCTGGACGACGTCTACTGGAGCGAACAGGGCCGCAAGAGCGTCGAGGTGGTGATGCTGACCGCGGCCCTGGTGGTGCTCGTGCTCACCGGCTTCACTCCGTTCGGCGTGAACGACCTGACGCCCGAGGAGCGCGGCAACCGCGCGGGCTTCGCCCTGAACATCGCGGTCAACTGCTGCTTCGCCCTGGTCGCCCTGGCCAAGGGAAAGCTGCGAACGGCTCTCATCGGCATGGTGATCCCGCTGGTCGCGCTGGTGGGCGCGATCCGCCTCGCCCGCCCCGGGTCGGCGTGGGCCAGGCGCTTCTACCGCGACCGGCCCCGCGCCCGTGCCCGAGCGGGCCTGCGCGTCTTCCACCACGACCGCCGCTGGGCGGGCCCGCGCCGCAAGGTTCAGGACTGGATCGGCGGCAGACCCGACCCGGAACCGGCGCGCCCACGCCGCTGAAGCACCTCCGAGCAGCCGCACAGCACCAACACCGCCGCGATCGCCGCCAGATGCTCCTTGCCCGCCAGGTTGTTCTTGACGAACACCTCGGCCACCATCGCGGCGATCACGAGCCCGCCCGTGAGCCAGGCCCGGTAACGCCAGCAGACGTAGACCGCGAGCCCGACCACGGCGGCGGAAGGACCGGTGTCGACGACCTGCGCGTCGGACGCGGGGAGCCCCAGCGGACTGTCCGGGCCCCACGCGATGCCCACGCGCGCGTAGAGCGTGCCCGCGAGGGTGGCCGCGTAGCCGATGACGAGCGTGCGCCGCCGGCCGACGCAGATCTCCGCGATGCCGAACACCAGCAGGATCTGCGCGAGCGCACCCCAGACGGGCAGGTCGAGCGCGGGCACGAAGAGCGAGAGCGGGGTACGCAGCAGGGCGAGCCAGAGCGGGTCCTCGGCCCGTACGGAGCCGATGTTCTGTACGACCTGATAGCCCCAGGGCTGGTTCTGCGTGAACTGGAGGAGGGCGGTGAGGCAGACGGCGGCCACCGTCATGGGGGCAGCCCGCCACCGCCGCTCAAGGACGCCGTCCCGCACGGCGGCGTACAGCGGGCCCCATTCGGTACGGGCCAGACGAGTCGGGCGGCTCGGTCGGGTCGGTCGGGTCGGACGGCCCCCGGCCAAGGAACTCATCGTCGGGACTCCAGATGCTTGCGGTGCAGCGACTTCGGCAGGCCCGGCGCTTCCAGGAAGCCCTCCGCGCGGGCCGACGCGATGCCGATGCGCGGCAGGTCCGCGCTCTTCTCGAAGAGAAGGAAGCGGGGCTCCCAGATCGGGCGGTACTTCGCGTTGGCGCGGTACAGCGACTCGATCTGCCACCACCGCGAGAAGAAGGTGAGCAGCGAGCGCCACAGCCGCAGGACCGGGCCCGCGCCGAGCCGCGAGCCACGTTCGAAGACCGACCTGAACATCGCGAAGTTGAGGGACACCTGAGTGATCTTGATCTCGGCGGCGCGCTGGAGCAGTTCGATGACCATGAATTCCATCAGGCCGTTCTCGGAGTCGCGGTCACGCCGCATCAGGTCGAGCGAGAGCCCGCGCGGCCCCCAGGGCACAAAGGAGAGGACCGCCCGCAACTCACCGTCGCCGTCCCGGCATTCGAGCATCACGCACCGCCCGTCCGCGGGATCGCCGAGCCGCCCGAGGGCCATCGAGAAGCCCCGCTCGGTGGCCCCGTCACGCCAGTCGTCGGCGCGTTCGAGCAGGTACGCCATCTCATCGGCCGGGATGTCCTCGTGGCGCCGGATCCGCACCTCGTAACCGGCCCGCTTCACCCGGTTGTACGCCTGACGGACCGTCCGCATGGCCCGTCCCTCCAGCGTGAACTCAACGGTCTCGACGATGGCTTCGTCGCCCAGTTCGAGCGCGTCGAGCCCGTGCCGGGCGTAGATCGTGCCCGCCTCCTCGCTCGCGCCCATCACGGCGGGGATCCAGCCGTGCTCGCGGGCGTCGGCGAGCCAGGGTTCGATGGCGCCGGGCCAGGCCTCCGGGTCCCCGATGGGGTCACCGGAGGCCAGCGAGACGCCTCCGACGACCCGGTACGCGACGGCGGCCTTGCCGCTCGGTGACCACACGACGCTCTTCTCGCGACGCAGCGCGAAGTAGCCGAGGGAGTCGCGTTCGCCGTACTTGTCGAGCAGTTCGCGCAGCTGCCGCTCGTCGTCCTCGGTGAGCGGGTCGACCGCCTTGCGCGAGCGGAACGCGGCGTACAGGACGGCCAGCAGGAGCAGCGTGCTGAGCACGTTGATGGTGACGTTGACCCAGCCGGGCGTGGCGACGCCCTCGAACCGCCGGTCGTCGGCGGCCAGCGAGACCAGGCGCATCGTGCCGTAGCGCCAGCGGTCGAGGAAGGACGAACGGTAGTCGTCGCGCGCGTTGTTGGTGACGGTGACCAGAAGCGCGGCGATCAGTGAGGTCACGAGGAGCCCGCCGACCGCGACGGCCGCGGCGAGCTTCGGGTTGGAGCGGTCGCCCTTGGCGTAGAACTCCCGCCGCCCGACGACCAGCGCGGCGACGAAGGCGGCGGTCAGGACGAGGGAGATCCAGTTCTGCGCGTACCGGCGGATCTCCGGGAAGACCATCGCGAACGCGAAGAGAAGCAGAAAGAGCCCGCTGAGCACAAGGTTGAGGATCCAGGCGGCGCGTTTGCGGCGGCGCATCGTGATCGCCAGGAACATCGTGAACGCACCGGAGGCGAAGCCCGCGGTGAGCAGATACGGCGTGAAGTAGTTCTCGGTGTTGTGCCGCCGCAGATCCTGCCCCAGGGAGACCCAGACCGCGCTCAGGAAGTTGATGAAGGTGACGGCGCGGAGGTACCAGACGCTGAAGGCCGCGGCGAGACGCTGACGGCGCCCGGCAGCAGTTTGCTCATCTCCCATGAAAAGGGATCATATGGGGCATGCCGGGCCGTCTTCGGCTGTGTGCGGCCGCGCCGCTACTCGGGGGCGGTCTCGCCCTTGGGGCCGGTCTCGCCCTTGGGGCCGGTCCCGTCCTTGGGGTGGGTCTCAGGCTCCGAGTCGGTCTCAGGCTCCGAGTCGGTCTCAGGTTCCGAGTCGGTCTCGGGCTCCGAGTCGGCCTCGGGCTTCGGCTCCGGCTCCGGCTCGCGCTCGGGCAGTTCGGCGGAGAGCGCCGCGGCGGCGCGCACCAGCGGCAGGGCGAGCAGCGCGCCCACACCCTCGCCGATCTGTACGCCCTGTTCGAGCACGGGGTCGAGCGCCATCCGGTCCAGGGCCTTGGCCTGCGCGGGCTCCCCGCTGTTGTGCCCCGCGAGCCACCAGTCAGGCGCCCGGAAGGCGACCCGCTGGGCCACGAGGGCCGCGGCCGAGGCCACCACGCCGTCCAGGACGACCGGCGTGCGCCGCACCGCGCACTGCAACAGGAACCCGGTCATGGCGGCGATGTCCGCCCCGCCCACCGTCGCGAGCAGCTCAAGCTGATCCCCGAGGACGGGCCGCGCCCGCCGCAGCGAGTCCCGTACCGCCGCGCACTTGCGCATCCACGCGAGGTCGTCGATCGGCGCGCCGCCCCGCCCGGTCACCACGGACGCGTCGGTCCCGCACAGCGCGGCGACCAGGGTCGCCGCGGGCGTCGTGCCTCCGACGCTCACATCGCCGAGCACGACCAGGTCGGTCCCGGAGTCCGCCTCCTCGTCGGCGACGGCCATCCCGGCGCGCACCGCGGCCTCGGCCTCCTCCGTCGTCAGCGCGTCCTCGATGTCGACGCGGCCCGAGCCGCGCCGCACCCGGTACCCCGCCACCTCGGCGGGAAGCTCGGCCGGGTCGCAGTCCAGGGCCATGTCGACGACCCGGACGGGCACGTCGAGGCGGCGGGCGAGGACGGACACGGGGCTCGCGCCCAGGAGTACGGCACGGACGAGTTCGGCCGCGCCGCCCGCGGGCCGCGCGGACACGTCGAGTCGAGCGACCCCGTGGTCACCGGCGAAGAGGATCACGCGCGGCCGCTCGATCGGCTTGACCGGCACCGATGACTGGGCCGCGGAGAGCCACTCGGCCAGCTCGTCGAGGCGGCCGAGCGCCCCGGGCGGCACGCTCTGCCGTTCCCTGCGCTCCTCGGCGTCGCGGCGCACCCCGCCGTCGGGCCGCTCGATCAGGTCGGTGAAGTCGTCGAGATTCAGCGAGCTCATTCGCCGAACAGTACCGGCAGGGCCCGGGCCCTGACCGGACGGCCCGGCGGCAGGCATCCCGCGCGGGCCGGACCAGCGGGACGCGCCACCTCCACGGTGTCGTTGCGCCGGTGCCGATGATCCCTTACGTACCGTTTGAGGCGGTTTGTCGAGCTACTCGCGCGAGCACCACCCGCCCTGTCCGCCCGATTCGCACCGCCCGCACCACCCGCACCACCCGACAGAGGAGCCCGCCACGCCCATGGACGCCGCCCAGGCCGCCGCCGCTCAGGTCGAGAAGATCCTCACCGTGCCGCGCTCCACCCGCCGCCACCAGGCACGGGCCCGCGCGATGGGCCGGTTCATCGAGCCGGAGGCCTGGCTGGACATCGACACCGGGCTCGGTCACTTCCCCGCCGTCGCACAGGAGGTGCACCCCTACACCGCCTTCGACGGCCTCGACCTCACCGCGCGCGTGGAGGAGGGCCGCAGGGCAGGCCGCGTGGAGGAGGCCCACCGCGGGCTGCTCGCCGACCTGGCCCCGAAACTCGCGGGGCGCTACGACGCGCTGAGCATGTTCCACTACCTGGAGCGCAGCGCCGACCCGCGCATCGAACTCATCGCCGCCCGCACGGTGTTGCGGCCCGGCGGCCACCTGATGATCGAGGTCCCCGCCCCGCGGAGCCGGTACGCCAGGTTCCTCGACACGGGATGGCTCAGGCCCGTGCCCTACCACCGCATCCCGCTCGCGGCCCTGCACGTCGAGCTGGAGAGCCTCGGCTACACCGTGGTGGCCACCGACCGGCGTGCGCCGCACATCCCCTTCGACCTGGCCGCGCGGCTCGCCGTCACCCTCGGCCGCGTCCGTGCCGCGGCCCGCGTCGCGGTGCCGCTCCTGGCCGCGGCGGCCCTGGCCGACCGGATCCTCGCCCCGCTGGTCAGCCGCACCCGCCTCTCGAACGCCTACCGGATCATCGCCCGCCGCGACGCCACGGCCTGAGCGGCCGGTTCAGCCGCGCAGGGTGAGCGCCTGGCCCGCCACGACCATCAGGACGTGCTCGCACTCCGAGGCGAACGCCGCGTTCAGGCGGCCCAGTTCATCGCGGTAGCGCCGGCCGGACGCGGTCGCCGGGACGATGCCGGAGCCGACCTCGTTCGACACGGCGACCACCGTGCGCAGGGTGGCGCGCACCGCGTCCGTAAGTTCGGTGACCCGCTTGCGCAGCGCCCGCTCGCCACCGCCCGCCCATTCGGCGTCGTCCCACGCGTTCACCTCGTCCATGGCGTACGTCAGCCACAGCGACAGGCAGTCGATGAGCAGGGGAGGGCCGTTCTCGGTGAGCAGGGGCACGAGGTCACAGGTCTCGGCGGTGCTCCACGACCCGGGCCGACGTTCACGGTGGGTGCTCACCCGGCGCGCCCACTCGGAGTCGCCGTTCCTGGTGCCGCCCGTGGCCACGTAGAGCACCTCGGGGAAGGCCTCCAGGCGGCGCTCGGCCTCCACCGACTTCCCCGACCGGGCGCCGCCGAGGACGAGGGTGCGGCGCGGCACGTCGGGTACGTCCTCATAGGCGCCGACCACCAGCGTCGTCCCGTCCGGCACGGCCCGCGCACCGGCGGCGGCCAGCCTGCGGGCCAGCTCCGCGCCCGGCGGCGCCTCATGACCCAGATGGACGGCGACGACGTCCGTGGTGGGCCCGATCGCCCCGGTGGCCCGCAGCCGTGCCAGACCGTCCGGACGCCCGACGACGTCGGCGACGACCATCTCGTACGCGGGCTGCTCGTCCGGCAGCCCGGCGGGCGCACCGCCCGGCGGCAGGTACAGCAGCCGCTCCCCGTCCGGGCCCGCGACCTCGTACCCCGTGCCGGGGTGGTCCATCGCCACCGCGCGCACCCGGTGCCCGGTGAGCAGCGCGAGCTCCCGCCCGTCGGGCACCCGGCCCGGCCGCGGCAGGCCTGCCGGCACCTCCACCGAGGGGCCGTCGTGCGGATGGGAGAGGAGCACCTGGCGCACACCGCCGAGCGAGTGCCCGGAGCGGGCGGCCGCGAAGGCCGCGCCGGGAGTGAGGTCGAGCAGCAGGACGCCGTCCACCAGGAGAGCGGTGGCGGCGCGCGCCGCGTCGCCGAGCGCGGTCGCACAGGCCGCGCAGGGACAGCCGGGGCGGGGCAGGCCTTCGGGGGCGCCGGTGCCGAGCAATGTCAGTTCCACAGGAAGATCCTCCCGCGTCACCGCGAGCGCCGCTCGCCCGGCTAGGCTTCCAAGGGCTTCACACAGCTGTCGGACCATCGGGAGGCTGGCATGGCGGCATGGACGTGGCGGTTCGAGAAGGCGGACGGGACGGAGGTCCAGCCCGCTCTGACGCCCGAGGAGTTCACGACTCAGGGCGATGCGGAGTCGTGGATCGGCGAGTTCTGGAAAGAGCTCGTCGAGGGCGGCGCCGACCAGGTGTCGCTCTTCGAGGACGCGAACAAGATCTATGGGCCGATGAGCCTGCACGCGCAGGACGCGGCGCAGGGTGAGTGACGCCTGAGGAACGCGAGGGGGCGCCGGCATCGGCCGGCGCCCCCTCGCGCGTCCCTACATCTCGCCCAGCGTGACGTCCGCGGTCGTCTCCGAGCCGTCCCGTACGTACGTCACCCGCGTCTTCTCGCCCGGCTTCTCCCCGGCGAGGGCCTCGGAGAGCGAGGTGATCGTGGTGATCTCGAGGTCGCCCAGCTTGGTGATGATGTCGCCGTTCTCCAGGCCCGCCTTGGCCGCGGCACCGCCCTTTCGCGCGTCGACGACGGCCACGCCCGCGGGCTTGTAGTCGTCGCCGAGGACCGTGCGTCCCGTGATGCCGAGCGCGGCCCGCCCCGAGTCGGTGACCTTGCCGTCCTTGACGATCTGGTCGGCGATGGTCTTCACCATCGATGACGGGATCGCGAACCCGATCCCCGGCGCCGCGCTGTCGCCCATCTGCGGGTCGGTCGCGGCGAGCGTCGGAATGCCGATGACCTCGCTGTCCAGGGTGACCAGGGCGCCTCCGCTGTTGCCCGGGTTGATCGCGGCGGACGTCTGCACCATGTTCGCGATGGTGGCCCCGGCGGCGGCACCCTTCGCGCGGGGTTCGCTGACGGTCCGTCCGGTGGCGGAGATGATGCCCTGCGTGACGCTGGACGACAGGCCGAGCGGTGACCCCATGGCGAGCACGATCTGCCCGACCTCGGCCTTCGTGGAGTCCGCGAACTTCGCGGGCTTGAGCCCGCTCGGCGGGTTGTCGAGCTTGATGACGGCGAGATCCTGCTCGGGGTAGGTGGCGACCAGTCTCGCGGTGAGGGCCTGCTCCCCCGTGGCCGTCGTGACCTTGAAGGTCTCCTCCTTGCCCACGACATGGGCGTTGGTGACGACGTGGCCCTTGCCGTCGTAGACGACACCGGAGCCGAGGCTCTCGGAGGCGTCGATCTGGACGACCGACGGCAGGACGTCCTCGATCACCTGCTGGTAATCGTCCTGCAGATCGGCCTTGGCCATGGGCGCGGCCTGAGTGGTGGACTCATCGGAGTCTCCGGAACCGGGGCTTGAGCAGCCGGCGACGAGGAGCGCGGAGGCAAGGGAGGCGGACACGGTGATGGCACGGATACGCGAGGCATTCATGCCCCGAGTGTCACGTTGGCCCCGATATGCCGCCCTGAAATAGACCGCCGATCAGGGGGTCGCGGTTCGTTTCTGACGGTGTGGGAAGCGTCCTGGCTCCTGCCCACCCGATCGGCTGCGGGGTGCTCGGGTGGGTGGGCGGGAAACATCCGCCGCGAAGTGGCGGTTCAGTCAGTCCCGCACGCCGCAGACGTGCAGCAGAGCGGCCACCCGCCGATACGGATCCGTACGTCCCGCTCGCTCCTCGGCGGCAAGCAGCGCCGCCAACTCCGCGTCCTGGGGCGGAACGGCATCGTCCGAAGCCTGGTCGGTGAAGACCCGTACCCCGTACCAGGCATGCAGCGGCGCCGCGATCCCCGCGAGCGAAGCCGAAACGGCGTCGAGCCGATCGGCCCGCGCCTCGAGGCCGAGCCGGTTGCGGTACAGGGTGGAGTCGAAGGCGGCCATCGCCCCGGCCCAGTCCCCGGCCAGACCCGGCCGCATGGCCAGCGCGTCGGCGTTCCGCACGAGGAGGGAGAGCAGGCCGCCGGGTGCCAGCATCCGGGCCAGGCCCGCCAGCAGCGCGTCAGGCTCCTCGACGTACATGAGGACGCCGTGGCACAGCACGACGTCGAAGCTGCCCGGAAGGAAATGCACCCCTGTCTCGCGCCCGTCGCCCTCGACGATGCGCACCCGGCCCTGGATCCCCTCGGGCTCGGCACCGAGCGCGGCACGCGCCGCGGCCACCATCGCCGGATCCTGCTCGACGCCGGTCACCTTGTGCCCGGCGCGGGCGAGCCGCAGGGCCTGCGTGCCCTGGCCCATGCCCACGTCGAGCACCCGCAGCCGCTGCCCCACGGGGAAGCGCCCGGCTATCTGCTCGTCGAGCTGCCGGGTCACCAGCTCCTGGCGTACGGCGTTACGAAGGCCGCCCAGCTTCTGAAGCCACGCGGCGGCCCCGCCGGCGAATCCGCTCAGGGCCGCTCTCCGCGCTTGACCTGAGGCTTCGGCAGGCGCAGACGGCGCATCTGGAGCGTACGCATCAGGGCGTAGGCAACGGCGCCCTTCTTGCTCTCGCTCGGGAAGCGCTCGTTCAGGCGCTTCTTCAGACGCACCGCCGTCGTCACCGAGTCCACGATGATCAGGACGATCACGAAGAGCCAGAGCAGCAGCGCGATGTTCTGCAACTGCGGGATGCGGACCATGCTCAGTACGAGAATGATCACCGCGAGCGGCAGGAAGAACTCGGCGATGCAGAACCGCGAGTCGACGAAGTCGCGCGCGAACTTGCGCACGGGTCCCTTGTCGCGGGCGGGCAGATAGCGCTCGTCACCGCTGGCGAGCGCCTGACGCTGCTTGTCCATCTGGACGCGGCGCTCATTGCGCTGGCGCTTGGCCGCCTCCTTGCGCGTCACAGGCGTGTTGGCCACGCTGCGGCGCTGAGTCTGGGCCTCACTGCGCTTGGGCGTGGGGCGGCCCTTCGGGGCCTCGGGGTCACGGGGCTGCTGGGAGTCGGTCACCGGGGCCTTGGCTACCGGGGCCTTCTCGTCCTTGGATCGGCTACGGAACACAAAACCCAAGGGTACGGGGTGCGGGGGCATGGACCCCCGCCGGACGGGGAACGATCCGGCAACACCGGGCGTCTTGAATGTGCGGCTAAGGGGACGTTCCGTGTGGTTTACAAGCGGTTTTCGGGTGGTTCCCGGGGGTGCACCTACTCCCTACGCCTGAGCCCGGCCGGACACAGTCGTCCTTGGGGATGAGCGCATCCGCACGCGAACAGTGCGGTAATGGATGCAGGGCCCGTACTGTGGGTTCTGAGCAGTACCTGGAGCTGGAAGTCCGTCAGAAGGGGGCGCGCGAAGCCCATGAGCGGTGTCATGAAGCGTATGGGGATGATCTTCCGCGCGAAGGCGAACAAGGCCCTTGACCGGGCCGAGGACCCGCGCGAAACCCTCGATTACTCGTACCAGAAACAGCTCGAGCTGTTGCAGAAGGTGCGCCGCGGTGTCGCCGACGTGGCGACCTCGCGCAAGCGCCTGGAGCTGCAGCTGAACCAGCTTCAGAAGCAGTCCTCCACCCTTGAGGACCAGGGTCGCAAGGCCCTCGCCCTCGGCCGTGAGGACCTGGCCCGCGAGGCGCTCTCGCGCCGTGCGGCGCTGCAGCAGCAGGTGACCGACCTGGAGACGCAGCACCAGACGCTCCAGGGCGAGGAGGAGAAGCTCACCCTCGCGGCGCAGCGCCTGCAGGCCAAGGTCGACGCCTTCCGCACGAAGAAGGAGACGATCAAGGCCACGTACACCGCCGCGCAGGCGCAGACCCGGATCGGCGAGGCCTTCTCCGGCATCTCCGAGGAGATGGGCGACGTCGGCATGGCGATCCAGCGCGCCGAGGACAAGACCGCGCAGCTCCAGGCGCGGGCGGGTGCGATCGACGAACTGCTCGCCTCCGGTGCTCTCGACGACTCCTCCGGGCTCGCCAAGGACGACATCCAGTCCGAGCTGGATCGCCTCTCCGGTGGTACTGATGTAGAGCTGGAACTGCAGCGTATGAAGGCGGAACTGGCTGGGGGCTCGACGTCGAAGCAGGCCATCGAGCCGGGTCAGGGTCAGCCCCAGGCCCAGCAGCAGCCGCAGGACACTCCGCGCTTCGACAAGCAGTAGTCCGGTAGGTCCTACGCAGCAGCCACACCGCTCACGTCCGAGGAGGGCGACATGATCGTACGGATCATGGGGGAGGGGCAGGTGAAGCTGGCCGACAGCCACTTCACCGAACTGAACAAGCTGGACGACGAGTTGCTCGCCGAAATGGAGAGCGGCGACGAGTCCGGCTTCCGCCGGACGCTGGGCGCTCTGCTGGACAAGGTCCGGGAGCTGGGTACGCCGTTGCCCGACGACGCGCTCGAACCCTCGGAGCTGATTCTCCCCGGGCCGGACGCGACGCTGGACGAGGTCCGGACGATGCTCGGCGACGACGGCTTGATCCCGGGCTAGACCGCCGCTTCGCGGCGGAATTCCCCAGCGGGTGCCGGGCGAGCCGGAGAACTGGATGCGGGGTGATCGGGTGGGTGGGCGGGAAAGATCCGGCGCGAAGCGCCGGGACAGGACAGCCGCGAAGACGAGGCCGAGCCGGGACTCCGGCAACGCCCCGCAGAGGCGAGCCGTTCAGACCGGTCCCAGCAGCCCGCAGGGCCCCGTACCGTTCAAGGCGTGACCACTCTCGTGCGAGGCCGTTGCTGGGCCAAGGCGCACCCCCTGGCTGTGGACGGGACCCTCGCGGCCGCCGTCCTCGTGTGCATGGTCATCGGCTCCTTCGTCGAGCCGTACGGCCATGACGGCGGCCCCACGTGGGGCACGCGCACCCCGGGCGCCCTCAGTCTCGTCCTGATGCTGCTCGGCGCCTGCGCGCTGATCTTCCGCCGCCGGGCCCCCTGGATCGTGCTCGCGGCGACCTGCACCTTCACCGTCGCCGACCTGATCACCGGGGAGTTCCGCGGAAGCGTCGTCATGAGCGCGGTCATCGCCCTGTACACCGTCGCCGCCACCACCAACCGCCCCACCACCTGGCGCGTCGGCGTGATCACCATGACGGGCCTCACCGGTGTCGCGATGCTGACGGGACCGCTGCCCTGGTACGCCCAGGAGAACCTCGGCATCTTCGCCTGGACCGGCATGGCCGCGGCCGCCGGTGACGCCGTCCGCAGCCGCCGCGCCTTCGTGGACGCCATACGCGAGCGCGCCGAACGCGCGGAGCGCACCCGCGAAGAGGAGGCCCGGCGCCGCGTCGCCGAGGAGCGGCTGCGTATCGCCCGAGACCTGCACGACGTGGTCGCCCACCACATCGCCCTCGTCAACGTCCAGGCGGGCGTCGCCGCGCACGTCATGGACAAGCGGCCGGACCAGGCGAAGGAAGCCCTCTCCCACGTACGCGACGCCAGCCGCTCCGCGCTCAACGAACTGCGCGCCACCGTCGGCCTGTTGCGGCAGACCGGCGACCCCGAGGCACCCACCGAGCCGGCCCCGGGCCTGGCCCGTCTCGACGACCTCGTCGAGACCTTCCGCCACGCGGGCCTTCCCGTGGAGACGGCCTGCGAGGACACGCCGGCCGACCTGTCCGCGGGGGTGGACCTGGCCGCCTACCGCATCATCCAGGAGGCCCTCACGAACGTGCAGAAGCACGCGGGAGTGGGAGCCAAGGCCGAGGTCAGCGTCATCCGGGTGGGGCCGAACGTCGAGGTCACGATCCTGGACGACGGCGGGGGCGAGAAGAAGGAGCCGGGCGACGAGAGCGACGGCGGCGGGCACGGCCTCCTGGGCATGCGCGAGCGCGTCAGCGCCCTGAACGGCCGCTGTACCGCGGGACCCCGCTACGGCGGCGGCTTCCGCGTCCATGCGATCCTGCCGGTCACGGCAACGCCGGTCAGCCCGGCAGAGGGAGGGACCGCGTGACGATCCGGGTGCTGCTCGCCGACGACCAGGCCTTGCTGCGCAGCGCGTTCAAGGTGCTCGTCGACTCCGAGCCCGACATGGAGGTCGTCGCCGAGGCGTCGGACGGCGCGGAGGCCGTCGAGCTCGCCAAGGCCAGGGCCGCGGACGTCGTCCTGATGGACATCCGCATGCCCGGCATGGACGGCCTCGCCGCCACCCGTCTGATCAGCGCCGACCCCGAGCTCGCCCACGTGCGCGTGGTCATGCTGACGACCTTCGAGGTCGACGAGTACGTGGTGCAGTCGCTGCGCGCAGGCGCCTCCGGCTTCCTCGGGAAGGGCGCGGAGCCGGACGAGCTGCTCGGCGCGATCCGGATCGCGGCCGCCGGCGACGCCCTGCTCTCCCCGGCGGCGACGAAGGGCCTGATCGCCAAGTTCCTCGCCCAGGGCGGGAGTTCGGACGGGGACGACGAGGTGCGCGGCGAGCGGCTCGACGCGCTCACCGGGCGCGAGCGCGAGGTGCTGATCCAGGTCGCGGGCGGCCACTCGAACGACGAGATCGCCGAGCGCCTGGAGGTCAGCCCGCTCACCGTGAAAACGCACGTGAACCGTGCGATGGCGAAGCTGGGCGCCCGTGACCGGGCGCAACTCGTCGTCATCGCCTACGAATCGGGCCTGGTACGTCCAAGGGTGGAGTGACCGGGGCGCGCGACGTACTGCACCCGCAGTAGGCGTGGCATAAGAACGGGTCCTCGGAGTGACGATTCCTGCCCTGGACATGGCAGATCGTGTAGGGGGCACCGGCCTGCCGGTGCCCGTTCCTGCGCAGTACGCCACAGAGAGAGACCACCATGTCCTGGCTGTCCCGATTCAGCCTCGCCCAACGGGCCCTTGTCGGGCTGATATCCATCATCGCCCTCGTCTTCGGCGCGATCGCGATCCCTCAGCTCAAGCAGCAACTGCTGCCCTCCATCGAACTCCCGATGGTGTCCGTCCTGGCCCCGTATCAGGGCGCGTCCCCCGATGTGGTCGAAAAGCAGGTCGTCGAACCCCTGGAAGCGTCGATCGACGCGGTCGACGGCATCACCGGCATCACCTCCACGGCGAGCGAGGGCAACGCCGTGATCATGGCCCAGTTCGACTACGGCAGCGGGTCCAAGCAGCTCGTCGCCGACATCCAGCAGGCCGTGAACCGCGCCGGGGCCCAGCTCCCCGACGACGTCGACCCGCAGGTCATCGCGGGCTCCACGGACGACATCCCGACCGTGGTCCTCTCCGTCACCTCCGACAAGGACCAGCAGGCGCTCTCCGACCAGCTCGACCGCACCGTCGTGCCCTCCCTCAAGGACATCGACGGCGTCGCCCAGGTCACCGTCGACGGCGTGCGCGACCTCCAGGTCGACGTCACCCCCGACGACAAGAAGCTGGCGAAGGCGGGCCTGACCCCGGCCGCGCTCGGCCAGGCGCTCCAGGCCGGCGGCGCCACGCTCCCCGCGGGCTCCTTCGACGAGGACGGCAAGAACCGCACCGTCCAGGTCGGCGGCGGCTACACCTCCCTGAAGCAGATCCAGGACCTGATGGTCGCCCCCGAGGCCGAGCCGGGGAAGCGGCCGGGCAAGCCGGTGCGCCTCAGCGACGTCGCCACGGTGAAGCAGCAGCCGTCGGAGGCCACGTCCATCACGCGAACCAACGGCAAGCCGAGCCTCGCCGTCGCGATCACGATGGACCAGGACGGCAGCGCCGTCGCCATCTCCGACGAGGTCAAGGACAAGCTGCCCGGCCTGCGCAAGGACCTGGGCGCGGGCTCCGACCTGACGGTCGCGAGCGACCAGGGTCCGGCGGTCTCCCAGTCCATCGACGGGCTCACCACCGAGGGCGCGCTCGGCCTGGTCTTCGCGGTCCTGGTCATCCTGGTCTTCCTGGCGTCGGTCCGCTCGACGCTGGTCACCGCGGTCTCCATCCCGCTCTCGGTCGTCCTCGCCCTGATCGTGCTGTGGACGCGGGACCTCTCCCTCAACATGCTCACGCTCGGCGCGCTGACCATCGCGATCGGCCGCGTCGTCGACGACTCGATCGTGGTCCTGGAGAACATCAAGCGCCACCTCGGATACGGCGAGGAGCGCGAGGCGGCGATCATCACGGCCGTCAAGGAGGTCGCGGGCGCCGTGACGTCCTCGACCCTGACGACCGTCGCCGTCTTCCTGCCGATCGGCCTGACCGGCGGCATGGTGGGCGAGCTCTTCGGCTCCTTCTCGCTGACGGTCACGGCGGCGCTCCTCGCCTCCCTGCTCGTCTCGCTGACGGTCGTGCCGGTCCTCTCGTACTGGTTCCTGCGTCCCCCGAAGGACGTCCGCGGCGCCGACCCGGAGGAGGCCCGCCACAAGGCCGAGGAGAAGGAGGCGAAGAGCAGGCTCCAGCGCTTCTACGTCCCCGTCCTGCGCTTCGCGACGCGGCGCCGCTTCACCAGCCTCGTCATCGCGATCGTCGTCCTCGTCGGTACGTTCGGCATGGTGCCGCTCCTGAAGACCAACTTCTTCGACCAGGGCGAGCAGGAAGTCCTGACCATCAAGCAGGAGTTGAAGCCGGGCACCAGCCTGGCGGCGTCCAATGCCTCGGCCAAGAAGGTCGAGAAGATGCTGGACGGCCTCGACGAGATCAAGGACTACCAGGTCACGGTCGGCTCCTCCGGTTTCATGGCGGCCTTCGGCGGCTCCACGGACACCAACCAGGCCTCGTACACCCTGACGCTCAAGGACAAGTCCTCGTACGACAAGACGCAGGACAAGGTCGAGCAGGAGCTCGGCAAGCTCTCCGGCATCGGCCAGACGTCCATCGCGGCCGGTGACGGCTTCGGCAGCCAGGACCTGAGCGTGGTCGTCAAGGCCGCCGACGGCGACGTGCTGCGCAAGGCGGCCGACGAGGTCCGCGACGAGGTCGCGAAGATCGACGACGTCACGGACGTCCAGAGCGACCTGTCGCAGAGCATCCCGCGCATCTCGGTCAAGGCCAACGCCAAGGCCGCCGCGGCCGGGTTCAACGACACCACCCTCGGCCAGGCGGTCGCCCAGGCGGTCCGCGGCACCGAGAGCGGCAAGGCGATCCTGGACGACACCGAGCGCGACGTCGTGGTGAAGTCGGCGCGCCCGGCGAAGACCCTGACCGAGCTGCGCGAGCTGAACCTCGGCTCCGTGAAGCTCGGTGACGTCGCCACCGTCGAGCTGGTCGACGGGCCGGTCTCCATGACCCGCATCGACGGCGCCCGCGCCGCGACGATCACCGCGAAGCCGACCGGCGAGAACACCGGCGCGGTCAGCGCCGACCTCACCAAGAAGCTCGACGCGCTGAAGCTTCCGGACGGCGCCACGGCGTCCATCGGCGGTGTCTCCGAGGACCAGGACGAGGCGTTCGCGTCGCTCGGTCTCGCGATGCTGGCGGCGATCGCGATCGTCTTCATGCTCCTCGTGGCGACGTTCCGCTCGCTCGTCCAGCCGCTGATCCTGCTGGTCTCGATCCCGTTCGCGGCCACCGGCGCCATCGGCCTGCTGATCGCCACCGACACCCCGATGGGCGTCCCGGCGATGATCGGCATGCTGATGCTGATCGGCATCGTGGTGACGAACGCGATCGTCCTCATCGACCTGATCAACCAGTACCGCAGGCAAGGTCACGGCGTGGTCGAAGCGGTCGTCGAGGGTGGCCGCCACCGGCTCCGCCCGATCCTGATGACGGCCCTCGCGACCATCTTCGCCCTGCTCCCGATGGCCCTCGGCATCACGGGCGAGGGCGGCTTCATCGCCCAGCCGCTCGCGGTGGTGGTCATCGGCGGCCTGATCACGTCGACGCTCCTCACCCTCCTGCTCGTCCCGACGCTGTACGCGATGGTGGAGCTCCGCAAGGAGCGTCGCCGCGCGAAGCGCGAGGCGAAGCGGGCCAAGAAGGCGGGGGGCCCGCAGCAGGCGGACTCCCGCGCGACCGACGAGGAGCCGGCCCAGGTGTAGCAATGCCGTAAGGGGCGCCCCGCAGCTGCGGGGCGCCCCTTACTTCGTTCTCCGGCACGCCTACGGCAGCGCCAGCATCCGCTCCAGCGCCAGCTTCGCGAACTGCTCGGTCTCGCGGTCGACCGCGATCTGGTTGACCAGCTTGCCGTCGGCCAGGGATTCGAGCGCCCAGACCAGGTGCGGCAGGTCGATCCGGTTCATGGTCGAGCAGAAGCAGACCGTCTTGTCGAGGAAGACGATCTCCTTGTCGTCGGCGGCGAAACGGTTCGCCAGGCGGCGTACGAGGTTCAGCTCGGTCCCGATCGCCCACTTGGAACCGGCCGGAGCCGCCTCCAGGGCCTGGATGATGTACTCCGTGGAGCCGACGTAGTCCGCCGCGGCCACGACCTCGTGCTTGCACTCGGGGTGCACCAGGACGTTCACGCCGGGAATCCGCGCGCGCACGTCCTGAACGGACTCCACCGAGAAGCGCCCGTGCACCGAGCAGTGCCCGCGCCACAGGATCATCTTCGCGTCCCGCAGCTGCTCGACGGTCAGGCCGCCGTTCGGCTTGTGCGGGTTGTAGAGGACGCAGTCCTCCAGAGTGAGGCCCATGTCACGGACCGCGGTGTTGCGGCCCAGGTGCTGGTCGGGCAGGAAGAGGACCTTTGTTGAATTGGGCTCCCCCTGCTCGAAGGCCCACTCGAGGGCGCGCTTGGCGTTGGACGAGGTGCAGATCGTCCCGCCGTGCTTGCCGGTGAAGGCCTTGATGTCGGCCGAGGAGTTCATGTACGAGACGGGCACGACCTGCTCGGATATCCCGGCCTCGGCAAGGACGTCCCAGCACTCCGCGACCTGCTCGGCGGTGGCCATGTCGGCCATCGAGCAGCCGGCGGCCAGGTCGGGCAGGACGACCTTCTGGTCGTCGGTGGTCAGGATGTCCGCGGACTCGGCCATGAAGTGGACACCGCAGAAGACGATGTACTCCGCCTCCGGCCTGGCGGCCGCGTCCTTGGCCAGCTTGAAGGAGTCGCCGGTGACATCCGCGAACTGGATGACCTCGTCGCGCTGGTAGTGGTGGCCGAGCACGAAGACCTTGTCGCCGAGCTTCTCCTTGGCGGCGCGAGCGCGCTCCACGAGGTCCGGGTCGGAGGGGGAGGGCAGATCGCCGGGGCACTCCACGCCGCGCTCGCTCTTGGGGTCGGCCTCGCGGCCGAGCAGCAGGAGAGCGAGCGGTGTGGGCTGAACATCGAGGTCCACGAGGTCCGCGGGGGACTGGGCGGTGGTCACGACACGCACCCTTTCTGAATGTGATGAGCGCGGCGGCAGCCGCTCCGGTGGAGCCGGTGCGTGCACCGGGTAGCCTTCTCGTCTAATTGACGTTATCTATCATAACCGCTTCACGTCAGTTTGACGATGGCCATAGTGTCGATGTGACGCGTTCGCCTCCGACGGGCCGATGCCCCACGGGGCGGCATGTGCGAGCATGAAGGGAAAGACAGCGAGAGACGGTCGAGAGACACAGCACTCGGCCCGGAATGAATCCGCGGCCCCGACGGTTGCAATTGTCGGCAAGCAGTCTCCGTACAACCCGGGAGAGAAGCAGATGTCCGTATCGGACGAGACCACCACCGTGAGCGACGGCATCCTCCTGTCCGACGCCGCCGCGGCCAAGGTCAAGGGCCTTCTTGAGCAGGAGGGCCGGGACGACCTGGCGCTGCGCGTCGCCGTTCAGCCCGGCGGCTGCTCCGGCCTTCGCTACCAACTGTTCTTCGACGAGCGCTCGCTCGACGGCGACGTGCTCAAGGACTTCGACGGCGTCAAGGTCGTCACCGACCGGATGAGCGCTCCGTACCTGGGCGGCGCCTCCATCGACTTCGTCGACACCATCGAGAAGCAGGGCTTCACGATCGACAACCCGAACGCCACGGGCTCCTGCGCCTGCGGCGACTCGTTCAGCTAGACCAGTCCGTACCGAGCTCTTTCCGTCACCGAGCTCAGTTCGTACGTACGAAGGCGGCCCCCGAAGTTCTCCGGGGGCCGCCTTCGTACGTGTCCGTCCGCGGTGCCTCTACTTGCGCGGCACCGTCTCGCCGTCGGTCGCGTCCACGACCTTGCGGTCGCCGAGCGGCTGGTCGAGGGTCACGGTCTCGGTGAACTCCTTGGCCATCATGATGCAGACCTCGCCCTTCTTGTGGGTCTCGGTCACCTTGACGCGCACGCTGTCCTTGCTTTCGTCGGCCGACGCCGAGTAGTCACTGCAGACGCCGCCCCAGAAGTGCACCGTCAGGGACTTGCCGTCCGCGCGGTAGGACTCGACGTGCAGGATCGGCTGCCTCGGGCCCGTGTCCGGCTTCTCGGTGGGCGTCGGGGTGGGCGACGGCGTGCTCGGCGAGGTGAGGAACTTGGGCTCCACGGCCGGGTGCGTCACCGTGAAGGTCTCCGGCGCACCCTTCGGCTGCACGTCGAAAAGCCAGGAGGGCACGAGCGCCTGACGTCCGTCCACGAACTGCACCGCGAGCCCGAAGGTGGCGCCCTTCACCGTGATCGGCTGCGGCTCGGGAGGCCCGGAGGAAGGCTCCTCGCACGGTGCCTTCGTCCCCTTCTCGACCGCGGGGGCGTCGCCGTCGGAGCTGACCGCCGTGTCGCCCGCGGCGTTCGGCACCGCCGACGCGCAGCCGCCGATGCCGACACGGCCGCCACCGCCGCCCGCTTCGTTGAGCTGGTCCAGGGTCTCCTCGGCGCTGATCACCGGGTATGTGGCGCCCTTCTCCGGGGCCTTCAACCGGCCGCTGCCGCCCACCACTTGGCCGTCCGAGCCGACCTGAATGCCGGTCGACCAGCCGTACGTCGGGTGGCCGCCCACCTTCGGGTCGGCGTTCACCACGCGTACGCCGCCCATGAGTTGGCTCGCGTCCAGCTTCGCGTCGTCCTGTCCCACGGCCTTCAGGACCGGCGCCGCCGCCTTCTTCGCCGCGCTCTCGCCCACCGCGTCACCCTCGCCGTTCGGCGCGGTGGACGTCTCCGAACAGGGCTTGCCCTTCGGGCAGTTGTCGCTGCCCCCGGTGGCGTACCGCGTGAACGTCCAGGTGCCCGGCGCCTGCTTGCTCACCTGGAGCGAGGGCCCGGAGCCGTCCTTCGTGGGGCCGATCTTCCAGGCACCGTCCTGCGACGTGGGCTTGCCCGTGACGCCGAGCGCCTTGGCCAGCTCGGCGACCTGGTCCTGACCGACGGTGCCCCGCGCGTGGTAGACGGGCGCCGCGTCGGGGCCGCCGGGCAGCTTGCCCTCGGCGCGATAGGCGGCGCCGTTCGGGTCCGGCTCTCCCGGGGCGATGCCACCGGTGTCTCCGGTGCCGCCTTCCTGCCGGTCGCCGTCCGTGTGGCCGTCGAGGGCGAGGGGCGGGGGCGTGCCGTCGGTGGCGGGAGAGCTGCCGTTGCCGTCGCTGCCGCCGGACGCGGTCGCGGCGAAGTAGGCGCCGCCGCCACCGACGAGCAGCACCGTGGCCGCCACCGACGCGACGGCAAGGCGGGAACGCCGCCGGTGCTGCTCGGCCGCGTCATGAACGGGTCGCTCGGTGCTCACCGCATCGCTCCTTCGACTGCACTGCTGTCCCTGGAGGCCCAGGAGCGGGCCTCGTTCGTATTCCGGGTCCCCTTTACGGGGGACAGCGGTGGGACGCAGCGGGGGAGCGCGCGGTTCCCTCGGCGCGCGCCGCCGCCCTTCTCAGTCGCCGTACTCGGACATGCCGTCGATGAGCCGCGCGGAGGCGGGCGGAACGCTGACGCCATGGATCAGTGCGGGCGACACCGGGGCGGTCGCCGCCGCCGCGGGTGCCACCCAGTGCGGGGCCATGCGGGCGCAGTCGCCGCGCAACGTCTCCAGGGACTCGGAGGGCAGCTCGACGGGACGCGCGTTCACGACATGTTTCGAGATAACGGCCATAACCGCACCGTACGCATCGCACACCTCGCGAAAAAAGACCTACTAACGGGTAGTTTGGCCTCTTCAGCGCGGTGTCCCGACCCGGTAGCGTGAACTGTCAACCCCCGCCTCTCCTCCACAGGAGCATGCCGTCGTGCGTATCGCAGTCACCGGCTCCATCGCCACCGACCACCTGATGACCTTCCCCGGCCGCTTCGCCGACCAACTGGTCGCGGATCAGCTGCACACGGTCTCTCTCTCTTTCCTCGTCGACGCCCTGGACGTACGCAGGGGAGGCGTCGCCGCCAACATCTGCTTCGGCATGGGCCAGCTCGGCACGAGCCCCATCCTGGTCGGCGCCGCGGGGTCCGACTTCGGCGAGTACCGCGACTGGCTCGACCGGCACGGCGTCGACACGGCATCGGTCCGCATCTCCGAGACGCTGCACACGGCCCGCTTCGTGTGCACCACGGACGCCGATCACAACCAGATCGGTTCGTTCTACACCGGCGCGATGAGCGAGGCCCGCCTCATCGAACTGAAGACCGTGGCCGACCGCGTGGGCGGCCTCGACCTGGTCCTCATCGGCGCGGACGACCCCGAGGCGATGATGCGCCACACCGAGGAGTGCCGGACGCGGAAGATCCCCTTCGCGGCCGACTTCTCCCAGCAGATCGCGCGCATGGAGGGCGAGGAGATCCGGACCCTCCTCGACGGCGCCACCTACCTCTTCTCGAACGAGTACGAGAAGGGGCTCATCGAGTCCAAGACCGGCTGGACCGACGCCGAGATCCTCTCGAAGGTCGGCCACCGGGTGACGACCCTCGGCTCACGCGGTGTGCGCATCGAGTCCACCGGCCAGGACCCGATCGAGGTCGGCGTCCCGGAGGAAGAGGCGAAGGTCGAGCCGACCGGCGTCGGCGACGCCTTCCGCGCGGGCTTCCTCTCGGGGCTCGCCTGGGGCGTCTCCCACGAGCGCGCCGCGCAGGTCGGCTGCATGCTCGCCACCCTGGTCATCGAGACCGTCGGCACCCAGGAGTACGAGCTGCGGCGCAGCAACTTCATGGACCGCTTCACCAAGGCGTACGGCCATGAGGCGGCGTCCGAGGTGCGGACCCACCTGGCCTAGTCAGGAGCTCCGGCGGACCACGTACGCCGAGCCGTGGTCCGCCGGCTCCTCACCCACGTACTCCTGGCCCCGCATCTCGCACCACGCGGGGATGTCGAGCCGAGCCGCCTCGTCGTCGGCGAGGACCGTGACCGTGCCGCCCACCGGCACGTCCCCGATGACCTTCGCGAGCTCGATGACGGGAAGCGGGCAGCGCTTGCCGAGCGCGTCCACCACGAGGGAAGCCGATTCCGCGCGCGCCGCCGACGCCACCGGCGCGCCCAGTTGCTCGCGTACGCCGCTCACCACGCCCGGCAGCACCTCCAGGAAACGCTCGACGTCGGCTTCCCGGGTCCCCCGTGGGAGTGACACCCGGACGTTGCCCTCGCTCAGTACGCCCATCGCCTTCAGGACATGGCTCGGAGTCAGCGTCGAGCTGGTGCAGGACGAGCCGGAGGAGACCGAGAAACCCGCCCGGTCCAGCTCGTGCAGCACTGTCTCCCCGTCGACATAGAGACACGAGAACGTCACCAGATGGGGCAGGCGCCGCTCCGGGTCGCCCACCACCTCCACGTCCGGCACCAGACCCGGCACCCGCGCCCTGATCCGCTCCGTCAACTCCCGCAGCCGGGCGCCCTCCTCGGCGGCTTCGGCCTGCACGGCACGGAGCGAGGCCGCGGCGGCGACCACCGCCGGGATGTTCTCGAAGCCCGGGGCGCGGCCCGACTCCCGCTCGTCGGCGGGGCCTTGCGCGGCGAACCGCACCCCCTTGCGCACCGCGAGCAGCCCCACGCCCGCGGGCCCGCCCCACTTGTGGGCACTCGCGGCGAGCAGCGACCACTGACCGCCCACCGGGCCCCACGGCAGCGACTGCGCCGCGTCCACCAGGAGCGGCACCCCGGCGGCGCGACACGCCGAAGCGACATCGGCCACCGGCTGCTCGGTGCCCACCTCGTGGTTGGCGGACTGGAGGCAGGCGAGCGCCGTGTCGGGGCGCAGTGCGGCGGCGTACGCGGCCGTGGACACCGCGCCCGACCGGTCCACCGGGATCTCCGTCACCGTGCCCCCGTCGGCGTCGAGGGCCGCCGCCGCGTGGAGCACCGAAGAGTGTTCGACGGCCGACACCACCAGATGCCGCCCGACACGCCGACGCCCCGCGAGGGCACCGGCGACCGCGGAGTGCACCGCGCGAGTGCCGGACGAGGTGAAGACGAGCTCGTCCGGGCGGCAGCCCACCGCGTCGGCGGCGGCCTCCCGCGCCGCGTCGAGCAGCAGCCTGGCCCGTCGCCCCTCGCGATAGAGCCGGGCGGGATCGGCCCACCCTTCATCGAGCGAGGCCTGCAGGGCTTGCCGGGCCACGGGGTGGAGGGGCGCGGAGGAGGCGACATCGAAGTAGGACACACGGCAACGCTAAGCGCCCCGAAGGGGCGCGAGGAACGGCGCGGCCCGCCCCCCACGGACGCGCAGTCGCGGACCGAGAGGTTCCGCCGAGCCGGTGGGCGGCCGACCCCCCGTCAGAAAGCAGCAGCGGGCAGGGGGCCCACCCTCCCGAGTGACCCGCGGCGCGTTAGGCACCCTCCCCGCGCGACCCCAAATAGCGTCCAGTAAGGTTTGGCCCGCATAAACATCCAAACCCCTGCCCGCCGCAGGGCGGCGACCGACGACCGAGAAGGCCGCACCCGACCGCGCGGGCCGAGACTCTCGGGAAGGCGCTACGTGAGTCCCAACGGCTCCGACCGCTCGTCGCGGCGCCCGATGCGGCGGAAGCTGCCGCAGGTGCTGACTGCGGTCCTGATCTTGGCAACCGCGACAGGTTGCACATACAAGGACTTTCCCCGCCTTGGTATGCCCACCCCCGTAACGGAAGAGGCTCCGCGGATCCTCTCCCTCTGGCAGGGCTCGTGGGCGGCAGCGCTCGCCACGGGCGTGCTGGTCTGGGGTCTGATCCTGTGGAGTGTCATCTTCCACCGGCGCAGCCGCACCAAGGTGGAGGTACCTCCGCAGACGCGTTACAACATGCCCATCGAGGCGCTCTACACGGTGGTGCCTCTCATCATCGTCTCAGTGCTCTTCTACTTCACGGCACGTGATGAGTCGAAGCTCCTCCACCTGGACAAAAAGCCCGCCCACACGGTCAACGTGGTCGGCTACCAGTGGAGCTGGGGCTTCAACTACATCGAGGACGTGCCGGGTTCCGACAAGGGCGACGCCAAGACGGCCAAGGAGCTGGAGGCCATCCCGGACAAGTTCCGCGATGCGTTCCCGTCCAACGCCGGCGGCGTCTACGACGTCGGCACGCCCGGCCAGCGGAACCCGCAGAACGGCAACCCCGGCCCGACCCTCTGGCTCCCCAAGGGCGAGAAGGTCCGGTTCGTGCTGACTTCGCGTGACGTCATCCACTCCTTCTGGGTGGTGCCGTTCCTCATGAAGCAGGACGTCATCCCGGGCCACACGAACGCCTTCGAGGTGACTCCCAACAAGGAGGGCACCTTCATGGGCAAGTGCGCCGAGCTCTGCGGTGTCGACCACTCCCGGATGCTCTTCAACGTCAAGGTCGTTTCCCCCGAGCGCTACCAGAAGCACCTCGAGGACCTGGCGAAGAAGAACCAGACCGGTTACATCCCGGCCGGCATCGAGCAGACGAAGCACGAGAAGAACCGGGAGACGAACAACCTGTGAGCATCCTCAACGAACCTCAGGGTGCCGCGGCAGCACCAACCGACTCGTACGAGAACGAGCTGCCCGTGCGGCGCAAGCAGCCGGGAAACGTCGTCATCAAGTGGCTGACCACCACTGACCACAAGACGATCGGCACGCTCTATCTGGTCACGTCGTTCGCGTTCTTCTGCATCGGCGGCGTGATGGCGCTCTTCATGCGCGCCGAACTCGCTCGCCCCGGCTCGCAGCTGATGTCGAACGAGCAGTTCAACCAGGCGTTCACGATGCACGGCACGATCATGCTGCTGATGTTCGCGACGCCGCTGTTCGCCGGATTCGCGAACTGGATCATGCCGCTGCAGATCGGCGCGCCCGACGTGGCGTTCCCGCGGCTGAACATGTTCGCGTACTGGCTGTACCTCTTCGGCTCGCTCATCGCGGTGGCCGGCTTCCTCACCCCGCAGGGTGCGGCCGACTTCGGCTGGTTCGCCTACTCCCCGCTGTCGGACGCCGTCCGCTCGCCGGGCATCGGCGCCGACATGTGGATCATGGGTCTGGCCTTCTCCGGCTTCGGCACGATCCTCGGTTCGGTCAACTTCATCACCACGATCATCTGCATGCGCGCACCCGGCATGACGATGTTCCGGATGCCGATCTTCGTGTGGAACGTCCTGCTGACCGCGGTTCTGGTCCTGCTGGCCTTCCCGGTGCTCGCCGCCGCGCTGTTCGCCCTGGAGGCGGACCGCAAATTCGGTGCCCATATCTTCGACGCGTCCAATGGCGGCGCGCTGCTGTGGCAACACCTCTTCTGGTTCTTCGGCCATCCAGAGGTGTACATCATCGCGTTGCCATTCTTCGGAATCATTTCCGAGGTCATCCCGGTCTTCTCCCGCAAGCCGATGTTCGGCTACATGGGTCTGATCGGCGCGACGATCGCGATCGCGGGTCTCTCCGTGACCGTGTGGGCGCACCACATGTACGTCACCGGTGGCGTGCTCCTGCCGTTCTTCTCCTTCATGACGTTCCTGATCGCCGTGCCGACGGGCGTGAAGTTCTTCAACTGGATCGGAACGATGTGGAAGGGCTCACTGAGTTTCGAGACACCGATGCTCTGGGCCGTCGGCTTCCTGATCACCTTCACCTTCGGTGGTCTGACCGGCGTCATCCTGGCCTCGCCGCCGATGGACTTCCACGTCTCCGACTCGTACTTCGTGGTCGCGCACTTCCACTACGTCGTCTTCGGCACCGTGGTCTTCGCGATGTTCTCCGGATTCCACTTCTGGTGGCCGAAGTTCACCGGCAAGATGCTGGACGAGCGGCTCGGCAAGATCACCTTCTGGACGCTGTTCGTGGGCTTCCACGGCACGTTCCTGGTGCAGCACTGGCTGGGCGCCGAGGGCATGCCGCGTCGTTACGCGGACTACCTCGCGGCCGACGGTTTCACCGCGCTGAACACGATCTCGACGATCTCCTCGTTCCTGCTCGGTCTGTCGATCCTGCCGTTCTTCTACAACATCTGGAAGACGGCCAAGTACGGCAAGAAGATCGAGGTCGACGACCCGTGGGGCTACGGCCGTTCGCTCGAGTGGGCGACGTCCTGCCCGCCGCCGCGGCACAACTTCATCACCCTGCCGAGGATCCGTTCCGAGTCCCCGGCGTTCGACCTGCATCACCCTGAGATCGCTGCTCTCGACCAGCTCGAGAGCAGCGACCACGGTGACAAGGCGCTCGCGGGCGGCAAGGAGGCCGGCAAGTGAAGGTCCAAGGCAAGATGTTCATCTGGCTGAGCGTCTTCGTACTGGTCATGGCGATCGTCTATGGCTGGTGGTCGAAGGAGCCGGCCGGTACGACCGCGCTGTTCCTGGCCTTCGGCCTGTGCATCATGATCGGCTACTACCTGGCCTTCACGGCCCGGCGTGTCGACGCGTCCGCACAGGACAACAAGGAGGCCGACGTAGCGGACGAGGCCGGCGAGGTGGGCTTCTTCAGCCCGCACAGCTGGCAGCCGCTCTCGCTGGCCATCGGTGGCGCGCTCGCCTTCATGGGCGTCGTCTTCGGCTGGTGGCTGCTGTACTTCTCGGCCCCCATCCTGATGATCGGCCTCTTCGGCTGGGTCTTCGAGTACTACCGGGGCGAGAACCAGACCCAGTGAGTCAGTGACTTCCCGCACCACCGAGGGCCCGGACATTCCTTGCGGAGTGTCCGGGCCCTTCGGCGTGTCGCGCTTGACACTCGTACGGGTCACTCGACGCGCCGCAGCCGATGAACCTTCATACCGTGTGTTCATGAGCCACTCACCGCGAATCCGCACGGTACTGAGCTGCACCTTGCTGGTGGCCGCCCTCGGGGTGGGAACCACGGCGTGCGGCAGCTCCGACGGCCATCCGCTCTCGGCGAAACCGTACGACGCGGCGGGCCAGATCGCCTTCAACGGCCCGGTGGGCAGTCAGAAGGCGGACCCCGACAAGCCCTTGGAGGTCACCGCCCAGGGCGAGGACGGACGCATCACCGATGTGACGGCCACCGACGCGCTGGGGCGGTACGTGGCGGGCGAACTCGCCGCCGACGGCGCCCGTTGGCACAGTACGGAGCCTCTCGCGGCGGGAGCGCATTACACGGTGCGGGTCAGCACGGAGGACGAGGAGGGCTCACCGGGCCGCAAGATCCTGACGTTCGACACGGACGGTCCGGCCAAGAAGAAGCGGCTCGACGTCACCTTCGGCCCCGAACCGGGCAAGTACGGCGTGGGCCAGCCGGTCACGGCGAAGCTCAGCGCCAAGGTGAAGGACAAGAAGGCCAGGGCCATCGTGGAGCGCTCGCTGAAGGTCGAGACGCAGCCCGCCACGAAGGGCGTGTGGCACTGGGTGGACAGCGAGACGCTGCACTACCGCCCCAAGGAGTACTGGCCCACGGGCGCGACCATCAACGTCCGGAGCAACCTGGCGGGCATCAAGGTCCGCGACAAGCTCTGGGGCGGTGAGGCCAAGCCGCTGCGGCTGACCATCGGCGACCGCATCGAGGCCGTGACGGACGCCGGTTCGCACTGGATGACGGTCTACCGCAACGGCGAGGAGATCAACTCCATCCCGGTGACCACGGGCAAGCCCGGCTACTCCACGCGCAACGGCGTCAAGGTGGTGCTGGGCAAGGAGTACTCCGTACGTATGACCAGTGCCAGCATCGGTGCATCGGACTTCTACGACAAGATGGTCTACTACGCGACGCGGGTCACCAACTCCGGTGAGTACGTGCACGCGGCCCCGTGGTCGGTCGGCTCGCAGGGCAACGCGAACACCAGCCACGGCTGCACGGGCATGAGCACCGACAACGCCGCCTGGTTCTTCGAGACCGTCCGGCAGGGCGACATCGTGAGGGTCGTCAACAGCGCCGGAGCCGACATGGATCCGTTCGGCAACGGCTTCGGCGACTGGAACGTCGGCTGGAAGAACTGGCGGGACGGCAGCGCCCTGCTCGGCGGCGCCAAGAAGGGCGCCACGGCGGTCGACGCGGCCCGGCTGCGGCCGCAGGTCTAGCGGCTCCGAAGGACGGCACGGAGACAGCACAGAAGGCCCCGTGCCGAGGCGCGGGGCCTTCTGCCGTGGCGTCAGGCCTGGACGGCCAGTTTGTCGCGCAGCAGGGCGGCCAGGGAGTTCGCGAACTCGACCGGGTCGACCGGAAGGGTCACCGCGGCCTCCGCGCGGCTCCAGGTGGCCAGCCAGGCGTCCTGCGGGCGTCCCATGAGCAGGAGTACGGGCGGGCACCGGAAGATCTCGTCCTTGAGCTGACGGCAGACCCCCATGCCGCCGATGGGCGTGGCCTCGCCGTCCAGGACGCAGACGTCGATGCCGCCCCGGTCGAGTTCCTTCAGCACGGCGGGCAGCGTCGCGCACTCGATGAACTCGACCGCGGGAACGTCCGCCGCCGGCCTGCGTCCGGTGGCCAACCGGACCTGCTGGCGGGTGCTCGCGTTGTCGCTGTAGACCAGCACCGTGGCGGTCGGCTGCATTGTTCCTCCGCTTCGTTGAGGGCTTTCGGCCGGGGACCGATGCGCGGATGCTACTCCTCCGGACACCCCGTCAACAGCGGTTCGGACAGCCCTTCGATGGGCCATACGGGCTGGACACACCCCGCAGACACTCCGAACGGCACCCCCCGGGGTGAGGGCGGGATAAGCGACCGACATAATGTCGGTCGTGGCGACAGCAACGACAGTAGATACCGGGCACGCGCACCCGCCGGTCAATCGGCCGAACCTCACCAGCGTCGGGACCATCATTTGGCTGAGTTCCGAGCTGATGTTCTTCGCGGCCCTCTTCGCGATGTACTTCACCCTGCGATCGGTGACAGGACCTGAGCACTGGAAGGAAATGGCGTCCGCGCTGAACTTCCCGTTCTCGGCGACGAACACCACGATCCTGGTGCTCTCCTCCCTCACTTGCCAGCTAGGCGTGTTCGCCGCTGAGCGTGGTGACGTGAAGAAGCTCCGGATGTGGTTCATCGTCACCTTCATCATGGGTGCGGTCTTCATCGGTGGTCAGGTGTTCGAGTACACCGAGCTGGTCAAGCACGAGGGCCTCTCGCTCTCGTCGGACCCGTACGGCTCGGTCTTCTACCTGACGACCGGCTTCCATGGCATGCATGTGACAGGCGGCCTCATCGCCTTCCTGCTGGTCCTCGGCAGGACGTACGCGGCCAAGAGGTTCACCCATGAGCAGGCGACCGCAGCCATCGTCGTGTCCTACTACTGGCACTTCGTCGATGTTGTCTGGATCGGTCTCTTTGCCACGATCTACATGATCAAGTAAACGGGGCGGGGCTCCGACGGGCCCGACGTTCCGACTCATTCCAGAAGCATCGACGCAGAAGATCCTGACACCGGGGTAATCCGTGAAAAAGCTCTCCGCACGACGACGCCACCCCCTGGCGGCGATCGTCGTCCTACTCCTCGCGCTGGCGGCCACCGGGGGGCTGTACGCCGCGTTCGCACCCGCGGACAAGGCGCAGGCCGACGACACCGCCCAGTCCCTCGCCATCGACGAGGGCAAGAAGTTGTACTCCGTGGGCTGCTCCAGCTGCCACGGAACCGGCGGTCAGGGGTCCTCCGACGGTCCTAGCCTGGTGGGCGTCGGCGCAGCCGCCGTCGACTTCCAGGTCAGCACCGGCCGTATGCCGCTCCAGCAGCCGGGCGCCCAGGCGCCGAAGAAGAAGGCCATCTACAACCAGGCCCAGATCGACCAGCTCGCGGCGTACATCGCCTCGCTGGGCGCGGGCCCGACCGTTCCCACCGAGAAGCAGTACAGCCCGGACGGGGCGGACATCGCCAAGGGTGGCGAGCTGTTCCGCACCAACTGTGCGCAGTGCCACAACTTCACCGGTGAGGGCGGCGCGTTGACGAAGGGCAAGTTCGCTCCTTCGTTGGAGGATGTCTCCCCGAAGCACATCTACGAGGCCATGCAGACCGGCCCGCAGAACATGCCGTCCTTCCCCGACACGATCATGCCGGAGAAGAACAAAAAGGACATCATCGCGTACCTCGACGCGGTCAACGGCGAACAGACCGAGAGCCCTGGCGGCCTCAAGCTGGGCGGTCTGGGTCCGGTCAGTGAAGGCCTGTTCGGCTGGATCTTCGGTCTCGGCTCGCTGATCGCGGTCGCCGTGTGGGTCGCCGCTCGGACCGCAAAGGCCAAGAAGTCATGAGTAGCCAAGAGAAATCAGAAGAGAACCTGCCCAGCGTGCAGGAGACCGAGCACGGCTCGGTGGCTGTCGCGGACGAGAACCCGTTCGCCGACCCGGGGCTGCCGCCCCATCAGCACCGTGTCCAGGACATCGACGAGCGGGCCGCCAGGCGGTCCGAGCGTGCGGTCGCCTTCCTGTTCACGCTGTCGATGCTCGCCACGATCGGCTTCATCGCCTCTTACGTGGCGTTCCCGGTCGACAAGCGCGTCTACATCTGGCCGATCGGCCACATCAGCGCGCTGAACTCCTCCCTGGGCATGACCCTGGGTATCGCCCTCTTCTGCATCGGCGCGGGCGCGGTCCACTGGGCCCGCACCCTGATGTCCGACGTCGAGGTCGCCGACGAGCGGCACCCCATCGAGGCCCCGCCCGAGGTCAAGGCCAAGGTCATGGCCGACTTCAAGGCCGGTGCCGCGGAGTCGCAGTTCGGCCGGCGCAAGCTGATCCGCAACACGATGTTCGGCGCGCTCGCCATGGTGCCGCTCTCCGGCGTCGTCCTCCTGCGCGACCTCGGTCCGCTGCCCGAGGACAAGCTGCGGCACACGCTGTGGGCCAAGGGCAAGCTGCTCGTGAACATGAACACGAACGAGCCGCTGCGTCCGTCGGACGTCCAGGTCGGCTCGCTGACCTTCGCCAAGCCCGAGGGCCTGGAGGAGCACGATCACGACTTCCAGAAGGAGATCGCCAAGGCGGCCCTGATGATCGTCCGGATTCAGCCGGACAACATCAAGGACAAGCAGGAGCTCGAGTGGTCGCACGACGGTGTCGTCGCGTACTCCAAGATCTGCACCCACGTCGGCTGCCCGATCTCCCTGTACGAGCAGCAGACGCACCACGTCCTCTGCCCGTGCCACCAGTCCACCTTCGACCTCTCCGACGGTGCCCGAGTGATCTTCGGCCCGGCCGGTCACGCGCTGCCGCAGCTGCGCATCGGCGTGAACGAAGAGGGCTACCTCGAGGCGCTCGGCGACTTCGCTGAGCCCGTCGGTCCTGCTTTCTGGGAGCGCGGATGAGCACTACGACGACTGAGACGCGTAAGAAGGAGGCGCCCGCCGGAGAGCGGGTCGCCGACTGGGCCGACGGACGTCTGGGGATCTACTCCCTGGCCAAGGCCAACATGCGCAAGATCTTCCCGGACCACTGGTCCTTCATGCTCGGTGAGATCTGCCTCTACAGCTTCATCATCATCATCCTCACGGGTGTGTACCTGACCCTGTTCTTCCACCCGTCGATGAACGAGGTGGAGTACCACGGCAGTTACATCCCGCTGCAGGGCCAGCTGATGTCCGAGGCGTTCAACTCGACCATGCACATCAGCTTCGATGTGCGCGGTGGTCTGCTGATCCGGCAGATCCACCACTGGGCGGCGCTGATCTTCCTCGCGGCGATGTTCGTGCACATGATGCGCGTCTTCTTCACGGGTGCCTTCCGCAAGCCCCGCGAGGTCAACTGGGTCTTCGGGTTCCTGCTGTTCGTCCTGGGCATGTTCACCGGCTTCACCGGTTACTCGCTCCCTGACGACCTGCTCTCCGGTACCGGTGTGCGCTTCATGCAGGGCGCCGTCCTGTCCGTGCCCGTCGTGGGCACGTACCTGTCGATGTTCCTGTTCGGCGGGGAGTTCCCCGGCGGCGACTTCGTGGCCCGGTTCTACTCGGTGCACATCCTGCTGCTGCCGGGCATCATGCTCGGGCTCGTGGTGGCGCACCTGATCCTGGTCTTCTACCACAAGCACACGCAGTTCGCGGGCCCCGGCAAGACCAACAAGAACGTCGTCGGCATGCCGCTGCTCCCCGTCTACATGGCGAAGGCCGGAGGCTTCTTCTTCCTGGTCTTCGGCGTGATCGCGGCCATCTCGGCGATCGCCACGATCAACCCGATCTGGGCGCTCGGTCCCTACCGTCCGGACCAGGTGTCCACCGGAGCGCAGCCCGACTGGTACATGGGCTTCTCCGAGGGCCTGATCCGCGTCATGCCGGGCTGGGAGATCAATGCCTGGGGTCACACGCTCGTCCTGGGCGTGTTCGTCCCGCTGGTCATCTTCCCGCTGGTCCTGGTCGCGATCGCGGTCTACCCGTTCATCGAGTCCTGGGTCACCGGCGACAAGCGCGAGCACCACATCCTGGACCGCCCGCGCAACGTCCCGACCCGTACGGGCTTCGGCGTCGCGTGGATCACCTGGTACATGGTGCTGCTGATCGGTGGTGGAAACGACCTGTGGGCCACGCACTTCCACATGTCGATCAACTCGATCACCTGGTTCGTACGCATCGCCTTCTTCGTCGCACCGGTGATCGCCTTCATCATCACCAAGCGGATCTGCCTGGGTCTGCAGCGGCGTGACAGGGACAAGGTGCTGCACGGACGCGAGTCCGGCATCATCAAGCGCCTGCCGCACGGTGAGTTCATCGAGATCCACGAGCCGCTCGGCCCCGAGCAGCTGCACACGCTCACCGCGCACGAGCAGTACGCGCCGCTCGAGATCGGCCCGTCGGTCGACGAGAACGGCGTCGAGCGCAAGGTGTCCGGTTCGCAGAAGCTCCGGGCCAAGCTCTCGAAGGGCTACTACGGGGAGGAAAGCCAGATCCCCAAGCCCACCACCGAGGAGTACAAGGAGATCACGAGCGGCCACGGCCACCACTGATCCTCTGACGCTCTGACCTCCCCGCTCTCGGCTTCGCCCGAGCGGGGGCCCATGGTCGCCACGGCGAGAGCCCCGTCCCATGCGTACCAGTGCATGGACGGGGCTCTTTGCCGTCCCCCGGGCTGGATAAGGTGTTCCTGTCCCATGCCTAGACGAACCCAGGAGCGGCAGATGAGCGCTGTGACCCCCGCAGGAGGCAACACCGCGGCGGCCCGTTCCTGGCCCGGTGTGCTGAACGGTCTCCTTGAAGGGCGCGACCAGAGCGCCGAGGACACGGCCTGGGCCATGGACCGCGTCATGCGGGGCGAGGCGACCGACGCGCAGATCGCGGGATTCGTGGTCGCGCTGCGGGCCAAGGGCGAGACCGTGGAGGAGATCTCCGGACTCGTCCACACGATGTACGAGCACGCCAACGTGATCGAGGTGCCGGGACAGACCGTCGACATCGTCGGCACCGGCGGTGACGGCGCCAAGACCGTCAACATCTCCACGATGTCCGCGATCGTGGCCGCCGGCGCGGGCGCGAAGGTCGTCAAGCACGGCAACCGCGCGGCCTCCAGCGCCTCGGGCGCCTCCGACGTCCTGGAGAAGCTCGGGGTGAACCTGGAGCTGCCGCTGAAGCGGGTCGTCGAGGTGGCCGAGGAAGCCGGGATCACCTTCTGCTTCGCCGTGAAGTTCCACCCGGCGCTGCGGCACGCGGGCGCGGCGCGCAGCCAGTTGGGTATCCGCACCGTCTTCAACGCCCTCGGTCCGCTCACCAACCCGGCCAAGGTGCGGGCCCAGGCGGTCGGCGTCGCCGATCCGCGGATGGCGCCGATCGTGGCGGGGGTCTTCGCCGAGCGCGGGAACTCCTCCCTCGTCTTCCGCGGCGACGACGGTCTCGACGAGCTGACGACCACATCGACCTCCCGGGTCTGGGTGGTGCGGGACGGAGCCGTGCGCGAGGAGGCCTTCGACCCGCGGGACGTGGGAATCGACCTCGTTCCCGTCGAGGCGCTGCGGGGCGCCGACGCGTCGTACAACGCCGAGGTGGCGCTGCGCCTCCTGGACGGGGAGAAGGGCCCTGTGCGGGACGCCGTCCTGCTCAACACGGCGGCGGCGCTGGTGGCCCTCTCGCCGGGCGAGGGCACCCTTGTGGAGCAGATCGGCGCCGGTATCGCGAAGGCGGCAGAGGCGATCGACTCCGGGGCCGCGAAGAAGACCCTGGAGCTGTGGGTGGCGGCCAGCAACAGGTGAGTGTGGTGCCCACCGCGGTCCGGATGCCGGACCGCGGTGGGCACCGAGAAGATCGTGTGGCAAGATGCTGCGCAGGTCATGAGTGACAGCGATTAGGCCCCGGCTCGCTGTCCGGCAACCCTCCGTCCGTGGCGGGGTGCCCCGGGTGAAGACCAGGCCGTACGCAGCAAGGCGTATGGCAAGCGCGGACCCCTGCGCACTCGATGAGTGGCGTACCCCTGGGGTCCTGGTCCTCAAGGGAGCAGTCTCGTGAGCAAGCGAATGCGATAGGGCTTCCCGGCCCCTTTCCCGCACCCCCTTTCTTCGTCACTGCGGCGCCGTACGGGCGCTCCCGCAGTGAACTCGCCTGCCTTCCCACGGGAGTTCGCCATGTCTGTCACCACCGCCGCCGCCGACCAGACCGTCTGTGCCGCCCCGCTGCCCGTCCTCGGCCGTGACGTCACCGTGCCGCTCGTCACCGGCGGCGAGGTGACCTACGCGGCGCTCGACTACGCGGCCAGCGCCCCCGCGCTCCAGCGGGTGTGGGACGACGTGGCCGCGTACGCGCCGTACTACGGCAGCGTGCACAGGGGCGCCGGGTACCTCTCGCAGCTCTCCACCGACCTCTTCGAGAACAGCCGGGCCACCGTCGCGGAGTTCCTCGGCTGCCGCGAGGACGACCAGGTCGTCTTCACGCGCTCGACCACCGATTCGCTGGGCCTGCTGGCCGCCGCGCTCCCCGCCGACTGCCAGGTCTTCGTCTTCGAGACCGAGCACCACGCCTCGCTGCTGCCCTGGCGCGACGCCCGTGTGACGTACCTGAACGCCCCGCGCACCGCCGACCAGGCCGTCGCCACCCTGGAGCGCGCCCTCGCCGACCGCGATCCCTACGGACCCGCCCTGGTCTGCGTGACCGGCGCGTCGAACGTCACCGGTGAGCTGTGGCCGGTCAAGGAGCTCGCCGCCGCCGCCCACGCGCACGGCGCCCGCATCGTCCTGGACGCGGCGCAGCTCGCGCCCCACCACCCGGTCTCCATCAGCGAGCTCGACGTCGACTGGGTCGCCTTCTCCGGCCACAAGCTGTACGCGCCCTTCGGCTCCGGCGTCCTCGCGGGCCGCTCCGACTGGCTGCGGGATGCCGAGCCCTACCTCGCGGGCGGCGGCGCCTCGCGGAAGGTCGCCCGGCGGGCGGACGGCGGCGTGGACGTCGAGTGGCACGACACCGCGGCGCGGCACGAGGCCGGCTCGCCGAACGTCATCGGCGTCTACTCGATCGCCTCGGCCTGCAAGGCGCTGACCGAGGCGGGCTTCGACGAGCTCGTCGCCCGCGAGCGCCGGCTCATCGCGAAGGTGCGCGAGGGCCTCGCCGAGGTGCCCGCCGTGAAGGTGCTCTCCCTCTTCGGCGACGACGCGCCGCGCGTCGGCGTCATCTCCTTCGTAGTCGACGGCTGGAACAGCTCGCACTTCGCCGCCGCGCTCTCCGCCGAGTACGGGATCGGCGTACGCGACGGTCTCTTCTGCGCCCACCCGCTGGTGCGCACCCTGCTCGGCAGCGACCCGCAGACCCAGGGGGAGTGCGGCGCCCCCGAGGCCGCGCCCGGCGAGAAGTCGCTGAACGCGATCCGCGTCAGCTTCGGCGCGGGCACCCCGGACGAGCACGTGGAGCGTTTCGTGCGCGCCGTCAAGGAACTGGTGGCCGACGGCGCGCGCTGGAACTACCGCACCGAGGACGGGCGTTGCGTGCCGGACAGCAACGCCGCCTGAGGCTTGGTCCGCCCCTTCAGGCGTGATCCCAGAACGATCATCCGCAGGGCGCGCTCGGTCGCGTCGGTGAGGAACTCACCGCCCCGGCCGAGCGCCTCGGTGAGCGAGACCGGCGCGGGCAGGATCGCGCTGTAGGCGTCCACACCCTCCGCCCGTACGTGGTGGGCGCCCTGGCCGATCGTGCCCGCGAGGACCAGTACGGGGCGGCCGAACCGCTTGGCGCGGCGCGCCACTTCGGCGGGGACCTTGCCGCGGGGCGTCTGGTGGTCGAGGGCGCCCTCGGCGGTGACGACGAGGTCGGCGCGGGCCAGGCGCGCGTTCAGGTCCAGGTGGTCGAGCAGGACGTCGAAGCGGGGAAGCAACTGGGCGCCGAGCGCCGCGAGACCGGCTCCCAGGCCGCCGGACGCGCCTGTTCCGGGGCCGAGGGCGAGGTCCCCCGTGGCGTGCAGGTCACGGGTCAGGACATGCGCCCAGCGCTCAAGTCCGGCCGCCAGCTGTTCGACCTGCGCGGGCGTCGCGCCCTTCTGGGGGCCGAAGACGCGGGCGACGCCGCGCTCGCCGGTCAGGACGTTGAAGGGGTTGCAGGCGACGCGGATCTCGGTGTCCCGCAGGCGGGGGTCGAGGCCCGAGGGGTCGATGCGGCTCAGCCGGGTCAACTCCCGGCCGCCGCGCGGCAGTTCCCAGCCGTCCGTGTCCAGGAGCCGGGCGCCGAGTGCCTGGAGCGCCCCCGCGCCCCCGTCCGACGTGCCGGAGTCGCCGCAGCCCACCAGGATGCGGCGGGCGCCCGCGTCGAGTGCGGCACCGATCAGTTCGCCGACGCCGTACGTCGTCGTGGCGCCCGGGTCGCGCAGATCGCGGGGGACGAGCGAGAGCCCGGCCACGGCCGCCATCTCCACGACCGCCGTGCCGTCCGGAAGAAGCGCGAAGTGCGTGCCGATCCGCTGGCCGACGGGGCCGGTGGCGGGCAGCGCGACCAGGCGGCCGCCTTGCGAGGCGGCCAGGGCGCGCGCGGTGCCCTCGCCGCCGTCCACCAGGGGGATCAGATCGGTCTCGGCGTGCGGGACGACACGTCGTACTCCTTCGGCGATGGCCTCGGCCGCGGACTGCGCGGACAGGGACTCCTTGAAACCGCTGGGGGCGATGGCGAAGTGGGTCAGCACGTGGGTCTCCAGAGTGGATTCAAGGGCGGGATCAGCGGACGGGCACGCCGAGCAGCGGCCAGAGCGCCACGGCGAAGAGCAGGACGAGGGCGGCGGTCAGCGGGGCAAGGACCGCGGAGAGGCGCAGCAGGTCGCGCGGGGTGTAGGTGGGGGTGCCCGGGATCTCGGCGAAGAGCGTGACGGGCTTCGCGGAGGCGGGCAGGGTGTGGCAGAAGCCGGCGGCCGCCGTGGAGGCGAGCGCGGCGGCGACCGGGTTGACCCCCGCGCCGACGGCCGCCGCGACGACCAGCGGGACCAGGACGGACGAGCGGGCGGAGCGGGACTGGAGTATCAGATGCGCGGCCGTGCTGACGGCGACGACGACGGTCAGGAACAGCCAGGGCGGCACATCCAGGGGAACGCCGCCCACCAGCCACTTCGCCGCCCCCGACTCGCTGAGCGCGACGCCCATCGCCATGGTCGCCGCCATGAAGAGCAGCAGTGCCCAGGGCACGGTCTTCAGCGCGTCCTTGAGGCGTACGGTGCCGAGCGCGGGGGATGAGGCGACGACCGCGCCGATCAACGCGACGACGGCGGGCGGTACTTGGTGCAGCGGCTCGCTGCACCACAGCGCGACGACCGTGGCGAGCAGGAGCGCGCAGCGGGTCTCGGCGGGCTCCCAGGCCCCGGTGACCGGCTGCTCGCTGTGCTCCTGGAGCTGCTCGACGGTGATGTGCACCGGGCCCTCGCGGTCGGCCCGCCGCGTCGTCGTCAACAGGACGGCCTCCGCCGCCAGATGGGAGGAGGCGATGGCGAGCGGAAGACCGAGCAGCATCCACTGCGTGAAGCCGATCCGCTCACCGGTGGCCTCCCACAGCACGGACACCGTGATCAGATGCGCCCCGGCGCCGATCAGGGTCGCGACCGCGGACAGCAGGATCACGGTGGGGAACAGCAGCGCGAGCATCACCACAAGACGCTTCCGGTCGGCGAGAACCTTCGCGAGCGCCAGGAAGACCGGAAGCGCGAGCGCGGCGCGGCCCGACGTGGCGGGCACCGCGAAGGCCGTCACCACCAGGGCTGCCGTCGTCAGGTGCGTCAACTGCCGTACGCTGCGTGCCCCGCTGACGAGAAAGGCCGCGGCCCGGCCCGCGAGGCCGCTGCGGGCCACCGCTGCCGCGAGCACGAAGGCGCAGATCAGTAGCCAGACCGTCTCGTCACCGAGGGTGCCGAAGAGCGTGTCGCTGCTGATCACCCCGGTCGCGGTGAGCGCGAGCCCGGCGCCGAGCGCGATGTACGTGTCGTCGATCGGCGTACCGATCCAGGCGCACGTCGCCAGGGCGAACACCGCGAGGGTGAGCCGGGCGTCGCCGCTCAGGCCGGGGAAGTTGCCGGGCACCACGAGCAGCGCGCACAGGCTCAGCGCCACGCACAGGGTGATGGCTTGACGGGGATTCAGGGTCACGCATCGAGCCTCTGGCCCGGCCGTGAGCCCGCAATGAGCCGCTGATGAAAGGAAATTCACCCGCGCCCGCCGGCAGCCCCGGTGTTCACCCCGGCAGGCGGTACCCCATCCCGCGTACCGTCTCCACGCGCTCCGCGCCCAGCTTCTTGCGCAGCGCCCGGACGTACACGTCCACGATGTTGGAGCCGGGGTCGAAGTCGTACCCCCACACGTGCGACAGGATCTGCTCCCGTGAGAGCACCTGCCCCGGATGGCGCAGGAAGAGTTCGAGCAGCACGAACTCACGTGCCGTCAGGTCCACCGTCCGCTCGCCCGCACGCGCCCTGCGCGTGCGGAGATCCAGGGACAGGTCACCGCCGCGCAGCACCGTCACTTCCGGGGCCCCGGCCGCCGTACGCAGTCTCAGGCGCACCCGCGCGAGCAGTTCCTCGAAGCGAAAGGGCTTGGTCATCCAGTCGTCCGCGCCGCCTTCGAGGCCCGCCACGGTGTCCCGGACCGAGTCGCGTGCGGTCAGCACGATGACCGGTGTGCTCACGCGGGCCTCGCGCAGCTGCCGCAGGACCGTGAAGCCGTCCTTGCCGGGCAGTCCGATGTCCAGGACGACCAGGTCGAAGCCGCCGGTCAGGGCGTAGTCGTAGGCCGCGTCGCCGTCGCCGACGACGCTGGTGGTGAAGCCGTTGGCGCGCAGGCCCTTCTCGACGAAGGAGGCGATGCGCTCCTCGTCCTCGACGATGAGAATCCGGTTCATGGCAGTCCTGGTTCCTGTTCTCGCAAGTCGAGTACGAAGGTGGCGCCGCCGCCTTGCGTGGGCCGCAGCTCGACCTGACCGCCGTGCCCTTCGGCGATCGCCCGCACGATGGCCAGACCCAGGCCGGCGCCGGTGGCGCGGGCGCCGCGGCGTGCGGTGCCGCGCCGGAAACGCTCGAAGATCACCGCGGCGTCCTGCGCCTGGACGCCGGGCCCGCTGTCGGCGACGTACAACTCGATCCGGCCCGCCGTGCTGCGTGAGCCGATGCCGATGCGCTGGCCGGGGACGGTGTGCTGGACGGCGTTCTGGGCGAGCTGCACCATCGCCTGGGTGATGCGCTGCGGGTCGAGACAGGCTTCGCCGTCGGCCACTTCGGCCAGCTTCCAGTCCCGGTCGCCGAGCGCCCGTGCCTTGACGAAGACGTCCGCGGTCAGTTCGGCGAGCTGCACCGGCTGCGGGGTGACGAAGTCGGGCCGCTCGGCCTTGGCGAGGAGGAGGAGGTCCTCGACGATGCGGCTCATCCGGTCGAGCTCCTCCATGACGATCCGGACCGTCTCCTCCCGCTCACCCGGATCGTCGCCCATCAGCTCCAGGTGGCCGCGCACGATGGTGATGGGAGTGCGCAGCTCGTGCCCCGCGTCGTCGACGAACTCGCGCTGCGCGGCGAAGGCACGCTCCAGACGGTCGAGCATGCCGTTGAACGTCTCGGCGAGTGCCGCGATGTCGTCCCTGCCCTGCACCGGGATGCGCTGGGTCAGGTCCTGCTCGGTGAGTTGGGCCGCGGTCGTACGCACCAGGCGTACGGGTTTGAGGATGCGGCCGGCGACCGCCCAGCCGATGCCGGTCGTCATCAGGAGCGCGACCCCGGAGATGGCGAGCAGCATCGTGAACACGTCGCCCGCCTTGGCCTGTTCGCCCGCCGGATGGAAGGCGACGACGAACGCCGCCGCCGGATGTCCCGCGCTCGCCGCGATCTCCACCTTCGCCCAGCGGACCTCGCCCCGGTCGCGGTGGAGCGTGCCGGTCGCGTCGGGGGAGTCGAAGACCGTGCGCAGCGCGTCGGGGTCCTCGGCGAGCGGATGGTCGATCCGTTGCTCGCGTGCCTGCTCCTTCTTGGCGGGTGGCTTGCCGGAGCGGCCGACCAGACCGAGGAGTTCCTCGTCGGGGTCGGCGTACTGCCGGGAGAGGAAGAGCCGCAGGAGGGGATCGGGTGCGGTGAACTTCCGGCCCGTGTGCGGGTCGACGCCTTCGCGGGCGAGGTTGGTGAACTCCCCGGTCTCCTGGGCGAGCAGCCGGTCGATGCGGTGGTCGACGTCGCGCAGCAGGACGGAGCGCGTGGTGGCCGCGACCGCGGTGAGCGCGACGGCCATCACCACGAGCAGCCAGAGCAGGATGCGGACACGGGCGGATATCCAGCGGTGCGGGCGCTCAGCCGTCGTCACCGGGACCGTCGTCGTCGTTGTCGCCCTGGCCGCCGCCTTCGTTGTCGTCGTCGTCATCGCCTGTGGAATTCTCGCTCACCGGTGGCGGGGACACCGTCTCGTCGCTCGGCGTCGGCCGGGGCGTGGTGGGTGTCGAGGACGGTGAGGCCGGTGACGACGGCGTGGGCGACCTGGGGGACGAGGACGGGGGCCCGCTCTCCAGCTCCACCTTGGGCGGGGCCTTGGGGGGCTCGGGGCTGTCGGTCAGGGCATAGCTGGTCGCGGCGATGCCGAGGGGGATCGCCACGACGGCGGCCAGAGCGGCCATGCGGTGGGAGAAGACCATGACGGTGAGCGTGCGGGGCGTATCGCGTCAGAAGCATGAGCCGCAGATGAAGAAACCCTCATCCGGCTCGCGCGGCGGACGGCGGACGTCTGGCGGACGTCTAGGAGTCGAGGCCGATCGCGAACGCCGCCTCGAGGTCGTGCTGGGAGTACGTGCGGAACGCGACGTGTGTGTCCGTCCCCTCCACGCCGGGGATCTTGCTGATCTTGCCGGGGATGACGTCGGCCAGGTCGTCGTGGCGTGTGACGCGGACCATGGCGATCAGGTCGTACGTACCGGTCACGGAGAAGACCTCGCTGACGCAGTCGAGGGCGGCGATCGACTCGGCGATCTCCGGGATCCGGTCCACGCTGGTCTTGATGAGCACGATCGCGGTGATCACGGCTGACTGTCTCCCTCGGTAGCCGGTGCTGGCTCCTTCACTCTAGCTGTCCTGCCATACCGCACCCATGCGTAGACGAAGCCCAGCGAGAACCCCACGAGGTGGGCCAGATACGCGACACCGGGGCCCTGGCCACCCTGCAGAGCGGCCAGCCACTGGAGCACCACCCAGAACGGCAGCACCACCCACGCCGGAAACCGCAGCGGCAGGAAGAAGAGGAACGGGAAGAGACTGGTGACCCGCGCCTTCGGGAAGAGGCTGAGGAAGGCGCCGAGCACCGCGGAGATCGCCCCCGACGCGCCCACCAGGGTCTGGACGGATCCCGCGTGCGCGACCGCGTAGGCGAACAGGGCGAGATAGCCGCAGCCGACATAGAAGAGCGCGAAATGGACGTGCCCCATCCGCTCCTCGGCCATCGCTCCGAAGACGAAGAGGAAGAGCATGTTGCCCAGGAGATGCAGCCAGCTTCCGTGCACGAAGAGCGCGGTGGCGGGGGCGAGCAGGGGCCGCCCCGCTCCGCTGAGCAGCTCCGAGGGGACCACGCCCCAGCGCTCGAAGTAGGCCTGCTGGGCGGCGAGCACCTCGTCGCCGGTGCCGTACGCGGGATTGAGCCCGGACACCGGCGAGATCACGAAGACCAGACAGCAGACGGCGATCAGGCCGTACGTCACCGGGGCGGACTGCCCCTTGAGCATTCGGCCCGCTGCCACACCCCATGTCCTGATCATGCACAGAGCATGACGTAAGGGCAGCAAACCGTACAGAGCGCCCCGCCGCGTGGGCGGCCGCCGCATGGAGACCCTTACAGGCCTTAGGGTTACGGGCACCACGCACCATGGAATTCCGAAGGAAAGCGAACAGCCACGATGACGGTTCCTCTGCCGACCGACACCACCAGGTGGCGCTGCCAGCTCTGCGGCAACCTCACGCGGTTCGACGTGACCCGCAGTTCGAAGGTCGTCGAGTACGTGCACCTCGACCTGGCCGGTGAGTCGAACGTCGAGGAACGCGAGGTGGTCAGTGAGACCATCGAGTCGGTGCGCTGCCGCTGGTGCAACGCGGTGGACCAGGTGGAACTCGTGGACAGGCCGGGTGCCGGCTCCTGAGGGAGCGGGCCCCGCACAGCTAGTGGGGTGACGGATGGTGGAGAGCGCAAGCGGGGAGCCGGACGACGGCGCCGCTGAGGTGCTCGACCGCCCGCTGCCCGACGGAGTGCGTCGACGGGTCGTCCAGATCGTCTCGGACGGCTTCGGCGGCCTCACGGTCGGCGAACTGCCCGCGCAGTTGAGGCAGTACGCCCGCTTCACGCCGACCCGGCGCGCGAAGTTCGCGGGCAACGCGATGGCGGCGGCCCTGGAGGGCGACGCGCTCTTCCGCCAACGCATCGGCGAACGTCTCAGAGAGGCGCAGCCGGAGCTCACCGGAGCCCTGGACGCGGGCGCACCGCCCCCGGCCGCGGACCCCCTCGATGTGGCGGCCGCGGCCTATGTGCTGCGCCCCACCGGCTGGGTGAAGCTGGTGACCGCCGCGGGCGAGGAGGCCCTGCGGGCCGACGCCGAGCGCGTCGACGACGAGACCCGGGCCGAGCTCGAACGGCTGCGCGAGGAATTGGCCGTGGCCCGCGGCCAGACGAAGGCCGAGACCGAACGGCTGCGCATGGAGCTGGAGTCGGCGAAGAGGGAAGCCGAATCGATGCACCGCAAGCTGCGCGGCGCCCTCAGCGACGTCAAGCGCGGCGAGGCGGCCCTGCGCAAGGCCGCCGCCGAGTCCGATGCCGCACGGGCCGAGGGCCAGGCACAGCTGTCCGCCGCCGAGAGCGAGACCCGGCGGCTCAAGGCGCGGCTCAGTGAGACCGAGGCCGCTCTCGAGGCCAGCCGCAGGGCGGCGCGCGAGGGTCGCAGCGTCGAGGACATGCGGGTGCGGCTGCTGCTCGACACGGTCCTGGAGTCCGCCCAGGGACTGCGCCGTGAACTGGCCCTGCCGCCCGTCTCCGTGCGGCCCGCCGAGACCGTGGACGCCGTGGAGCCCGGGCGGATGACGCCGAAGGACATCGCGGCCCGCGCGCTCTCCGAGAACGACCCGGCGATCCTCGACCAATTGCTCGCCCTTCCGCAGGCGCACATGGTCGTGGACGGCTACAACGTCACCAAGACCGGCTATCCGACGATGCCCCTGGAGAAGCAGCGGCTGCGGCTGCTCGGCTCGCTCTCGCAGCTCGCCGCGCAGACCGGCGCCGAGATGACCTGCGTCTTCGACGGGGCCGAACTCGCCGCTCCCGTGCTGCTCGCGCCGCCGCGCGGGGTGCGGGTGCTCTTCTCCAAGTCGGGCGTCACCGCGGACGAAGTGATCCGCCAGCTCGTGCGCGCGGAGCCTCCAGGGCGCCCCGTGGTCGTGGTCTCGACCGACCGCGAAGTGGCCGACGGGATCGCGAAGGCGGGGGCGCGCCCCGTCGCTTCGGCCGTTCTCTTGAAGCGGCTCTCGCGCGGCTGACGCACGCCCCTTTCGCGCGCTGGCGTACGCCGGTTTCGCACTCCTAAAGGGGTGCAAGTAACTCCTGTTCCGTATGCCCGAATTGAGGCGCCGGTCGCGCGACGTAGCGTCAAGAGGTCATCACCGCCTGTGCGTTAACGGTAAAATATGCGTCCGGCACCCCGCTTTTTGCCGGTCAGGATTTGAACTGATCACAAGAAGGTCACTAAGGTCTCGCCTCGAACCTCCGCTCGGTTGATCACCCATCCGGGGTGGCAGCGGTGGTACCCGCCCACCGGGTCTCGGTAGGCGGCTGGAGGAAGAAGGAGCCGCCTTCGTGGCGTCCCACCGTCGACCCAAGCAGCCGAGCCGCGCGCGCGTGACCGTGCTCACCGCGACCGCCGCCGCTGCCGTCGCACTCACCTCCCAGGCGGCCAACGCGACGCCGAGCGAGAAGCCGAGCAAGGACGAGGTCAAGTCCAAGGTCGACAAGCTCTACGAGGACGCGGGCCGGGCCACCGACCGGTACAACGGCGCCAAGGAGAAGCAGGAGAAGCTCGAGAAGGAGATCGGCGAGCTTCAGGACAAGGTCGCCGGCGGCCAGGAGGACCTCAACGAACTGCGTGACGGCCTCGGCTCGATGGCCAGCGCGCAGTACCGCTCCGGCGGGATCGACCCCTCCGTCCAGCTCTTCCTCTCCGCCGACCCGGACGACTACCTCGACAAGGCGTCCACGATGGACCAGTTGAGCGGTCACCAGGTCGAGGCGCTCAAGAAGGTCCAGGAGAAGCAGCGGACCCTCGCGCAGGAGCGCAAGGAGGCTTCCGACAAGCTCAAGGACCTCGCCGACACGCGCAAGGAACTGGGCAAGAAGAAGAAGGAAGTCCAGAGCAAGCTCGGCGCCGCCCAGAAGCTGCTCAACACCCTCACCGCCAAGGAGAAGCAGGAGCTCGCCGCCAAGGAGCAGCGCGCGAGCCGCGACGCCGACGACCGCGTGGACCTCGGCAAGGAGGCCCCGGCCTCGCAGCGCGGCCAGGCCGCCCTGAGCGCCGCCGCGACGCAGATCGGCAAGCCCTACGTCTCCGGCGGCAGCGGCCCCAACTCCTACGACTGCTCCGGTCTCACGCAGTGGGCGTACAACCAGGCCGGTGTCCAGATCACCCGGACCACCTACACCCAGCAGAACGACGGCCCGAAGATCGGCCGCGGCGAGCTGAAGCCCGGCGACCTGGTGTTCTTCAACAGCCTCGCGCACGTCGGTCTGTACGCGGGCAACGGCCAGGTGCTGCACGCTCCGAAGCCGGGTGCCGTGGTGCGCTACGAGTCGATGTCGACCATCGGCTCCTTCCAGTTCGGCGTCCGCATCTGAGGGGTTCACCCTCGGTCGTCCGCATCTGAAACGATCGGCGTGCCGCCCGAACGGGCGAATCACGGCAACTCGCGCTGACCTCACGCCCCGTCGGTGACCTGCGTCTCCGGCGGGGCGTCACGTTGCGTACACGGCGGGGTCTTTGGCCGTGACGTGATCCCGCGGCTACTCTCGCGCCCATTCCCCCGACGCATCGGGGGACTTTCCCCCGGTTCGCCCGGGGGTCCGTCATGCGGAGGGAGAGCGGCTTCCCGTGGGGTCCCATCGTCGTATCGCGCCGTCCGGCCAGGACCGGAGCACGCGCGTAACCGTCCTGTCAGCCGCCGCGGCGACCGCCGCCGCGGCCCTCGCCGCACCGGCGGGCGCAGCACCGCAGGACACCCCGGCGACCACCAAGGCCAAGGTGGACCGTCTCTTCGAGCAGGCCGAGAAGGCCACCGAGGCGTACAACAAGGCCGACGAGCGCACGGACACGCTGCGCGAGCAGGTCGAGCGGGTCAAGGACAGCGTCGCCCGCGGCCAGGAGCGCATCAACACGATGCGCGGCGCGCTCGGTTCGCTGGCCGGGGCGCAGTACCGCTCGGGCGGCATCGACCCCTCCCTGGCCCTGATGCTCGCCTCCGACCCGGACGGCTATCTGGACAGGGCGCAGACGCTCGACCGCATCAGCGCCCGCCAGGCCGCTGAACTGACCGATCTGCACAAGGCCCAGCGCAGTCTCGCTCAGGAGCGCACGGAGGCGGGACGCAAGCTCGCCGAGCTGGAGAAGAGCCGCACCGCCGTGGCCCGCCACAAACGGAGCGTCGAGCACAAGCTCGCCAAGGCACGCAAGCTGCTCAACTCGCTGTCCTCGCGGGACCGTGACGCGTACGACAGGGCATCGCGCGCGGGACGTGGCCAGACGCCGGACCTCGGGAGCGCCGGGCCGGCCTCGTCGCGGGCCGCCGCCGCCATCGCGGCGGCGCGGTCGGCGGTCGGCCGCCCCTACGTGTGGGGCGCCAACGGCCCGTCCGGCTTCGACTGTTCGGGCCTCACCCAGTGGTCGTACGCGCAGGCGGGCGTCGGCCTGCCGCGCACCTCGCAGGCCCAGCGGCACGCGGGGCGCCAGGTGCCCCTGGCCCAGGCGCAACCCGGTGACCTCGTCGCCTACCGCGACGACGCCAGCCACATCGGGATGTACATGGGCAATGGCCAGGTCGTGCACGCGCCCTACCCCGGCGCCCCCGTGCGCTACGACCCGGTCGGCATGATGCCGGTGTCGTCGGTGACGCGGATCTGACCGGCGGTCCGCGGCCCGCTGCCCGTACGATTCGGAACGTGGCTGGTCGCGGGCGTGGGTCGTGGGTCCTTGGAATCTGTGTCGCCCTGCTCGTCGGGTGCGGCGGTCCCTCGGCGCCGGACGCCGCGCCCGGCGACGTGCGCAGGCTGCTCGACCGGCGGGCGGAGGCGGTCCTCGACCGGGACGCGAAGGCGTACCGCGCGACGAGCCAGGAGGCCGGCGCCACCGAGGCCTACGACAACCTCCGCGGGGTCCCGCTCGCATCGTGGGAGTACCGCCTGACCGCGTTCCGGCGCAGCGGCGCGCGCGCCACGGCGACCGCCGACCTCCGGTACCGGATCAAGGGCTACGACAGCGAACCGCTCACCACCTCGCGCGCGCTCACGCTCCAGGAGCGCGACGGACAGTGGTACGTCGCCGCTGAGCGGCCCGCGAGGAAGGCCACGCAGCAGCTCTGGGACCAGGGTCCCGTGACGTCTGTACGGGGCGCTCACAGCCTCGTGCTCGGCGTCGGCCGCGGCGAGCGGGACGAGACGACGCTGCGTCAGTACGCGGCTCTCGCCGACCGGGCCGTTCCCCTGGTGCGCGACGCCTGGCAGGGGAAGTGGCCGCAGCGCGTCGTCGTCATGGTGCCCAAGTCCCTGGACGGCATGGCGGGGCTGCTCGGGGCGCCCGCTTCCGGCTACCAGGGGATCGCGGCGGTCACCACGGGCGAGACGGGCGGCTCCGGGGCGGCCCCCGCCGACCGGATCATCGTCAACCCCGAGGCGTACGGCGTGCTCGGCGACTTCGGCAAACAGGTCGTGCTCACCCATGAGACGACCCATGTCGCGACCCGCGCGCACACCTCACCGGCTACCCCCTTGTGGCTCTCCGAAGGCTTCGCCGACTGGGTGGGCTACCGCGGCACGGGCCGCACCGCCGCGCAGGCCGCCCCCGAGCTGCGCCGCGCCGTCCAGGGCGAGAAACTGCCGGGCGTGCTCCCCGAGGACGACGACTTCGGCTTCAGCGGAGACGGGGGGAGGCTCGCGCAGGCGTACGAAGGGTCGTGGCTGGCCTGCCGGATGATCGCGGAGCAGTGGGGCGAGGAGCGGCTGAGGGACTTCTACGAAGCGGTCGGCGCGCACAAGAAGCGGCCGGGCGCGGTGGAGGACGGGCTGCGGGACGTCCTGGACATCTCCCCGCAGGATTTCACGGCGCGGTGGCGTACGTATCTGCGCGCGGAGCTCGGCTGACCTCCTCGGACGCCGACGCCGACGTCCGCTCACGGGCCCGCGGTTCGGACACCGTCTGCCGCCACAGGTTCCGGCAGGCGAGCAGCGTCGCGGCGACGAGCAGGCCGTTGCGCACGAGGAGCAGGGCGACGCCCAGCGGGTCGCTCGCCACCACATGCGAGAACCAGACGGGGAACTCCAGGAACGTGACGAACGTGGCCGCGAGCACCAGGCGCGCGGGCGGCGCCATGCGGCTCCCGCGAAACGCCAGGCACACGGCGGCGACCCCGACCAGCCACAGTAGGTACTGCGGGCTGATCACCCGGCTCGTCGTCGTGAAGAGCAGTACGGCGACGAAGGCGGCGTCCGCGACCGTGCTCGCGGACCACGCGCGCGCCCGAAGCCGCCACACGAGGAGCCAGCAGAAGGCCGCCACGGAGAGCCCCTGCGCCACCGTGCTGACCAGCGCGACGTGCGGGCCGAGGAACTCCACCGAGCCGTAGTTGAGCTGCACGTCGCCCTGCCAGCCGAGATGGCGTGCGACATGGAAGACGAGCGCGCCGAGCGACTCGACCTCGGTGCCCCGGTCGCGCTGGAAGGTCAGGAAGGCGAGCGCGCCGGGCATGGTCACCAGGAAGGCGAGGGTCAGGCCGACGGCGGTGGCGACCGCCGCGCCCCACGAACTCCGGGTGGCACGCGCGCGTGGCGTGCCGACGAGCAACAGGGCGGGCCACACCTTGAGCAGCGCGCCGAACCCCGCGAGCACCCCCATCGTGCGAGGGTGCCGCGCCCCGGCGAGCAGCGCGGCGACCGCGACGGCCGTCACCATCACGTCGTAACGGGCGTACACGGTCGGTCCGAGCATCGCCACGCCAAGGGCCCACACCCAGGCCCCCCGCAGGCACTTGCCGGGCCGCCGGCCCGCGTACAGGAGCAGTCCGCAGACGAGCGCGTCAGCGAGGCAGGCGAGCACGAAGAACGCCGACGTGTAGTCCACGAAGGGCAGCAGGGCGGGGGAGAGGATGGCGAGGGCGGCGGCGGGCGGGTACTGCCAGGTGACGTCGTCGAGGGGGAAGGTGCCGGTGCGCAGGACCTCGTACCAGCCCTGGTAGATGACCGAGACGTCACTGGTCACGTCCGGGCCGGGGACGGTGAGCACCTTGAAGACGCAGAGCAGCAGCACGGTCCTGGTCAGGACCCAGACGGTCAGGATCCGCGCCACACACACCACGCCCCTTTTCAGATACTTCATCATGGTTCGCGAAGCCATGATGCCGGGCCCGGCCGTCAATGGGCCAAGAGGCGGGGCCGTCCGGAAGCCGAGGCCGTTCCGCGCCCTCGCGCGCTTTCGGTACTGTCGGCGACGATGCACAAGACCCTGATCGTCACGAACGACTTCCCGCCCAGGCCCGGTGGCATCCAGGCGTTCCTGCACAACATGGCGCTGCGCCTGGACCCCGAACAGCTCGTCGTCTACGCCTCCACGTGGAAGCGGGGACACGAGGGCGCCGAGGCGACGGCCGCCTTCGACGCGGAGCAACCCTTCACGGTCGTACGCGACCCCACGACGATGCTGCTCCCGACCCCGCGCGTCACGCGGCGCGCGGTCTCGCTCCTGCGGGAACACGGCTGCGAGTCGGTGTGGTTCGGGGCCGCGGCGCCGCTCGGACTCATGTCGCCCGCGCTGCGGAAGGCGGGCGCGAGGCGTCTTGTCGCCACGACGCACGGGCACGAGGCGGGCTGGGCGCAGCTTCCCGCGTCACGCCAACTGCTCCGCCGCATCGGTGACTCGACGGACACGATCACCTATCTGGGCGAGTACACGCGCTCGCGCATCGCCGCGGCGCTGTCGCCCGCGGCGGCGGGACGGATGGTTCAACTGCCGCCCGGGGTCGACGAAAAGACGTTCCACCCCGGCTCGGGTGGTGACGCCGTGCGGGCCCGCCTCGGGCTGACGGACCGGCCGGTCGTCGTCTGCGTCTCGCGGCTGGTGCCGCGCAAGGGGCAGGACACGCTGATCCTGGCCATGCCGCGGATTCTGGCTCGGGAGCCTGAAGCGGTGCTCTTGGTCGTCGGAGGCGGCCCCTACGAGAAGGAGCTGCGGAAGCTGGCCGCCGAGACGGGGGTCTCGGAGTCGGTTCGCTTCACCGGGGCGGTGCCGTGGGAGGAACTTCCCGCGCACTACGGCGCGGGGGACGTTTTCGCGATGCCGTGCAGGACCAGGCGCGGGGGCCTCGACGTGGAGGGGCTCGGCATCGTGTACCTGGAGGCTTCGGCGACCGGCCTTCCCGTCGTCGCCGGTGACTCGGGCGGGGCGCCGGACGCGGTGCTCGACGGTGAGACCGGGTGGGTCGTCCGGGGTGGCTCCCCGGAAACGGCCGCTGACCGGATCGTCACGCTGCTCGGTGACGGGGCGTTGCGTCAGCGCATGGGGGAGCGAGGGCGGGAGTGGGTGGAGGAACGGTGGCGCTGGGATCTCCTGGCGGAGAGGCTGCGGGAGTTGCTGTAGCGCTTTACGGGCAGCCGCTGGGGGTTGTCGGGCGACTGACTGCCGTCATGGGCTGAGTGCGCAGTTCCCCGCGCCCCTTCAGGGGCGCGGGGAACTGCGCGAGCAACCACGAGCGACCGTGAGCCGCGATTCAGGACAAGCCCCCCACGGCGAGTGGGCGGGCACCGCCAACGCTACCCGCGGTAAAGCGCCTCGATCTCGTCCGCGTAGTCCTTGGCGACAACATTTCGCTTCAGCTTCAGCGAAGGCGTCAGGTGACCCGACTCCTCCGTGAACTGAGACGAGAGGACCCGGAACTTCCGCACCGACTCCGCCTTGGAGACAGCCGCGTTGCCGTCGTCCACCGCGCTCTGGATCGCGGCGAGAAGGTCCGGGTCGTCCCGGAGCGACACCGCCGTGGAACCCGCCGGTTTCCCGTGCTCCGAGGCCCACCGGCCAAGAAACTCGTCGTCCACCGTGACGAGCGCGCCCACGAAGGGCCGGCCGTCGCCCACGACCATGCACTCCGCGACAAGCGCGTGCGCGCGGATACGGTCCTCGATCACCGCGGGAGCGACGTTCTTGCCGCCCGCCGTCACGATGATCTCCTTCTTGCGGCCGGTGATCCGGAGATAGCCGTCCTCGTCGAGGGTGCCGATGTCGCCCGTGTGGAACCAGCCGTCGGCCAGCGCCTCTTCGGTCGCGCCCTCGTTGTTCCAGTACTCCGTGAACAGGTGCTCGCCGTGCAGCAGCACCTCGCCGTCGTCGGCGATCCGGACGACCGAGCCGGGCAGCGGCTGACCGACCGTGCCGATCTTCTGGCGGTCCCAGGGGTTGAAGGCGGTGGCCGCGCAGGACTCCGTCAGGCCGTAGCCCTCCAGGACCGTGAAGCCGATGCCGCGGAAGAAGTGGCCAAGGCGCTCGCCGAGCGGCGCGCCACCCGAGATCGCGAACTCGCCGCGCCCGCCGAGGACGGCCCGCAGCTTGCTGTAGACCAGCTTGTCGAACGTCTTGTACTTGATCTTCAGGCCGAGCGAGGGACCGCTCGGGGTGTCGAGCGCGCGGCTGTACGCGATCGCCGTGTCCGCGGCCTTGTCGAAGATCTTGCCCTTGCCGTCGGCCTGGGCCTTGGCGCGCGCCGAGTTGTAGACCTTCTCGAAGACGCGCGGGACGCCCAGGATCATGGTCGGCCGGAACGACGCCAGCTCGTCCGTGAGGTTCTTGACGTCGGGCGCGTGGCCCAGCTTGATCGGCGCCATCAGCGCGCCGACCTGGACCAGGCGGCCGAAGACGTGCGCGACGGGAAGGAAGAGGAGCACCGAGCACTCGCCGGTGCGGAAGAGGGGTTTGAGGCGCTCCACCACGTTGCCGCACTCCGCGAAGAAGCTGCGGTGGGTGAGCACACAGCCCTTGGGGCGGCCGGTGGTGCCCGAGGTGTAGACGATGGTGGCCGGGTCGTCGGCGCCCGCGCTCGCGCTGCGCTCGTCGATGGTCTCGTCCGGGACCTCGGCGCCCGTGCGGTTCAGTTCGTCGACGCCGCCGCCGTCGATCTGCCAGACGTTGACCAGGTCGGGGAGCCGGTCGCGTACGGAGTCGACGGTGGCGCGGTGCGCGTCGAGCTCCACGATGATGCCCACGGCGCCGGAGTCACCGAGGATCCACTGGATCTGCTCCGCGGAACTGGTCTCGTACACCGGCACGGTGACCGCGCCCGCGCTCCAGATCGCGAAGTCGAGGAGCGTCCACTCGTAACGGGTGCGGGACATCAGGGCGACGCGGTCGCCGGGGCGCACTCCGGCGGCGATGAGACCCTTGGCCGCGGCGCGCACCTCGGCGAGGAAGGTCTTGGCGTTGACGTCCTGCCAGATGCCGTCCACCTTGCGGCCGATGACGGCGACATCCGGGTGCTGCGCGGCATTTCTGCGGACGATGTCGGTCAGATTGCCGTCCGCAGGGACCTCGTACAGGGCCGGAAGGCTGAACTCGCGCAAGACTGCTGCTCCTACATAGGGCGCCGGCGCCACGACGTTGTGCGATGCGACGGTGCGGTCCAAGATCGGGCAGGTGCTCCGGGGGGAATGGGGGGAAAGACAACTGGAGCACTACTGGACTGCCTGGACGTTACCCATGGGTATGGCTTGTTCGGTAGGGGGTCCGGGCCAGATGTTCGGTGCGTCACACGTCGTTGTGGTCTGAACCGCACAGTACGCCACGCCATTCCCGACTCGGAAGTAACCGCAGGTCCGCCCCCTTCTCGGTGCCTCTACCCACGTTTGCCCGCTCGTTCTAGGGTGATCGGCATGCCAGGTTTCCGGGTCAATGTGGTCAGTGACGTGCACGGCAACACCAAGGATCTCGCCCGCGCGGGCGAGGGGGCCGACGCGCTCGTCTGCCTCGGTGACCTGGTGCTCTTCCTCGACTACGCCGACCATTCGCGCGGCATCTTCCCCGACCTGTTCGGCAAGGAGAACGCCGACCGTCTGGTCGAGCTGCGCACCGCCCGCCGGTTCGAGGAGGCCAGGGAGTTCGGCGCCCGGCTGTGGGCGGGGATAGACCGCAAGCCCGCCATCGAGAAGGCGGTGCGCAAGCAGTACGCCGAGATGTTCGCCGCCTTCCCCGCGCCGACGTACGCCACCTACGGCAATGTCGACATACCGACCCTCTGGTCGGAGTACGCGGGCCCCGGCACCACCGTCCTCGACGGCGGACGGGCCGAGATCGGCGGCCGGGTCTTCGGGTTCGTCGGCGGCGGCCTGCGCACGCCCATGCGAACGCCCTACGAGATCAGCGACGAGGAGTACGCGGCCAAGATCGAAGCCGTCGGCGAGGTCGACGTGCTCTGCACGCACATCCCGCCCGACGTACCCGAGCTGGTGTACGACACCGTCGCGCGCCGCTTCGAGCGGGGCAGCCGCGCCCTGCTCGCGGCCATTCACAGGACCCGCCCGCGATACGCGCTTTTCGGCCACGTCCACCAGCCCCTGACCCGGCGGATGCGGATCGGGGCGACGGAGTGTGTGAACGTGGGGCACTTCGCGAGCTCGGGCAGACCGTGGGCCCTGGAGTGGTGACAGTGGGCCACTTCGTGCGCGGTAGCCTTCACGCGTCACACACGTACACACCACCCCCCGTACCGGACCGCATCTGGAGGAGCCACAGAGATGGCGGAACACACCAGCTCGAGCATCACGATCGAGGCGGCGCCGGCTGAGGTGATGGGGGTGATCGCCGACTTCGCGCGCTATCCGGACTGGACGGGTGAGGTGAAGGAGGCGGAGGTGCTCGACACCGACGACCAGGGCCGCGCCAAGCAGGTCCGCCTCGTCATGGACGCGGGCGCGATCAAGGACGACCAGACGCTCGGGTACACGTGGACCGGCGAGAACGAGGTCAGCTGGACCCTCGTCAAGTCGCAGATGCTGCGCTCGCTCGACGGGTCGTACCTGCTCAGGCCCGTGGGGACCGGCACGGAGGTCACGTACAAGCTGACCGTCGACGTCAAGATCCCCATGCTCGGGATGATCAAGCGCAAGGCGGAGAAGGTCATCATCGACCGGGCGCTCGCGGGCTTGAAGAAGCGCGTGGAGTCCGGTCCTCAGGCCTGACACCGCGGGGTGATCGGGTGGGTGGGCGGGAGAAATCCGTCGCGAAGCGGCGGCCTCGACTCACGTAACGTTCACCCTTATGCGCACCCTCCTCGTCACCGGCCCCGGCGGCTCGGGCAGAACCACCGTCGCCGCGGCCACCGCACTGTCCGCGGCCGGCGAGGGGCACCGGACCCTGCTGATCTCCGCCGACCGCCTCGACGCCCTCGGCGCGGAACACGCGAACCTCACCCTCCGGCGACCGACCCCCGCCGACGAGTTCCGCGACGACCTCCTGGCCCTGCAGAACCGCGCGGGCTCCGCGCTGGACCTGCTCGGTGCCGGACGCGTCGACGGCGAGGAACTCACCCCCCTGCCCGGCAGCGACGAACTGGCGCTGCTGCGCGCCCTGCGCGACGCGGGGCGAAGCGCGTACGACACCGTCGTGGTGGACCTGCCCCCGGCGCCGCGCGCCCTCGCGCTCCTCGCACTGCCCGAGCAGCTGCGCCGCTATCTCCGCAGGCTTCTTCCGCCCGAGCGGCAGGCGGCCCGCGCCCTGCGGCCCATGCTCGGCCGCATCGCGGGCGTCCCGATGCCCGCCGCCTGGCTGTATGAGACCGCGGACCGCTGGGACACCGAACTCGCCGCCGTGCAGGCCGTGATCGAGGACCCCGGCACGACGGTCCGCCTGGTCGCCGAGCCGGGGCCCGCCGGGGCCGACGCCGTGAGCGCCGCCGCCACCGGCCTCGCCCTGCAGGGCCTGCGCACCGACGCCCTGCACGCCAACCGGGTCCTCCCGGACGACACCGCCGACATCTGGCTCACCGGGCTCGTCGCCCAGCAGCGCAAGACGCTGGTCGAGTGGGCGCAGACGTACGGCGACGCCCTCGGCGGCCTCCCGCACCTGGGCCGTGACCCGCGGGGCGCCGACGACCTGGCCGCCCTGGGGGTGCCCGCCCCCGGCGCGGCCCCGGCTCCCGTTCAGTGGCCCGTCGTCGACGCCCTCGCCGACGAAGGCGTACTGGTCTGGCACATCCCGCTCCCCGGCGTCCCGCGCGAAGAGCTCGGCCTCATCCGGCGCGGGGACGAGCTCGTCGTCACCGCGGGTACCTTCCGGCGCATCGTCACCCTGCCTTCCGCCCTGCGTCGCTGCACCGTCGCGGGGGCCGGACTGCGCGAGGGCGAGCTGCGGGTGAGGTTCGCGCCAGACCCCGATCTGTGGCCGCAGACACGGTGAACGGGCAACCGCCGTTCGGGTAACGTCGAGAGTACGAATTCATGGACCGCCCTCCGCAGGAGTCTTCCGTCATGAGCGATGCCACCGAGCGCGAAGTGCCCGAACCCGAAGCGGCCAGCGCCGACGCCGACGCCTGGGAGAAGGCGTGCGCCGAGGACCTCGCGGCGGAGAAGGCCCGGCGCCGCGCCCAGTACGGGCCGCCGCCCGCATCGGCCGGCGAAGAGCTGCGCAAGCTCGTCGACGCCGTCTCGGAGAAGCTCTCCGGACTCCAGACGCCGTTGCTCGGCGCGGTGGCGCAGGGCGCCGTCGAGCAGACCGTGCGGCAGGTCGTCCGGCAGGCCAAGGCCGCCGTCGAACCGGTCATCGAGCGCAATCCCGACGTCTTCGACCACCTCGCCTCCGCCGGCAGCGAACTGCTCGCCGCCTACCGCTCCGCGGTCGAGGGCCAGGAGGGCCGCTGGACCCGCGGGAGTGACGCGGCGAAGGGCCCCGACCGGCGCGACGAGGGGCCCGGTCCCGCGGAACACATCGACCTGGACTGAACACCCCTCGGGTACGGTTGCCCGTAGCGGGGCTCGACCGAAACTGAGGGACACATGGGACTCACCATCGGCGTCGATATCGGCGGCACCAAAATCGCGGCCGGAGTGGTCGACGAAGAGGGCACCATTCTCGACACCCACAAGGTGCCCACGCCGCCGACCGCCGAAGGCATCGTGGACGCGATCTGTGCCGCCGTCTCCGGGGCCGGCAAGGGGAACGACGTGGAGGCCGTCGGCATCGGCGCCGCCGGTTACGTGGACGACAAGCGCGCCACCGTTCTCTTCGCCCCGAACATCGACTGGCGCCACGAGCCGCTCAAGGACAAGGTCGAGCAGCGGGTCGGCCTGCCGGTCGTCGTGGAGAACGACGCGAACGCCGCCGCCTGGGGCGAATACCGCTTCGGCGCGGGCCAGGGCCACGAGGACGTCATCGTCATCACGCTGGGCACGGGCCTGGGCGGCGGCATCATCATCGGCAACAAACTGCGGCGCGGGCGCTTCGGCGTCGCCGCCGAGTTCGGACACATCCGGGTGGTTCCCGACGGGCTGCTGTGCGGCTGCGGGAGCCAGGGCTGCTGGGAGCAGTACGCCTCGGGCCGCGCCCTCGTGCGGTACGGGCGCCAGCGCGCCAACGCCACCCCTGAGGCCGCGGAGATCCTTCTCGGCCTGGGCGACGGCTCGGTGGAAGGCATCGAGGGCAAGCACATCAGCGAGGCCGCCCGGCAGGGCGACCCCGTCGCCGTCGACTCCTACCGCGAGCTGGCCCGCTGGGTCGGCGCGGGCCTCGCCGACCTGGCCTCGCTCTTCGACCCGTCCGCGTTCATCGTGGGCGGCGGCCTCTCCGACGAGGGTGAGCTGGTGCTCGACCCGATCCGCAAGTCGTTCCGCCGGTGGCTCATCGGTGGGCAGTGGCGCCCGCACGCGCAGGTCCTCGCCGCGCAGCTGGGCAACAAGGCGGGGCTCGTCGGCGCCGCCGACCTGGCGCGCCAGGGCTAGACCCCGCTGATCTCGAACGAGGCCCGCTGTCCCCTTCCGGGGCGGCGGGCCTCGTCGTGGCGGCACCTCGGAGCACGTATCTTGATCCCCATGGTGACGCTGCCCAACTCCCGGACCGACGCCGACGGTTCAGCCGTGATCCGGGTGCTCAGTTACAACATCCGGTCCATGCGGGACGACACCGACGCGCTGGCCAGGGTCATCGCCGCCTGCGCGCCCGACCTCGTACTCGTCCAGGAGGCGCCCCGCTTCTTCCGGTGGCGCAAGAAGCTGGCGCGGCTGGCACGCGCGGCCGATCTGGTGATGCTCTCTGGCGGTGCCACCGCGGCGGGGCCCGCGCTGCTCTGCTCGCTGCGGGCCACCGTCGAGCGGACCGAGGACGTGTTGCTTCCGCTGACGCCGGGACTGCACCGGCGCGGCTTCGCGACTGCTGTCGTGCGGTTCGGTGGCGCCCGGCTCGGCGTACTGAGCTGCCATCTGAGCCTGCAGACCGACGAGCGGTACGAACAGGGCGGGATGCTGCTCGACCGGCTGGCCGGGATGGGCGTGGAACACGCCGTGGCGGGCGGTGACCTCAACGACCGGCCCAAGGGGCGTACGTTCCGCAGGCTCGCCTCGGAGCTGCGGGACTGCTGGGCGACCGCGCCCTGGGGCGGCGAGAACACCTCGACGCCTGGGGACCCGCATCAGCGCATCGACGCGATCTTCACGACCTCGGGGGTCGAAGTCATCGGTTGCGGCGTGCCGTTGGAGCTGGACGGGGTGAGCGAGGCGGATCTACGGGCGGCCACCGACCACCTGCCGGTGCTCGCCGCCCTGAGGATTCCCGCCGCCCAAAGCGCGTAGGTCCCTCAGACCACCGCGCCGCGGCCCGGGTCCCCGTCCTCCTCGTCGTCGTCGCTCTTCATCCGCCCCACCAGCGTGGCGAAGCCGCCGAGGAAGCCGCCGATGCTGAGCGTCGCGAGCCACCAGGTCATCTGCCAGCCGAGCAGCACGGTGAGCAGGAGCAGCAGCGGACCGCCGAGCACCGCGAGCCAGGCGAACTTCGCCGTCACGTCCCCGGAGGGCAGCGGCGGCGGCTCCGGCGGGACGAAATGTCCCTCGTCGTCCGCGCCCAGATCGTCGTCCGACGCCTCGGGCGCGTCATAGTCACGCGGGCCGCCGCCCACGCCGGGGGCGAAGGAGACGGAGCCGCCCAGCGACTTCTTGGACCCGGAGTCGTCCGGGTCGTCGGGAGCCGTCGGGTTCTTGACGCTCTTGCCGCCCTTGTCGCTCTCGTCGCTGTCCGGGGTGTCGTTCGTCTCCGTCTCGAGCAGTGCCAGGTCCTCGATGGACTTGAACGGCTTGGCGCCCGGCGGATCCGCCGGCTCCTGGCCGTACCCCGCGACGATCGCCCGCCAGGCCGCGTCCTCGTCGGGCGGCAGTCCCCGGCCCGCTGCGGGCTCCTGCCGCTTCTCGGGCTCGCGGCTCTCGTCGCCGTCGGGTTCGATTCGGTCCTGCTCAGCCACCGGTGGCCGTCCCTTCCTTACCAACGCTGGGGGCGAGCCGGCCGATGAACGCGTAGCTCTCCTCGAAGATCCGGTCCGCGTCATGGTCCAACGTCGCGACGTGGTAGCTCTGTTCCAGGATGGTCTCGGTGACGTCCGTGGACGAGACCCGGCCGAGGATCCTGGCCGAGTCGGCCGGCGGCACCACATGGTCCTGCGGGCTGTGCAGCAGCAGCAACGGCTGCGTCACCTGCGGCAGTTCACGGTCGAGCTGCTGGAAGAACCGGCGCAACGAGTGCGCCGCGTGCAGCGGCACCCGGTCGTAGGCGAGTTCCTTCGAGCCCTCCAGGGCGATGTCGCTGGCGATGCCCGGCGTCGTGGGCACCAGATGCCGGGCGACCGGCAGGGCGTACGCGGCCAGGCCGTGCACCTTGTTCGCCGGGTTCACCAGAACGACGCCCCGGACCTCGTCGCCGTGGGTCGCGGCGAGCCGCAGCGCGAGCGCGCCACCCATGGAGAGCCCGCAGACGAAGACCTCCGTGCACCGCTCGAGGAGCCCGCGCAGCTCGCGCTCCACCTCCGCGTACCAGTCCTGCCAGCCGGTGACCTGGAGGTCTTCCCAGCGTGTGCCGTGCCCCGGCAGCAGCGGGAGCGAGACGGTCAGACCGCGGTCCGCCAGGAACTGGGCCCAGGGGCGCAGGGACTGCGGGGTTCCGGTGAAGCCGTGACAGAGGAGGACGCCGACCTCGCCGCCCTCGTGGCGGTACGGCTCGGCTCCGGGGAGGACCGGCACTTCGGTCTCCTTCGTGAGATGTGGCTGCGGGGTGGGAGTACTTCACCGTACGCGACCGGACTGACACCGACCAGGGCCGTCGGGCCCTTTGGGCTTACTGCGGGTTAAGGTCTGATCCACACTTAACAGGAGGCACACGGTTTGATCTACGGCGCAATGAAGGTCGCCATCGGAGGGCCGCTGAAGCTCGGCTTCAGGCCCTGGGTGGAAGGCCTTGAGAACGTACCCGCCGAGGGACCGGCCATCCTGGCGAGCAACCATCTCTCCTTCTCGGACTCCTTCTTCCTGCCCGCGGTCCTCGACCGCAAGGTCACCTTCATCGCGAAGGCGGAGTACTTCACGTCTCCGGGCGTGAAGGGCAGGCTCACGGCGGCCTTCTTCAAGGGCGTGGGCCAGCTCCCCGTGGACCGCTCCGGCGGCCGGGGCGCGGGCGAGGCCGCCATCAAGAGCGGCATCGACGTCCTGGAGCGCGGTGAGCTCTTCGGCATCTACCCGGAAGGCACCCGTTCGCCCGACGGGAGGCTCTACCGTGGCAAGCCCGGCGGCCTCGCGCGCGTGGCCCTCGCCACCGGGGCGCCCGTGCTCCCCGTGGCGATGATCGACACGGAGAAGATCCAGCCGCCCGGCAAGGTGATGCCGAAGCTGATGCGGCCCGGCATCAAGATCGGTGAGCCGCTCGACTTCAGCCGGTACCACGGCATGGAGCACGACCGGTTCGTCCTGCGGGCGGTGACCGACGAGGTCATGTACGAGATCATGAAGCTGTCCGGCCAGGAGTACGTCGACGAGTACGCGACGGCGGCCAAGCGCCGCCTCTCGGACGCGGCGAAGGCCGAGAAGGAAGCGGAGAAGAAGGCGGAGAAGGCGGCCGCGGCGGCGGAGAGGGAACGGTCCGGCGCGTAGACGCGTCGGTGCAAGGGGGAGCTGGTGGGCACCCTGCCGGCCGGCCGGGGGTGCCAAGGGGTGGGGGACATGACCAAGCGCGTACGCGTCATGAGGATGTCGGTCGAGCAGCCGCTGTGGCGTGCGCTGACCGGCTACCGCGTACTGACGATGCTGTACGCGATCGGCCTGTTCGTGGCGGCGCACCAGAAGTTCGACCGCCCCTGGGTAGCCGTCGGGTTCTACGTGGTGCTCGCGGGATGGACCATCGGCACGCTGCCGAAGGTCGCGAACGCGGCGAGCTGCACCAAGCGGTTCCTGATCACCGACCTGACCATCGCGCTTGTCGGCATCCTGCTCACGCCGGTCGCCGACTCGCACCAGCGGATCGTCCACGACGGCCCGACGCTGCCGTCGATATGGACGGCGGGCGCGGTGCTCGCCTTCGCGATCAAGGGCGGCTGGCGGTGGGCGGCGTTCGCGTCGGCGCTCGTCGGCGTCGCCAACATCGCGCAGCGCGGCAGGCCCACCCAGGACACGCTCCACAACGTCCTGCTCGTCTGCATCGCCTCCATCGCCATCGGTTACGTCGTCGAGGTGGCCCGCGCCTCCGAGCGCACCCTCGCCCGCGCCTTGGAGATCGAGGCCGCGACCCGCGAGCGTGAACGCCTTGCCCGCGACATCCACGACAGCGTGCTGCAGGTCCTCGCGATGGTGCAGCGGCGCGGCAGCGCGATGGGCGGCGAGGCGGCGGAGCTCGGCAGGATGGCGGGGGAGCAGGAGGTCGCGCTGCGCACGCTGGTGGCGGGCGGCCTGGTGCGGACGTCGCACGAGTCGGAGGACGCCTCGCTCGGGGCCGTGGTCCGCGCGGTGGAGGAGCCCGATGAGCCCGATGAGGACGGAGCCGCCGATGCCGACCCCTGTGACCTGCGGTCGCTGCTCTTCCCGTACGCGGGCGCGAAGGTCACCGTCTCGGAGCCGGGCGCTCCGGTCGCCCTCGCGCCGAAGGCCGCCCGGGAACTGGCCGCCGCGGTGGGCGCCGCCCTGGACAACGTCCACCGGCACGCGGGCCCGGACGCCGGGGCCTGGATCCTGGTCGAGGACGAGCCGGACGCCGTGATCGTGACGGTGCGGGACGACGGCCCCGGCATCCCCGAGGGCCGTCTGGCGGAGGCCGAGGGAGAGGGGCGGCTCGGCGTCGCCCTGTCGATCAGGGGACGGCTTCGGGACATCGGCGGCACGGCCGAGCTGATCTCGGTGCCCGGCCAGGGCACGGAAGTGGAACTGAGGGTCCCGAGGGCCGCGGCGCCCTCGGAGAACGTACGCGGCACACGGGGGAAGGCAGGCAAGGAACGATGAGCGAGCAGCAAGAGCGACAGCAGCAGAACGGTGCGGGCGGCGAGGACGGCCAGGGCACGGTCAGGGTCATGGTGGTCGACGACCATCCGATGTGGCGGGACGCGGTCGCCCGTGACCTCGCGGAGGCCGGGTTCGACGTGGTCGCCACGGCAGGCGACGGCGAGCAGGCCGTGCGCCGCGCCCAGGCCGTCGCGCCCGACGTCCTCGTGCTCGACCTGAACCTGCCCCTGAAGCCGGGCGTCCAGGTCTGCAAGGAGCTCGTCGCCGCCAATCCGGCTCTGCGCGTGCTCGTCCTCTCGGCGAGCGGCGAGCACGCCGACGTCCTGGAGGCGGTCAAGTCCGGCGCCACCGGCTATCTCCTGAAGTCGGCCTCCACCGCCGAACTGACCGACGCGGTGCGCCGCACGGCGGTCGGCGACACGGTCTTCACCCCGGGGCTCGCGGGCCTCGTCCTCGGCGAGTACCGCCGCCTGGCGTCCGATCCGGCCCCCGGCGCCCCGGACGATCCGAAGGCCCCGCAGCTGACCGACCGCGAGACCGAGGTGCTGCGCCTCGTCGCCAAGGGGCTGAGCTACAAGCAGATCGCCGAGCGCCTGGTCATCTCGCACCGCACCGTGCAGAACCACGTGCAGAACACGCTGGGCAAGCTCCAGCTGCACAACCGCGTGGAGCTCGTGCGGTACGCGATCGAGCGAGGTCTCGACGACGCGTGAACCCTCGGAACACCCCTCATAAGGGTGAACTCGCGTGATCAACTCCCCTTGGTCAGCCAGGAATTGACCATCCGCACCGTCCCCGAGTGACCTGGATCACCATTAGCGTGACTCGCATCAGGTCACTGAGGCGAAGGGACGTTTCCATGGCGGCCAAGAAAATCGGAGTACTGACCGGAGGCGGCGACTGCCCCGGGCTCAACGCCGTCATCCGGGGCGTCGTCCGCAAGGGCGTGCAGGAGTACGGCTATGACTTCGTCGGCTTCCGGGACGGCTGGCGCGGCCCTCTGGAGGGCGACACCGTCCCGCTCGACATCCCGGCCGTGCGGGGCATCCTGCCCCGGGGCGGCACCATCCTCGGCTCCTCGCGCACCAATCCGCTCAAGGCGGAGAACGGCATCCGCCGGATCAAGGAGAACCTCGCCAAGCACGAGGTCGACTCCCTCATCGCGATCGGCGGCGAGGACACCCTCGGCGTCGCCGCGCGGCTCACCGACGAGTACGGCATCAACGTCGTCGGCGTACCGAAGACCATCGACAACGACCTCTCCGCCACGGACTACACCTTCGGCTTCGACACCGCGGTGGGCATCGCCACCGAGGCGATCGACCGGCTGCACACGACCGCCGAGTCGCACATGCGGGTCCTCGTGGTCGAGGTCATGGGGCGGCACGCGGGCTGGATCGCGCTGCACTCCGGGCTCGCCGGGGGCGCGAACGTCATCCTCATCCCCGAGCAGCGCTTCGACGTCGACCAGGTGTGCGCCTGGGTGACCTCGCGGTTCAAGGCCTCGTACGCGCCGATCGTCGTCGTCGCGGAAGGGGCCATGCCCAAGGACGGCGAGATGGTCCTCAAGGACGGCACACAGGACTCCTTCGGACATGTGCGGCTCTCGGGCGTGGGGGAGTGGCTGGCCAAGGAGATCGAAGGGCGGACGGGGAAGGAAGCCCGGACGACCGTCCTCGGGCACGTCCAGCGCGGCGGGACGCCCAGCGCCTTCGACCGCTGGCTGGCCACGCGTTTTGGGCTGCACGCGATCGAGGCCGTGCGGGACGGCGACTTCGGGAAGATGGTCGCGCTGCAGGGGACGGACATCGTGCGGGTGCCGATCGCTGACGCCACGTCGAAGCTGAAGACCGTTGACCCGGAGCTGTACCGCGAGGTGGGCGTGTTCTTCGGCTGACTCCCGGTGGGCGGGTGCCCTGGACCGCCGCTTCGCGGCGGATCTTTCCCACCCGCCCACCTGTTTCTCCGCGGTGCCGTGTTGCCCCGTAAAACCTAGACTCGTCGCATGGAGATCCTCGCCTTCGGCGTGCAGGCCGACGAGAAACCGCTGATTGAGAAGGCCTTCGCCGGGCACTACGACGTCCGCTGTCTGGACGTCTTCCTCACCGAGGACACCGCCCCCATCGCGGCCGGCTACGAGACCGTCTCCACCAGCGTCAACGCCGATCTCGGCAACCGTGTCCTGCAGACCCTCGCGGCGGGCGGGACGCAGATGATCGCCCAGCGTTCGACCGGGTTCAACAACATCGATCTCCTGGTCGCCGAGCGCCTCGGCTTCACCATCGCCCGCGTCTCGTACTACTCGCCGTACTCCGTCGCCGAGTTCGCCTGGACCCTGGCGATGGCGGTCAACCGCCGCGTCGTCCGCGCCAGCAACCGCACCCGCGACTTCGACTTCAGGCTCAACGGCCTGATGGGGAGGGACCTGCGGGGCCGCACGGTCGGCGTGCTCGGCACCGGGAAGATCGGCGAGGCGTTCACCCGGATCGCGCACGGCTTCGGGATGAAGCTGCTCGGCTGGGACGTCGCCGAGAACCCCGCGTGCGTCGAGCTCGGCATGACGTACGTCGCGAAGGAGGAGCTCTTCGCGCAGGCCGACCTGATCAGCCTGCACGTCCCGCTGCTCCCCTCGACGCAACACCTCATCGATGCCGACGCGTTGCGGATGATGAAGGACGACGCGCTCCTGGTGAACTCCAGCCGCGGCGGCCTGATCGACACCGACGCCCTGGTCTCGGAGCTGCGTGCGGGGCGCTTCGCGGGCGTCGGGCTCGATGTGTACGAGGCGGAGGCGGGGCTCTTCTTCCTCGACAAGTCGCTGGAAGCCATCGAGGACGACACCCTGGCCCGCCTGATGACGTTCCCGAACGTGGTGGTCACCTCGCACCAGGCGTACTACACCGTGGACGCGGTCGGTCAGATCATCGACACCACGGTGCAGAACGTCCTGGACTACAAGGAGGGCCGCCGCAGCGAGAACGTGCTGGTCCCGGCGGCCCCGACGCTTTAGACGCTTGGGACGCTTCAGACGAGGACCCCCGACAGCAGCTCTTGGACGATTGCCGTCCCGCGCAGCGAGAGCACCGACTCCGGGTGGAACTGGACGCCGGCGAAGCCGCTGCCCCGCAGCGCGTGCACCTCTCCGGTGGCCGGGTCCGCGCTGACCTCGATGCCGTGCGCGGCCAGTTCCAGCGACGTCTCCTCGTCGCAGTGGGCCACGAAGCTGTTGTAGAAGCCGACCGTCTCCGGCCGTCCGAACAGGTCGATCCGGGTCTGGGCGCCCTGGTAGGGCACTTCCTTGCGGACGATCTCCAGGCCAAGCTCGGCGGCCAGCAGCTCATGGCCGAGACAGACGCCGAGGATGCCGTGGCGATGGTCCCGGATCACCTCGGCGGTCAGTGAGCGCAGGAAGGTCATCTTCGGGTCGGTGGGGTCCGACGGGTCGCCGGGGCCGGGGCCCAGGACCAGTGGGCCCTCGTGTGCCAGGGCCGCTTCCCGCAGGCCCGGCTCGTCGTAGCGGCGTACGGAGACCGTGAGACCCGAGGAGCGAAGGAGATGCGCCAGCATCGCCGTGAACGTGTCCTCGCCGTCGATCACGAGCGCGTGTCCGGTCAGCTCCGCCCTCTGCTCCTGCATCCGCAGCCAGAACGGCGCGAGCCCGGCCCGCCTGCTGTCGAGCGCCGCCCGTACCCGCGGGTCGTCGGCCAGAGCGGGGCGTACGCGCTCGTCGTGGGGCCGCCCCGGACGCACCCCGAGGGCGGCGAGCACGCCGGCCGCCTTCGCGTGCGTCTCGGCCACCTCGCCCGCAGGGTCGGAGCCGCGCACCAGCGTCGCGCCGACCGGCACCCGCAGCTTTCCGTCCGCGGAGATGTCGGCGGTGCGGATCAGGATGGGGGAGTCGAGGGTCTGCGCGCCGCCGGCGTCGCGGCCGATGAGGGCGAGGGCGCCCGCGTAGTAGCCGCGCCCGCCCGTCTCGTGGCGTTCGATGACGCGGCAGGCGTTCTGCACGGGCGAGCCGGTGACGGTCGCAGCGAACATCGTCTCCTTCAGGACCTCGCGCACGTCCAGGGACGACTTGCCCCGCAACTCGTACTCGGTGTGGGCGAGATGGGCCATTTCCTTGAGCCGCGGTCCGATGACGACACCGCCCATGTCGCCGACGGTGCACATCATCTTGAGCTCCTCGTCGACGACCATCGACAGCTCCTCGGTCTCCTTGCCGTCGGCGAGGAAGCCGAGCAGATCGTCCGCCGTGGGCCCTTCGGCCGGGTAGCGGTAGGTCCCGCTGATCGGGTTCATGACGACCGTCCCGCCGGACATCCGCACATGCACCTCGGGGCTCGCCCCGACCAGGGTCCTGTCCCCGGTGTGCACGACGTACGTCCAGTAGGCGCCCCGCTCGCCCACGAGCAGCCTGCGGAAGAGGGCCAGGGCGTCCGCCCTGGCGAAGCCGGGGATCTCACCCTTGTACGTACGCCGGATGACGAAGTTCGCGCCTTCGCCCCGCCCGATCTCCTCGCGCAGCACCCGCCCGACGATCTCCCCGTACGCGGCGTCGTCGACGTCGAAGGCCCCGCCCTCGACGCGCACGTCATGGGTGGGCAGTGTCGACAAAGCTTCGGAGAGCGGCAGTTCGTACGTCTCGTCGGGGGTCAGGACCGCGAGCGGCGTGCCGTCGTCGCGTACGTCGAATCCGCGCTCCCTGATCTGCCGGAAGGGGATCAGGGCGAGGCCCTCGTCGGGAATGTCGGCGAGCCGGTCGTACGTGCCGACCGCGCCGATCATGATCTCGACGGTGTCGTGGTCACGGCCGGGCGTGCGGCGGCGCAGCACGGCGAACGGGCGGTCGTCGTCGATGAGATCGAGCAGGTGGGTCCGGGAACGCTCGGATTGCATGGGGTCGGTTCCTTCTCACTCGGAGAGGAACGGCCCGGCGGTCCGGAGACCTGATGGTCCTGGTCCGGAAAACACTGAAGGCCGCCCCTCGGGCGGCCTTCGCGAGTCTCGATACGCGCAGAGTCAGTGGGCCGCCGGATGAGCGGGCCACCACCAGTTTCGAGTCGTCTGCGCGTGCATGCCCCGCACCCTAGCGCATCATCAGGACGTCCAGTGCCTCGTCCAGATACGCGCCGAACTCGTCGGCGGCGGGCAGCGCCGACGGCACCGCGTGCCCGAGCTGCGTGTGCCCCAGATAGACCGTGTACGCCAGCAGTCCGCGGCGCCGCGCCTCGGGTTCGGGGAAGCCGAGCTCGGCGAAGAGCTCGGCGACGTACGCCACCCGGCGCTCGGTCACGCGCCGCAGGACCTCGGTGACCTGGGGGTGCGAGGCGGTCGCGAGGAGGGCGACCTCCAGGGGGTCGGACGCGGCCGACGCGATGGCTTCGCCGAAGAGCAGGCGGATGCGCTGCCGGGGGTCGGGCTCGGCCTCGACTTCGGTGATCATCCCCTCGGTGTGGATTTCCGACCAGCGGTTGAGGGCGGCCTCGATGAGCGCGTCACGGTTGGCGAAGTGCCAGTAGAAGCTGCCCTTGGTGGTGCCCAGCCGGACGGCCAGGGGCTCGACGGCGACGGCGGCGAGACCGCCCTCGCCGATCGCGGTGAGGGCGGCATCCGCCCAGTCCTCAGCGGTCAGCCGGGGCTTCGCCGCGGGCTTCTTCTGCTGCCGTTGCACCATGGCCATACGGTACCGTATGGTCGAACATACGCCAGCGTATGGAGGTACGTGATGGGCACGGTACTCAACGAGCACGACCGCGTGATCGACGCTCCGGCGGAGGTGGTCGGCGCCCTGTTCGACCGGCTCTCCGCCGAGGACGATCCGGTCTTTCCGACGCCGGCCTGGGACGCGATGATCTTCGACCGTCCGCTCGGCGTGGGCGCGACCGGCGGCCACGGCCCGGTCCGCTACCGCGTCGTGGGGTACGAGCCGGGGAGCCGCGTCCGGTTCGCCTTCACCCCGCCGGACAACGGCTTCCACGAGATGTCCGTCGAGCCGGCGGGGGAGGGGCGCTGCCGCGTCCGCCACGTCCTGGAGACCGAACTCCGCGGCGCGAACCGCCTGATGTGGCCCGCCGTCGTCCGGCCCCTGCACGACACGATGGTCGAAGAGATCTTCGACAACATGGAGCGGGCGGCGACGGGTGACTGCGCCCGCCCCGTCCGGTGGTCGCCCAGGGTGCGGCTGTACAACCGGCTCATGTGGCCCCGCCCGGAGACGGTCGGGGTCCCGGAGGCCGCCCGCCTGCTCCGCACCGCCGTCGACCGCCCCGGCTACGAGGACGCGTACCGCATGGAGCTGCTCCCGGGGCAGCCGCGCGACCCGGAGGCCTGGACCGGCATCCTGCGCGACGCCTTCCCCGTCATCGCCCGGGAGGGCGACGAGCTGCTCCTGGAAGTCGAGGCCCGGGGTCTCACGGCACGCGCCTCGATCCTGGTGGACGGACGGCACGTCACGCTGAGCTCCACCGTGCGGGCCGACACCCTGCGCGGCAAGGTCTACTGGGGGGTGGTCAGGCGCTTCCACCCGTTCATGGCACGCACCATGTTGCGGCGCACGCACCGGAAGCTCGCCCTGGCGACGCCGACCGCGGGTGAGCGGGAGCTGGAGCGCCGACGCTCGGCTGTGTCGGGTCCGTCTCACTTGGTGAGCGGGTGAATGGACGGCGGACATCACCCCGTAATGTTGTGGGGGTGACCGTGAACGCTAAGACCACCCCTGACAGTGGCAACACCTGGCGAGACCTTCCCGCGGCGCAGCAGCCCGAGTACCCCGATGCCGAGGCTCTGCGCGATGTGATCGCGGAGCTCGAGTCGTATCCGCCGCTCGTCTTCGCGGGCGAGTGCGACCAGCTGCGCGCCCGACTGGCCTCCGTCGCCAAGGGAGAGGCGTTCCTGCTCCAGGGCGGCGACTGCGCCGAGGCCTTCGACGCGGTATCCGCCGACCAGATCCGCAACAAGCTGAAGACGCTGCTCCAGATGGGCGCCGTCCTCACGTACGCGGCCTCCGTGCCCGTCGTGAAGGTCGGCCGCATCGCGGGGCAGTACTCCAAGCCCCGCTCCAAGGGCACCGAGACCCGCGACGGCGTGACCCTGCCGACGTACCGCGGCGACTCGGTCAACGGCTTCGCCTTCGACGAGAAGTCCCGCGTCCCGGACCCCGAGCGCCTGAAGCGGATGTACAACGCGTCCGCCTCCACGCTCAACCTGGTGCGCGCCTTCACCACCGGCGGTTACGCCGACCTGCGCCAGGTGCACGCCTGGAACCAGGACTTCGTGAAGTCGTCCCCCTCGGGCCAGCGCTACGAACAGCTGGCGCGCGAGATCGACAACGCGCTCAACTTCATGCGCGCCTGCGGGACGGACCCGGAGGAGTTCAAGACCGTCGAGTTCTACGCCTCGCACGAGGCGCTGCTCCTCGACTACGAGTCGGCCCTCACCCGCGTGGACTCGCGCACCGGGCGGCTCTACGACACCTCGGCCCACATGGTCTGGATCGGTGAGCGCACCCGTCAACTGGACGGCGCGCACATCGAGTTCGCTTCCAAGGTGCGCAACCCCATCGGCATCAAGCTCGGCCCGACGACGACCCCGGAGGAGGCGCTGCAGTACATCGAGCGCCTCGACCCGGACCGCGAGCCCGGCCGTCTGACCTTCATCGTCCGCATGGGCGCCGACAAGGTCCGGGACAAGCTCCCGGAGCTGGTCGAGAAGGTCACCGCCTCCGGCGCGACCGTCGCCTGGGTGACCGACCCGATGCACGGCAACACCTTCGAGGCGGCCTCCGGTCACAAGACCCGCCGCTTCGACGACGTGCTCGACGAGGTCAAGGGCTTCTTCGAGGTCCACAAGGGCCTCGGCACGCACCCGGGCGGCATCCACGTCGAGCTCACCGGTGACGACGTCACCGAGTGCGTGGGCGGCGGCGACGAGATCTTCGTCGACGACCTGCACCAGCGCTACGAGACGGCCTGCGACCCGCGCCTGAACCGCAGCCAGTCCCTGGACCTGGCGTTCCTGGTGGCGGAGATGTACCGCGACCAGTAGGTATTCCCGTCAGACGCAGCGGTGGGGCACGGATCCATGTGATCCGTGCCCCACCGGCGTATCCGGGCTTTTGTGGACCTGGGGTCCTGGGTAAGGTTAGGTTAGGTTAGCCTCACCGATTAATCGGGACGGCGCCGCCGATGAATCCTGCCCGGGAGGTGAACCGCGTGTACGTCTGCAACTGCTTCGGAGTCACCGAGGCACAGGTGAAGCAGCACGCGGCGGACGGCGCCTGCACACCCCGCCAGATAGCGTCCGCCAGCAAGGCGGGCACCGACTGCGGTTCGTGTGTTCGGAGCATTCAGGCGCTCCTCGGCCGGGGCACGTGCCCCCGCAGGGAGCTGGCCGACCAGGGTCAGCCCGTCCTCACCGGCCTGGATGCAGGCCTGGACCCCGGCCTGGACGAGGCTGCCTAGCCCGCCTGGCCCGCGTCAGCTCTCCGGCTGTTCGATGAGCTGCGAGATGTAGAGCGGCTCACCGAGCTTCTCGACCAGTTCGAGCTGGGTGTCGAGATAGTCGATGTGGTGCTCCTCGTCTTCGAGGATCGACTCGAAGATGTTTGCGGAAGTGATGTCCCCCTTGCCGCGCATCACCTCGATCCCGCGCCGGAGGCGGTCGATCGCCTCGGCCTCGATCTGCCGGTCGGCCTGGAACATCTCCGTGACGGTCTGGCCCACGCGTACGTGGAAGAGCCGCTGGTAGTTGGGCAGGCCGTCGAGGAAGAGAATCCGGTCGGTCAGGATCTCCGCGTGCTTCATCTCGTCGAACGACTCGGCCCGGGTGTATTTGGCGAGTTTGGGCCAGCCGAAGTTCTCCTGCATCTTGGCGTGGAGAAAGTACTGGTTGATCGCCGTGAGCTCGGCGGTCAGCTGCTCGTTGAGAAATTCGATGACCTCGGGGTCGCCCTGCATCGCAGAGGCTCCTTCCACGTGGTAACTGGGCAGGTTCCGCGCATCCTTGCATCGGTACGGGAGGCCGTCCAGTAAGTGCATGCTTAGTAGGAGTTGCCCCAATCGGCGTCCGACCAACGCCTGTCGGCGGCCTCCTGGTCACGTCCACCTACCCGGGTCTGTCAGGATGGACTCATGGGTCAGTCGGCGGATCGCGCATCTCGGGGAGCAGTGGAGCCACAGCTCCCACCGGGGCAGCGACTGCAAAGGGGCTGGCCGGTCACCCACTACGGCCCGGTGCCGAAGTTCCGCCCGGAGCGCTGGGAGTTCAGGGTCTTCGGGGCCACCGCCGACGGGGACAAACACTGCTGGACGCACGAGGAGTTCTCGGCTCTGCCGTACGCCACCGTGGTCGGCGATCTGCACTGCGTCACGAAGTTCAGCATGCTCGGCGCCGAATGGGGCGGTGTGCCCGCGCGGGCTCTGCTGGAGATCGCCCCGCCGGCGCCCGACGCCACCCACGTGATGGTCTGGGCCGAGTACGGCTTCAGCTCGAATCTGCGGATGGCCGATTTCATGGACGAGCGCACGATTTTCGCCACCCATAAAGGGGGCGAGCTGCTGACCGCGGAGCATGGGTTTCCGCTGCGGCTCGTAGTGCCTCATCTGTACGCCTGGAAGGGTCCCAAATGGGTCCGTGGCGTCGAGTACATGACCGCCGACCGCCGCGGCTTCTGGGAGGAGCGCGGCTATCACAACGTCGGCGACCCGTGGACCGAGCAGCGCTACTCGTACCAGGAAGAGCCCGGGGACGGCCCCGAGCTCTGATCTCCTGGCGGCTGCGCGTCCATCGCTCCCGCCTAGCTGCCCCTGAGCTCCTTCAGGCGCGCCACGTCCGCCGCGTGCCCCTCCTTGCCGCCGGGCGTCTCGATGACCAGCGGCACGTTCTCGGTCGCGGGGTGAAGCATCAGCTCGCGGAAGGGCTCCTCGCCGATGTGGCCGGTGCCGATGTTCTCGTGACGGTCCTTGTGGGCGCCCGCCACGTCCTTGGAGTCGTTGGCGTGCACCAGCTTCAGGCGGCCCTCGCCGACGGTGTCCACGAGGAGGTCCAGGGTCTGCTTCATGCCGCCGGGCCCTGCCAGGTCGTGGCCCGCCGCGAAGATGTGGCAGGTGTCCAGGCAGATCCCCAGCTTCGGGTGGGCGTCCAGCGCCTCGAAGTACGGGCCGAAGTCCCAGGTGCGCGAGCAGAGAGAGAAGCCCTGTCCCGCCGTCGACTCCAGAAGCAGGAACGGGTCGTCGTCGTGCGTCAGCTCGTCCAGCAGCGGCAGCATCCGGTCGCGCACCTGCTTCAGGGCGACGGCGCGGTCCCGGCCGCCGGTCGCGGAGCCGGTGTGCACGACGACGCCGAGCGCGCCGATCGCGCGGGCCCGGCGCAGCGAGTGGCGCAGGGACTCCACGGACTTCTCGACGGTCGCCTCGGTGTGCGAGCCGAAGTTGATGAGGTAGGGCGCGTGGACGTACGCGGGAATCCCCTCGGCGGCGCAGGCCGCGCGGAACTCCTCGTCCTGCTTCGGGTTGCCGGGCGGCGTGGCCCAGCCCCGCGGGTTGGCCACGAAGACCTGGACGGCCTCGGCGCCCAGGTCACGGGCGTACGAAAGCCCCACGGAGGCGAGACCGCCGGCCACGGGGACGTGACCGCCGACGGGGTTGCGGGGCAAGGTGCCGCGGGACGGGGTGCTGGGGGACTTGTTGCTGCTCACACGCTCAAGGGTGGCATGCGCGCGTGAGTGTCCCGTCAATGGATCAAGGGGCCAAGGGGCCAAGGGGTCAACGGGAGACGGATCGAGGGGTCAACGGATCTCGATGGTGATCGTGGAGCCCTTGGGAGCCTTGTCGCCACCCTCGACGGACTGGCCCTTCACGGTGTCCCCGAAGAGGCCGAGCAGGCCGCGGTCCTCGTCGACGTCGAACCCGGCGTCCTCCAGCTCCCCCTTGGCGTCGTCGACGCTCATGCCCTCGACGTCCGGGACCTCGATCATCTCCGGGCCCTTGGACAGCGTCAGCTTGACCGTGTCGCCCTCGGCGAGCCGCTTCTGGTCCTCCCTGGGGGACTGGTCGACGACCGTGCCCTTGTCCTCGTCGGAGTGGACCCGCTTCGGCGCGATCTCGACCTTCAGGCCCAGGTCCTCCAGCTCGGCGGTCGCATCCGCCTGGGAGTCGCCCGTCACGTCGGGGACGTCGACCTCGGGTCCCTTGCTGAGGGTGATCGCGATGGCGGAGCCCGCCTTGCGCTTGGTGCCCGCCTCCGGGTCCGTGCCGATCACGGAGCCCTTGCGGACGTCCTCGCTGAAGGCCTTGTTCGTCATCCCGGGAGCGAGCCCGGCGTCCTCGAGCTTGTTCTTCGCCTCGGACAGGGGCGCGCCCTTCAGGCTGGGGACCTTGACGATCTCGGGGCCCCTGGACACGGTCAGCGTCACACTGCCGTTGTCACGGATGCGCTCGCCCGCCTCGGGTTCGGTGGCCATGACCGTGCCGCGCTTGTCGGTGTCGCTGTACGCGCGCTTGACGTCCTTCACGTCGAGCCCGGCTTCGCCGAGGCGCTTCTTGGCCGCCGACTCGGTCTTCGCCAGGAGCGGGGGGACCTTCGTGAACTGGCCGGAGTTGATGTACCAGACCCCGGCGCCGAGGCCGAGCGCGAGGAGCACGGCGGCGACCACCGCCAGCGTGCGGCGGCGCGGATCGGCGAGCCTGCGGCGCGGGGCGGCCGGCGGCGCGGGCGGCGGCGACGCGAGGATGCTCGTGCGGTTGAGCTGGTCCTGCTGGTTCTGCCGGTCCTCGTCGCCGTCCGTGGGCAGCGGCAGCTGCACGGACCGCCCCGCGCGCGGGATCACGCTCGTGCGGTCGTCCGAGTTGTCGTGGCCGGCTTGACCGGCTTGACCGGCGTGACCGTCGTGGCCGGACTCCGCCGCGAGTGCCTGTGGCGGCACCGCGTCGAGCTGCTCGGCGGAGAGCGCGGCGTGCGCCGCCCTGGTCTGCCCCAGGAGCGCCACCGCGTCGTACGGACGGACATCGGGCGTGCGGGCGGTGGCGGAAGCCACCAGCTCGTCGAGTTCGACGGCGAGACCAGGGACGGCCGCCGACGGGGGCGGCACGTCCTCGTGGAGGTGTTGGTAGAGCACCTGGGCGGGCGACTCACCGGAGTGCGGCTTGGCGCCGGTCAGCATTTCGTAGAGCACGACGCCGCACGCGTACACATCCACGCGCGTGTCGGCCGTGCCGTGCTCTATCTGCTCGGGAGCGAGATAGGAGACGGTGCCGAGGACCGTACCGGTCGTGTTCGTGACGGTGTCCACCGCGCGTACGAGGCCGAAGTCGGCGACCTTGACCCGGCCGTCGTCCCCTATGAGGACGTTCTCCGGCTTCATGTCGCGGTGCACGAAGCCGGCGCGGTGCGCGGCGCCGAGCGCGGCCAGGACCGGCTCCAGGATGTCGAGGGCCGCGCGCGGCTGCAGGGCGCCGCGCTCGCGGAGCACGTCACGCAGGGTGCATCCGGCGATGTACTCCATCGCGAGGTAGACGTACGCCCCGTCGGCGCCCTGGTCGTACACCCCCACCACGTTCGGGTGCGAGAGCCGGGCGATCGACTTCGCCTCGCGGATGAAGCGGTCGACGAACGAGACGTCGGCGGCCAGCGTGGGGTGCATCACCTTGAGCGCGAGCACGCGGTCGAGGCGGGTGTCCACGGCCCGGTAGACCGTGGCCATCCCGCCGACCGCGATGCGCCCGTCCACGCGATAGCGGCCGTCGAGCACCTGCCCGATGAGCGGGTCCTGAAGGGTCGTGTCCACGCAGGGAGTCTACGAGCCACCGCCGACACCGCTGCCCGCCCGGGCACGCTCGCGCCTCGACTGCAGCCGACCTGTGACAGGCACGCGACGAGCGGTGACAGGCACGCGACGCTCAGAAGGCGGGCCGCTCCGGGTCGAGCCGGGCCATCCCCTCCACGGGCGACGACGCCTCGGCGAAGTGCCGCCGGGGAATGCGCCCCGCCCGGTACGCGAGCCGCCCCGCCTCGACCCCGTGCCGCATGCCCTCGGCCATCAGGACCGGCTCCTGCGCCCGCGTCACGGCGGAGGCGAGCATCACACCGGCGCACCCCAGCTCCATGGCGAGCGCCGCGTCGGAGGCCGTCCCCGCGCCCGCGTCCAGGATCACCGGCACGCCCGCGCGCTCGACGATCAGCTGGAAGTTGTGCGGGTTGCGGATGCCGAGCCCGGACCCGATCGGAGAGCCGAGCGGCATGATCGCCGCGCACCCCGCGTCCTCCAGCTTCCGGGCGAGGACCGGGTCGTCGTTCGTGTACGGGAGGACCGTGAAGCCGTCGTCCACGAGAGTCTCCGCGGCGTCGATGAGCTCGATCGGGTCGGGCAGCAGCGTGCGCTCGTCCGCGATGACCTCCAGCTTGACCAGGTCGGTGCCGAGCGCCTCCCGCGCGAGCCGGGCGGTCAGGACGGCCTCGCCCGCGGTGAAGCAGCCCGCCGTGTTCGGCAGGACGCGGATGCCGAGCCGCTCGAGGACGGAGAGCACCGAGCCCTGCACTGCGGGATCCAGGCGGCGCATCGCCACCGTCGTCAGCTCCGTACCGGAGGCGACGAGAGAACGTTCGAGCACGTCGAGGCTGGGCGCACCGCCCGTACCCATGATCAGGCGGGAGGAAAGCGTGAGCCCGCCGATGACGAAGGGGTCGTCTGCCATGTCGGTTCAGCCTCCTTGGACGGCGGTGAGGACCTCGACGCGGTCCCCGTCGGCGAGCGGGGTGGTCGCCCACCGCGCGCGCGGGACGACGGTTTCGTTGAGCGCGGCGGCGACCCCGGAGGGGGCCGCGGTCAGCGTGGCGACGAGGGCTTCGAGCGTGGTGCCCGCGGCCACATCGCGTGCTTCTCCGTTCACGGAGACGGCTGTAACGGCTGGGAGAGTCATGCGGGCTGCTCCATGGAACGCTGCGTAAGGGGGTTACCGGCAAAGCGCAGGGGGGTGAACTCCCGCGCTTCGTCGGGCAGTTCACCGGTGGTGAGGGCATGGGCCAGTACGTCGCCGGTGACGGGCGTCAGCAGGACGCCGTTGCGGTAGTGCCCGGTGGCCAGCTGGAGGCCGGGGAGCGCGGTCGGGCCGAGCAGCGGCGCGTTGTCGGGGGAGCCGGGGCGCAGGCCCGCGCGGGTCTCCGTCAGCGGCAGTTCCGTGATGCCGGGTACGAGTTCGTGGGCGTCCCGAAGGAGCTCGTACACGCCGCCGGCCGTGACCGTCGTGTCCCAGCCGAGCTCCTCGCTGGTCGCGCCCACGACGAGCTCGCCGTTCTCGCGCGGCACCAGGTAGACGTGGCTGCCGCGCACCACGGCGCGCACGGTGCGGCTCAGGAACGGCGCGTACCGCCGCGGCACCGTGAGCCGCAGCACCTGGCCCTTCACGGGGCGCACGGGCGGCAGGACGCCCTCCGGGACCCCCGCCAGGCGCCCGCTGAGGCTGCCCGCCGCGAGCACGGTCTGACCGGCCTCCAGAGCGGTGCCGTCGGCGAGCACGACGCCGGTGGCCCGGTCGCCGGCCACCGACAGACGCTGCGCCCACGCGTGGTGGAAGACCACGCCCGCCCGCTCGCAGGCCACGAGGAGCGCCGCCGCGAGCCTGCGCGGGTCGACCTGATGATCGCCGTCGACCCGGAGGCCGCCCCGGACGCCCGGCGCGAGCATCGGCTCAAGGCGGCGGCACTCACGCCCGCTCAGCCACTCCGAGGCGAGCCCCGACTGCTGCTGAAGCGTGTGCAGCTCGCGCAGATGGGCACGGTCGTCGGAGTCGAGCGCGACGGCGAGCGTGCCGCACGCGCGGTAGCCGAGTTCGCGGCCGCTCGCCTCCGTCAGCTCGGCGGCGAACTCGGGATAGCGCCGCGCGGAGGCCACATTGAGGCCGAGCAGCGTCTGCTCCCCGTAGTGCAGCTCGGTGACGGCGGCCAGCATGCCCGCGGCCACCTGCGCCGCGCCGCCGCCGGGTTCGGGGTCCACGACGGCGACGGACAGGCCGCGCTGTGCCGCCCGCCAGGCCGTGACCAGGCCGATGATGCCGCCCCCGACGACAAGGACATCGGTCGTGCTCGTCGTACGGGGTGGTGTAGGTGGATGCATGGGTGTCCAGCCCCTCCCTTCGCCGGCATGACCCGGATCAGGTTCGTACGGTCGGAGGCCGTCCAGCCTCCCTCTCAGCCCGGTGCGTCCGGGCTCCCGCGAGTGCTCTGCACCGGCCACCCTAGCCCCTGGCGTTCGGCGGCAGTAGGGGGAGCTGTCCGGGTATGAGCAGTGACGGTGTGTCAGAGATCTCCTGGTCGAGCTCTGAGGTACGCCTCGTGCGCCGCCCTACAGTGATCGAGTGAGCGAGCAGCAGAGGCAGGAAGAGCGCCGGGTGGTCATCGTCGGCGCGGGGATGGCCGGGGTGCAGACCGCCGTGGCCCTGCGCGAGCAGGGGTTCGCCGGTGCGGTCACCCTGATCGGCGCGGAGCCCCACCAGCCGTACGACAGGCCGCCGTTGTCCAAGGCCGTGCTGCTCGGCAAGGCGGAGGGCTCCGCCTTCGACATCGACTTCGAGGCGCTCGGCATCGGCCTGAGCCTGGGCCACGAGGTCACGGGCGTCCGCCCGGCGGACCACGAACTGGACACCGCCCGCGGCCCGGTTCCCTACGACGCCCTGGTCATCGCCACCGGCGCCGAACCGATCCTGCTGCCCGGCGCCTCCGGAGTCCCCGGCGTCCACCTGCTGCGCACGCTCGACGACGCCGAGCGGCTGCGGCCCGTGCTCGCCGAGCAGCACCGCATCGTGGTCGTCGGCGCGGGCTGGATCGGCGCCGAGTTCGCGACCGCCGCACGCGAGGCGGGCTGCTCGGTCACCGTGGTCGAGGCCGCGGAGCGACCGCTGGCCGGGGCGCTGCCCGCGGAGGTCGCCGCCCCGATGGCGGCCTGGTACGCCGACTCCGGCGCCGAACTGCGCACCGGCGCGCGCGTGGACCGCGTCGAGCCCGGCAGTGTGCTCCTGGCCGACGGCACCCGGCTGCCCGCGGACGCGGTGGTCGTCGGCATCGGCGCACGCCCCGCCACGGGATGGCTCGCGGACTCCGGCATCGCGCTGGGCGCCCACCGGGAGATCCTCGCCGACGACCACCTGCGCACGTCGGAGCCCGATGTGTACGCGGTCGGCGACTGCGCCTCCTTCCCTTCGGGAAGATATGGCGAGCGTCTCCTCGTCCACCACTGGGACAACGCCCTCCAGGGGCCGCGCACGGCGGCGGCGAACATCATCGGCGAGACCCCTTCGGCGTACGACCCCGTCCCGTACTTCTGGTCCGAGCAGTTCGGCCGCTTCGTCCAGTACGCGGGCCATCACGCGTCCGCCGACGAGCTGGTGTGGCGCGGTGACCCCTCGGGCGTGGCCTGGACCGTGTGCTGGCTGCGGCAGGGGGCCCTGGTGGCCGTCCTCGCGGTGGGCCGCCCCAGGGACCTGGCGCAGGGCCGCAAACTGATCGAGGCGAGCGCCCGCCTCTCCGCCGAGCTGGCGTCGGACCCCTCGGTTCCGCTGAAGAAGGCACTGCGGCCGTAGCGGTGCCGCACGACCGGAGCCTCTGCTCGGCCGTTGTCGGTGCCCGGAGATACGCTTGACCCCGTGACCGAGATTGACGCAAAGACTGATGCTCTCGTCCCCGAGTGGCTCCACCTTCCCGACATCGCAGAAATGCTCGACGTCGAGGTGACGCGTGTGCGCCAGCTGGTCAAGGAGGGCCAGCTGATCGCCGTGCGCCGTGGTGAGAACCGCGCGCTCGCGGTGCCGGCCGCCTTCATCGACGGCGACAAGATCGTCAAGGGCCTCACCGGCACCCTGACGCTCCTGCGGGACGACGGCTTCAGCGACGAAGAGATGCTGGAGTGGCTCTTCACTCCCGACCCGACCCTGCCCGGCACCCCCGCGCAGGCCCTGAGCGAGAATCGCGGCACGGAGGTGAAGCGCCGCGCCCAGGCGCTCGCCGTCTGACCGAAACGGAAAACCGTCGCGCGCGGGCCGCGCGTCCCTCCGGGGACGCGTGGCCCGCGGGCCACCGACGACCGGGGGGACCTCTTCCATGGCCACCAAGCCTGCCCGCGAGCAGCTCGCCGACGCCCGCCTCTACCTGTGTGTGGACGCCCGCAAGCGCCAGGGAGACCTCCCCGAGTTCCTCGACGCCGTCCTCGGCGGCGGCGTCGACATCGTGCAGCTGCGGGACAAGGGCATGGAGGCCGCCGAGGAGCTCGAACACCTCCAGGTCTTCGCCGACGCCGCCCGCCGGCACGGCAAGCTCCTCGCGGTGAACGACCGCGCGGACGTCGCGCACGCCATCGGCGCCGACGTGCTGCACCTGGGACAGGGCGACCTGCCCGTGCCCGCGGCCCGCGCCGTCCTCGGCCAGGACGTTCTCATCGGCCGCTCCACGCACGCGGACACCGAGGCCGCCGCCGCGGCGACGCAGGACGGCGTGGACTACTTCTGCACCGGCCCCTGCTGGCCGACCCCCACCAAGCCCGGCCGGCACGCCCCCGGGCTCGACCTCGTCCGGTACACGGCCTCGCTCGGCACGGACCGCCCGTGGTTCGCCATCGGCGGCATCGACGCGGGCAACCTCGACCAGGTGCTCGAAGCGGGCGCCCGCCGCGTCGTCGTCGTACGGGCGATCACGGAGGCGGACGATCCGGGGGCCGCGGCCGCCGACTTCGCGAAGCGGCTGCGTACGGCCTGATCGGCGATCTTCGGCCAACCTTCGGCGAGGCTGTCCGCAGGGTGGACGGGGATTGGCCGGTAGTGGTGCCCCGTCGCTAACCTGCCCGTATGGCCCTAGGCACTGCTTCCACCAGAACTGATCGCGCACGCACCGTGCGCGACATGCTCGCGACCGGCAAGACGACGTACTCGTTCGAGTTCTCGGCGCCGAAGACCCCGAAGGGCGAGCGGAACCTGTGGAACGCGCTGCGCCGGGTCGAGGCGGTGGCCCCCAGCTTCGTCTCCGTGACGTACGGAGCGGGCGGCTCGACGCGCGCGGGCACGGTCAAGGAGACGCAGCAGATCGTCGCCGACTCGACGCTCACGCCGGTCGCCCACCTCACCGCGGTCGACCACTCCGTGGCCGAACTGCGCAACATCATCGGGCAGTACGCGGACGCCGGCATCAGGAACATGCTCGCGGTCCGCGGCGACCCGCCCGGCGACCCCCTCGCCGACTGGGTCAAGCACCCCGAGGGCCTGACCTACGCCGCCGAACTGGTCCGGCTGATCAAGGAGTCGGGCGACTTCTGCGTGGGCGTCGCGGCCTTCCCCGCGATGCATCCGCGCTCGCCCGACTGGGACACCGACGTCCGGCACTTCGTCGACAAGTGCCGCGCCGGCGCCGACTACGCGATCACACAGATGTTCTTCTACCCGGAGGAGTATCTGCGGCTTCGTGACCGGGTCGAGGCGGCGGGCTGTTCGACGCCGATCATCCCGGAGATCATGCCGGTGACGAACGTGCGCATGCTGGAGCGGCTGCCCCAGCTCAGCAACGCTTCCTTCCCCCCGGCGCTCAAAGAGCGCATCCTCACAGCCAAAGACGATCCGGCGGCTGTACGCTCCATTGGCATCGAGTTCGCGACGGAGTTCTGCGCGCGACTCCTTGACGAGGGTGTGCCGGGGCTGCACTTCATCACGCTGAACAACTCCACGGCGACGCTGGAAATTTACGAGAATCTGGGTCTGCATCACCCGCAGACCTGACCGGTCGTACCCCTGAGGGCGGCGGCCGTGGGGAGAGGGGCGTACATGGGCTGGACGGTCCTCTACATCGCGTTCGGATGCGTCGCGCTGTGGCTGCTCGGCGAAGTGCTGCTGCAGTACAAGGCGCGGCTGCGCTGGCGGCTGCTCGCCTTCGGCGGCTTCCTCGGCGTGGTCATCGGCGTGCTGCTGCCGTCGGTGCCCGTCATCGGGGCGGGCGCGATCGCCTTCGCCACCGGGCAGACGTACGTGACGCTCTCCTTCCGCCGTGGCTTCTCGACCGGCTGGGCGCTCGGCGGCCAGCCCGGCCTGAGCAAGCGCCGCAAGACGAAGCCGCGGGGCGCCGAGGCTTCCCAGGAGCCGACGCTCCAGGTCTCCGACCTGGAGTACGAGGAGGCGGGCCCCGCCGGACCGCCGCCCGAGACGCCCCCCGGCACCGGGGTCTACGCGCCGGAGCCGCTGCCCGACGACACCGGGCAGTACGGCGTCTACAGCGACGCGGCGTACGCAGAGCAGCAGTCGGCCGCCGCGGACAGCGGCTACGACACGTACGCCACCGCGAGCTACGACCCCCAGCAGCCGTACGCGTACGGCGAGACGGGGCAGCAGCAGTACGCCGCGTACTCCGACCCGTACATCGGGACGCAGTCGTACGGCGGCCAGCAGAGCTACGACACGTACGGCGGCCAGGAGCAGTACGCGCCCTACCCCGGCCCCGATCCCTACGGCAGCGGGGCCGGGACGTACAACGACACGCCGCCCGGCGGCGTCTGGGTCCCCCAGCAGCGCAGCGTCGAGGACCCCTACGGGCAGTACGGCGGCGAACTCCCGCCGGAGCAGCCGTATCCCTACCAGGGCGAGCAGGGCCAGGGGAACGGCTACGACGCGGGGTACAACGAGCAGTACCGGTACTGAAACGGGCGGTACCCGTACTAATTGCCCGTACTGATCACCCGTACTGATCCTGAGGCCTGCGGCGCCGGCGCCGCAGGCCTTTGCCGCTCACTGCGAGCCGCGGAACTCCGGTCCCTCCACGATCAGTCCCGCGACCAGCGTGCCGGACATGCCCGCGTGCGGGAGACCGCCGCCGGGGTGGGCCCAGCCGCCGACCGCGAAAAGTCCCGGCAGGCGCGTGCTGTTGGCCGGGTGCAGCAGTCGGCCCTCACCCGCTGCGAGGGACGGGGGCGGGACCGCGCCGCCGTCGGCGCCGGTGGCCTCCGCGATGTCGGCGGGGGTGCGGACCTCGTGCCACAGCAGGCGGCCCCGGAGCCCGGGCACCACGGCCTCGGCACGGTCGAGCAACCGCTCCACGTCGGCTTCGGTGACCTCCGTGTGTGCGGGCACGGTCACCGTCAGCGTGACCGCCTCGTGTCCGGCGTCGGGGGTGAGCGCGGGGTCGGCCGGGCGCAGCACCGTGAGGGTGGGGGCCTCGGGCAGTCCGGGGCGGTCCCCGAAGAGCCGGTCGAGCTCGTCCTGGCGGTCAGGGGTGTGCAGCACAGTCCGGTGCGGCGTCCCGCCCGGTCGCGCGCCGGTCAGGGCCAGGAAGACCATCAGACGGCTCGGCAGTCCGGAACGGGGCCGGACTTCACCCTCCGCCCGTATGTTCACACCGGATCCGCCGGGCAGGGCGGACACACCGGACAGCAAGCCGTCCAATGCGCCGGGCGCGACACCGGCGACCACGAAGTCCGCCTCGTGCGCCGTCCCGTCGGCGAGCTCGACGCCCGCGGCGCGGCCGTCCTTCTCGATGATCCGGGCGACGGGGGAGTCGAACGTGAACTCGACCCGCCGGGCGAGGCACCGCTCGTACACGGCGGTGGCGAGCGCGCGCATCCCGCCCCGCACGGACCACGCGCCGAAGGTGTGCTCCATGTAGGGCAGGACCGCCGCGCTCGCCGGGGTCGCACGGGGGTCGAGGCCGTACGCGAGGGCGTACTGCTCAAGGAGAGCCACTAGGCGTGCGTCGCCGCCCAGTTCGAGCTCACCGACCTCGGTGAGGGTCTTCGCGCGTCGCTCGCGCCGCAGGAGGCGCTTGTGGGGCACCGAGGGGTACGGCTCGCGCTCGGCGAGGACCTGCCAGTTCGGCCAGAGGGGCTCTTCCAGGAGAGGGCGCCGGGTGCGGTCCCACGCCTCGCGGGCGCGGTTCATGTACGCCGACCAGCGGGCGCCCGCGCCGCTGCCGAGGGCCGCGTCGAGGGCTTCGCCGACGCCCGCGCGCGAGGCGTTCGGCAGGTCGGCCGTCGTGCCGTCCGCGAAGACGTGTCGCACGGCAGGCTCCACCTGGGACAGCTCGACGCACTTCTCCAGCGGTTCCTTGCCCGTCTTGACGAACAAGTCGCGGTAGACGGCGGGGAGCCGCAGGAGGCTCGGGCCCGTGTCGAAGGCGAAGCCGTCCCGCTCGACGCTGCCGAGCGCGCCGCCGTACGTCCCCGACCGCTCGTGGACCACCACTCGGTGGCCCGCGACGGCCAGCCGGGCGGCCGCCGTCATCGCGCCCATCCCGGCGCCGATCACCACAATCCGTGCCATGCCAGGGACTTTATCGGCCGCCACTGACAGTCACGCCGGGAGCCCTCAGTCCGGCGGCCGTCCCGCGCGCGCCGCCAGTCGCCTCTCCTCGCGCCGCTGCGCCCTGCGCCGCAGGAACCGCCGGATCCGCGAGACCAGGAAGCACAACAGGATCAGACCGAGCAGCAGCAGGACCGCCGCGATGATCGCAGCGGCCTCCGGATAGAACATCGCGAAGCTGACGATCCCGCCGACCCCGAGATCCTCGGCCGTGCTGACGATGACGTTGCTGAACGGCTCCGGCGAGGTGTTGACCGCCATCCGCGTCCCGGCCTTCACACAGTGGCTGGCCAGCGCCGTCGAACCGCCCACCGCGCCCGCCGCGAGGTCGGGGAGCGAACCGCTCTGCCCGGCGAGCAGCGCGCCCACCACCGCGCCCGACACCGGCCGGATCACGGTGTGTGCCGTGTCCCACACCGAGTCGACGTAAGGGATCTTGTCGGCGACGGCCTCGCAGGCGAAGAGAACCCCGGCGACGATCAGCACATCAGGACGTTGCAGCGCCTCGGGCACCTCGTCGGTGACCCCGGTCGCGCCGAAGACACCGAGCAGCAGGACCACGGCGTACGCGTTGATCCCGCTTGCCCAGCCGCTGGTGAAGACCAGGGGGAGTACGGACACGGACGCGATCGTAACCAGTCGGGACCGACCCGGCCTGGGGATGAGTGCCCAGCTCTGAGTATCCGTACCTAGTGGTGGAGATGAGTAGCAGCGCGGATGGGCCCCGACCTGCGAAGACGGAAGAGTGAGGGGCACGGAGAAGGGCGCGGCGTCCGTACCGCCGACACGGGGCGGCGGAACGGCGCGGCGCCCTTGGCCGCTCCTCCCACCCCGCCGAAGGTGGGAGTGAGGCAACGGGGAGACGGGCGGCGCCTCGGGGATGACCACCCGAGGGGCCGAACGGGGGACTGCGGGGGAACGCAAGAAGCGCCGGGCCGGTGCCACCTGGAGATCAGGAGGCACCGGCCCGGCGCCTTTGCACGGGCGGCTCAGCGTCCGCCGCTCACCCGGCCCTGCAGCAGTCGCGAGAGCGCCGAGTGCACGTCGTCCAGGGAGCGCTCCGGCTGGAAGGCCTGCCAGTCCAGGGCCGCCACCAGGACCATCCCGACGAGTGCGGCGGCCGTCAGGGGGATGTCGATCTCCTCGCTGAGCTCGCCGTTCTTCACGCCCGCGCGCAGGACGTCCTCCACGACGGCGACCGCCTGCTGCCTGACCACCATCAGGGTGGACTGCCAGGCGCGGTTGGTGCGCCACAGCTCGGCCACGTACAGCTGGGTGAAGGCCGGATAGCGGTCGATGAAGACCAGACCCGCCCGGATCATCGCGTCAAGGGCGTCGACCTGGCTGCCACCGCTGCCGGCCGTCTTCTCGGACGCCTCCTTCAGGGAGGCGGTGAGCAGGCCGACGCCGTGCCGAAGCAGCTCTTCGAAGAGGACCGACTTGCTCGCGAAGTTGTAGTAGACCGTGCCCTTCGCGACCCCGGCCCGCTCGGCGATCTCGTCGACCGTCGTGGCCGAGAAGCCCTGCTCCGCGATGAGGGTGACGGCCGCCTCGTAGAGCTTCTGCCGGGTGGCCTCACGCCGGGTGCTGGTTGCGCTGCTGTCCATAAGCCCGATTCTCACAGGTCTGGGCGCCCCTACAGGCGCACTTGCGGGTCTCACAGGCTCAGTTCCGGGTGCAGGCGGTCCAGGGTCCACACCTGCTTCCGGCGCGCGGAGAGCGCGGTCAGCGCGAGGGCGCCCGCCGTGAAGGCCGTGAGGACCACGCACGCCTGCCAGACGGGCCCGAGCTCACCGCCCGTGATGAGCCTCCTCAGGGCGTCGACCACGTAACTCATCGGCAAGAAGGGATGGATCGCGCCGAAGAAGGACGGACTCGTCTGTACGGGGTACGTGCCGCCTGCCGAGGTCAGCTGGAGCATCAGGACCGCGAGGACGAGGATGCGCCCCGCCGCCCCGAAGCGCGCGTTCAGCCACTGCACGATCGCCGCGAAGCAGCACGTCACCAGGGAGAGGAAGCCCACCGTCCCGGCGGCCCGCGCCATCTGCAGGCCGAGCCCCCAGTGCAGGACCGACATCAGGGCCGCCGTCTGCAGTACGCCGAGGGCGGCGACCGGAAGCCAGCCCGCGAACGCGATCCGCCATGCGGAGGCGCCCGCGGCGAGCGCGCGCCGGTTGAGCGGCTGGATCAGCATGTACGCCACCATCGCGCCGACCCACAGGGACAGCGGGATGAAGTACGGCGCGAAGCCCGTGCCGTAGTTGGGCGCCTTGTGCATCGACTGGGAAGCGAGCTGCACCGGGTCGGCCATGACGTCGGTGCGCTGGTCGCGGTCCTTCTTGTCGTAGTCCGGGATCTTCTTGACGCCGTCGTGCAGCCCGCCGGACAGCTTCTGGGAGCCGTCGGCCAGCTTGAACATGCCGCCCTTGAGGTCACTCGCGCCCGTCTCGAGCTTGCCGATGCCCGTGTCGAGGTCCTTGGCGCCGGTCTTGGCGGTGCCGAGGCCCGTGTGCAGCTTCTTGGCGCCCTTGGCGACCTTGCCCGCGCCCGTGTTGAGTTCGTTGATCTGGGTGACGGCCTTGTTCAGGTCCTCGTCCAGGTGCGGGGCCCGGTCGGCGAGCGCCTGGGACTTCTTCTGCAGCGCGGCGAGGTGCTTGTCGAGCTTCTTGACGTCGCTGTCCTGGTCCTTGACCACGGTGTTCATGTCGTCCGCGATGGTCGACACGTTCTCGGCGGCCTTCTTGGCCTCCTTGAGCTCCGGGCAGGCCGGGTCGGGCACCGGGAGGTCCACACAGCGTTCCGTGTAGAGGCCGCCGATGGTCTGCGAGCCCTTCTCGGCGCCGTCGGCCGCGACGGGTGCGAGCTTGACCCAGGTGTCCAGGTTGTTCCGCAGGGCCTTGGAGGAGTCGGCGACGAGCTTGGCCGTGTCCCCGATGGTCTTGCCGTTGTCCTTGAGGAAGGGCCGCACCTTGTCCGCGGTGCCGTTGACCTTGTCGGCCAGCTTCTGGGTGCCGTCCGAGACCTTCCTCGACCCGTCCTCCAGATCACCGGCGCCCTTGTCGAGCTTCTTGATGCCCCCGGCCAGGTCACTGCTGCCGGTCTTGGCGTCCTTGAGGCCGGTCGCGAGCTTCTTCGAGCCCTTCTTGGCCTCACCGATGCCGCTGTCGAGCTTGTCGGCGCCCTTGGCGGCCTTCTCGGTCGCCCCGTGGATGTCGGAGAACGAGATGAAGATCTTGTCGAGGAAGGAACGCGAGGCCTTCGTGGAGGCCGCCGCGCGCACCTCGGAGAAGACCGTCCGGGAGATCTGCCCGACGATGTAGTTGTTGGCGTCGTTCGTGCGGACCTGAAGGGCGCCCGTCTCCGGGGAGTCGCCCGAACTCGACGCGACGCGCCGGCTGAAGTCGGACGGCATCGTCAGGGACAGGTAGTACGTCCCGTCCTCGACACCCGCGCGCGCTTCGGCGGAACTCACCTCGTGCCAGTCGAAGGTCTTGCTGTCCTCGAGTCCCTCGACGATGCCGTCGCCCACCGCGAGCTTCTTGCCCGCGGCCGTGGCGCCCTTGTCGTCGTTGACGAGCGCCACGGGTATGCGGTCCAGGCGGCCGTACGGGTCCCAGAACGAGCAGAGGTACAGCGCGCCGTACAGCAGCGGCAGCAGCAGGAGCGCGACGAGCGCGGCACGCGGCAGCTTTCCCCTGCCGAAGCGCCTGAGCTCAAGCGAGGCCAGCTTCGGCGAGCGCATCCGCCGTCTCCTTGTCGTCGGTTTCGTTGTCGTCGGCGCGGTCCGTGGAAACGGCGATCGCGTCGTCGGGGGCTTCGTTGCACACGGCCACGACGGTGGTGCCGCTCTGAGTGAGTGACCTCAACAGGTCCCAGGCCTCGCGCCGTTCGGCGTCCGACAGCTTGAGGTCGACGTCGTCGACGCCCAGCAGCCCAGGGCGCCCGATCAGCGCCAGGGCCACGGAGAGCCGCAGCACTTCGAGGCGCTCCAGGTCGCGTACGGAGGTCCGCCGGCCCTTGGGCAACGACTCCATGTCGAGCCCCGCGGCCGTCAGCGCCGTGTCGACCCGCAGCCGCGCCTCGGCCGTCCGCTCGGCGCGCGGCCTCAGCAGACCCCGCAGGGAGCCGCCGAACCGCCGCTCCAGAAGCGCCCGTTCGTGCAGGTGCTCGGCGACGGTGAACGCCGGATCGAGGTCCGTCACGCCGGGCACGGGCCCGAGCGCGCTGATCCGGCGCACCGCCGCGAGCTGCTTGGGCAGCCGGAAGCCCCCCACCGAGGCCTCGCCCTCGGTGGGGCGCATCCGCCCGGTGAGCGCGAGCAGCAGACAGGTGCGGCCCGACCCCGAAGCCCCCTCGATCGCGATCAGCGACCCGGGCCCGGCCTCGACATCGACCCCGCGGAACGCCCAGCCCCGCGGTCCCTTGAGCCCGAACTCCCGCGCTGTGACGGCGGCTCCCCGCGCGCCGTCGTTCGGCCCGTCCACAGTTCCCCCTCGCACCCACTTTTTGAACTGACTGGTCAGTGCAAAAACTAACGCGAACCGGCGATCGAGGCAAAAGTGCAGGTCAGAGCCGATTGTCAGTGGCGTACTACACGATGTGCACATACGGCCACATAGCCGTTACGCGACGACAGGAGGTTCGTCATGGCCCGCACTTCCGCAGCAGCCGCACGTCGGCACCGCCCCGTCGGCCCTGCCCCCGTAGCGACCGGCCCCGCGAGCGACGTCCACCCCGTCCTGCGCCGGGCCACGGCCCCGCCCGCCGCACTCGAACTGCTCGCCCAGGCCCGCGCCGGCATCGACGAGGCCGCGCACCTGGAGACTCCGAACGAGCGCTATGCCACGGCCCACCTCGCGGCCCTGCGCACCGCGGCCGCCGTGCTCGCCGCCCGCGGCCGGCCCGAGGCGACCCCGCGTCGCAGGCAGCGCATCCGGAGCGCCTGGGAAGTGCTGCCCGAGATAGCACCCGAACTGATCGAGTGGAGCGCCCTCTTCGCCTCCGGCGCGCCACGCAGGGCCCGCGCGGAGGCGGGCATACAGGGCGCGGCCACCGTCCGGGACGCGGACGACCTGCTGCGTGACGTGGGGATGTTCCTACGCCTCGTCGAGCGGATGCTGGGGCTGCAGCCCGTGCTGCCTCAGCCCAGGCGGGAGCCGCCGGACGCGAGCCGAGAGGGGTGACGGGGCAGTCGGCCGAAGGCAATAGGGTGGGAGCGCCCGCACCCTCCTGGCTGTCACAAGAGCAGGCGGAGGGAACCCCCTAGCTCCGCCGCGGACGTGCGGTGGACGCGCCGAGGAGTCAACTGCCGTGTCGGACCCGATGCGCCCCCGCGCTTCTCTCCGTACCGCCGTGGTCTGGGAGGTCCTCAAGGACGCCCTCGACCGCCGGGTCAAGGCCACGGGCCGGGAGTCACGCTCCCTCGACGTGCTCGACACCGGAGGCGGCAGCGGAAACTTCGCCGTGCCCGTCGCCCGTCTCGGCCACCGCGTCACCGTCGTCGACCCCAGCCCGAACGCCCTCTTCGCGCTCGAGCGCCGGGCCGCCGAGGCGGGCGTCGCCGACCGGGTGCGCGGCGTCCAGGGCGACGTACACGGCCTCTTCGACGTCGTGGAGCGGTCCGGGTTCGACGCCGTCCTGTGCCACGGCGTCCTGGAGTACGTGGACGACCCCGCCGAGGGCGTGCGCCACGCGGTCGGCGCGCTGCGGCCCTCCGGCACCCTCAGCCTGCTCGCCGCGGGACTCGGCGGAGCCGTGCTCGCCAGGGCACTCGCCGGGCACTTCACCGAGGCCAGGCAGGCGCTCGACGACCCGGCGGGCCGATGGGGCGAGGGCGACCCCGTGCCGCGGCGCTTCACCGCCGAACAGCTCACCGAACTGGTGGAGAGCGCCGGCGTCGAAGTCAGCGCGGTGCACGGCGTGCGGGTCTTCGCCGACCTGGTTCCCGGCGTTCTCGTGGACACCGAACCCGGCGCCCTGGAGGCCCTCCTCAAGCTGGAGGCGGCCGCCGCAGAGCTGGCCGCCTTCCACTCCGTGGCCACCCAGCTGCATGTGCTCGGCGAGACCCGGGATGCGGACGAGGCCTGACGTCCGGCAGGGCTGCCCCGCTGATCAGCGGCGCAGCGGCACATGGAGTACGGCACACACCCCCCGAACGGGCTATGGGCGCCGTATGATCGAGGCAGACCGTCCGGCATGCCGGGCCGGCCGCTGGGGAATGAACGCTTCAGCGAGCCGGAGCGGCAGGGTGGTCCGGTTTGGCGAAGTTGGCGCAGAGGGGCGGGTTTCACGGGGGCGATTCCCTGCCTATCCTGAAGGGGACCCCCGGTCGCCCCGGCGACTGCACGATGAGGAGGACTCCGTGCCGCTCTCGGAGCACGAGCAGCGCATGCTCGAGCAGATGGAGCGAGCGCTGTACGCCGAAGATCCCAAGTTCGCGACAGCGCTCGAGGGAAGCGGGCTGCGTACGTACACCCGGCGACGGGTCTACCAAGCGGTCGCGGGCTTCCTTGTGGGTATCGCCCTTCTCATGGCGGGAATGGTCGCCCAGCAGATCTGGGTGAGCGTGGTGGGTTTCCTCGTCATGCTGGGTTGTGCGGTGCTCGCCGTCACCGGATGGCGCAAAGCGCCCAAGCCAGGTGAACAGCCGGCCGCCGGCACGCCCACGGCACCGGGCAGCGCCCCTGGCCGTCGGCAGACCAGGCAGCGCCGGTCGATGATGGACCGGATCGAACAGCGTTGGCAGCGCCGCCGCGACGAACAGGGCCAATGAGCTCCTGACTTTTCAGAGCAGTGCAGGACGTCAGCCGTCGGCCTCACCGAGGCCGACGGCTGACGTGTGTTCCGGTCGGAACGACGCGTGTAACGGTCGCAATGACGCGTGTACGGCTCGGCATGTGTAAGGGGTGAGCGCCCAGGCGCTCACCCCTTACACATGCCCTCAAGCCGCCTGCTACCGCCCTCTAGCCCCCCTGCTGCGACGGCCGCGAAGGCCTCCGCAGTGCCGACCACCGCTTGGCGATCCGCTCGGACCACCGCGCCTTGACCGCCGCCCAGCGGTCCGAGACCGCCCACACCACCCGTGCGGCCGAATGCGGGGCGAGCGCCGCCCGCAGCCGGGCCGGGCGGTTCGACGTGGCCCGCAGACCGTCGGATACGCGGTGCACGTCATCGGCCAGGCCGGTCGTCGGCTGGGGCCTTGGCGCGTAGAGCACCTGCTCGACCGCCGCCGCCAGCCGGTGGGCGGATTCCGCGGGCGCCGCGGTGAGCTGCCCGATGCGTACGATCCGGGCCGCCGCCTTGCGCGGGGTCTGTGAGTCGTCCGGCATGATCCCGTGGTCCCAGGCCGTATCGGTCACCTCCAGCCAGGCGGCCAAGGTGCGCGCGGCGGCGTCCGCCTCCGTACGGCCCGGCGAGCCCAGACGTACCGCACGGACGCGCCGACGCCACAGCATCGGCAGCAAGGGCAGGCCGAGCACCATCAGCGCCCCCAGGGCCACGGCCACGATCGTGCCGATCGGCGGTCCCTCACCGCCCGAGCCGCCCGCGATCGCCGCGGCCGTGCTCGCGCAGCCGCCCTGCCTCTGCTGGTCGGGCGGGCAGCTCGCGGAGGCCGAGGGCTCGCCGGACGGCGCCGACGACGAGGACGCCTCGGGAGCCGCCGGGTCGCTCGCGTTGTCGGACGGGGTGTCCGGGCGCGTGTAGTCCGGCACTGTGCCGCGGTTCGGTGTCGGCTCGAAGCGGGTCCAGCCCACACCCTCGAAGTACAGCTCGGGCCAGGCGTGCGCGTCCCGCAGGCCGACCGACATCGAGCCGTTCGCCTGGGCGGCGCCGGGCGTGAAGCCCACCGCGACGCGCGCCGGGATGTCCAGCGTCCGCGCCATCGCGGCCATCGCGAACGAGAAGTGCACGCAGAAGCCTTCCTTCTGCTCCAGGAAGCGGGCTATGGCCTGCGGGCCGCTGCCCGCCTTCACCTGCGTGTTGTACGTGAAGCCGCCCTCCGAGGCGAAGTAGTCCTGGAGCTTGACCGCCTTCTCGTAGTCGTTCGCCGAGCCTTTGGTGATCTCGCGGGCCTCGGAGGCCACCACGGGCGGCAGGGAGCCGGGCACCTTGGTGAACTCCTCCGCGATCTGCCTGGGCGGCTCGGAGGCGTTGGCGAGCTGCTCGGCCGTGGGCTGCACGATGAGGCTCTTGACCTGGTACTGCGCGCCCCGCGTCGTCTGGCCGGGGTTACCGACGATGCCGCGCCCCACCGGCTCGTACCGCCAGCTGCCGTTGATCTTCACCTCGCTCGCGGGGTAGGGCATCGGCAGCCAGTTCTGGGCGTAGTCCTCGGCGGCCGAGATGTTGGTCTGGATCTCGCTCCTGGGGACGTCGGGGTAGAGCCCGGGCGGGTCCTCCAGGCGCGACGGCACGTCCTCGATGCTCCGGACCTTGCTCTCCCAGGTCGTGCCGTCGAACTGGTCGAGGGAGACGATCCGCAGATAGAGGTTCTCGGTCTCCTTGGCGTTCGTCTTGTACGAGATGACCTCGCGGTCTTCCGGTTCGTTCAGGCTGTCCTGGAGCGCGACCAGCGGATTCACCGCGGAGATCTTGCCGCCAACGCCCGGACCGGACCCTCCGCCACCACCGGAACCGTCGAGGAGACCGCCGTCCAGAGCGGGCAGCGCGAGCGGCACCACCAGGGCGATGCCCAGCGCGACCGCGCCGATGCGCCGCCCCGTGCGGACGGGCGCGATCGCGCCGCTGTCGGTCTCGAGGCCCCCCGAGATCCGGCCCGGCGCGCGCGCCGCACCCCCGAAGACCCGCCCCCACTGGGAGAGCCGGTCACGTCCCTCCGCCAGGAGCAGCAGCAGATACCCGGCGGCCGCGAGCAGGAACCACAGCCATCCGGCCCCGTCCCCGGAGAGTCCCGCGGCGACCGAGTACAGCGCCAGCAGCGGAAGACCCGCGGGCGCCGCCGTACGGAACGTCACCGCGAGGGCGTCCACCGCGAGGCCGATCAGCAGGACGCCGCCGACCAGCATCAGCCGGATGCCGTCACTGAGCGGCGCCGGGATCGCGTACTGCCCGACGTCGTTGCCGCCCGCCTCGAACAGCCGCCCGAACTCCCGGAAGACGTCGGGGCCCGGAACGACCCCGCCGATCGCCTGCTCGCGGGCGAACACCAGCGTCAGCAACAGCAGCGTCACCAGGGCCTGCACCGCGACCGTGACCGGCCGGGCCAGCGGGACCCGCCGGGTGAGCGCGCCCACGCCGCTCTGCAGCGCGAGCAGGATCGCCGCCTGGACGAACCACGTCGCCGGATCGACGAGCGGCAGCAGCGCCCCCGATGCCATCAGCGTGGCCGCCGTGGCACAGAGCGCGAGTCGCGCGCGCCCACTCATGAACGCCCCCCTGTTGCCGTACGTGCAGTTGCGGTACGTGCAGTTGTCGTACGTGTTGTCGTCGTACGTGCGCGGGCTCGGCCGCTCATCCCCAGCCCCCGGTCGTCGTCCCCGCCGCGGGAGCCGGGCCCGTGCTCGCCCGCAGATGGTCGGCCTGGCGCCACAGGTCCACCAGGGCGATCCCGGGAGGCACCGCCACGGCCGTCCAGCCCGCCTCGCGCAGCATCCGGACCCGCTCGTCGCCGGGGGCCGAGGGAGCGCCGCCGGGGCCCTGCGCCCAGACCGTGCTGTCCAGGACGAAGGCGACCGCGGCGCCGCTGCGCTGGCGCATCTTGGCGGCCACCGACGCCTGTTCCTCGTCGAGGTCACCGAAGAAGGCGATCAGCAGGCCTTCGTTGCCGCCGCGCAGCACGTCGTACGCGGGGGAGAGCCCCGCGCCGTCCGAGTGGTCGATCACCGCGAGGGTGTCCATCATCAGTCCTGCCGCGTCCGCCGACTCCTGGCTCGCACCCGCGAAACCGTCCGCGCCCTCGCCGGGCACGGAGTTGCCGGTGTCCGTCAACAGCCGTACCGAAAAGCCCCGTTCGAGCATGTGCACCAGGGTGGACGCCGTGCCCGACACCGCCCACTCGAAGGCCGAGTCGGGCCCCGCGCCCCGGAAAGCGTGTGCCCGGGTGTCCAGGAGCACCGTGCAGCGGGCCCGCTGCGGCTGCTCCTCGCGGCGCACCATCAGCTCGCCGTAGCGGGCCGTGGAGCGCCAGTGGACGCGGCGCAGGTCGTCGCCGTGGCGGTAGCCCCGCGGGATCACGTCGTCCTCGCCCGCGAGGGCCAGCGAGCGGTTACGCCCGTCGCCGTACCCCTTGGCCTCGCCGGTGAGCCGTACCGGAGGCAGCGCCTCCACCCGTGGGATGACCGTCAAGGTGTCGTACGTGGAGAAGGACCGGGTCAGTTCGCACATCCCGAACGGGTCCGTCAGGCGCAGTTGCAGCGGGCCCAGCGGATAGCGCCCCCGCAGGTCCGAGCGGACGCGGTAGGACACCTCCCGGCGGCCCCCCGCCTCCACCCGGTCGAGCACGAAGCGGGGCCGCGGCCCGAGGACGTAGGGCACCCGGTCCTGGAGCATGAGCAGTCCCGTGGGCAGCCGCGAGACGTTGTCCATCCGCAGGTGGACACGCGCCTCCGAACTGGCGGGCACGCGCGCGGGGGAGAGCCTGCGGCTGCCGGCGACGCGGTAGCGGGTGCGGTAGAGCACCGTCGCGCACACCAGCGGAAGCACGGCGAGCAGCAGCCCGACCCGGAGCAGATCGCTCTGTCCCAGGACATACGCGCAGATGGCGGCGGCGACCCCGGCCGCGAGGAACGAGCGCCCGCGCGTGGTCAGACCCGCGAGCGCGGTCCGCAGTCCGCCCTTGCCCTCCTCGTCCTGCGCCGGCTGCGGCCCCCCGGCCGCCATCACAGCCTCCGTGCGCCGGGCGGCTGCTGGTTGAAGTAACCGCTGCTGGGCTGGGTGGCGGCGGGCACGGGCGTGCGCTGGAGGATCTCCAGGACGACCGATTCGGCCGTGCGCCGGTTCAGCTGGGCCTGGGCGGTGGGCAGCAGCCGGTGCGCGAGCACCGCGACGGCGAGGGCCTGGATGTCGTCCGGCAGGGCGAAATCGCGGCCGCTGAGCGCCGCGGACGCCTTGGCCGCCCGCAGCAGGTGCAGCGTCGCGCGCGGCGACGCCCCGAGTCTCAGGTCCGGGTGGTTGCGGGTCGCCCCCACCAGGTCCACGGCGTACCGCCGCACGGCGTCGGCGACATGGACCGTGCGGACCGCGTCGATGAGCTTCACGATGTCGTGCGCGTGCGCCACCGGCTGGAGGTCGTCCAGCGGCGAGACACCGCCGTGGACGTCCAGCATCTGCAGTTCGGCCTCCGCGTTCGGATAGCCGATCGAGACGCGCGCCATGAAGCGGTCGCGCTGCGCCTCGGGCAGGGGATAGGTCCCCTCCATCTCGACGGGGTTCTGCGTCGCCACCACCATGAAGGGGCTCGGCAGTTCGTAGGTCTGCCCGTCGATGGTGACCTGGCGTTCCTCCATGGACTCCAGGAGCGCCGACTGCGTCTTGGGAGACGCGCGGTTGATCTCGTCGCCGATCACGATCTGCGCGAAGATCGCGCCGGGCTTGAACTCGAAGTCCCGGCGCTGCTGGTCGAAGATGGACACACCAGTGATGTCCGACGGCAGCAGGTCGGGCGTGAACTGGATGCGCCGCACGGAACAGTCGATGGATCGTGCCAGCGCCTTGGCGAGCATGGTCTTGCCCACGCCCGGTACATCCTCGATCAGCAAGTGCCCCTCGGCGAGGAGCACGGTCAGCGAAAGCCGTACGACCTCTGGCTTGCCCTCGATCACACCCTCGACCGACCCGCGGACACGCTCCGCTGTGGCGGTCAGATCTGTGAGGCTCGCTCGATCGTCATAGGTCGTCACCCGGCCCTCCTCGGACACGTTCTCCGGGCCGACGCATGTGTGTGCGGCCCGGCCCACCCCGAATCACGGACGCCACGCGTGAATGGTTCAGCGTGACGCCCACCCGCATTCTTGTTGGGCATACCGGGTTGTGTCACTCGCCCGTGGATAACTGGCGGCGATATGTCAGGTCTTACGGCCCTTTGCCCGCCGAGACGTTCCGGAAAGATCCGCTTCGGACCCGGTCACGCAGGGTCGATCTCCCGCAGCAGACCGGTGGTCACATCGAAGACGAATCCCCGCACATCGTCGGTGTGCAGAAGGAACGGCGAGGTCCGCACCCGCTGCATCGACTGCCGTACGTCCTGATCGACGTCGCGGAAGGACTCCACCGCCCAGGCGGGCCGCTGGCCGACCTCGAGCTCCAGCTCGTGCCGGAACTCCTCGGTGAGGCTCTCCAGGCCGCAGCTGGTGTGGTGGATCAGCACGACGCTGCGCGTGCCGAGCGCGCGCTGGCTGATCGTCAGGGAGCGCACGACGTCGTCGGTGACCACGCCGCCCGCGTTGCGGATGGTGTGGCAGTCGCCCAGCTCGAGACCGAGCGCGTCGTGCAGATCGAGACGGGCGTCCATGCAGGCCACGACGGCCACGCCGAGGACGGGTCGTGCGTCCATGCCAGGGTCCGTGAATTTGGCTGAGTACCGCTTGTTCGCCTCGACGAGGCGGTCCGTGACGGTGTCACCGGCGGCTATGCCGCCGGTCGGTCCTGCGGGGAAGCGGCCCGTGGGAGATGCGGAAGTCGACATGGCTACGACGGTAGTCGGCACTGATCGCTCAGGCCCGCTGTGAGAAGGGACAAAGAACGTCAATGAGTCTTGTTGTGAGCTAACCCACAGGGGTGCGACGCCTTCCCCCGAACGGGTGACGAGGCGTCTTTCGCGGCCCGTCAGCGGCTCGTCGGCGACCCGTCCGCGACGCGCAGGCCAGTTGATTGACCGGGCGACACGGTGGACTAAAGTGACGCGAAGTGGGAGCCGTGACCCTGCTCCCAGCTGGACTGTTCACCGGGGATTCCCTGAATCCCCCCACGTGCGCGACGCGTACGTACGGCTCGGCCTCCTCCCGCTCCCGGTCGGCTGACGCCACTTCCCCGGCGCCAGCAGGCCATTCCCCTTCTGGAGCGGGCGGGGACCCGGCCGTGCGCACCGCGCTCCGCGCCGGACCTGAGAGGGCCCTTTGAGCCAGACCCGACACGTCCCGGTGATGCTCCAGCGATGCCTGGACCTGTTGGCCCCCGCGCTCGCCGAGCCGGGCGCGGTCGTCGTCGACTGCACCCTCGGGCTCGGCGGCCACAGCGAGGCGCTGCTCTCCACCTTCCCGTCGGCCCGCCTCATCGGGCTCGACCGGGACAAGGAGGCGCTGCGGCTCTCCGGGGAGCGGCTCGCCCCCTTCGGCGACCGGGCCGAACTGGTGCACGCGGTCTACGACGAACTGCCCGAGGTGCTCGACCGGCTCGGCATCGCGAAGGTCCAGGGCGTCCTGTTCGACCTCGGCGTCTCCTCGATGCAACTCGACGAGGCCGACCGGGGCTTCGCCTACGCCCAGGACGCGCCCCTGGACATGCGCATGGACCAGACGACCGGCATGAGCGCCGCCGAGGTCCTCAACACGTACGCGCCGGGCGAACTGGTGCGCATCCTGCGCCAGTACGGCGAGGAGAAGCAGGCCAAGCGGATCGTGAGCGCCGTCGTGCGCGAGCGCGAGAAGGAGCCGTTCAGCAACAGCGCGCGGCTCGTCGAGCTGATCCGCGACTCCCTGCCGCAGGCCGCCAAGCGCACCGGCGGCAACCCCGCCAAACGCACCTTCCAGGCCCTGCGCATCGAGGTCAACGGCGAGCTGAGCGTCCTGGAGGCGGCCATTCCGGCGGCCGTGAAGGCGCTCGCCGTCGGCGGCCGCATCGCCGTCCTGTCGTACCACTCGCTGGAGGACAGGCTGGTCAAGCAGGTGTTCGCGGCCGGTGCCACGACGACCGCGCCACCCGGCCTGCCCGTCGTCCCCGAGCGCTACCAGCCCCGGCTCAAGCTGCTCACGCGCGGCGCCGAACTCCCCACCGAGGAAGAGATCGCCGAGAACCGCCGGGCGGCCCCGGCACGGCTGCGGGGTGCGCAGCGCATCCGCGAGGAGGCCGCGTGAAGCGCGCCCGCCGGGAGGACCCGTGAACGGCGTTCCCGAGGAGGCCTCATGAACAAGAAGCCCCAGCTGCGGGGGCGGGCCGCCCGCCTCGCGCGGCTGCTGCCGGCGGGGCCGAGCCAGGCCGCACGCACGCCCTTCGTGCTGCTCGTCGTGGTGCTGCTCGGCGGCGGTCTGATCACGCTGCTCATCCTGAACTCCTCGCTCAACGAAGGCTCCTTCCAGCTGAGCGAGCTCAAGAAGGAGACGACGGAGCTCACCGACCAGGAGCAGGAGCTCCAGCGGGACGTGGACGCCTACGCCGCCCCTGAGGCCCTCCAGCGCCGCGCCCGAGAGCTGGGCATGGTCCCGGGCGGCGACCCGGCCTTCCTGAACCCGGACGGCACCGTGCGCGGCGTTCCGGGAGCCGCCGAGCAGTCCTCCGCGCTGCGGCCCGACCCGCGCCCGCAGGAGGTGGCGTCCCCGGCGCCCTCGGTCTCGATCCCGGTGGTGCCGCCCTCAGCGTCCTCGGCGCCCTCAGCGGCGCCCCAGGCCTCCCCGGTGCCCGCCGCCACGGCCCCGGGCGCCTCGCCCACGCCCCACCTCTCCGCGACGCCCGGCCCCACGACTTCCGGCAGGTGACGTAAGTGACGGACCGCCAACCCCCGCGACGCAGGGTCCCGGGTCCCGCGCGGCCCTCGCGCCCCGCCCGCCCCGGCGAACAGCGCCGCCGCCCGGGACCGGGGCCCCGCCCCGCCGCGCGCCGCCCGCGCCCGGCCACCAAGGCCCGCACCATCCGCCTCGGCAGCCCGCGGCCCCGCCTCCGCATGGTGAGCCTCGGCCTGACCCTGGTGATGCTGGCCTTCGTCGTACGCCTCCTCCAAGTGCAGGCGGTCGACGCGAGCGTGTACACCGCCAAGGCCGAGAAGAACCGCTACTTCAGCCATGTCCTGACCGCCGAGCGCGGCGGCATCACCGACCGCAACGGCGTCGAACTGGCCGCCAGCGTCGACGCGTACGACATCACGGCCGACCCCACGATGTTCACGGCGAAGGAAATGGGCATCAAGGACGGGCCCGAGCAGGCCGCAGCCCTCCTCGCCCCCATCCTCGACAAGGACGTCGACCGGCTCACCAAGCAGCTCAAGACCCCCAAGACGCGTTACGTCCTGCTCGCCCGCCGGCAGACCCCGCAGGTCTGGAAACAGATCAAGGACCTGCGCGGCGCGCTCGACGACAAGGCGCGCACCGACAAGAAGAGCGCCAATGTCCTGGCGGGCGTCTTCCAGGACCCCAGCAGCAAGCGCGTGTACCCGAACGACAACCTGGGCGCCGGGATACTGGGCTGGGTCAACGCCGAGGGCAAGGGCGCGGGCGGCCTGGAGCAGCAGCTCGACAAGGAGCTCGCCGGCAAGGACGGCAAGATCAGGTACGCCCAGTCCGGTGGCCACCAGGTGCCCACCGCGGGGAGCACGGAGACGCCCGCCGTGCCCGGCTCGGACGTCGAACTCACCATCGACCGCGACATCCAGTGGGCCGCGCAGAGCGCCATCACCAGGCAGGTGGAGAAGTCCGGGGCGGACCGCGGCTACGTGATAGTGCAGGACAACAAGACCGGCGAGATCCTCGCGATGGCCAACGCCCCGGGCTTCGACCCGAACGACCTCTCGCAGGCCGACGGCACGGCGCTGGGCAACGCCTCGCTCCAGGACGCCTTCGAGCCGGGTTCCACCGCCAAGGTCATGTCGATGGCCGCCGTCCTGGAGGAGAACGCGGCCACGCCCGCCACGCGCGTGACGGTCCCCAACCGGCTGCACCGCGGCGACCGGCTCTTCCAGGACGACATCGACCATCCGACCTGGCACCTCACGCTCAACGGCGTGCTCGCCAAGTCCAGCAACATCGGCACGATCCTGGCCACCGGCGAACTGGGCAAGACCCAGAAGGAAGCCAACCGGTCGCTCTACTCGTACCTGCGGAAGTTCGGCATCGGCAAGGAGACCGGGCTCGGCTTCCCCGGCGAGACGTCCGGCATCTTCGCACCCCCCGACAAGTGGTCCACCTCGCAGCAGTACACGATCCCGTTCGGCCAGGGCTTCTCGATCAACGCGATGCAGGCGACCTCCGTCTACTCGACCATCGCCAACGACGGCGTACGCATCGAGCCCACGCTGGTGCGCGGCACGAAGGGCCCCGACGGCCGCTTCACGCCCGCGCCGAAGCCCAAGAAGACCCGTGTGGTGAGCGCGAAGACCGCCAAGACGGTGTCGCAGATGCTCGAGTCCGTCGTCGACGACGAAGAGGGCACGGGCACCAAGGCCCGCATCCCCGGCTACCGGGTCGCGGGCAAGACGGGTACGGCCAACCGGGTCGACCCTCAGACCGGCAAGTACAAGGGCTACACCTCGTCGTTCGCCGGGTTCGCGCCCGCCGACAAGCCGCGCGTCACCGTCTACTGCGCGATCCAGAACGCCACCAAGGGCAGCTACTTCGGCGGCCAGATCTGCGGTCCCATCTACAAGGAAGTCATGCAGTTCGCCCTCAAGACGCTCCAGGTCCCGCCCACCGGCAAGGGCGCGGCCCGTCTGCCGGTCACCTTCCAACCCTGACCAGGACCATTCCGTGACGACGATCACCCCGAAGCCCGGGAACCAGCCCCCGCCACACCGCCCGCTTCGCCCTGAGCCCGGTGAGCCCGGTACGCTCACCGCCGTGCCACACGCTGATCAGTCCCAAACCACCCAGAAGGGCGTTCCCGTGACATATCCGGGACCGCCGCGGCCGGTCCAGGTCTCCGCGACGCCGCTCGCCAGGATCGCCGATCAGCTGGGCGTCGCCGCCCCGGGCACCGGGGAGGTCAGCGGCATCACGCACGACTCCCGCGCGGTCCGCCCTGGCGACATCTATGCCGCGCTGCCCGGCGCCCGGCTGCACGGCGCCGACTTCGTCGCCCAGGCCGCCGATCTCGGCGCCGCCGCCATCCTCACCGACCCGACGGGCGCCGAACGCGCGGCCGTCACGGGCCTGCCGGTCCTGGTCGTCGACAACCCGCGCGGCTCCATGGGCGAGCTCGCGGCCACGGTCTACGGCCACCCGGGGCGCGGTCTGCTCCAGATCGGCATCACCGGTACGTCCGGCAAGACCACCACGGCGTATCTCGTCGAGGGCGGCCTCAAGGGCATCCGGTCGACCGGCCTCATCGGCACGGTCGAGATGCGCATCGGTGAGGAGCGGATCAAGTCCGAACGTACGACCCCTGAAGCGACCGACCTCCAGGCGCTGTTCGCGGTGATGCGCGAGCGCGGTGTCGAGGCCGTCGCCATGGAGGTCTCCTCCCACGCCCTCGTGCTCGGGCGGGTGGACGGCTGCGTCTTCGACGTCGCCGTCTTCAACAACCTCAGCCCGGAGCACATGGAGTTCCACTCCGACATGGAGGACTACTTCCAGGCCAAGGCGCAGCTGTTCACCAAGCTGCGGTCCAAGGTCGGAGTGGTCAACTTCGACGACGAGTACGGGCGTCGGCTCATCGACGAGTCCGAGGTCCCCGTCACCACCTTCTCCGCCGAGGGCCACCCCGACGCCGACTGGCGGGCGGAAGGCGTCGAGGTCACGCCGTTCGACTCCACGTTCGTCGTGGTCGGCCCGCAGGGCGAGCGGATCACCGCCAAGTCCCCGCTGGCCGGTCCTTTCAACGTGGCCAACACGCTCTCCGCGATCGTCTCGCTGGCCGTCGCCGGGATCGACCCGCAGCAGGCAGCCGACGGCATCGGCGCCGTGCCGGGCGTCCCGGGCCGCCTGGAGCGCGTCGACGCGGGCCAGCCCTACCTCGCGGTCGTCGACTACGCCCACAAGACGGACGCCGTCGAATCGGTCCTGCGCGCCCTGCGCAAGGTCACCGAGAACAAGCTGCACATCGTCCTCGGCTGCGGCGGCGACCGGGACAAGACCAAGCGGATGCCGATGGGCGCCGCGGCGGCCAGGCTCGCCGACACCGCCGTACTGACCTCCGACAACCCCCGTGGCGAGGACCCCCTCGCGATCCTCGCCACGATGCTCGCCGGCGCCGCCGACGTGCCGTCCCACGAACGCGGTGACGTCGCCGTCTTCGAGGACCGTGCCGCCGCCATCCGCGCGGCCGTCGCCCTGGCCCAGCCGGGCGACACGGTGCTCGTCGCGGGCAAGGGCCACGAGCAGGGACAGGACATCGCCGGGGTGGTGCGTCCCTTCGACGACCGCCAGGTACTTCGCGAAGCTATCCAGCAAACCCAGGGATGAATCTGTGATCGCCCTCTCCCTCGCCGAGATCGCCAGTGTCGTCGGCGGGCAGACGTACGACATACCGGATCCGTCCGTCCAGGTCACCGGACCGGTCGTCAGGGACTCCCGTGAAGTGGAGCCCGGCAGCCTCTTCGTAGCCTTCGCCGGCGAACGCGTCGACGGCCACGACTACGCGTCCGCGGTGGTCGACGCGGGCGCCGCAGCCGTCCTCGCCTCGCGCCCCGTCGGCGTACCCGCCATCGTCGTCGACGACGTGCAGGCGGCGCTCGGCGCCCTCGCACGGCACGTCGTGGAGCGGCTGGGCGCGACGCTCGTGGCGCTCACCGGCTCCGTCGGCAAGACCAGCTCCAAGGACCTGCTCGCCCAGGTCCTGCGGAGCAAGGCGCCCACGGTCTTCACGCCGGGCTCGCTCAACAACGAGATCGGCCTGCCGCTCACCGCCCTCAGCGCCACCGACGAGACGAAGTTCCTCGTCCTGGAGATGGGCGCCCGCGGCATCGGCCACATCCGCTACCTCACCGGCCTCACCCCGCCGAAGATCGGCCTCGTGCTCAACGTCGGGACCGCCCACATCGGCGAGTTCGGCGGACGCGAGCAGATCGCACAGGCGAAGGGTGAACTCGTCGAGTCGCTCCCCGCCGACGGCACCGCCGTCCTCAACGCCGACGACCCCCTCGTCCGCGCCATGGCTTCGCGCACGAAGGCGCGCGTCCTGCTCTTCGGAGAGGCCGCCGACGCCGACGTACGTGCCGAGAATGTCCGGCTCACGGAGATCGGACAGCCCGCCTTTACGCTGCACACACCCTCCGGGTGCAGCGACGTGACCTTGCGGCTGTACGGTGAGCACCACGTGTCGAACGCGCTTGCCGCGGCCGCCGTCGCCCATGAGCTGGGCATGTCCGCAGACGAGATCGCCCGCGCGCTCTCCGAGGCGGGCACGCTGTCCCGCTGGCGGATGGAGGTCACCGAGCGCCCGGACGGCGTGACGGTCGTCAACGACGCCTACAACGCGAACCCCGAGTCCATGCGAGCCGCCCTGCGCGCGCTCGCGGCCATGGCCAAGGGACGTCGTACGTGGGCGGTGCTCGGTCACATGGCCGAGCTCGGTGACGAGGGTCTCGCCGAACACGACGCGGTCGGACGGCTCGCTGTCCGGCTGAACGTGAGCAAGCTCGTGGCAGTCGGGGGCAGGGAAGCGTCCTGGCTCCAACTGGGCGCATACAACGAGGGTTCGTGGGGTGAGGAGTCGGTGCACGTGTCCGACGCACAGGCGGCGATCGACCTGCTGCGCAGCGAGCTGCGCCCGGGAGACGTCGTGCTGGTGAAGGCTTCCAGATCGGTCGGTCTCGAGCGAGTCGCCACGGCGCTGCTCGATGACTCCGCGTCGTCCGAGGGGCAGGTCGCCGGCCGATGAGGCAGATCCTCTTCGCGGGTGTGATCGGGCTCTTCCTGACCCTGGTCGGAACCCCGCTCCTGATCAAGTTCCTGGCCCGCAAGGGCTACGGGCAGTTCATCCGGGACGACGGCCCGCGCGAGCACCACAGCAAGCGCGGTACGCCGACCATGGGTGGCATCGCCTTCATCCTGGCCACGCTCATCGCGTACTTCCTCACGAAGGTCATCACGGGCACGGAGACCACGCTCTCCGGTCTCCTCGTGCTCTTCCTGATGGCCGGCATGGGCCTCGTCGGCTTCCTCGACGACTACATCAAGATCGTCAAGCAGCGCTCGCTCGGCCTGCGCGCCAAGGCGAAGATGGCCGGACAGCTGATCGTCGGCATCGGCTTCGCCGTGCTCGCGCTGAACTGGCCCGACAACCGCAACCAGACCCCGGCCTCCACCAAGCTGTCGTTCGTCACGGACTTCGGCTGGTCGATCGGCCCGGTGCTCTTCGTGGTCTGGGCGCTGTTCATGATCCTCGCGATGTCGAACGGCGTGAACCTCACCGACGGCCTCGACGGCCTCGCCACGGGCGCCTCCGTGATGGTCTTCGGCGCGTACACTTTCATCGGTGTCTGGCAGTACCAGGAGTCCTGCGCCAACGCCGTCACGCTGACCAACCCACAGGCGTGTTTCGAGGTCAGAGACCCACTCGACCTCGCGGTGGTGGCCTCCGCGCTGATGGGCGCCTGCTTCGGCTTCCTGTGGTGGAACACCTCGCCCGCCAAGATCTTCATGGGTGACACCGGCTCGCTCGCCCTCGGCGGCGCGCTCGCCGGACTCGCGATCTGCTCGCGCACCGAGATGCTGCTCGCCCTGCTCGGCGGCCTCTTCGTCCTGATCACGATGTCCGTCGTCATCCAGGTCGGCTCGTTCCGCATGACCGGCAAGCGCGTCTTCCGCATGGCGCCACTGCAGCACCACTTCGAACTCAAGGGGTGGTCCGAAGTCCTTGTGGTGGTCCGCTTCTGGATCATCCAGGGCATGTGCGTGATCGTGGGACTCGGCCTCTTCTACGCGGGATGGGCAGCCAAGAAGTGACCAGCTGGCAGGGGAAGAACGTCACCGTCGCCGGGCTCGGCGTCTCCGGAATCCCGGCGGCCCGCGTGCTGAACGGCCTGGGCGCCGTCGTCACGGTCGTCAACGACGGCGACGACGAGCGCTCCCGTACGCAGGCCGAGGAGCTGAGGTCCGAGGGCATCGGCGTCCGCCTCGGCGACGGGGCCACCCTGCCCGAAGGCACCGAACTCGTCGTCACCACGCCCGGCTGGCAGCCGGACAAGCCGCTCTTCGCGGCGGCAGCGGCTGCCGGTGTCGAGGTGTGGGGCGACGTCGAGCTCGCCTGGCGCCTGCGCGGCCCTGACGCAGCGCCCTGGCTCGCGGTCACCGGCACGAACGGCAAGACCACGACCGTGCGCATGCTGGCCTCGATCCTGGAGGCGGCCGGTCTGCGCACTGCCGCCGTCGGCAACATCGGGGTCTCCCTCCTCGACGTCGTCACCGGCGAGGAGCCGTACGACGTGCTCGCCGTGGAACTCTCCAGCTACCAACTGCACTGGGCGCCCTCGCTTCGCGCCCACTCGGCGACCGTCCTGAACCTCGCGCCCGACCACCTGGACTGGCACGGCTCCATGGAGGCGTACGCCGCCGACAAGGGCCGGATCTACGAGGGCAATCAGGTCGCCTGCGTCTACAACGTCGCGGACAAGGCCACCGAGGACCTCGTCCGCGAGGCCGACGTCGAAGAGGGCTGCCGCGCCATCGGTTTCACGCTGAACGCGCCCGCGCCCTCGCAACTCGGCGTCGTGGACGGCATCCTGGTCGACCGTGCCTTCGTGCCGGACCGCCAGAAGCAGGCCCAGGAGCTCGCCGAGATCTCCGACGTGCAGCCGCCTGCCCCGCACAACATCGCCAACGCCCTGGCCGCGGCGGCTCTCGCGCGCGCCTACGGCGTGCCCGCGACGGCCGTACGCGACGGTCTGCGCGCCTTCCGTCCGGACGCCCACCGCATCGAACACGTCGCCGACGTGGCCGAGGTGGCGTACGTCGACGACTCCAAGGCCACCAACACCCACGCCGCGCAAGCCTCGTTGGCGGCGTACGAGTCGATCGTCTGGATCGCGGGCGGGCTCGCCAAGGGCGCCACCTTCGACGATCTGGTCGCCGAGTCGGCCAAGCGGCTGCGGGGCGTCGTCCTGATCGGCGCCGACCGCGCGCTGATCCGCGAAGCCCTGGCGCGACACGCGCCCGAGGTCCCGGTCGTCGACCTCGACCGGACCGACACTGGGGCGATGTCCGAGGCGGTACGGCAGGCGGCACGGCTCGCCGAGCCGGGGGACACCGTACTGATGGCTCCGGCCTGTGCGTCGATGGACATGTTCACCAACTACAACAAGCGTGGTGACGCGTTCGCGGACGCGGTCCGCGAACTCGGCGCGAGCGCCTGACGCGGGCCCCGTGGTCCGGGGCGCCCGGCACCCTTAGGAGGGCACGTGGCAGCGTCGTGGTGGCTGGACGGGGGCCTCGATGGCCGGCAGTAGCGGGCGAGCGCCCACGCGCCTTGCCAAGCGGCCCGCGCCGGTCCGTTCCCCGCGGGCTCCGCGCCCGCCGGGCGAGAACGCGGTGCGGCGGTCCTACACCCGGATCAAGCGTGCCTGGGACCGGCCGCTGACCGCCTATTACCTCATCTTCGGCAGCAGCCTGCTGATCACCGTGCTCGGCCTGGTGATGGTCTACTCGGCGTCGATGATCCAGGCGCTGCAGCTCGACCTGCCCGCCGCGTACTTCTTCCAGAAGCAGTTCGTCGCCGCCGTACTCGGCTCGATCCTGCTGCTCGTGGCGATGCGGATGCCCGTCAAGCTGCACCGGGCGCTCGCCTACCCCATCCTCGCGGTGACCGTCTTCCTGATGGTGCTCGTGCAGATCCCCGGGATAGGGCGCAGCGTCAACGGCAACCAGAACTGGATCTATCTGGGCGGGCCCTTCCAACTCCAGCCCAGTGAGTTCGCCAAGCTCGCCCTCGTCCTGTGGGGCGCGGACCTGCTCGCCCGTAAACACGACAAGCGCCTCCTTACCCAGTGGAAGCACATGCTGGTGCCGCTCGTCCCGGTCGCCTTCATGCTGCTCGGACTGATCATGCTGGGCGGCGACATGGGCACCGCGATCATTCTCACGGCGATCCTTTTCGGCCTGCTCTGGCTCGCGGGGGCGCCCACGCGGCTCTTCGCGGGGGTGCTCTCGATCGCGGCCCTGCTCGGCGTGATCCTCATCAAGACCAGCCCCAACCGCATGGCGAGGCTCGCCTGCATCGGCGCGACGGATCCGGGCCCGGGCGACCAGTGCTGGCAGGCAGTGCACGGAATCTATGCCCTGGCCTCCGGCGGATTCTTCGGTTCCGGCCTCGGCGCGAGTGTGGAAAAATGGGGTCAACTGCCGGAACCGCACACCGACTTCATCTTCGCCATCACCGGGGAGGAACTCGGCCTGGCGGGGACGCTGTCGGTGCTCGCACTGTTCGCGGCTCTAGGCTATGCGGGTATCCGCGTGGCCGGACGCACGGAGGACCCCTTCGTGAGGTATGCCGCGGGAGGCGTGACCACCTGGATCACGGCGCAGGCCGTGATCAACGTCGGTGCGGTGCTCGGTCTGCTGCCGATCGCCGGTGTCCCGCTCCCGCTGTTCTCCTACGGGGGCTCAGCCCTGCTGCCGACCATGTTCGCCATCGGACTCCTCATCGCCTTCGCGCGACAGGACCCGGCGGCAAAGGCGGCCCTGGCCATGCGGCAACCTCGGGTGAGATGGAACACGATGAGACGGCGCGTCAAGGCGCGTTCGTCCGGAGAGCGGTGAATTTCGGTGCATGTCGTACTCGCCGGTGGGGGGACCGCCGGCCACATCGAGCCCGCGCTCGCCCTCGCGGACGCCCTGCGGAGGCAGGACCCGACCGTGGGCATCACGGCCCTGGGCACGGAGCGTGGACTCGAGACCCGACTCGTACCCGAGCGGGGCTACGAACTCGCGCTGATCCCGGCCGTACCGCTGCCACGCAAGCCCACCCCTGAGCTGATCACCGTCCCGGGGCGGCTGCGCGGCACGATCAAGGCGGCCGAGCAGATCCTGGAGCGCACGAAGGCGGACTGCGTGGTCGGCTTCGGCGGCTATGTCGCGCTGCCGGGGTACCTCGCTGCCAAGCGGACCGGGACGCCGATCGTCGTGCACGAGGCCAACGCGCGTCCCGGCCTCGCCAACAAGATCGGTTCGCGATACGCCCACGGGGTCGCCGTCGCCACCCCGGACAGCAAGCTGCGCAACTCCCGCTACATCGGCATCCCGCTGCGCCACACCATCGCCACGCTCGACCGGGCCCGGGTCCGCCCGGAGGCGCGCGCCGCCTTCGGCCTCGACCCGAACCTGCCGACGCTGCTGGTCTCCGGTGGTTCACAGGGCGCGCGGCGGCTCAACGAGGTCGTCCAGCAGGTCGCTCCGGTCCTGCAGCGCGCCGGGATCCAGATCCTGCACGCGGTCGGCCCGAAGAACGAAATGCCGTACGTCGAGAACATGCCCGGTATGCCGCCCTACATCCCGGTACCGTACGTGGACCGGATGGACCTCGCGTACGCCGCGGCGGACATGATGCTCTGCCGTGCGGGCGCGATGACCGTCGCCGAACTCTCCGCCGTCGGGCTGCCGGCCGCGTACGTCCCGCTGCCCATCGGCAACGGCGAACAGCGGCTGAACGCCCAGCCGGTGGTGAAGGCGGGCGGTGGACTCCTCGTGGACGACGCCGAACTGACGCCCGAGTGGGTCCAGGGCAACGTGCTCCCGGTGCTCGCCGATCCGCACCGGCTGTACGAGATGTCGCGCGCGGCCTCGGAGTTCGGCCGCAGGGACGCCGACGACCTCCTCGTCGGCATGGTGTACGAGGCGATCGCGTCACGCCGTAACGCCTGAGCAGCCAAGAGAAGGCAGGGGATCGTGGCCGGACCGACCACCGCCGAACGGCGGAAGCCCGCTTCTGGTGGGTCCCGCCCGCCCCGCCCCCGGCGCTCCCGCGCACGCCTGCCGCAGCCGCGCACCCTGGTCCTCTCGCTGATCGCACTCGTGCTGCTGGGTGCGGGAGGAGGCTGGCTGTTCTACGGCTCGCAGTGGCTGCGCGTGGAGCGCGTGACGACGTCGGGGACACGGATCCTGACGCCGGAAGAGGTGCGCGAGGCCGCCGCGGCTCCGGTCGGGTCCCCACTGATCTCGGTCGACACCGACGCCCTTGAGGACCGGCTGCGGAAGAGACTTCCGCGTATCGACTCGGTCGAGGTCGAACGGTCCTGGCCGCACGAAATCGGTCTGAAAGTGACCGAACGCAAGCCGGTTCTCGTTGTCGAAAAGGGCGGAAAGTTTATTGAAGTGGACGCCGAGGGCGTGCGATTCGCCACTAGCGGACATGCGCCCAAGGGCGTCCCGCTCCTGGAATTGAGGCCGGATCAGGAGAAGGCGGCGGCGAGTCTGCGCCGTTTCGACGCGCACCGCCTGCGGCGTGAGGCGGTACGGGTCGCGGGTGCGCTGCCCGCCGCGGTGGCCCGCGACACACGCGCCGTCAAGGTCCGTTCGTACGACTCGATCTCGCTGGAGTTGAGCGGCGGACGCACCGTGGCGTGGGGCAGCAGCGAGAAGGGCCGGACGAAGGCAAGCACACTCACGGCGCTGATGAAAGCCGCCCCCAAGGCGGGGCACTTCGATGTGAGTGTCCCCACCGCCCCCGCCTCGTCGGCGAGTTGACGCATATCGTCGCAGGCCAGCACCCTGGTTCGGCAGCGCTACGGCTGATCACATAGGGTGAAAAGAAAAACGGGAGGTTCGGCGTGTTCGTTGAACGTGCGCCACTTGTCGACTTAGTGTCCTGTTCGGAAGAGTCCAAGGTACAGACACACTGGTAACCCTAAACTTCAACGTTAGGGTTCGGGTCGGCGTTCGGACCGTCCCATTCGGCATCAGTCGTCGCGGCGCTTGACCGCGAGGCGGCGACACGTAACTCGAGGCGAGAGGCCTTCGACGTGGCAGCACCGCAGAACTACCTCGCAGTCATCAAAGTCATCGGTGTCGGCGGCGGTGGTGTCAATGCCATCAACCGGATGATCGAGGTCGGTCTCAAGGGCGTCGAGTTCATCGCCATCAACACCGACGCGCAAGCCCTGTTGATGAGCGACGCCGACGTCAAGCTCGACGTAGGCCGTGAACTCACCCGTGGCCTCGGCGCCGGAGCCAACCCGGCAGTCGGCCGCAAGGCGGCCGAGGACCACCGCGAGGAGATCGAGGAGGTCCTCAAGGGGGCCGACATGGTCTTCGTCACCGCCGGCGAAGGCGGCGGCACCGGCACGGGCGGCGCACCTGTCGTCGCCAACATCGCTCGCTCCCTGGGCGCCCTGACCATCGGCGTCGTGACCCGGCCGTTCACCTTCGAGGGCCGTCGTCGCGCCAATCAGGCCGAGGACGGCATCGCGGAGCTGCGCGAAGAGGTCGACACCCTCATCGTCATCCCCAATGACCGGCTCCTGTCCATCTCGGACCGCCAGGTCAGCGTTCTGGACGCCTTCAAGTCGGCGGACCAGGTCCTGCTCTCCGGTGTCCAGGGCATCACCGACCTCATCACGACCCCAGGCCTGATCAACCTCGACTTCGCCGACGTCAAGTCGGTCATGTCCGAGGCCGGTTCGGCCCTCATGGGCATCGGCTCGGCCCGCGGCGACGACCGCGCGGTGGCCGCCGCCGAGATGGCGATCTCCTCGCCGCTCCTCGAGGCGTCCATCGACGGAGCGCGGGGAGTCCTGCTCTCCATCTCCGGCGGATCGGACCTCGGCCTCTTCGAGATCAACGAAGCGGCCCAACTGGTCAGCGAGGCGGCCCACCCCGAGGCCAACATCATCTTCGGCGCCGTCATCGACGACGCCCTGGGCGACGAGGTCCGGGTCACCGTCATCGCGGCGGGCTTCGACGGCGGGCAGCCGCCGTCCAAGCGCGACACCGTCCTCGGCTCGGCCTCGTCGGCCAAGCCGCGTGACGAGCAGCCGGCGGCCACCAGCCGTCCGGCCGAGTCCCGTTCGTCCTACGGCGGCCTCGGCAGCGTCACGTCGCACGAGGAGCCGTCGGCCCCGGAGCCGGTCGAGGTGACCCCGGTCAACGAAACCCCGTCCGCGCCCGTGGCCCCGCCGCAGGTGCCGCCGGCCCGTCCGTACTCGGACAGCCAGGCCGAAGAGCTGGACGTGCCGGACTTCCTGAAGTGATAAGCCAGCACAGCACCGTGAGCGGCGCGCACTTCGCCTTCACCGACAGGTGGGGCGGGGTGAGCGCCGTTCCGTACGAAGAGCTCAATCTCGGCGGCGCCGTCGGCGACGACCCCCAGGCCGTGCGGACGAATCGTTCGCTCACGGCCACCTCGCTCGGCCTCGACCCGCAGCGGGTCGTCTGGATGAACCAGGTCCACGGCCCCGACGTCGTCGTGGTCGACGGGCCCTGGGGCTCCGACGCCGAGATCCCGGCGGTCGACGCCGTGGTGACCGCCCGCAGGGGCCTGGCCCTCGCGGTGCTCACCGCCGACTGCACGCCCGTCCTGCTCGCCGACCCGGTGGCCAAGGTGGCCGCCGCGGCACACGCGGGCAGGCCCGGCATGATCGCCGGGGTCGTGCCCGCCGCCGTCGAGGCGATGACGAAGCTCGGCGCGGACCCGGCCCGCGTGGTCGCCCGCACCGGACCCGCCGTCTGCGGCCGTTGCTACGAAGTACCGGAGGCGATGCGCGCCGAGGTCGCCGCGATCGAGCCGGCGGCGTACGCCGAGACGAGCTGGGGCACTCCGGCGGTCGACGTGACCGCGGGGGTGCACGCCCAACTGGAGCGGCTCGGGGTGCGCGACCGGGCGCAGTCGCCGGTGTGCACCCTGGAATCCGGTGACCACTTCTCGTACCGCCGCGACCGGACCACCGGTCGTCTCGCGGGCTATGTCTGGCTGGACTGATAGGGCATGACGGACCGTAAGACTCAACTCGCCGCAAATCTGGCGAAGGTCGAAGAGCGCATCGCCGCGGCGTGTGCGGCGGCCGGGCGCAAGCGGGAGGAGGTGACCCTGATCGTGGTCACCAAGACCTATCCCGCGAGTGATGTGCGGATCCTCTCGGAACTCGGCGTGCGCCATGTCGCCGAGAACCGCGACCAGGACGCGGCTCCCAAGGCCGCGGACTGCTCGGATGTTCCCCTTACTTGGCACTTTGTCGGTCAATTGCAGACCAACAAAGTCCGCTCTGTGGTCAGTTATGCCGATGTGGTCCAGTCCGTGGACCGCCCCAAGCTCGTCACGGCCCTGTCGGCCGGTGCCGTGCGGGCGGAGCGCGAACTCGGCTGTCTGATCCAGGTCGCCCTCGACGCCGAGGAGAACGGCCGGGGCGAGCGCGGGGGCGTGGGTCCCGGCGGAATCGAGGAGTTGGCCGGTCTCGTGGCGCAGGCTCCGGGGTTGCGTCTCGACGGTCTGATGACCGTGGCGCCGCTCACCGGTCCGTACGCGGGCCGGCAACAGGCGGCGTTCGAGCGGCTGATGGAATTCTCAACCCTCATGCGCGCGACTCATCCGGCTGCGAACATGGTGTCGGCAGGGATGAGTGCGGACCTCGAACAGGCCGTGGCGGCCGGAGCGACACATGTGCGCGTCGGTACGGCGGTACTCGGAGTCCGACCCGGGCTCGGGTAACGTCGCCAAGAAGTCGGACCACAGCAGAAAATATGGTCATTCTCGCTGTTGGGCGGGGAGACCTCGTGGATCGCGGGCAGTTGGTGACGACAGCCGATCCACCACAGAGCGGAGGACTCAGAGCATGGCCGGCGCGATGCGCAAGATGGCGGTCTACCTCGGCCTCGTGGAGGACGATGGGTACGACGGTCCGGGGTTCGACCCCGATGACGAGTTCGAACCCGAGCCGGAGCCCGAGCGGGACCGCAGGCGGCATGAGCCGCCGCACCAGTCGCACCAGTCCCGTCAGGCACACGTGTCTGAAAGGGACGAATCGGTGCGAGTGGTACAGCCCCCCGCACCGCGTGAGCCGGTCGCCCATTCCGCTTCGCTAGCCGCGGAATCCGGACGTCCGGCACGAATCGCCCCCGTGGCATCCATCACACCTGAACGCCAGAGCCTGGAGAAGAACGCACCGGTGATCATGCCCAAGGTCGTGTCCGAGCGGGAGCCCTACCGCATCACCACGCTGCACCCGCGGACGTACAACGAGGCCCGTACCATCGGGGAACACTTCCGTGAGGGCACCCCGGTGATCATGAATCTGACCGAGATGGACGACACGGATGCGAAGCGACTTGTCGACTTTGCCGCCGGTCTGGTGTTCGGCCTCCATGGCAGCATTGAGCGAGTGACGCAGAAGGTGTTCCTGTTGTCGCCTGCTAACGTCGATGTAACGGCGGAGGACAAGGCTCGCATCGCAGAGGGCGGGTTCTTCAACCAGAGCTGAGACGTAAGTGATGCAGTAACGCAGAACCGGCAAACGCAGCACGAGCAACAGGGGAGAGGGAACCGCGAACATGAGCGTGGTCTTGCAGGTGCTTTACATCGCGCTGATGTGCTTCCTCATCGTGCTGATCTTCCGGTTGGTCATGGACTACGTCTTCCAGTTCGCCCGCTCATGGCAACCCGGCAAGGCGATGGTGGTCGTTCTGGAGGCCACCTACACTGTCACTGATCCACCGCTCAAGCTTCTGCGGCGGTTCATTCCGCCGCTGCGTCTCGGGGGCGTGGCGCTCGACCTGTCCTTCTTCGTATTGATGATCATCGTCTACATCCTGATCACCGTCGTGAGCGGCTTGTGAACGATACGGTCTTGCCGAATGCCGACGACTACGTTGAGGTGAAGAGATGCCGTTGACCCCCGAGGACGTGCGGAACAAGCAGTTCACGACCGTCCGCCTCCGAGAAGGCTATGACGAGGACGAGGTCGATGCCTTCCTCGATGAGGTCGAAGCCGAACTGACTCGCTTGCTCCGCGAGAACGAGGATTTGCGCGCCAAACTGGCCGCTGCCACCCGCGCCGCCGCGCAGAACCAGCAGCAAGGTGGCATGCGCAAGCCTCCGGAACCGCAGGATCAACGCGGTCCGGGCGCTCCGGTGCCCGCCGCAATATCAGGACCGCAGCCGGTGCCGCCGCAGCAGCAGCACCCGCAGCACCAGCAGATGGGCGGTCCGCCGCAGCTGCCCGGTGGCGCGCCGCAGCTGCCCGCGGGACCCAGTGGGCACGGCCCGCAGGGTGGTCCGCAGGGTCAGGGCCAGATGGGCCAGGGCCCCATGGGTCAGGGTCCGATGGGCCAGGGTCCGATGGGCGGCCCCATGGGTGGTCCCATGGGTGGCCCGCAGATGCCGCAGCCCGGTCAGGGCCCCGGCGGCGACAGCGCCGCTCGCGTGCTCTCCCTTGCGCAGCAGACCGCCGACCAGGCGATCGCGGAGGCCCGTTCCGAGGCCAACAAGATCGTCGGCGAGGCTCGTTCGCGCGCCGAGGGCCTCGAGCGTGACGCCCGTGCCAAGGCCGACGCCCTGGAGCGGGACGCGCAGGAGAAGCACCGTGTCGCGATGGGCTCCCTGGAGTCCGCCCGCGCCACGCTGGAGCGCAAGGTCGAGGACCTGCGCGGCTTCGAGCGCGAGTACCGCACGCGTCTGAAGTCCTACCTGGAGTCGCAGCTCCGTCAGCTGGAGACCCAGGCCGACGACTCGCTGGCACCGCCGCGGACCCCGGCGACGGCTTCCCTTCCGCCGTCCCCGGCGCCTTCCATGGCACCGGCCGGCGCGGGCGCCCCGTCGTACGGCGGTCAGCAGTCGATGGGCGGCAACCAGCAGAACGCCGGTCCGTCCTACGGCGGCCAGCAGCAGATGTCGCCGGCGATGACCCAGCCGATGGCGCCCGTGCGGCCGCAGGCCCCGCAGCCCATGCAGCAGGCTCCGTCGCCGATGCGTGGCTTCCTCATCGACGAGGACGACAACTGACGGCCGTTTCCACGCCTTAGGCGTCGGCAGCGTTCAGGGCGAGGCCCCCGGATCTTCTGGGGGCCTCGCCCTTTTGCGCGCCCACTCGCCGGGCCGGTGCAGAGACGTTCATCTGTGCGTGGCACACAACGCCGAAGGCCCGGTCCCGCCAAGATCTCTGGCAGAACCGGGCCTTCGGTGATCCCTGGCGGCTACGCCTTGCGGAGACGGAACGTGAGCGACAGTGACTCGTCCGTGAACGTCTCGCCGTACGCGTCGTCCGCCTCGCCCTGCTCGAAGTCCGTGGCGAGGACCTCGTCCGCGATGAGCTCGGCGTGGTCGGACAGGGCCGTGAGCACGGTCGGGTCCGTGGAGGTCCAGCGCAGGGCGATCCGGTCCGCGACGTCCAGGCCGCTGTTCTTGCGGGCCTCCTGGATCAGGCGGATCGCGTCACGGGCCAGGCCGGCCCGGCGCAGCTCCTCCGTGATCTCCAGGTCCAGGGCGACCGTGGCACCGGAGTCGGACGCCACCGACCAGCCCTCGCGCGGGGTCTCCGTGATGATGACCTCATCCGGGGCCAGCGTCACCGTCTCGCCGTCGACCTCGACCGACGCCGTGCCCTCGCGCAGGGCCAGGGACAGGGCTGCCGCGTCGGCGTCGGCGACGGCCTTGGCGACCGCCTGGACGCCCTTGCCGAACCGCTTGCCGAGGGCGCGGAAGTTGGCCTTCGCGGTCGTGTCGACGAGTGAACCGCCGACCTCGGAGAGTGACGCGAGTGAGGAGACGTTGAGCTCCTCGGTGATCTGGGCGTGCAGCTCAGGGTTGAGCGACTCGAAGCCCGTGGCCGCGACCAGGGCGCGGGAGAGGGGCTGGCGGGTCTTGACGCCCGACTCCGCGCGCGTGGCGCGGCCCAGCTCCACCAGGCGACGCACGAGGACCATCTGCTTCGACAGCTCCGGGTCGATCGCCGACAGGTCGGCCTCGGGCCAGGAGGTCAGGTGGACCGACTCCGGGGCGTCCGGGGTCACCGGCACCACCAGGTCCTGCCAGACGCGCTCGGCGATGAACGGCGTCAGCGGGGCCATGAGGCGGGTGACCGTCTCCAGGACCTCGTGCAGGGTGCGCAGGGCCGCCTTGTCGCCCTGCCAGAAGCGGCGGCGGGAACGGCGTACGTACCAGTTGGAGAGGTTGTCGACGAACGTGGACAGGAGCTTGCCCGCGCGCTGGGTGTCGTAGCCCTCGAGGGAGTGGGTGACCTGGTCGGTGAGTGCGTGCAGCTCGCTGAGCAGCCAGCGGTCGAGGAGCGGGCGGTCGGCGGGCGCCGGGTCCGCATCGCTGGGCGCCCACTTCGAGGTACGGGCGTACAGGGCCTGGAAGGCGACCGTGTTCCAGTACGTGAGGAGCGTCTTGCGGACGACCTCCTGGATGGTGCCGTGGCCCACGCGGCGGGCCGCCCACGGCGAGCCGCCGGCCGCCATGAACCAGCGCACCGCGTCGGCGCCGTGCTGGTCCATCAGCTGGATCGGCTCCAGGGTGTTGCCCAGGTGCTTGGACATCTTGCGGCCGTCCTCGGCGAGGATGTGGCCGAGGCACACGACGTTCTCGTACGACGACTTGTCGAAGACCAGGGTGCCCACCGCCATGAGCGTGTAGAACCAGCCGCGGGTCTGGTCGATGGCCTCCGAGATGAACTGCGCAGGGTAGCGGCTCTCGAAGAGCTCCTTGTTCCTGTGCGGGTAGCCCCACTGCGCGAACGGCATCGAACCCGAGTCGTACCAGGCGTCGATGACCTCGGGGACGCGCGTCGCGGTCTCCTGGCAGGTCGGGCAGGGGAAGGTGACCGCGTCGATGTACGGGCGGTGCGGGTCGAGCTGCGACTGGTCGGTGCCCGTCAGGTCGGAGAGCTCGGCGCGCGAACCCACACACGTCAAGTGCCCTTCCTCGCAGCGCCAGATGGGCAGCGGGGTGCCCCAGTAGCGGTTGCGGGACAGCGCCCAGTCGACGTTGTTGTTCAGCCAGTCGCCGAAGCGGCCGTGCTTGACCGAGTCGGGGAACCAGTTGGTCTTCTCGTTCTCCTGGAGGAGGCGGTCCTTGATGGCCGTCGTGCGGATGTACCAGGACGGCTGCGCGTAGTAGAGGAGCGCCGTGTGGCAGCGCCAGCAGTGCGGATAGCTGTGCTCGTACGGGGTGTGCCGGAAGAGCAGACCGCGGCCCTGGAGGTCCTCGGTGAGCTTTTCGTCGGCCTTCTTGAAGAAGACACCGCCTACGAGCGGGACGTCCTCTTCGAAGGTGCCGTCGGGGCGGACCGGGTTCACGACCGGGAGGCCGTACGCGCGGCAGACCTTGAGGTCGTCCTCACCGAAGGCGGGGGACTGGTGGACCAGACCGGTGCCGTCCTCGGTCGTCACGTAGTCGGCGTTGACCACGTAGTGCGCGGGGGCCGGGAACTCCACGAGGTCGAAGGGGCGCTGGTAGTTCCAACGCTCCATCTCGGCTCCGGTGAAGGTCTGGCCGGTGGTCTCCCAGCCCTCGCCGAGGGCCTTCTCGACGAGCGGCTCGGCGACGACGAGCTTCTCCTCACCGTTCGTCGCGACGACGTACGTGACGTCGGGGTGCGCGGCGACCGCGGTGTTGGAGACGAGGGTCCACGGAGTGGTCGTCCACACCAGGAGGGCCGCCTCGCCCGCCAGCGGGCCGCCGGTGAGCGGGAAGCGGACGAAGACGGAGGGGTCGACGACCGTCTCGTAGCCCTGCGCCAGCTCGTGGTCGGACAGGCCCGTGCCGCAGCGCGGGCACCAGGGGGCGACGCGGTGGTCCTGGACCAGGAGGTCCTTGTTGAAGATCTCCTTCAGGGACCACCAGACGGATTCGATGTACTCCGGGTTCATCGTCCGGTAGGCGTCGTCGAGATCCGTCCAGTAACCCATGCGGGTCGTGAGGTCGGCGAAGGCGTCGGTGTGCCGGGTCACGGACTCGCGGCACTTGGCGTTGAACTCGGCGATGCCGTACGCCTCGATGTCCTTCTTGCCGTTGAACCCGAGCTCCTTCTCGACCGCGAGCTCGACCGGGAGGCCGTGGCAGTCCCAGCCGGCCTTGCGGGCGACGTGGTACCCCCGCATGGTGCGGAAGCGCGGAAAGACGTCCTTGAAGACGCGGGCCTCGATGTGGTGGGCGCCCGGCATGCCGTTGGCGGTCGGCGGGCCCTCGTAGAACACCCACTCGGGGCGGCCCTCGGACTGCTCGAGACTCTTGGCGAAGATCTTCTGCTCGCGCCAGAAGTCGAGCACGGCGTGCTCAAGGGCGGGCAGGTCGACCTGGGCGGGCACCTGGCGGTACTGCGGCTGCGTGTGCAACGGCTGCGTGTTCAACGCGCTTCCTCCGGCGGACGATTCCGTTCCGTCGGAGGGACGAGAGCCCTTGTCGTGCTCCCGCGGTACCACCCTCCTTGGCCTCTCCTGCGCGTGTGGCGCACGGAAAAGCCCCCTCATTGGGGTCGCGATGCCGGTTCTACTGGCCCGCGGCGGGCCTGGGGGCCCATCGCTGGTGGTTCTTCCGGCGGCTCCGGGGTGATCTTCGCGTCGCGCCTGCCCCCGGGCTCGCACCGTCCCCGGGTCGCTCATGGCTGCGTACGCCGCTACTCGTCCCCATCCACGCTTCTCGCTGCGCCCAGTGTACGGCGCCGGGGCGGACGCGGCCGACCGGTTTTCGCGTGGACGGGGGAGAAGGCGGAGCGGGGCTTCCCGGGCGGGTCGGTGGTGGGGCGGCAGGGGCCGCTTCAGGCACGCTGGGGGACTTCGTCCCTGAGGGATTCGCGGACCATCCTGCGCAGCTCATGGCTGTCCGTGTGGCCGTGGACCGACACGGCGTGCTCGCTCGCGGCGCGGACCACTTCCTCCTCTTCACCGGAGATGGCGAGGCTGCAGTTGGTCTCGCTCGGGAATTCTCTGCAGTCGGCTGTTTTTCGCATGGTGCACCTTCTTCACTTATGCACCACTTTAGCCTTGTTTCGGGCCTGGAAACGGGCTCGGGCCCGGTGCTGTCGGGACCGCGGTGACTGACCCGAATGGCGACATGCGGGGAGCCCGGATCCCGACCCGCGCTGCCGGGCGGATTACCGGGCCGGGAGCTGGGCACAACGCATGCATGCTCGCCGCGCGGCACGCGCGGGGCGGGCGCATCAGGCGGCGTGCCCCGTTGCCGCGGGCTCTGAGTCGATTTATCGTCCCAGCACGTATCGCGAGCAAGATCACAAAATGTGAAGGGGCCGCGGCCATGGTGGCGAAGAAGACCGCCGTACAGCATCCGGCGTCGGGCAGATCCACGGGCGCGGCCACGAACGAGAGCGGCGCCGGCAAGACGACTGGCGCCGACGAGACCGGCGCCAAGAAGACCACCGCCAAGAAAGCCGTGGCGAAAAAGGCAGCCGTCAAGAAGGCTGTCGCCAAGAAAGCGGTCGCCAAGGTCGCCGACATCGGCAAGAAGCCAGCGGCCGAGGAGGGCGCGGCCAAGGAGCCCGCTCGGAAGAAGAGCGCCGCGGCCAAGAAGACGGCTGCCCAAAAGAGCACAGCCAAGAAGACGGCTGCCAAGAAGAGCACAGCCAAGAAGACGGCCGCACCAGCGGCCGAGGGTGCGGCTCAGGCCGCGGAGACGACGGGAGCCACGACAGTGGTCACGAAGAAGACTCCGGGCACGGCGACGGCAGCCAAGAAGCCGACGGCGGTGCCCAAGGCGCGGGGTGCCGCGGCGGAGCCCGGTGAGCTCGCCGTCAGGCCGGGTGAGGACCCCTGGACCCCGGAGGAGGTCGAGGAGGCGCGCACGGAGCTGCAGAGCGAGGCGCTGCGGCTCGGCAGCGAGATCTCCGCCTCCGAGGACGCCCTGGTCGGCCTGATGCGGGACTCCGGGGACGGCGCGGGCGACGACGAAGCCGACACCGGCACCAAGAACATCACGCGGGAACACGAGATGTCGCTGGCCGCCAACGCGCGCGAGATGCTCGAACAGACCGAGCGCGCCCTGGAGCGTCTTGACGCCGGGACGTACGGCATCTGCGAGAACTGCGGCAGTCCCATCGGCAAGGCGCGGATGCAGGCCTTCCCCCGCGCGACCCTGTGCATGGATTGCAAGCAGAAGCAGGAACGGCGCTACTGAACACGGCCTGACCACCTGGTGCCGTACGTGTGTGCCGTACCCTCGTCCCCAGTCAGGTACCTAGGTTGAGGGACTCACGTGGCAGAGGCGGAGCGCATCATCGGTACGCCGGATATCCCTGAGGCGGCTGGGGCCGAGCCGGAGCAGTCCGCCTCGGACTCCGGCGAGGCGGCGGGGCGGGGCGAGCAGACTTCGCCGGACGAGCAGGGGCCCAAGAGCAAGGGCAAGCGCAAGATCCTCGTCCTGTTCGCGGTGTCCGTACTGGCGTACGCCCTGGACCTCGTCAGCAAGATGATCGTCGTCGCGAAGCTCGAGCACCACGAGCCGATCGAGATCGTCGGCGAGTGGCTCCAGTTCAACGCCATTCGGAACGCGGGCGCCGCCTTCGGGATCGGCGAGGCCTTCACCGTGATCTTCACCTGTATCGCGGCGGCCGTGATCGTGGTCATCGCCCGCCTGGCCCGCAAGCTGTACAGCATGCCGTGGGCGATCGCGCTCGGCATGCTGCTCGGCGGCGCCCTGGGCAACCTCACCGACCGCATCTTCCGTGCGCCCGGGGTGTTCGAGGGAGCGGTGGTCGACTTCATCGCGCCGAAGGGCTTCGCGGTGTTCAACCTCGCGGACTCGGCGATCGTGTGCGGCGGCATCCTGATCGTGATCCTCTCCTTCCGCGGCCTGGACCCGGACGGCACCGTCCACAAGGACTGACTCCGGGCGGGGGAGAGCCCTCGGTGGAGGCTCGCGGTGCGGGAGTGTCGGTGCGCTCCTGCATACTCAATGGGTGAGCACGATTCCCGAGATCCGTACCCTGCCCGTGCCGGACGGCCTGGAGGGCGAGCGCGTCGACGCCGCCATCTCTCGCATGTTCGGTTTTTCCCGTACGAAGGCCGCCGAGCTGGCGGCGGCAGGCAAGGTGATGGTCGACGGCAGCGTGGTCGGCAAGTCCGAGCGTGTGCACGGCGGCGCCTGGCTGGAGGTGGAGATGCCGCAGGCGCCCGCTCCGGTGCAGATCGTCGCCGAGCCCGTCGAGGGCATGGAGATCATTCATGACGACGACGACATCCTCGTGATCGTCAAGCCGGTGGGCGTGGCCGCGCACCCGAGCCCCGGCTGGACCGGCACCACGGTGATCGGCGGCCTCGCGGCGGCCGGATATCGCATCTCGACCTCCGGTGCCGCGGAGCGCCAGGGCATCGTGCACCGCCTCGACGTGGGCACCTCCGGCCTGATGGCGGTCGCCAAGTCGGAGCGGGCGTACACCTCCCTGAAGCGCCAGTTCAAGGAGCGCACGGTCGACAAGCGCTACAACGCGCTCGTGCAGGGCCACCCCGACCCCATGAGCGGCACGATCGACGCCCCCATCGGCCGGCACCCGAACCACGACTACAAGTGGGCGGTCACGGCCGAGGGCAAGCCCTCCGTCACGCACTACGACCTCATCGAGGCGTTCCGGGCGGCCTCGCTGCTCGACATCAAGCTGGAGACGGGCCGCACGCACCAGATCCGCGTGCACATGGCGGCCCACCGCCACCCGTGCGTCGGCGATCTGACGTACGGCGCCGACCCGACCCTCGGCAAGCGGCTCGGTCTCACCCGCCAGTGGCTGCACGCGGTGCGGCTCGGCTTCGAGCACCCCGGGGACGGGCAGTGGGTGGAGTTCGAGAGCACGTATCCGGACGATCTCCAGCAGGCGCTCGACCGGGTCCGGGCAGAGAGCGCATGAGCGCCGGGGTGACCTGCCGGGTCGCGGTCGGCACCGACGACCTGGAGGCCTGCTTCGCGGTCCGCAAGGAAGTCTTCGTCGTGGAGCAACGGGTCCCCGCGGACCTGGAGTACGACGCGTACGACGCCGACGCGGTGCACGTCATCGCGGTCCGCGACGACGGTCTCGCCCTGGGCACGGGCCGTCTGCTCACCGGTGCGGCGGCCGCCGCCAAGAACGGCGGCGACGCCGAGGTGGGCGCGCTCGGCCGCCTCGCGGTGACCGAGGCCGCGCGCGGCCTCGGTGTGGGCGCGGCCCTGGTGCGGGCGATCGAGGACGCGGCACGCGCGCGTGGCCTCACCGCCGTCGACCTGCACGCGCAGACGCACGCCCTGGGGTTCTACGAACGGCTGGGCTACGAGGTCTACGGCCCCGAGTTCCCGGACGCGGGCATCCCGCACCGGGCGATGCGCAAGGCGCTGGACTAGCGAGCCGCACGGGCGCCCGGAGGGGCATGGGCCGGTTCGCGGGGTATGCGTGGCAGGGTTGAGGTCTTGATCGTCCGAGCCTCGGCAGTCCCTGCCTGACGAGCCGCCTCGAACCGCCTCGAACCTCCGGAGGGCGCACCGTGGACCAACTGGCGCTGCTGCTCATTCTGTTGCTCGGTGCTGTCGTGACGGTGCCGTTGGGGGAGCGGCTCGGGCTGCCCGCGCCCGTCCTCATGACGCTGGCCGGGATCGTTCTCGCCTTCGTCAGCTGGGTCCCGAACGTAGAGATCCCGCCCGACTACATCCTTCCGCTGGTCCTTCCGCCCTTGCTGTACGCGGCGGTCCAGCGCACCTCCTGGCGGCAGTTCGCGGCCAACAGACGCCCCATCTTCCTGCTCGCCGTGGCCCTCGTCTTCGTGACGACCGCCGCGGTCGCCGCGATCGCGAACTCGGTGGTCCCCGGCCTTCCGATCGCCGCCGCCGTGGCGCTCGGCGCGCTGGTGGCGCCGCCCGACCCGGTCGCCGCGACCGCCGTCGCCGGGTCGCTCGGGCTGCCGCGGCGGCTCGTGTCGATCCTGGAGGGGGAGGGTCTCTTCAACGACGTCACGGCGATCGTGCTCTATCACGTGGCGATCGCGGCGGCGGTCAGCGGGACGTTCTCCTGGCCGTCGGCGGTGGGCCAACTGGTGCTCTCCGGGGTGGTCGCCGTCGCCGTGGGGGTCGCGCTCGGCTGGCTCACCAACAAGCTCATGGGGATGCTCGGCGAGGCCACCCTGCAGACCGGCCTGACGCTGCTCGTGCCCTTCGTGAGCTATGTGCTGGCCGAGGAGCTGCTTGGCTCCGGCGTGCTCGCCGTGCTGACCACCGCGCTCTATCTGGCGGAGCACGGCGCCGACGCCGACGACGTGCTCGGCAGGATCACCGGGCAGACGTTCTGGAGAATCGTCGACACCCTGGTCACCGGTGTCGCCTTCGGGCTCATCGGGCTCGAACTGCACAACGTCTTCGGCACGGCGAACGGCCGTGAGCTGCGGATGATCGGCTGGGGCGCGGCGGTCGTCGCCGTCGTCGTCGGCGTACGGCTGCTGTGGCTGCTGCCCGCGACCTGGCTGGCCAAGCGGCTGCACAAACGGCGGGACTACGACGAGGACATCCCGACGAGCTGGCGCGAGACCGTCGTCATGTGGTGGTCCGGGATGCGGGGGGTGGCCTCGGTCGCCCTCGCCCTCGCCATTCCGCTCAAGACGGAGAACGGCGACCCCTTCCCGGCCCGGGACGAGATCATCTTCATCGCCTTCTGCGTGATCATGGCCACGCTCGTCGTCCAGGGGCTCACCCTGCCCTGGCTGGTGAAGAAGCTCGGCGTGCGCGCGGACACGGACGCCGAGCGGGCCGTCGAGCGTGATCTCGCCATCCGGGCGGCCAAGGCGGCCAAGCGCCGCCTCAAGGAGATCGAACAGGTCGAGGCGCTGCCGGAGGACCTCTCGGAGCGGCTGCTGCGCGGGGCCTTCGACATCGGGGCCAGGATCAGCCCCGACATCGTCGACGACGAGCGGCGCGAACGGTACTCCAAGCGCGCCGACCGCCTCAAGGCGGTCCAGCGCATCCAGCGCGACATGATGTCGGCCGCCCGCCACGAGATCCTTGCCGCGCGCAGTGAACCCGGCGCCGATCCGGAGATCGTCGACCGGGTCCTGCACCAGCTCGACGTACGCAGCCTGCGGTCCTGAGGGACGCGCGCGTCCTGTCCCCGGCGGGGCTCAGCCCCGGCCCGTGCGGGGCACTATCGGCGGCGGCGGATGCGGATGGTCGTCGTCCGGCGGCAGCTCGGCCCAAGCCGTGGTGACCTTCGGCAGGGCGTACGCGTGGTGATCGGTCAGCCAGCGGATCAGGTGCTCGCGCACGGTCACCCGCACCGTCCAGATGTCGTCCGCGTCCTTGGCGGTGACCAGGGCGCGGACCTGGATCGTGTTCGGCGTCGTGTCCGTGACCGCAAGGCCCCAGTCCCTGCCGTCCCAGGCGGCACACTCGCGCAGGATGTCCTGGAGCTTCTCGCGCATCTCGGTGACCGGTGCCGAGTGGTCGAGATGGAAGAAGACGGTGCCGGTCATCTGGGCGCCGCCGCGCGACCAGTTCTCGAAGGGCTTCGACACGAAGTAGGACACCGGCATCGTGATCCGGCGCTCGTCCCAGGTCCGCACGGCCAGGAAGGTCAGGGTGATCTCGTCGATCGTGCCCCACTCGCCGTCCACGACGACCGTGTCACCGATCCGCACCATGTCGCCGAAGGCGATCTGCAGCCCAGCGAAGAGATTGGCGAGGGTGGACTGGGCGGCGACGCCCGCGACGATGCCGAGTACACCGGCCGACGCGAGCAGGGACGTCCCGGCCGCCTGCATGGCGGGAAACGTCAGCAGCATCGCTCCGACGGCCACGACGCCGACGATCGCGCTGACCACCCGCTGGATGAGTGTGACCTGCGTACGCACGCGGCGGACGCGGGCCGGGTCGCGGTGGGCGTTGGCGTATTGCGCGTAGGTCGCCTCGACGATGGCGGTCGCGATACGGACGAGGAGCCAGGCCACGGACCCGATGAGGACCAGGGTCAGGGTCTGCGCGACAGCCGCCGCGTGGTCCTTGCCGATCTCGGCTTGTTCGAACGAGCCGCGCAGCAAGGCGGCACACAGGGAGAGCTGAAGTGGCAGTCGGCAGCGGCGCAGCAGACCCCACAGCGGATTGTCGGGGTGGCGGTCATCGGCCCGGCGCAGCAGCACATCGGCCAGCCAAACCACGGCCAGCGTGAGCACGACCGAGCCGCCGACCACGATCAACGGACGCAGTACGTTCTCCATGCCCCCGAGGGTAGGTGGCACGATGGCCTCATGAACATCATGCTTTTCCACTCGACGTACGGGCTGCGGCCCGCGGTGCACGCGGCGGCCGACCGGCTGCGCGCGGAAGGCCACGAGGTGTGGACGCCCGATCTGTTCGACGGGCGCACCTTCGACACCGTCGAGGAAGGCATGGCCTTCAAGGACGAGCTCGGCAAGGAAGAGCTCCTGAAGCGGGCGATCCTGGCCTCCGCGCCCTACTCCGAGCGAGGGCTCGTCTACGCCGGGTTCTCGCTCGGCGCCGCCACCGCGCAGACCCTGGCCCTCGGCGACGACAAGGCGCGCGGTCTGCTGCTCCTGCACGGCACGTCCGACATCGCGGAGAACGCGACGGTGGACGAGCTGCCGGTGCAGCTGCACGTCGCCGAGCCGGATCCCTTCGAGACGGACGACTGGCTGAGCGCGTGGTATCTCCAGATGGGACGCGCCGGAGCCGACGTCGAGGTCTACCGCTACGCCGGAGCCGGCCACCTCTACACCGACCCCGACCTCGACGACTACGACGCCGAGGCGGCGGAGGCGACGTGGCGCACGGCGATCGGCTTCCTGGAGACGCTGTAGCCCTTACGGCAGCTCACGCGCTCGCCGGCTCCCTTACGGCAGCTCACGCCCCTGGGGGAGGTCACGCGCGCGTGCAGCGGCCGATCGGGGCGCTGACGGGCGGCTTGCACTGGAGGCCGTAGTCGCCGCCGCTGGAGCTGAGGTACCGCCCGACGCATTCGTTGCCCGAGGTCCTGCCGCGCTCGGCGCAGAACCGCAGGGCGGCTCTGCCGTCCGCGAACGGCCCTGGCGCGTAGAACACCCAGAAGCCCGGCCGCAGCGAGGCGTAGTCGTCGCTGCGCAGGTACTCCGCCTGCGGCACGTCCTTGCGTACGGCGGCGAGCCGGCGGTCGCGGGCGTCCGCGCCCGTGCTGACCGGCTCGGAGAAGAGCTGGGCGATCCAGCTGCCTGATGCAGGTGGCGTCGCCGATGCCGATGCCGATGCCGATGCCGTCGCCGATGTCGAGGCCGAGGCCGACGGCGTGGTCGGGTCGGGGCTTTCGCTCCGGGTGGGGCTCTTGGACTCCCCCTCCGTGCCTGACCCGCCCCGCAGCCCCGGCACCAGCGCCAGCACCAGCGCGGCACCGGCCACCAGGGCCAGCGCCACGGCGACCCCGGCGACGATCACCGGTGTACGCCGGCGCGGCTCGGGAAGTGGCGCGCCCACCGTCACGGCGGGCCGCTCCGAAGTCTGCGTGGGCTGCCAGGCGATGCCGTTCGCCACGGCGGCGAGCATCGCGTCCAGGCGCTCCGCCTCCGGGCGAAGTGCCGGGTCCCGCACCAGGAGGGCGCTCAGAACCGGAGCGAGCGGCCCGGAGCGCACCGGCGGCGGCACGGGGTCGTCGAGCACGGCGGCGAGCGTGGCCAGCGTCGTGGCGCGGCGCAGCGGGCTGACACCCTCCACGGCGACGTAGAGGACCAGGCCGAGCGACCAGAAGTCGGCCGCCGGGCCCTGGTCCGTGCCGCGGATGCGCTCGGGCGCCATGTACTCCGGCGAGCCGATCAGGTCGCCGGTCGCGGTGAGTCGCGTGGAGCCTCGCAGCGAGGCGATGCCGAAGTCCGTGAGGACCACGGAGGGGCCCGCGCCGCCGGGTGCCTTCTCCCGCAGCAGGACGTTGGCGGGCTTGACGTCCCGGTGCAGGATGCCCGCGGCGTGGGCGACACGCAGCGCCGAGAGCAGCTCGCGGCCGATGCGCGCCGCCTCGTGCGGTGGCAACGTGCCCTCCTCCAGGAGGTCCTGGAGCGTGCGCCCCGGCAGCAGCTCCATCACCAGCCAGGGGTGCGGGCCCGAGTCCACGATGTGATGGATCGTCACCACATGCGGGTGGTTGAGCCGGGCAAGCGCCCTGGCCTCGCGCAGCACTCGCTCGCGCAGGACGCGCGACTGCTCGCCCGTCAGCTCGCGCTCCGTGGGCCGTACCTCCTTGATGGCCACCTCGCGGTGCAGCACGGTGTCACGCGCCCGCCACACCGTGCCCATGCCACCGCTGCCGAGCCGCTCCAGCAGCTCGAAGCGCCCGTCCACCACGTCCCCCTGGCGACTCATGCCGACAGGGTAAGGGGCGCCGACGGCACCCGTGACCCGGTCAGCGCACCGGCGAGTACGCCCGCTCGACCCTCTGGGTGCCGCTGAGGGTGCGGTACGAACGAGCCCACTTGGACGTCGCTTCGGGGTCCTTGCGGTCGGACAGGACGAAGTAGTCCATCTGTGAGCGCTCGGTGGTGACGTCGAGGACGCCGTACCCGTGCGAGTCCATGTCCAGCCACTTCACATGGCGGTTGGCCGCCTTCACCGCGCCGACCGCGACCAGCGAGAGGGTGTGCGGGGCGACGTGCAGGATGTCGTCCACGTTGTCGGAGGTCACGGACGTGACCACGAACTCCGTGGCCGCGGAGGGCGATCCGGGATACGTGGCGGCCCTGACCGGCACGTCGTTCGCCCACGCCATATGGATGTCCCCGGTGAGGAAGACCGTGTTCCGGATCGCCTTGTCGACGAGGTGGGAGATGAGCTCCTTGCGGTCGTCGGTGTAGCCGTCCCACTGGTCGCCGTTGACGGCGAGGCCTTCCCTGGGCAGGCCGAGCAACTCCGCGATGGGCTTTAGGAGATGGGCCGGCACGGAACCGAAGGCGACCGGCGAGATCATCACCGAGGTGCCGACCAGCTTCCAGGAGGCGTCGGACGAGGCCAGGCCCGCCTTCAGCCAGTCGAGCTGGGCGCGGCCCGTGATCGTACGGTCCGGGTCGTCCACGTCCCCGCTGCCGAATCGCGCCTGCTCGGAGCGGAAGGACCGCAGGTCGAGCAGGTGCAGATCGGCCAGCTTGCCGAAGCGCAGGCGACGGTAGACGGTCCCTTCAGTGGAAGGGCGTACGGGCATCCACTCGAAGTACGCCTGCTTGGCGGCCGCCATGCGCTGCGCCCAGCCGCCCTCGGCCTCCGGGGAGTGGTTCACCGCGCCGCCCGACCAGGTGTTGTCGGCGAACTCGTGGTCGTCCCAGATCGCGATCAGGGGGTGCGCCGCGTGCATCGCCTGCGCGTCCGGATCGGTCTTGTGGGCGCCGTGCCGGGTGCGGTAGTCGGCGAGGCTGACGATCTCGTGCCGCGGCTCGTGCTGCCGCACCCCGTACTCGGCTGCCGGGTATTCGCCGCTCCGGTACTCGTAGATGTAGTCGCCGATGTGGAGCACCGCGTCGAGCTCGGTGCGGGCCGCGAGATGGCGGTACGCGGAGAAGTAACCGGCCTCCCAGTTGGCGCAGGACACCACGCCGAACCGGATGCCGGGGGCCGCCGCTTCGTGTGCGGGGGCGGTGCGGGTGCGGCCCACGGGGGAGTGCGCCGGGGTGCCGTCGCCGCCCGAGCCGTCCGCGGAGCCGCCCACGGAGAAGCGGAAGTAATAGGTGGTGGCAGGGCTCAGGCCCCTTACGTCGGCCTTGACGGTGTGGTCGGCCGTGGCCCGCGCGGTCGTGCTGCCGTGGCCGACGATCCGGGTGAAACCCTTGTCCTCGGCTATCTGCCAGCTCACCTCTGTGTCGGGCCCCTTGCCGGAGCCCGGCGTGGCCTCCGGTGTCGGCGTCACCCGGGTCCACAGCAGGACACCGTCGGGCAGCGGGTCTCCCGAGGCGACTCCGTGGTGGAAGGCGGGCCCTTCGGCGGCGTGGGCGAGGGGAGCGGCTGCGAGCGGCGCGAGGGCCGCGGTGGCGGCAGCGGCCTTGACGACCGTACGGCGGCTCGGCGCCGGGGAGTTGAGCGATCTGGCCGGTGAGTCGAGCGATCCGGCGGGAGAGTTGAGCGATCTGTGATCGCTGTTTCGACTGGTCACGGGCGATCACCTTACTGATCGGTAATCGCCAAGAGCGGGCGAACCACGAAACGTTCGCCCGCTCTTTCGCCGTGGGCCGCTCAGCTAGCGGCCCTGCTGTCCGCTCAGGCCTTGAGCGCGGCGTCGATGGCCGCCTTGTACTCCTCGACCGTCGAGGGCGCGTTCTTCTTGTCGGAGCCGGTCAGCTTCTCGCTGTCCATGACGAAGGAGGGCGTGCCGTCGACGCCGTCCTTGTTGTCGTCGAACTTCTCCGACATCTCCAGGGCCCAGCGGTCGTACGTGCCGTCCTTGACGTCCTTCGCGAAGGTCTTGCTCTTCTTGAGCTCAGGGACCTGGTTCGCGATCTTGGTCAGGTACGCGTCGTCCTTGAACTTGTCCTCCGTCTCGGAGGGGTGATTCTCCTTGGCGAACAGCGCCTTCTTGTAGTCGAGGAAGGCCTGGTCGCTCACGTTCAGGGCGGCGCCAAGGGCGCTGAGCGCGTTCTTGGAGCCCTCACCCGTGAGGTTGCGGTCGAGGAACGACGCGCCGATGAACTGGATCTTGTACTTGCCGTCCTTCAGATCCTTCTCGACCGTCGGGCCCACGGTCTGCTCGAAGCTGGCGCAGACCGGGCAGCGCGGGTCCTCGTAGACCTTGAGGGTCTTCTTGGCACTGTCCTTGCCGATGACGACGGTCGTGCCGTCGGTGCCCGCGGAGTTGGCCGGCTTGACCAGCTTCTCGTCCTTGGCGGCTTCCCAGTGGTCGGGCTTGTTGGCCTGCATGACGGCATAGCCGACGCCGCCCGCGATCGCCAGGACCGCGACGACGGAGACGCCGACGATCATCGTCCGCTTCGCCTTCTGCCGCTTGCGCTCGGCTTCCTGCTGGGCGCGGATCCGCTCGCGGGCCGCCGACTTGGCCGCCTGGCTGTTGCGCTTGCTCATGATGGTGTTCTCCGTAGGGGTGACATGCGTGGGGACGGTGGTGCTCAGGCGAAGACGGCCGAGCACGGCGGTCCACGCCGTCCCACGAAGTGCACGAGAAGCCGCGTACGCGCGGTACGCACCCGGCGCGCGGGGCGCGGGGCCCGCCGGACGGGCCGCGGGCGGATGCCCACCGCGGCGACCGCGACGAACAGCGGCCGGAAGGTGGCGGCGGCCACCGCGCGCAGCACCTGGGCCAGGGCGCGTTCGCCGCGCCGCAGCCAGGCCGCCGCGAGCAGGCCCACCGCGATGTGCGCGCCGAGCAGCAGCCAGGCGGTGCCCGGCTCGGCGTCGGCGAGCAGCACGGCGGCACGGTGTCCGTCACCACCGGTCATCTGGGCCAGCGGCGTGCCGACGCTCGTGCCGCCGCAGAGCACGTCGAAGCCGACGGAGCGCAGCGGGCCCGCCACGGGGCCGCCCGCCTGGCCGTAACAGACGTGCTGCCCCGCGGTGAACACCGTGTCGGCGGCCAGCTCGAGCGGGATCAGCAGGGCGGCTATGCGGCCGTAGCCCCGCTCACGCCCCGCCAGCGCGTACGCGATGACGAAGACCGCGGCGGAGATCACGGCGACGGTGACCAGCGGCAGCGGGGCGCGGGACAGCAGCACGTGCGACGCGGCGGAGAGCGTCACGACGAGCGCCGTGAAGAGCGCCGCGCGCACGGCTCTGAGCTGGGTCCCGGATATGTCCATAGCGCAGCCGAGTGTGCCATGTGCTCGCGTAAGGCAGCCCTAAAGGGTGCCTATGAGTTGCACGGCGTCGTCTTCGTGCCTACAGACCCGGAATCCGGCCGTTGCGGAACAGGTCGACGAAGATCTGGTGGTCCCTGCGGGCACGCGCGCCGTACTCGTGCGCGAAGTCCACGAGGAGGTCCCCGAAGCTCTCTTCGTCCGCCGCGATGGCGGCGTCGATGGCACGCTCCGTGGAGAACGGCACCAGGTCCGAGTGGCCGCTCTCGTCGTCCGCGGCGGAGTGCATCGTGGCGGTGGCGCGGCCCAGGTCGGCGATGACCGCGGCGATCTCCTCCCAGTCGTCGATGTCCGACCAGTCCAGGTCCACGGCGTACGGAGAGACCTCGGCGACCAGCTGCCCGGAGCCGTCCAGCTCGGTCCAGCCCAGCCACGGGTCGGCGTGCGCCTGGAGCGCGCGCTGCGAGATGACCGTGCGGTGGCCCTCGTGCTGGAAGTAGTCGCGGACCGCGCCGTCGGTGATGTGCCGCGAGACGGCCGGGGTCTGCGCCTGCTTGAGGTAGATCACGACGTCGTTCTCCAGCGCGTCGCTGTTGCCCTCCAGGAGGATGTTGTACGAGGGCAGTCCCGCGGAGCCGATGCCGATGCCGCGTCGGCCGACCACGTCCTTGACCCGGTAGGAGTCGGGGCGGGTGAGCGAGGAGTCGGGCAGCGTCTCCAGATATCCGTCGAAGGCGGCGAGGACCTTGTACCGCGTGGCCGCGTCGAGCTCGATGGAGCCGCCGCCAGGGGCGAAGCGGCGCTCGAAGTCGCGGATCTCCGTCATGGAGTCCAGGAGGCCGAAGCGGGTCAGCGAGCGGGCGTCGCGCAGCGCGTCCAGGAGCGGCCCCTGGGCGGTGTCCAGGGTGAAGGGCGGCACCTCGTCGCTCTTGGCGCCGGTCGCCAGGTCGTGGATCCGCTCGCGGTACGCCGCGGCGTAGATCCGCACCAGGTCGGTGATCTGCTCGTCGCTGAGCGCCTTCGTGTACCCGATCAGGGCGACGGAGGCCGCAAAGCGCTTCAGGTCCCAGGTGAAGGGGCCGACGTACGCCTCGTCGAAGTCGTTCACGTTGAAGATCAGGCGGCCCTGGGCGTCCATGTACGTGCCGAAGTTCTCCGCGTGCAGGTCGCCGTGGATCCACACCCGGCCCGTGCGCTCGTCCAGGTAAGGACCGCCGTGCTGCTCGCGCTCCAGGTCCCCGTAGAAGAGGCAGGCCGTGCCGCGGTAGAACGCGAAGGCGGAACCGGCCATCTTCCTGAACTTCACCCGGAACGCGGCGGGGTCCGCGGCAAGCAGCTCGCCGAACGCGGTGTCGAAGACGGAGAGGATCTGCTCGCCGCGCTGCTCAGCGGTGGGCTGCGGTTCCGACATCGCGGGGTGCCTCCAGGTAACAGGTGGTGCCAGGTGGTGCATGACATTTTGGACAGGTGCTCCGACCAGTCCAACGCACGACGGTACCCCCGAGTGCCCGGCGGTTGTCAGCGCCGCGGATTAGACTTCCCCGCTGTCCCCCCAGACTGCCCGCAGCCTGTCACCGATAGTTCTCCGGAGGCCTCCCGCCGTGACCAAGCCGCCCTTTACGCACCTCCACGTCCACACCCAGTACTCGCTGCTGGACGGTGCCGCGCGGCTCAAGGACATGTTCGACGCCTGTAATGAGATGGGCATGACGCACGTCGCCATGTCCGACCACGGCAACCTCCACGGGGCGTACGACTTCTTCCACTCGGCGCAGAAGGCGGGCGTGACGCCGATCATCGGCATCGAGGCGTACGTGGCGCCCGAATCCCGCCGCAACAAGCGGAAGATCAAGTGGGGCCAGCCGCACCAGAAGCGTGACGACGTGTCCGGTTCGGGTGGTTACACCCACAAGACGATCTGGGCGGCGAACAACACCGGTCTGCACAATCTCTTCCGGCTGTCCTCGGACGCGTACGCCGAGGGCTGGCTGCAGAAGTGGCCGCGCATGGACAAGGAGACGATCTCCCAGTGGTCGGAGGGCCTGATCGCCTCCACCGGCTGCCCCTCGGGAGAGCTCCAGACCCGCCTGCGCCTCGGGCAGTTCGACGAGGCGGTGAAGGCCGCCGCCGAGTACCAGGACATCTTTGGCAAGGACCGGTACTTCCTGGAGCTGATGGACCACGGCATCGACATCGAGCGCCGGGTCCGTGACGACCTGCTCCGGGTCGGCAAGAAGCTCGGCATCCCGCCCCTGGTGACGAACGACTCGCACTACACGTACGCGCACGAGTCCGTCGCGCACGACGCCCTGCTCTGCATCCAGACCGGCAAGAACCTCTCGGACCCCGACCGCTTCCGCTTCGACGGCACCGGCTACTACCTGAAGTCGACGGACGAGATGTACGCCATCGACTCCTCGGACGCCTGGCAGGAGGGCTGCCGCAACACGCTCCTGGTGGCCGAGCAGATCGACACCACCGGCATGTTCGAGAAGCGCGACCTCATGCCGAAGTTCGACATCCCGGAGGGCTTCACCGAGGTCACCTGGTTCCAGGAGGAGGTCCGCCGCGGCATGGAGCGCCGCTATCCGGGCGGTGTCCCCGAGGACCGGCAGCAGCAGGCCGAGTACGAGATGGACATCATCATCCAGATGGGGTTCCCGGGGTACTTCCTCGTGGTCGCCGACTTCATCATGTGGGCCAAGAACAACGGCATCGCGGTGGGCCCCGGCCGTGGCTCCGCGGCCGGCTCGATCGTCGCGTACGCCATGGGCATCACCGACCTCGACCCCATCACGCACGGCCTGATCTTCGAGCGGTTCCTCAACCCCGAGCGCGTGTCCATGCCCGATGTCGACATCGACTTCGACGAGCGCAGGCGCGTCGAGGTGATCCGGTACGTGACGGAGAAGTACGGCGCCGACAAGGTCGCCATGATCGGCACGTACGGCAAGATCAAGGCGAAGAACGCCATCAAGGACTCCGCGCGCGTGCTCGGATATCCGTACGCGATGGGTGACCGCCTCACCAAGGCGATGCCCGCCGACGTCCTGGGCAAGGGCATCGACCTCTCCGGCATCACCGACCCCAAGCACCCGCGCTACAGCGAGGCGGGCGAGATCCGGGCGATGTACGAGAACGAGCCGGACGTGAAGAAGGTCATCGACACCGCCAAGGGTGTGGAGGGCCTGGTCCGGCAGATGGGCGTGCACGCGGCCGGCGTGATCATGTCCAGCGAGCCGATCGTGGACCACGCGCCGATCTGGGTGCGGCACACGGACGGCGTGACGATCACGCAGTGGGACTACCCCCAGTGCGAGGCGCTCGGCCTGCTCAAGATGGACTTCCTGGGTCTGCGAAACCTGACCATCATGGACGACGCCGTCAAGATGGTGCGCAACGACAAGGGCATCGACCTGGAGATGCTCTCGCTCCCGCTGGACGACCCGAAGACGTTCGAACTGCTCTGCCGCGGTGACACGCTCGGCGTCTTCCAGTTCGACGGCGGCCCGATGCGTTCGCTGCTTCGCCAGATGCAGCCCGACAACTTCGAGGACATCTCCGCCGTATCGGCCCTGTACCGACCGGGCCCGATGGGCATGAACTCGCACATCAACTACGCGGAGCGCAAGAACGGCCGCCAGGAGATCACGCCGATCCACCCGGAGCTCGAAGAGCCCCTGAAGGAGACGCTCGGTCTGACCTACGGCCTCATCGTGTACCAGGAGCAGGTGCAGAAGGCCGCGCAGATCATCGCCGGCTACTCCCTCGGCGAAGCCGACATCCTGCGCCGCGTGATGGGCAAGAAGAAGCCCGACGAGCTGGCGAAGAACTTCGTCCTCTTCCAGGAGGGAGCGAAGAAGAACGGCTACTCGGACGCCGCGATCCAGGCCCTGTGGGACGTCCTGGTCCCCTTCGCCGGATACGCGTTCAACAAGGCGCACTCCTCCGCGTACGGCCTCGTCACGTACTGGACGGCCTATCTCAAGGCGAACTACCCCGCCGAGTACATGGCCGCGCTGCTCACCTCGGTGAAGGACGACAAGGACAAGTCGGCCATCTACCTGAACGAGTGCCGGCGCATGGGCATCAAGGTCCTGCCGCCCAACGTGAACGAGTCCGTGCACAACTTCGCCGCCCAGGGCGACGACGTGATCCTCTTCGGCCTGGAGGCCGTCCGCAACGTCGGCACGAACGTGGTCGAGTCGATCGTCCGCTCCCGCAAGGCCAAGGGGAAGTTCGCCTCCTTCCCCGACTACCTCGACAAGGTCGAGGCCGCCGCCTGCAACAAGCGGACCACGGAGTCACTGATCAAGGCGGGCGCCTTCGACACCATGGGGCACACCCGCAAGGGCCTGACCGCGCAGTACGAACCCATGATCGACAACGTGGTGCAGGTCAAGCGCAAGGAGGCGGAAGGGCAGTTCGACCTCTTCGGTGGGATGGGCGACGAGTCCGGCGGGGACGAGCCGGGCTTCGGGCTCGACGTGGAGTTCTCCACCGACGAGTGGGAGAAGACGTACCTGCTCGCCCAGGAGCGGGAGATGCTCGGTCTGTACGTCTCCGACCACCCCCTGTTCGGCCTGGAACACGTCCTGTCCGACAAGGCCGACGCGGGCATCGGACAACTCACCGGCGGGGACTACTCGGACGGCTCGATCGTCACCATCGGCGGCATCATCTCCGGCCTCCAGCGCAAGATGACCAAGCAGGGCAACGCCTGGGCGATCGCGACCGTCGAGGACCTCGCGGGCTCCATCGAGTGCATGTTCTTCCCGGCGACGTACCAGCTGGTGTCGACGCAACTCGTCGAGGACGCCGTGGTGTTCGTCAAGGGCCGCCTCGACAAGCGCGAGGACGTGCCGCGCCTGGTCGCGATGGAGCTCCAGGTCCCCGACCTGTCGAACGCGGGCACCAACGCGCCCGTCCTGATCACCATCCCGACGGTGAAGGTGACCCCGCCGATGGTCAGCCGCCTCGGCGAGATCCTCAGCCACCACCGCGGCAACAGCGAGGTGCGGATCAAGCTCCAGGGGTCCCAGAAGACGACGGTGCTGCGCCTCGACCGTCACCGCGTACAACCGGATCCCGCCCTTTTCGGTGACCTGAAGGTACTGCTCGGCCCGTCCTGCCTGGCCGGGTAGGTCACTCCGTCAGGCACTGGAGAAGCACAAGAAAGGGGCGCACCCGGAATTCCGGGGTGCGCCCCTTCACGCTTATCCGCCTGTGTGGCGTCAGTTGTGGCCGAAGCGGCGCTGGTGCTTGCGCGCGACCTCGGCCGGGCTGCCCTGTGCCTGCACGTTGGACTGCACGCGCTGCTCGGCATGGTCCGCGGACGACTTGGCCTGCTCCTGGGCCTGCTCCGCGGCCGAAGCGCGGTTCTGGTCGCCACCCTGCTTACGGTTCTTGTTCTTGGCCATGGTGATCTTCCTCCTGAGGGGGATCTGGGGGCCAGGACGCGACCAGATTCACATATGGCGACAACCTGCGCATTTCAGAGAATTACCGTGCGTAATAAGCCCTGTCGGAGAGGGAAGCCGAGATACGCCACGCCGAAGATCGAGTTCCGGCCGTTAACCTCCCCAGGGTCGGGCAGACTCGAAGGAAACCCGAACCATTACTTCCAGGGAATCTCCAGGGAAAGAGGGTGGATCGCGTGGACCGCTGCATCGTCCTGGTGGACGCCGGGTATCTGCTGGGTGCCGCCGCGAGTCTCCTCGCGGGCGAGCCGTCCCGGTCCCGGATCACCGTCGATCACACCGCCCTGATCCAGGGCATCCGTGAGCGCGCCGAATCCGACACCGAGCGCCCCCTGCTCCGGATCTACTGGTTCGACGGAGCCCCCGACCGCGTACCGCAGCCCGAGCACCGCAGGCTGCGCGTGATGCCCCGCGTGACGGTGCGGCTCGGCGCCCTGACCCGCAGCGACGGACGGTGGGCCCAGAAGGGCGTCGACGCCGCCATGCATGCCGAGCTGACCGAGCTGGCCCGCAACCGCGCCTGCTCGGACATCGTGCTCGTCACCGGCGACGGGGACCTGCTGCCGGGCATGATGGCCGCCAAGGAACACGGCGTCGCCGTCCACCTGTGGGCCGTCCAGGCCGCCGACGGCGACTACAACCAGTCCGAGGACCTCGTGGCCGAGGCCGACGAGCGGCGCGTCCTGGACCGGGCCTGGATCACCAAGGCCGTACGCCCCAAGGAGCTCACCGGCGTCTGCGCGCCCTCTCCCGCCCCGCGCCCCGAGATCGCCGCCATCCTCTCCGCCCCCCTGCCGGAGTCCGCGCTCGCGGCCAGCGCCCAGCGGGCCGCCGACGAGGCCGCCGGAGTCGGCCGGCACGGCCATGACGGGCAGCACGCCCAGGACGGCCGGCACCCCGAAGCCGGGGCCAACGGCGACAGCGGCGGCGCCCACCACATCCCGCCGGGCAAGGGCGTGCCCACCCCCAAGGACCTGGCCGCCCTGCGCGGCCCCGGTACCCAGGCCGCACAGCACCCCACCAACGCCACACTGCGCTGGTCCTCCGACAAGGGCTGGGTCGAGCGCCCCGGCGGCGCCGCGGAGAGCCCGGAGGCCGCCGCCCTGCCGACACTCGCCCAGCTGACGACGGCCGAGCAGCGCTGGGCGGACCGCGAGGAGGACATCACCACCGTCGGCGGCGACCCCTTCGAGGTCGGGCAGGTGTTCGCGCGCCGCTGGATGGCCCGCCTGCCGGAACAGCACAACCTGCAGAAACTCTCGACGATGTACCCGCGCATCCCGCACCGCGTAGACGGCGAGCTCCTGCGGTACGCGGCCCGCTTCGGCCTGCTCGCGCACAAGGACGACCAGATCGACGAACACGACCGGTACGCGATCAGGGCGGGCTTCTGGCGCGAGATCGACGTCCACACGGCGGTGGAGCACGCACCGGTGGGCGACCGCTCCGGCGAGTGACCGAACGGGCACGCGAACGAGTGACGGAACACCACCGCAGATGACTGATACGGGGCGTACGGGGCGCCCCGGGCGTCGTACCGGCCACGGGACCCCGTACCCTCGTCCTTCGTGAGTACGCGCTCGGCACAGGCAGTCCGACAGGGACTCCGACAGGGTCACGGCAGTGATGTCGTCTGCGCGGTGCGCGACCTCGTCAAGACGTATCCCGCCGCCCGCGGCAGGCGCGGCAAGCCCGCGACACCCGAGGTGCGCGCCAGCGACAACGTCAGCCTGGAGGTCAGGCGCGGCGAGATCTTCGGCCTTCTCGGACCCAACGGCGCCGGCAAGTCCACCCTCGTACGTCAGCTGACCGGCCTGATGCGGCCCGACAGCGGAAGCGTCGAGATCCTCGGGCACGACATCCTGCGCCACCCCCAGCGGGCCGCGCGGATCCTCGCGTACCTGGGACAGGAGTCCACCGCGCTCGACGAGCTGACGGTCTCGCTAGCCGTCGAGACGACCGCACGGCTGCGCGGCCTCGACGTGCGCTCGGCGCGGGCCGAGCGGGACGGCGTACTCGAAGAACTCGCGCTCACCGGCCTCGCGTCGCGCCCCCTGAAGAAGCTTTCCGGCGGGCAGCGCAGGCTCGCCTGCTTCGCCACCGCCCTGGTGGGGGAGCGGCCGCTCCTCGTCCTCGACGAGCCGACGACCGGCATGGACCCCATCGCGCGCCGCGCCGTCTGGGGCGCGGTCGACCGGCGCAGGGCCGAGCACGGCGCGACGGTGGTGCTCGTCACCCACAACGTCATCGAGGCCGAGACCGTCCTGGATCGCGTCGCCGTGCTCGACCACGGCAAGGTCATCGCCTGCGACACCCCGGTGGGGCTGAAGGAACAGGTCGCGGGCGAGGTGCGCGTCGAGCTCGTCTGGCGGGAGCGGGCGCCGCTCGACGTCCCCGAGGTGGCCGCGCTGCGCTCGTCCGCGGTGGAGTCCGGCCGGCGCTGGTCCCTGCGGCTCGCCCCCGACGAGGCACGGGCGGCCGTCGCGGCGGTCACCGGCGGTGCCGCCTTCGCCGCGCTGGACGACTTCACCTTGGCCACACCGAGCTTGGAGGACGTGTATCTCGCCCTGGGCGGGAACGGGGAAGGGCTGGTGAAGGCGTGAGCTTCACCGGGCGGATGAACAGCGACAGCAGGAGGACCGTTCGGTGAGTGCCGTTCCCCTGGAAGCGGCCGTACGGGCCGACGACCGTGAGTGGCAGGCCGAGGCCGCCGAGCCCCTGGGGCCCCGGGCGCGGCTGTTTCCCGCGCTCGCGGCCGTCTACCGGGCGCAGCTGTCCCGGGCGCGCGTCGCGCGCATCCCGCTGCTCTTCGTGGCCACCTTCCAGTCCGTCGGGATCATGATCCTCATGCGGGGCGTCGTCGACGGGGGCGGTGAGGCGCGCGCCGTCGTCGCCGGGTCCTCCGTGCTCGTCGTGGCGTTCGTCGCGCTCAACCTGCTCGCGCAGTACTTCGGGCAGCTACGGTCCGACGGAGGGCTCGACCACTACGCCACGCTGCCCGTGCCGCCCGCCGCGGTGGTCCTCGGGGCCGCGGCGGCCTACGCCTCGTTCACCGTGCCGGGCACACTCGTCACCGCGGTCGTCGGGTGCGCTCTGTTCGGGCTGCCGATGGCGAACCTCTGGGTGCTCGCCGCGGTGATCCCGCTGGCCGGTGCCGCGCTCGCCGGACTCGGTGCCGCCCTCGGCCTGCTCGCACCCCGCCCCGAACTGGCCACACTGCTCGGCCAGTTGGGCATGTCGGCGGCGCTGCTCCTCGGTGTGCTCCCGGCCGAGCGGATGCCTGAGTTCCTGCAGTACGCGCGTGACCTGCTGCCCTCGACGTACGGAGTCGAGGCGTTCGCCCATACCTTCGGGCCGCACCCGGACTGGGCGATCGTCGTCCTCGATCTCGCGGTCTGCGCGGGGGTCGGCGTCGCCTCGCTCGCGATCGCCACCTGGGCCTACCGCCGTGCGGCCGTGCGCTGACGCGGTCGTTGCCGTGCGACGAAGCCGTCCTCAGGCAGTGGTGAAGCGGTCCTCAGGCAGTACTGGCACCATGTGTGGGTGACTGCACCGCTGACGCCCTCCCAGCCGCCCCACGACCGGCCCCCGCACGACCCCTGGCAGCAAGCCGCTCAGCCGTCCGGAGCCGTTCTCCCGCCGACGGACGAGGAGGACGGGCCCGACATGAAGACCGAAGTGCGGCAAGCGGCGGTGATCGCGATCGTGGTGGCCGTGTGTGGCGTCCTGCTCGGGCTGCTGTGGCTGTGGCTCGCGCCCCGCGTGCCGTTGATCGCCGACAGCGACACGGTGTACCTGAAGGACACCGAGGGGGAGCAGGCGATCGGGGTCGACGGAACGTTCACTCTGCTCGCGCTCGCGTTCGGCGCGGTGAGCGGCGCCGTGGTCTTCCTGCTGCGCAGGCGGGGCGGCATTCCGCTGGTCGTCGGGCTGACGGCCGGGAGCCTGCTGGGGGGCGTGCTCGCCTGGCGGCTGGGGATCTTCCTCGGGCCCGAGACGGATGTAGTCGCCCACGCGAAGTCCGTGGGCAAGGGCGTGGCGTTCGACGCCCCCATGGAGCTCAAGGCCAAGGGCGCGCTGCTCGCCTGGCCCGTGGCCGCGCTGCTCGTGCACCTGGGTCTTACCGGGCTCTTCGGGCCGCGGGACCCCGAGCCGTACCCCCTGCCCCACGGGGACCCCGGGCGGACAGAGGGCGGCTCGGACTCGGCCGGGGCGTGAGACCGCCCTGGTTGCCGGCCGGGATCCTGGTGACGTCAGGCGGGGCGCCTTCCGTGGTTCGCCTTGCCCTTGCGCACCCGCCACTTCCTCTTGCGCGTCTTCTTCGACATGAGGGTGGTACTAGTCGAACTCGCGGCCCCCGTCGAGAGCCTATTCACGCCCGATCGGGGCCAGTACCGCGCCCGTGAGGCGCGCCAGGTCACCGGGGGCCAGTTCCACTTCCAGGCCCCGGCGGCCCGCCGAGACGCAGATCGTGGCGTGCGAGGATGCCGAGTCGTCCAGGACCGTGCGGAGCTTCTTGCGCTGGCCCAGCGGCGAGATGCCGCCCCGTACGTACCCCGTGGTGCGTTCGGCGGCCGCGGGGTCCGCCATCACCGCGCGCTTGCCGGAGACCGCCGTGGCCAGGGCCTTGAGGTTCAAGCTGCCCGCCACCGGGACCACGGCCACCGTCAGCTCGCCGTCCACCTCCGCTACCAGGGTCTTGAAGACCCGGTCGGGGGAGACGCCCATGGCCTGCGCCGCCTCCTCGCCGTACGAGGGGTGCGCGGGGTCGTGCTCGTAGGCGTGGACGGTGTGGTCGGCGCCCGCCGCGGTGAGGGCCACCGTCGCCGGGGTGCCGCCGCCCGACTGCTGTTTCTTCTGCTTCTTCGCCAAAGCGCTCCCGCCTTACGTCAGTTGAGACTGGTGGTGCCGCGCGTGAGGTCCGTCGCGGGCAACGACGGCAGGTTACGGATGATCGCGGTCTCGGCGCGAAGGACTTTCAGCTCGTCGTGCAGGCGCGACGCCGTGTCGGGCGCCTCCAGGAGCCGCTGCTTCGTGGGGGTGTCGAGGACGGCGGCGGCCGCGACCAGATACGACACCACGGACGGGTCGTCCGGCAGTTCCGCGCCCGTGGAAAGGGACCGCTCACGCGCCCCGGCAAGACGCTTCTGGTAGGCGCGGAAGGCCCGCAGGACGCCCTCGGCAAGCGCGCCCGCCTCCTCGCCCGGCTCCTCGGGCAGCTCCTCGACCTCCGCGGTCAGGAAGGCGCCCGATGCGTCCACGGAATGCAGGCGTACGCGGGTGGTGCCGGTGGCGAGCACCTCGAAGCCGCCGTCGGCGCGCTCCCTGATCGTCGCCGCGTCCGCGATGCAGCCCACCGCGTGGAAGGCCTTGAGCGGGTCGTCGCCGAAGCCGGCGGTCGGGCCCTGCTCGGGCTGCGCGGTGGGGTCCGGGAGCCCCGGGGCGCTCGGCGCCACCTCGAGGCCGTCGCGGATCGCGACGACCGCGAACAGGCGCTGTTCCTCCTCGGGAGTCTTGAGCAGGTCGCGCATCATGGCGCGATAGCGCTCCTCGAACACGTTCAACGGGAGCACGAGTCCCGGGAACAGCACCGAGTTGAGCGGGAAGAGCGGAAGCCGGACGGTGGTCACGAGCTGCAAGCCTAATGGTCTTTGGCGCCCGCACGTCCGCCACCGGTGCGCAGCGGGGTCCCGGAGGCCACCTCGATGCGTACGCCGTCGCGCAGCTCCAGGAACTGGCCGAGCGGATCGTCGGACATGCGGTCCCAGGGGAAGGAGGTCGCACAGGGCCCGATGAGACGCATTTGTTCGAGGGCGTCGCTCCACCGCTCCAGGCGTACGAGGACGAACGCGAGGACGTTGCGGACCTCCGCGGGCCACGGGTCCCCGGCCTCGTACTCCCGGGACAGGGCGATCCCGAGGTCGGCCGCGGCGTCCAGACGCTCGCGCGGCACGCTCCCCGAAGCGCTGGTGAGGTACGCGTACGCCGCCCGCGCGGGCAGGGCCTGGATCAGCGAGCCGGGCAGCGCGTCCCGGGCGGCCTGCTCGGCGAAGTCGAAGCACTCGCGGTGGGAGCCGTACCAGGACGCCGAGAGGTACTGGAGCGCCGAGGCGTGGCAGCCGTAGTGGTGCGAGGAGCGGTGCACCGCCTCGGCCCGGAGCGCGTCGAAGACCGAGTGCGGGGCATGGGTGCCGCGCGCGTGGTCCAGGGCGATCCGCCACGGCACGGGGTCGCGCGGGTCCGCCTCGGCGGCAGCGGTGATCAGGGGCGCCGTCTCGCGAAGGAGCTCGGCGCGGGCGGGCGACTCCCAGCCGCGGACGACCGCGAGCTCGGCCCTGACCAGCAGCGCGTCCGGGTCGTGCGGCGCGGCGGCCTGCCAGTCGTCGAACCACTCGGAGCGGGAGCGGGCGAAGGCGGCCAGACGCGTCGTGTAGCGGTCGCGGTTCTCCCATTCGTTGCCCTCGCGCGTCATGGCGAGCAGCTTGGCGGCGGGGCCGTAGTCGCCGCGGCCCGCGGCGACCAGCGCGGGGCCGAGCCGGTCGTCGGGCGCGTCGAGGAGCACCTCGTCGTCGGGGGTCAGACCGGCGGCGAGGAGCGGGGTGTTCCTGACCATGCGTGCGGTGCGGATCAGGGCGCGCAGAAATGCCATCGTGTGGGTATTGAAATCCGCAGGTCGAGGCAGTGCCAGGGGGCGGCCGGTGACGCTTTCGCATCGGTCGTTCGGTTGCCTGACACGTGGTCAAGGGCAAGTAAAATCTCTGCTTCTCGGTGGGCTTCCGGTGGGCTCGGTAGGCTCAAGGGGCCCCGCCAGCGACACTCAGTTCCTCCGCAGCAGCCTCGTCGCCCCCGCCGCGACCGTCGTCGCGAGCACCCAGCCGAGCAGGATCAGGATGGCCGCGAACCACTGCCAGCCGCCACGAAGCTGCCAGTAGCTGTCCTGGCCGAGGTTGATGACCGGGAGCAGCAGGTCGAGGGAGAAGAGGGCGGGGTTCCAGTTCGGATGCTCGCCCGGTTTGATCGCCGGGTGGTCGGCGCGGGAGAAGGCCACCGCGCTCACCGCCCAGAGCACCGCCATCCAGAGGGCGGCGCGGCCCGGCCGGTAGCCGTAGGCCACCGTCCAGTCCTGGGCGAAGCCCCAGAGCTTCGCCGCGAGCGGCAGGGTCTCGCGGCGTCTGCGCTGCTTGGCGAGCAGGACTTCGCGGGCATCGGCGTCCTCGCCGCCGTTGCGCAGGACGGCGGCCAGCTTCTCGTACGGCTCGGGGTTGTACTCGGCGGTCGCGGCCGCCACCCAGCTCAGCCGCCGGGAGAGCGGGAAGCTGCCCTGCGGGACGAGGCTCTCGTAGCTGAAGCCGCCCATCTGGAGGCCGCCTGGGCCGGGCCAGCTGGTCGACTTGTCGATCAGGGTGACGACCTTGGCGCCGGACAGAATGACCTTGCCGCGCTGCGGGGCCTCGCCGAGGAAGCGCAGCTCGGGGGTCTGGACGCGGCGCAGCGAGACCTCCTGGTCGTTCTCCAGGGTGAAGCGCGCCTGAGCCAGGTCGACGGCGTCCCCGAAGCGCCCGTCGTCGAGCCGGATGCCGCCCTGGCACTCGAAGCGCTGGACGCGGGTGCCGCGCGGGGGAGTGGTGCCGCTGGTCATGGGGGGATCGCCGAGCGCGGCGGGGGTCATGTACAGCGTGCGTTCCACGGTCATCTGCGGGGCGTTGAGCGCCCGCTGGCCGTACGGATTGGCGAGCTTGCTGCCGCGCAGGCTGAAGGAGACGCCGACCTTCGCGCCGCGCAGGCTCAGCTGGCCGTGCGACTCCATCATCTCGGCCTGGAGGTCCTGCCCGACCGAGAGTCCGTCGCCCATGATCGAGTTGCCCCGCCGGTCGCGGTAGATCACGGCCTGGTTGATCAGCAGGTCGGTGCCGATCTGGGCGTCCGTGAGCCGCATGCCGTTGTGGATCCGGCAGCGCGGCAGATGCAGGTCGCCCTCCGTGTGCAGGCGGGCCGCCTCCACGCGCGGGATCGAGCAGTTGACGAGGCGCAACGTGGTGAATTTGGCCTCGGGGAGCAGTATTTCCTTCTCGAAGCGGCAGTGCTTCAGCTCCGCGTACGGCACGATCTCGCCGCCCGCCAGATCGAGTACGTCCGTGATCTGGAGGCCCGAGAGCTTCAGTGACGAGACCCGGCCAGAGAGCGCGGGCGGCCCGTCGAGCAGTAGCCAGCACACGATGCGCGCGCGCACGCTGCGCTCCGGACCCCAGGGGTGGCCGCCGTGCGGATCGTCCGCCATCGCGTCCCCCGACCGGAGGTCGTAGACGCTGCCGTTGCGGAAGGCCTGCCACATGCCGATCTCGGCGGCGGTCAGCCCGTCCGGCGGATCACCGGTGCCGGTGTCGTCGACCACTGCTGTTGTCCTCCCCGTACTGCTGCGATGTCATGGCTTCGTACACCTGTTCATGCCCGCTCTGTGACGGGCTGAACGCTAGTGGTGAACGTCGCCTCCCGAAAAGCGAGGGGCGGCGCGAAGCGCTTCAGGCAGGGCGGTGGTGGGTTACGGGCGGGTCCATATCAGCCAGTGATACGGCGTTCGGCCCGGGATTCAGGGTCTGAGAGAATTGGCCATGTGATCTCCCGAATCGATCTGCGCGGTGACGCCCTCCCCGAGGGCCCCGCCCTGCGCGCCCTGCTGCCCCGTGCCGACTTCGACGTCGCGACCGCCCTGGAGAAGGTGCGGCCCATCTGCAAGGACGTGCATCATCGTGGCGACGCGGCGCTGATCGAATACGCGGAGAAGTTCGACGGGGTACGCCTCGCGCAGGTCCGTGTCCCCGCGACCGCCATCGCCGAGGCCCTGGCCGGCCTCGACCCGCTCGTGCGCGAGGCGCTCGAGGAGTCGATCCGCCGCGCCCGCATCGTCCACCGCGAGCAGCGCCGCGCCCCGCACACCACCCAGGTCGTGCCCGGCGGCTCGGTCACCGAGAAGTGGGTTCCGGTCGAGCGCGTCGGGCTCTACGCCCCGGGCGGCCGTTCCGTCTACCCGTCGTCCGTGATCATGAACGCGGTCCCGGCACAGGAGGCGGGCGTCGAGTCGATGGCGCTCGCGTCCCCGCCGCAGAAGGACTTTGACGGCCTTCCGCACCCGACGATCCTCGCCGCCTGCGCGCTCCTCGGCATCGACGAGGTGTACGCCGTGGGCGGCGCCCAGGCCGTCGCGATGTTCGCGTACGGCACCGAGACCTGCGCCCCGGCCAACATGGTCACCGGACCCGGCAACATCTGGGTCGCCGCCGCCAAGCGCTACTTCACCGGGCGCATCGGCATCGACACCGAGGCCGGACCGACCGAGATCGCGGTCCTCGCCGACGACACGGCCGACGCCGTGCACGTCGCCTCCGACCTGATCAGCCAGGCCGAGCACGACCCGCTCGCCGCCGCCGTCCTGGTCACCGACTCCGTGGCCCTGGCCGACGCGGTCGCCAAGGAGCTTCAGCCGCAGGTCGCGGCGACCAAGCACGTCGAGGACCGGATCGTCCCCGCCCTGGCGGGCAGGCAGTCCGCGATCGTGCTGGTCGACGGCGTGGACGAGGGCCTGCGGGTCGTCGACGCGTACGGCGCCGAGCACCTGGAGATCCAGACCGCGGACGCCGCCGCCGTCGCGGACCGCGTGAAGAACGCCGGCGCGATCTTCGTGGGCCCCTGGGCCCCCGTCTCGCTCGGCGACTACTGCGCGGGCTCCAACCACGTCCTGCCGACCGGCGGCTGTGCCTGCCACTCCTCGGGGCTCAGCGTCCAGTCGTTCCTGCGCGGCATCCACATCGTCGACTACACGCGCGACGCGCTCGCCGATGTCGCCCAGCACGTGGTGACGCTCGCCGAGGCCGAGGATCTGCCCGCGCACGGTGCGGCGATCAAGGCGAGGTTCGGATGGAAGGTGCCGGAGAGCAAGTGACCAGGATCGACGACCTTCCCGTACGCGACGAACTGCGCGGGAAGTCCCCCTACGGCGCCCCGCAGCTCGACGTACCCGTACGTCTGAACACGAACGAGAACCCGTACCCGCTCCCCGAGCCGCTCGTCGAGCGCATCGCCGAGCGCGTCCGCGAGGCGGCACGCGACCTCAACCGCTACCCCGACCGCGACGCGGTCGAGCTGCGCACCGAGCTCGCGCGCTACCTCACTGAGACCGGCGGCCACGAGGTCACCCTCGCCCATGTCTGGGCGGCCAACGGCTCGAACGAAGTCATCCAGCAGCTGCTGCAGACCTTCGGCGGGCCCGGCCGTACCGCCATCGGCTTCGAGCCCTCGTACTCGATGCACGGCCTCATCGCGCGCGGCACCGGCACGGGCTGGATCTCAGGCCCCCGCGGCGACGACTTCACGATCGACGTCGAAGCGGCGACGAAGGCCATCGCCGAGAACCAGCCCGACGTCGTCTTCATCACCACGCCCAACAACCCCACGGGCAACGCCGTCTCGGCCGAAACGGTCCTCGCGCTCTACGAAGCCGCGCAGGCCGCGGGGCCCTCGATGGTGGTGATCGACGAGGCGTACGTCGAGTTCAGCCACGGCGACTCGCTGCTCCCGCTGCTCGCGGGGCGGCCGAATCTCGTCGTGTCCCGCACCATGTCGAAGGCCTTCGGCGCGGCGGGACTGCGCCTGGGCTACCTCGCCGCCGACCCCGCGGTCGTCGACGCCGTACAGCTCGTGCGCCTGCCGTATCACTTGTCGGCCGTCACGCAGGCCACCGCGCTGGCCGCCCTGGAGCACACCGACACGCTCCTGAAGTACGTCGAGCAGCTGAAGCGGGAGCGCGACCGGCTGGTGAGCGAGCTGCGTGCGATCGGCTACGAAGTGACCGACTCCGACGCCAACTTCGTCCAGTTCGGGCGGTTCGAGGGCGAAGGAGCCGCCCACGCGGTCTGGCAGCGGATCCTCGACCGGGGCGTCCTGGTCCGGGACAACGGAGTGCCGGGATGGCTGCGGGTCTCCGCAGGAACCCCGGAAGAGAACGACGCGTTCCTCGATGCGGTACGCGAACTCAAGAAGGAGCAGCAGGCATGACTCGCGATCGCCGTGTCGGAAGAACGGAACGGACCACGAAAGAGACGTCGGTCCTCGTCGAGATCGATCTCGACGGCACCGGCAAGGTCGACGTCTCGACGGGTGTCGGTTTCTACGACCACATGCTCGACCAGCTCGGCCGCCACGGCCTCTTCGACCTCACGGTCAAGACCGAGGGCGACCTGCACATCGACACGCACCACACCATCGAGGACACCGCCCTCGCGCTCGGCGCCGCCTTCAAGCAGGCGCTCGGCGACAAGGTGGGCATCTACCGCTTCGGCAACTGCACGGTCCCGCTCGACGAGTCGCTCGCCCAGGTGACCGTCGACCTGAGCGGCCGCCCCTACCTCGTGCACACCGAGCCCGAGACCATGGCGCCGATGATCGGCACGTACGACACGACGATGACCCGGCACATCCTGGAGTCCTTCGTCGCGCAGGCCCAGATCGCCCTGCACGTGCACGTGCCGTACGGCCGCAACGCCCACCACATCGTGGAGTGCCAGTTCAAGGCCCTGGCCCGCGCGCTGCGTTACGCGTCCGAGCGTGACCCGCGCGCCGCCGGAATCCTCCCCTCCACGAAGGGCGCGCTGTAAAGCCATGACCGGTCTGAACACCATCCTGATCGTCGTCGGTCTCTTCCTGATCGGCGGCATCATCTCCTTCGTCAAGCAGGGGATGCCCAAAGGTCTGATCACGCTGCTCTCCATCGCCGCGGTGATGTGCCTGGCGGCGGGGATCATGCGGCTCGACTACTGGAACTGAGGGGCGGACGCGACATGAGCACTCCCCAGAATCCCCGCAAGAAGGTCGTCGTCTTCGACTACGGCTTCGGGAACGTCCGTTCCGCCGAGCGCGCCCTCGCGCGGGCCGGCGCGGACGTCGAGATCACCCGTGACTACGACAAGGCCATGAACGCCGACGGCCTCCTCGTCCCCGGCGTCGGCGCCTTCGCCGCCTGCATGCAGGGGCTCAAGGAAGCGCGCGGCGACTGGATCGTGGGCCGCAGGCTCGCGGGCGGCCGCCCGGTGATGGGCATCTGCGTCGGCATGCAGATCCTCTTCGCGCGCGGCATCGAGCACGACGTGGAGGCCGAGGGTCTGGACGAATGGCCCGGCACCGTCGAGCCGCTCAAGGCCGACATCGTCCCGCACATGGGCTGGAACACGGTCAAGGCCGCGGACGACTCCGAGCTGTTCGCGGGCCTCGACGCCGAAGCCCGCTTCTACTTCGTGCACTCGTACGCCGTGCACCACTGGGACTTCGAGGCCGGGAACCCCGCCTTCCGTGCGCCCAAGGTCGCCTGGACCACGCACGGCGAGCCCTTCGTGGCCGCCGTCGAGAACGGCGCGCTGTGGGCCACCCAGTTCCACCCCGAGAAGTCCGGCGACGCCGGCGCCCAGCTCCTCACCAACTGGATCGGAACCCTCTAGGAATGTCAGGGATCTCTGTGAGCAAGCTCGAACTCCTTCCCGCCGTCGACGTCCGCGACGGCCAGGCCGTGCGCCTCGTCCACGGCGAGTCCGGATCGGAGACCTCCTACGGCTCCCCCCTCGAGGCCGCCCTCTCCTGGCAGCGGTCGGGCGCCGAGTGGCTGCACCTCGTCGACCTGGACGCCGCGTTCGGCACCGGCGACAACCGCGCGCTCATCGCCGAGGTGGCGGGCGCGATGGACATCAAGGTGGAGCTCTCCGGCGGCATCCGCGACGACGCGTCCCTGGAAGCCGCGCTCGCCACCGGCTGCACGCGCGTGAACCTCGGCACGGCGGCCCTGGAGACCCCGGACTGGGTCGCCAAGGTCATCGCGTCGCACGGCGACAAGATCGCGGTCGGCCTCGACGTACGCGGCACGACGCTGCGCGGGCGCGGCTGGACCCGCGACGGCGGCGACCTGTACGAGACCCTGGAGCGCCTGAACGCCGAGGGTTGCGCCCGCTACGTGGTGACGGACATCGCCAAGGACGGCACGCTGCAGGGCCCCAACCTGGAGCTCCTGCGCAACGTCTGCGCGGCCACCGACCGCCCGGTCGTCGCCTCCGGCGGCGTCTCCTCGCTGGACGACCTGCGCGCGATCGCCGAGCTCGTCCCGCAGGGCGTCGAGGGCTCCATCGTCGGCAAGGCGCTGTACGCGAAGGCCTTCACGCTCGAAGAGGCGCTCGCCGCGGTGGCCTCGTCATGACGTACCTCGTGCGCAGGGTGAACTCCGGCGGACCGTGGGAGGAGGCCATCGGCTACTCCCGCGCCGTCGAGCTGCCCAACGGCCTCGTCATGGTGTCAGGCTGCACGTCGGTGGTGGACGGCGTCATAGACGCCGGGACCCCCTACGAGCAGGCCATGAACGCCTTCCAGGTCGCCTTCGACGCCCTGAAGAAGCTGGGCCTCGGCCGGGAGCACGTCGTACGCACCCGCATGTACCTGACCCACGCACGCGACGTGGAGGAGGTCGGCCGGGCCCACAAGGAGCTCTTCGACGACGTCCGCCCCGCCGCGTCGATGCTCATCGTCTCCGGCTTCATCGACCCGAGTCTGGTCGTCGAGGTCGAGGTGGAGGCCTACGGCCCGAGGGCGGGTGACCGGAAATGACGCTCTCCGTACGGGTGATTCCCTGCCTCGACGTGGACAACGGCCGTGTCGTCAAGGGCGTCAACTTCCAGAACCTGCGCGACGCGGGCGACCCCGTCGAGATGGCCAAGGTGTACGACGCCGAGGGCGCCGACGAGCTCACCTTCCTGGACATCACCGCGTCCTCAGGCAACCGCGAGACGACGTACGACGTGGTCCGCCGCACCGCCGAGCAGGTCTTCATCCCGCTCACGGTGGGCGGCGGTGTCCGCACGGCCGAGGACGTCGACAAGCTGCTGCGGGCCGGCGCGGACAAGGTGGGCGTCAACACGGCCGCCATCGCCCGCCCGGAGCTGATCCGCGAGATCGCGGAGCGTTTCGGCCGCCAGGTGCTCGTCCTGTCGGTGGACGCGAGGCGTACCGCTTCCGGGAGCTTCGAGGTGACGACTCACGGCGGCCGCAAGTCCGCCGGGATCGACGCCGTCGAGTGGGCGCACCAGGCCGCCGAGCTCGGCGCGGGGGAGATCCTGCTCAACTCGATGGACGCGGACGGCACGAAGGACGGCTACGACATCGAGATGATCGCGGCGGTACGACGTCACGTCACCGTCCCGGTCATCGCGTCCGGCGGCGCGGGCCGCCTCGATCACTTCCCGCCCGCGATCGAGGCGGGCGCGGACGCGGTCCTCGCCGCTTCGGTCTTCCACTTCGGGGATCTGCGGATCGGCGAGGTCAAGGAGACGCTGCGGGGAGCGGGACACCCCGTGCGCTGAGCCGCGCCGCTTTCCGCTGTGCGTAAGCCCTGGTCACTGGGTGGCCAGGGCTTTGCCTTGCCCAGTTGGGAAGGGAAAGTTGCGCAATTTATATTGCGCAACTTTCCTTTCGTACCTACGGTGAGGCGCATGGACGACAAGCAGGAGCCTCCGACCCGCCGCAGAACCCGCAGGATCACCGATGTCGGCACACTGAAGGCCTTCGCGCACCCTCTGCGGCTGAAGGTCTACGGCACCCTGCGCGTGACGGGCCCGACGACCGCCTCACAGGTCGCAGCCCAGGTCGACGAGGCGGTCTCGCTGGTCAGCTACCACCTGCGCAAGCTCGCCGAGCACGGCCTCATCGAAGAGGCCGGGGCGCAGAGCGGGGACGCGCGGGAGCGATGGTGGCGGGCCGCGCAGGACAACCTGAGCTTCCACCACGAAGACTTCAAGGACACCCCCGAGGGCGCCGCCGTGCATACCTCGGTCGTACGGACCCTCATCGCGCAGCGCCACGAGCAGTACGAGACCTACCTCGACCAGCAGGCGGCCTGGGGCGAGGAGTGGCGCCTGGCGGCCGACCAGTCCGACTTCCTCGCCCGCCTGAACCCCGCCGAGCTCACCCGCCTCAACGCCGAGATCCACGCCCTGATCAAGACGTACGAGGAGCAGGGCAAGGCCGCCGAGGCGGCGGGCGACACCGAGGGGCGCGAGAACGTCGCGCTGCATCTGGCCAGCTTCCCCTTCCGGCTCTGAGAAGGCTGCCCACGTGACCACCACCGGCATACGCACGGCTCCCGCCACCGAGAGGCCTGAGAAGCCCGCTCACCGTGACGGCAACGTCCTGCGCTGGCTGAGCGCCTACACGGCGTCGATGGTCGGCGACAGCGTCTACTTCGTGGCGCTGTCCTGGGCCGCCGCCCGCAGCGGCAGCCCCGCGCAGGCCGGACTCGTCCTCGCCGTGGGCTCCGTGCCGCGCGCCGTGCTCATGCTCGGCGGTGGCGTGATCGCCGACCGCTTCGGGCCCCGCAGGGTGGTCATCGGGAGCGACGCGGTGCGCTGCGCGGTGATCCTCGCCGTGACCGTGCTGCTCCTGGTGACCGCTCCCGGGATCTGGCTCCTGGTCCTCGTCGCCCTGGTCTTCGGCGCCGTCGACGCCCTGTTCCTGCCGAGCGTCGGCGCCCTGCCCACGCGTATCACCGCACCGGGGCAACTCGGCCGGGTGCAGGGCATGCGGGGGTTCGCGCAACGCGTCGCCACGGTCGCCGCCGCGCCCTTGGGCGGCCTCGCGGTGGCGATGGGCGGGCCGGCGGCGGGGTTCGGTGTGGCGGGCGTGCTCTTCGCGGTGTCGCTCGTGCTGCTGATGGCGGTACGTGTCCGGCCGCTCGCCCCGGACGAGGAGGCGGGGACGGCCGAGAGCGCCTGGCGCCAGCTCGTGGGCGGGCTGCGGTACATCCGCGGACACCGTGTGCTCGCGCCGCTGCTCCTGGTGGCGGCGGTGATGGAGCTGGGCTTCGCCGGGCCCGCCAACATCGGCGTCGTCCTCCTCGCCGACGAACGGGGCTGGGGCGCCGCCGGTATGGCGTGGACGGTGGGGGGCTTCGGCGTCGGCGCCGGTGCGGCGGCGCTGCTGCTCGCCGTGCGGGGGCGCATCGGGCGGGCCGGAGCCGTGCAGTCCTGGGCAGTGGTGGCGGGCTCCGTCGCGCTGGGCGCGATCGGCTTCGCCCCGTCGGTCGCCGCCGCGGCGGTGGCCGGACTCTGCGTCGGCCTGTGCACCGGCCTCGGTGGCGCGCTGATCGGAGCCCTGCTGCAGACGGTCACCGAGCCCGCCTACCTGGGCCGCGTCACCTCGGTGGCGACACTCTTCACGGTGGGCATCGCCCCCATGACGTTCCCCGTGGTCGGCGCGGCGATCGGCACCTGGGGCATCGAACCGGTGTTCGCGGCAAGCGCGACGGTGAGCGCGGCGGGCGGAGCCCTGGGCCTGTGCTCCCGCACTTTGCGCGGCACCGAGCTACCGCGCGCGCTGCCGGGGGGGTGAGGCTGTTCGCGGCGCGGTCGGCTGGGCCATGGCGTCACCGGCGTGCTTGCTGCTGGGGTTGAGGCGTGGAGCGGCCGGGGCACGTGGCCCTGGTCTTCGCCTCGGCGCGGGAGGCTGTGGGCTCGCCAGTCTGCGGGCTGTGCTCCCGCGCCTTGCGCCGCGCCGCGGCCCTGAGGCGGGCGCGGCGCGGTGGATCGGGTGTCTGTTGCGGGTGGTCGCAGCGGTGCTCGGTCGTCAGGGTGGTGGGGGGCGTCGTTACGTCGCGGGCGTGTCCTGCATCAGTTGCACCAGGTTCCCCACCGTGTCATCGAGCACCGCTGTGATCACCGGGCCCTGTTTCTCGGGGCCGTGAGCGAATCTCACCCCCAGGCCGACGAGCCGGTCGTGCTCGGCCCGCACGTCGTCGACCCCGAGGACGATGCAGGGGATCCCCGCCTCGTGCAACGCCTTGCGGTAGGGCTCCGCGATGGGGCCCTCGCCCGGTTCCAGGAGCAGCTCGACGTCGTTGTGACCGCCCGCCGCGCCCACCGTGACGAAGGGCGACCCGCCCCCGGGCACCACGTGACTCCGGGTCTCGAAGCCCAGTACGTCCGTGTAGAAGGCGTGGGCCCTGGCCACGTCGTCGACATAGACGCCGGTCATCGCGACCCGGATCATCAGATGCCCAGCTGTTTCGTCTCGTGCAGTTTGGCGATCGCGTCCTTGTCACCTTCCAGTTCGACGTTGGCCGCGTCCTGCCGTCCGTGGGCGAACATCACCAGTTCGGACGGCTCTCCGGTCACCGTCACCACCGGAGTGCCGCGGTGCGCCACGACCGTCTGGCCGTCGGGGCGCCGCAGGACCACGCCCACCGGCGCCTTGCGGCCCACCAGGCGGGCCATCCGCTCGAGGCGGGACCACAGGGTGTCCGAGAAGACCGGGTCGAGTTCGCGCGGCGTCCAGTCGGGCCGGGCCCGCCGCACGTCCTCGGTGTGGACGTAGAACTCGACGGCGTTGGACGCCTCGTCGATCTGCTTGAGGGAGAAGGGGGAGAAGCGCGGCGGTCCCGTCCTGATCAGCTGGATCAGTTCCTCGTACGGCTTCGCGGCGAACTCGGCCTGCACACGTTCCAGGCGCGAGGCCAGCTGCTTGATGAGAAGCCCGCCCGCGGCGTCCGCGCGGCGCTCGCGGACCACCACATGGGCGGCGAGGTCACGGGTGTTCCAGCCCTCGCAGAGAGTGGGGGCATCAGGGCCCTCCGCCTCCAACAGATCGGCAAGGAGAAGTCGTTCACGCTTGGCATGGGTCGACATGCCATCCAGCGTACGACCGCTCACCCCGCCCGCCCAGTGGACGGGGGCCTGCGACTCCCCGAAGCGCGGCACAATGGCCTCATGACCGCCACGCCCCCGCCCAGCAGCCTCGACCCCGAGATCGCCGCCCGCCTCAAGCGCGGCGCGGACGGCCTCGTCCCCGCGATCGCCCAGCAGTACGACACCGGCGAGGTGCTGATGCTGGGCTGGATGGACGACGAGGCGTTGCACCGCACGCTCACCACGGGGCGCTGCACCTACTGGTCGCGCAGCCGTCAGGAGTACTGGGTCAAGGGCGACACGTCCGGCCACTTCCAGTACGTGAAGTCCGTGGCCCTCGACTGCGACGCGGACACCGTCCTGGTCCAGGTCGACCAGATCGGCGCCGCCTGTCACACGGGCACCCGCACGTGCTTCGACGCCGACTCCCTCCCGGTCACCTTCACCGGCATCGGAGCGTGATTGTCTCGCCGTCCCGCAGCACGATGCGGGACGGGTCGCCGGCCGAGGCCCGCCCGGCGACATCGGCGCGGCACCTCTCCCGTACGCCGCTCACGCCCCACTCCGTCATGAACTGACCCAGCGTGAAGTCGCGCCACTCCTCCGACTCCACGTGCAGGGTGCCGCTGGTGTCGTGTGTGTGCAGCGGGCTGTAGCGGGGCTCGGGCCCCGAGCGGTCGATGCCGATGTCCGCGGGGACCGTGACGGGACTGCCGCCCGCGTACACCCTCAGGGTGGTGTGGATGTGCATGTCCATCGCCTCGGAGTCGAGCATCTCCAGGCCCGCGGCCCGGACCCGCTCGGGTACGTCCTCGGGGGCGGGCCACACCACGGGCCCGGGTGCGGCGGCCGCGAACGCGGTCGAGGCGAGGAGGAGGGCGAACGCGGGCAGCATACGGCGGTTGGTCATCGTCCTGTTCTAGTGGCAGACACCGCGCCCGTCGGCCCGCGACACCGTCGGCAACCCGCACGGCCGTAAGCTCCTCCCATGGATCTCGAGACCTTCCGCAAGCTCGCGAGCGACCGCCGAGTGATCCCCGTCAGCCGCAGGCTTCTCGCGGACGGCGACACTCCCGTCGGGCTCTACCGCAAGCTCGCCGCAGAGCGGCCCGGCACGTTCCTCCTGGAGTCCGCCGAGAACGGCCGGTCGTGGTCCCGTTACTCCTTCGTCGGCGTCCGCAGCGCCGCCACCCTCACCAGCCGCGACGGCGAGGCCCACTGGCTGGGCACCCCGCCCGTCGGCGTCCCCACCTCCGGCGACCCGCTCGACGCCCTGCGTGCCACCGTCGAGGCCCTGCACACCCCGCGCGACCTGGCGTCCGGGATGCCGCCCTTCACCGGCGGGATGGTCGGGTACCTCGGCTACGACATCGTGCGGCGCCTGGAGAAGATCGGCCCCGGTGAGCGGGACGACCTCAAGCTGCCCGAGCTGACCATGCTGCTCACCAGCGACCTCGCCGTCCTCGACCACTGGGACGGGTCCGTGCTCCTGATCGCCAACGCGATCAACCACAACGACCTGGAGACCGGCGTCGACGAGGCGTACGCCGACGCGGTCGCCCGGCTCGACGCCATGGAGAGTGACCTGTCGCGGGCCGTCTCCCAGCCCCCTGCGGCCCTGCCGCCCTCCGAGCTCCCGCCGTACACCGCGCTGTGGGGCGGCGAGCAGTACCAAGAGGCCGTCGAGGACATCAAGGAGCGCATCCGCGCGGGCGAGGCCTTCCAGGTCGTCCCCTCGCAGCGCTTCGAAACCCCCTGTGAAGCAAGCGCGTTGGACGTCTACCGCGTGCTGCGGGCCACCAATCCGTCGCCGTACATGTACCTCTTCCGCCTCGACGGCTTCGACGTGGTCGGGTCGTCGCCCGAGGCCCTCGTCAAGGTCGAGGACGGGCGTGCCATGGTGCACCCCATCGCGGGCACCCGGCCGCGCGGCGCGACCCCGCAGGAGGACCAGGCCCTCGCCGACGAGCTGCTCGCCGACCCCAAGGAGCGGGCCGAGCACCTGATGCTCGTCGACCTGGGCCGCAACGACCTGGGGCGCGTCTGCGAGCCCGGCTCGGTCGAGGTCGTCGACTTCATGTCCATCGAGCGGTACTCCCACGTCATGCACATCGTGTCGACGGTCACCGGACAGGTCGCCGAGGGCCGCACCGCCTTCGACGTCCTCACCGCCTGCTTCCCCGCGGGCACCCTCTCCGGCGCCCCCAAGCCCCGCGCGATGCAGATCATCGACGAGCTCGAGCCCTCCCGGCGCGGGCTGTACGGCGGCTGTGTCGGATATCTCGACTTCGCGGGCGACTCCGACACCGCCATCGCCATCCGCACCGCTCTCCTGCGTGACGGCACGGCATACGTGCAGGCCGGGGCCGGGGTCGTCGCCGACTCCGACCCGGTCGCCGAGGACACCGAGTGCCGCAACAAGGCGGCGGCCGTCCTGCGGGCCATCCACACGGCGAACCGGCTGCGTCGCCCCGATGGACGTGAGGGATAGTGGAGGGGTGACTTCTGCCGTACCTCCGCCCCGCACCCAGGCCGCCGATGCCGCCGAGGCCGACGCCGAGCCCGAGACACGGGCCCAGCGCAGCGGCCGGCGCAGCATCGCCGTCGCCCTGTTGTCCGGCGCGGTCGGCGCGGCCCTCGCCTTGCTCGCGTCCCGCCAGACCTGGGCGAAGGGCACCGCTTCGGTGGCGGGCGGCGATCTGCCGCTGAGCGCCACGGGCAGCGATGTCACGGGCGTGCCCGCGGCCCTCGCGATAGTGGGCCTGGCCGCGCTCGTCGCCGTCTTCGCCGTCCGTAAGGCCGGGCGGATGCTCGTGGCACTGCTGCTCGCGCTGAGCGGCGCGGGCACCGTGGCCGCGGCTCTCCTCGCCGCGAACGACAGCGGCGCGCTCGACGAGAAGGCCGCCGAGGCCTCCGGCGACGCCGCCGCCACGATCGGTGATCTCAGCCACACCGCCTGGCCGTACGCCGCGGCGGCCGCGGGCGCGCTCATCCTGATCGCCGGTCTGCTCGCCCTGACGTACGGCCGCAACTGGCCCGCCATGTCGGGACGCTATGAACGTGACGGCGCGCCGCGCCCGCGCAAGGCGCCGAAGGTGGACCCGGACCGTCCCGAAGACCTGTGGAAGGCCCTCGACCGCGGCGAGGACCCCACGCGCGAGGCATGACCCCGCGCTCACGCCACGCGCGTGAGTACGGGACAATGTGCCGGTGAGTGTTCGGCTCACCCCACGCACTCACCACCACGCATCACCACCACCACGCATACAGCAACGAGGAGCAAGTCATGGCGGGCACGAGCCACGGACACACCCCGGCCGCCTGGACCGGTGTCATCATCGCCTTCATCGGTTTCTGCGTTTCGGGTGCCTTCATGGTCATGGCCAACCCGCTCGGCTTCTGGGCCGGCATGGTCATCATCGCCGCCGGTGGCGTCGTGGGCATGATCATGCGCGCCGCGGGCCTCGGCCAGCCCAAGCGCAGCCCGCAGCAGCAGACGGGGCAGCTCGCGCACTCCGAGGGCTGAGTTCCACCGACGTACGCGGGAGGCGGGTCCGGCAGGTGCCGGGGCCGCCTCCTTCCGTGTCTCCCTTCGTGCTCGCCGCCGGGCGAAGGCCGTTGCCGAGGGGCACAATGCATCGGGTGAACGCCGAACCCGAGAGCGCGGCACCCTCCGCCGGCCCCGCACTGCGGCGCCTCGCCGTGCCCATCGGTGTGCTCGGCTCGGTGATCGCCGCCTTCACCTACGTCGGGACGGTCGACCCGAACGAGCCCGGCCACTACCCCGCCTGCCCGCTGCTTCAGCTCACCGGCGTGTTCTGCCCCGGCTGCGGCGGCCTGCGCAGCGCACACGCCTTCGTCCACGGCGACATCACCACGGCACTGGGCGCCAACGCGCTCGCCGTCGTCGGGTACGGCGTCTTCGCGGTCCTGTGGACCCTCTGGGCGGCCCGCGCGGTGCGCGGACGACGGTTGCGGATCGAGTTGGGCCCCGCACAGCTGTACGGGATCGGGGTGCTCATCGCGGTGTTCACCCTCGTACGCAATCTGCCGTTCGGGGCATGGCTGCATCCCTGAATGCCGAGAAAGCCCAGGCAGCGGGGCCAGAAGGTGTCCAGGACGTGGGACTGGCGTCAACCGGATGCGGGGCCTTCGCCCTCCTGCGGATACCATCGCAGTGACCATCGGAATGCCTGATGAGGCAGCCGAACAGCTTGAGGTGCAAACAGCAGCTTCACCGTCAGGGAAGGGGGCCGCTCGCGTGAGTGTGCTCGACGAGATCATCGACGGAGTCCGTGCCGACCTCGCGGAACGGCAGGCGCGCGTCAGCCTCGACGAGCTCAAGGAGCGCGCGGCGAAGGCTCCTGCGGCCAAGGACGGGGTCGCCGCGCTGCGCGGCGACGGCGTGAAGGTCATCTGCGAGGTCAAGCGTTCCAGCCCGTCCAAGGGCGCGCTCGCCGCGATCGCCGACCCGGCCGGGCTCGCCGCCGACTACGAGGCGGGCGGCGCCGCCGTCATCTCCGTGCTCACCGAACAGCGCCGCTTCGGCGGTTCGCTCGCCGACCTGGAGGCCGTCCGGGCCAAGGTCGACATCCCGGTGCTCCGCAAGGACTTCATCGTCACCTCGTACCAGCTGTGGGAGGCACGGGCGTACGGCGCCGACCTCGTCCTGCTGATCGTGGCCGCCCTGGAGCAGCCCGCCCTGGAGTCGCTCATCGAGCGCGCCCAGTCGATCGGCCTCACGCCGATCGTCGAGGTGCACGACGAGGACGAGGCCGAGCGGGCCGTGGACGCGGGCGCGCGGATCGTCGGCGTCAACAACCGCGACCTCAAGACCCTGAAGGTCGACCGCTCCACCTTCGAGCGCGTGGCGCCCGAGCTGCCGGACAGCGTCGTCAAGATCGCCGAGTCCGGCGTGCGCGGGCCGCACGACCTCATCGCGTTCGCCAACGCGGGCGCCGACGCGGTGCTCGTGGGCGAGTCCCTGGTGACCGGCCGCGACCCGAAGGGCGCGGTCTCCGACCTGGTCGCCGCGGGCGCGCACCCCGCCCTCCGTCACGGACGGAGCTGACCCTCTCCATGGCCATCGCCGTCCGCCTCGCACCCGGCTGCCGCCCTCGCGGCTGCCGGGCGCCGGCGCGGCGTGTGCATGGCCGCAGGGTGCGGTACGTCATCGGCGATGAACCGGGTCAGGTGAACGGGATGCGATGGCCGAGCGCCCCGTCAGGGGCGCGGGGAACTGCGCGACCAGCCACGGCGTCGCGTCGGCCGGACGAATCGTCTGCCCTTCACGGCGCGTAGCCGTCCTCACCCCGGTGGGGCTTGCTCGCGCAGTTCCCCGCGCCCCTGGCGGGGGCGATCGCATCGCAGATCACCCATTCCCGCCATGTGAGGTAGAGGCATGTCCAGCGAGTACTTCCACCCCGACCCCGAGGGTCAAATCCCCACCGCCGAAGGCTACTTCGGCGCGTTCGGGGGCAAATTCATCCCGGAGGCCCTCGTCGCCGCCGTCGACGAGGTCGCCGTCGAGTACGACAAGGCGAAGAGCGACCCCGAGTTCGCCCGCGAGCTCGACGACCTCCTGGTCAACTACACCGGCCGCCCCAGCAGCCTCACCGAGGTGCCGCGGTTCGCCGAACACGCCGGTGGCGCACGGGTCTTCCTCAAGCGCGAGGACCTGAACCACACCGGCTCGCACAAGATCAACAACGTGCTCGGCCAGGCCCTGCTCACCAAGCGCATGGGCAAGACTCGCGTCATCGCGGAGACCGGCGCCGGCCAGCACGGCGTCGCCACGGCCACCGCCTGCGCGCTCTTCGGCCTCGAATGCACCATCTACATGGGCGAGATCGACACCGAGCGCCAGGCCCTGAACGTGGCCCGCATGCGCATGCTCGGCGCCGAGGTCATCGCCGTGAAGTCCGGCAGCAGGACCCTGAAGGACGCCATCAACGAGGCGTTCCGCGACTGGGTCGCCAACGTCGACCGCACGCACTACCTCTTCGGGACCGTGGCGGGCCCGCACCCCTTCCCCGCCATGGTGCGCGACTTCCACCGTGTCATCGGGGTGGAGGCGCGGCGCCAGATCCTCGAGCGCGCGGGGCGCCTCCCCGACGCCGCCGTCGCCTGCGTGGGCGGCGGCTCGAACGCCATCGGCCTCTTCCACGCCTTCATCCCGGACGCGGGCGTCCGGCTCATCGGGTGCGAGCCCGCGGGCCACGGCGTCGAGACCGGCGAGCACGCGGCCACGCTGACCGCCGGTGAGCCCGGCATCCTGCACGGCTCGCGGTCGTACGTCCTCCAGGACGAGGAAGGGCAGATCACCGAGCCCTACTCGATCTCCGCCGGACTCGACTACCCGGGCATCGGCCCCGAGCACGCCTACCTCAAGGACAGCGGCCGCGGCGAGTACCGCGCCGTCACCGACGACGCGGCCATGCGGGCGCTGCGCCTCCTGTCGCGCACCGAGGGCATCATCCCGGCCATCGAGAGCGCCCACGCGCTCGCCGGGGCGCTCGACATCGGCAAGGAGCTCGGCAAGGACGGGCTGCTGGTCATCAACCTGTCCGGGCGCGGCGACAAGGACATGGACACGGCCGCCCGCTACTTCGGCCTGTACGACACGGACGCCGCCGTCGAGGCGGACGCGGCCGGCACCGGCGCGGAGATCGAGGGAGACGCCAAGTGAGCGGCAACATCCAGCTGTTGAACGACACCCTCGCAGCCGCGAAGGCAGAGGGGCGCTCCGCCCTCATCGCCTACCTCCCGGCCGGGTTCCCGACCGTGGACGGCGGCATCGCGGCGATCAAGGCCGTCTTCGAGGGCGGCGCCGACGTCGTGGAGGTCGGCCTTCCGCACAGCGACCCGGTCCTCGACGGCCCCGTCATCCAGACCGCCGACGACATCGCGCTCAAGGCGGGCCTGAAGATCGCCGACGTGATGCGCACGGTCCGCGAGGCCCACGAGGCGACGGGCAAGCCGGTGCTCGTCATGACGTACTGGAACCCCATCGACCGCTACGGCGTCGAGCGCTTCACCGCCGAGCTCGCCGAGGCGGGCGGCGCGGGCTGCATCCTGCCCGACCTGCCCGTCCAGGAGTCGGGCCTGTGGAGGGAGCACGCCGAGAAGCACGGCCTCGCGACGGTCTTCGTCGTCGCGCCGAGCAGCAAGGACGAGCGGCTCGCCACGATCACCGCGGCCGGTTCCGGCTTCGTCTACGCGGCGTCGCTGATGGGCGTCACGGGCACCCGTGAGTCCGTGGGGGAGCAGGCGCAGGAACTGGTGCGGCGCACCAAGGCCACCACCGACCTGCCGGTCTGTGTCGGCCTCGGCGTCTCCAACGCCCGCCAGGCCGCCGAGGTCGCGGGCTTCGCCGACGGTGTGATCGTCGGCTCGGCGTTCGTCCAGCGGATGCTGGACGCCGAGGACGAGGCGGCCGGGCTCGCCGCCGTCCGCGCGCTCGCGGGTGACCTCGCCCAGGGAGTTCGCGGCAACGCGTAACTCGTACGGGTGGACCTGGGACCGGGGAGGCACGCTCGTGCCTCCCCGGTTCGTTGGCGGGGTGTGAGTGAGAAGAACCGTGAGGGAAAGCGCGCGGCCCGCGACCGGCTGGCGGAAGAGCGAGAGCGGCAGAAGTCGCGGGACAAGCAGCGCAGGGTGTTGATCGTGAGTGCCGCCGTCGTGGGCGTGCTCGCGCTCGCCGCCGTGGCTGGTCTGCTCGCTGCCAACTCAGGTGACGACAAGGACACTTCGGGTCCCTTGTCGATCCCCCAGGGGGCGGCCGGGAAGGATCAGCTCGCGATCCCCGTCGGCAAGGACAGCGCCAAGTCCACCCTCACCATCTGGGAGGACTTCCGCTGCCCCGCCTGCAAGCAGTTCGAGGACATGTACCGCAAGACGATCCACGAGCTCACCGACAAGGGCCAGCTCAAGGTCGAGTATCACCTCGCGACGATCATCGACGGGAACATGGGCGGCAGCGGCTCCCTGCGCGCGGCCAACGCCGCGGCCTGCGCCCAGGACGCCGGGAAGTTCACCCCGTACCACGACGTGCTGTTCATGAACCAGCCCGCGGAGGCGGACGACGCGTTCAGCAAGAACAGCAAGCTGATCGAGCTCGCGGGCAAGGTGGACGGCCTCGTCACCGACTCCTTCAAGAAGTGCGTGGACGACGGCAAGCACGACAGCTGGGCCCAGAAGTCGAACAAGGCCTTCCAGGAGGCGGGCCTCCAGGGCACGCCGAGCGTGCTGCTCGACGGCAAGAACATCTTCGGTGACCAGAAGAATCCGCTGACCCCGGCGAAGCTGAAGGCGAAGGTCGAGGAAGCCAACAGGGGTTAGCGGCCTCGCGGAGCGGGGTCTTCCGGGGCCCCGCCCGCGGGTCCTGTTATGGAGACGTAGCCGGGCTGGTTGCCTCGGGCACCACCCGGCACGGTAGCGTCGGACCTGCCATGGACCTTGCCTTCATTCCCAGCCCGTCGCGCGGTGTGGTCGAACTCGGACCCATTCCGCTGCGCGGCTACGCGTTCTGCATCATCATCGGCGTCTTCGTCGCCGTCTGGCTCGGCAACAAGCGGTGGATCGCTCGCGGGGGCCGCCCAGGCACCGTGGCCGACATCTCCGTCTGGGCCGTGCCGTTCGGCCTCGTCGGCGGGCGTATCTACCACGTGATCACGGACTACCAGCTGTACTTCAGCGAGGGCCGTGACTGGGTGGACGCCTTCAAGATCTGGGAGGGCGGCCTCGGGATCTGGGGCGCGATCGCGTTCGGCGCGGTCGGTGCCTGGATCGGCTGTCGTCGGCGCGGCATCCCGCTGCCGGCCTGGGCCGACGCCCTCGCCCCCGGCATCGCCTTCGCCCAGGCGATCGGCCGCTGGGGCAACTGGTTCAACCAGGAGCTGTACGGCAAGGCCACGGATCTGCCGTGGGCGCTGAAGATCACGTCGGCGGAGGACGGCCGGGTGCCCGGCACGTACCACCCGACGTTCCTCTACGAGTCCCTCTGGTGCATCGGTGTCGGCTTCCTGGTCATCTGGGCCGACCGCCGCTTCAAGCTGGGACACGGCCGGGCGTTCGCCCTGTACGTCGCTTCGTACTGCGCCGGGCGCGGCTGGATCGAGTACATGCGGGTCGACGACGCGCACCACGTGCTCGGCCTGCGCCTGAACGTCTGGACCGCCATCGCGGTGTTCGTGCTCGCCGTCGTGTACTTCGTCCTCTCCGCGAAGAAGCACCCCGGGCGCGAGGAGATCGTCGAGCCCGCGCCCGAGGGCGAGGAGTCCTCGGGCGACGCGTCGCCCAAGGACGAGGACACGGATACGGACAAGGACAAGGACGACGACAAGGGCAAGGACGGAGCCGGAGCCGAGTCCGCCAAGAAGGGCTGACGCGCGTTCCCTCGGTACGTCGACGGGGCCACCGGATCACTGATCCGGTGGCCCCGCCTCCATGAGCGGCTACGGCCGCCGCCGAGCCAGCTCCAGGACCCGCCGCGCACCGTCCACCACGGCCTTGTCCACGAACGTGCCGTCCGGGAGGGCCAGGGCGCCCGCCTCCGTCGTGGACGCCTTGACGATCTGCTCGGCGTGGTCGATCTCCTCCGGGGTGGGGAGGTAGGCGCGTTCGATGGCGGGGAGCTGGCGGGGGTGGATCGCCGCCCGGCCCAGGAAGCCCAGGGAGCGGCCGTGCGCGCAGGACGCCGCCAGGCCCTGGATGTCCCGGATGTCGGGGTACACCGACTGCGCGGGGGGTGCCAGGCCCGCGGCTCGGGAGGCCACCACCACGCGCGCGCGGGACCAGTCGAGCCCCGCGTCGTCACGTACGCCCAGGTCGGCGCGGAGGTCCGCCTCGCCGAGGGAGAGCCCGTGCAGGGCCGGGTGCGCGGTGGCGATGGCGAAGGCGTGCTCCAGGCCGACGGCCGATTCGATCAGGGCGTGCAGGGCGGGGGCGCCGCCGTCCGCGGGAGCCGAACGCTCCGCGACGCGTACGACGTCGGCGGGGCAGGTCACCTTGGGCAGGCGGAGACCGGACACCCCGGGCAGGTGCGCGATCGCCGCGAGGTCGGCTTCGGCGAGGGGGCCGTCCAGGGCGTTCACGCGGACGTGGACCGGGACGGCGGGGGGCTCGGAGAGCAGCTCGGCCGTTGCCGCTCGTGCGTACTCCTTGCGGTCGGGGCCGACCGCGTCCTCCAGGTCGACGATGACGGCGTCGGCGCCCGTGAGCAGCGCCTTCGCCACCACGGACGGCCGGTCTCCTGGCGCGTACAGCCAGGTCAGAGGCGTCTGCCTCACAGGGCGCCCTCCTTGCGCAGCCCGGCGATCTCCCCTTCCGTCAGGCCCAGTTCGGTCAGGACCCGCTCCGTGTCCGCTCCGTGCGGGCGGCCCGCCCAGCCGATCGAGCCCGGGGTGTCGGAGAGCCGGAAGAGGACGTTCTGCATGCGCAGCGGGCCGAGCTCCGGATCGTCGACCGTGGTGACGGTGTCCAGGGCCGCGTACTGGGGATCGGTCATCACGTCGCGTACGTCCTGGATGGGGGCGACCGCCGCCTCCGCCTTCTCGAAGGCCTCGATCACCTCGGCGCGGGTGTGCAGGGCGATCCAGCCGCCGACCGCCCCGTCGAGCACGTCCGCGTGGGCCGCGCGGTCCGCGCCCGTCGCGAACCAGGGTTCGGTGATCAGTTCCGGGCGGCCCACCAGGCGCATCACGCGCTCCGCGATCGACTGGGCGGAGGTGGAGACGGCGACCCAACTGCCGTCCGCGGTGCGGTAGGTGTTGCGGGGGGCGTTGTTGGTGGAGCGGTTGCCGGTGCGGGGCTGCACGTGGCCGAGCTGGTCGTACCAGAGCGGCTGCGGGCCGAGGACCGTGAGGATCGGCTCGATGATCGCCATGTCCACCACCTGGCCCTTGCCCGTCCGGTCGCGGGCCGCGAGCGCCGTCATCACCGCGTACGCCGTCGCGAGCCCGGCGATCGAGTCGGCGAGGCCGAAGGGCGGCAGGGTCGGCGGCCCGTCCGGCTCGCCCGTGATCGCGGCGAAACCGCTCATCGCCTCCGCGAGGGTGCCGAAGCCGGGGCGGCGGGAGTACGGGCCGAACTGGCCGAAGCCCGTGACGCGGGTCAGGACGAGGCGTGGGTTCGCCCCGCTCAGCTCCTCCCAGCCCAGGTCCCACTTCTCCAGCGTGCCCGGCCGGAAGTTCTCGACGATCACGTCCGCCGTGGCGGCCAGGCGCAGGAGGGTCGCGCGACCGCCGGGAGTGGAGAGATCGAGCGTCATCGTGCGCTTGTTGCGGCCCAGGATCTTCCACCAGAGGCCGACGCCGTCCTTGGACGGGCCGTGCCCACGGGACGGGTCGGGCTTCCTCGGGTGCTCGACCTTGATGACCTCCGCCCCGAAGTCTCCGAGCATCGTGGCGGCGAGCGGGCCCGCGAAGAGGGTCGCCAGGTCGAGGACGCGCAGGCCGGTGAGGGGTGCGGTCATGATGCCGTGCCGTTCGTCGGGGACCCGTCCGTCGTCCGGGACCCGTTCGCCTGGGCGTCGATCTCGGCGCGGAACGGCATGGACGCCGACGCCCCCGGGCGCTGGACGGAGAGCGCGGCGGCCGATGACGCCCACGTGAGCGCGTCCGGCACCAAGCCGCCTTCGGCCAGCGCCACCGCGAGGGTGCCGACGAAGGTGTCGCCCGCGCCGGTGGTGTCCACGGCGGTGACGTGCGGGGCCTGGACCATGACCGGCTCGGCGCCCCTGGCTGCGTACAGGCTGCCGCGCGAGCCGAGTGTGACGACGACTTCGGGGACCTGGGAGAGGAGCGAGCGGGCGGCGTCGTGCGCGTCGGTCAGGCCGGTGAGGGTGGCCGCCTCGTGCTCGTTCGGCACCAACAGGTCGATCGAGCCGAGGAGTTCGGCAGGCAGGGGCTGGGCGGGCGCCGGGGTGAGGATGGTGCGTACGCCGTGCCTGCGGGCGGCCTGCGCGGCGGCGAGCACCCCCTCGACGGGGATCTCGAGCTGGAGCAGGAGGGTGTCGGCGGAGGCGATCAGGCCCTCGTCGCCGAGGGCGAGCGCGGTGAGGGTGGCGTTGGCGCCGGGGATGACGACGATCGCGTTGCCGCCCTCGTCGTCGACCACGATGTGCGCGGTGCCGGTGGCCGCGGTGTCGACGGTGCGCAGCAGGTCGGTGTCGACACCGGAGTGTTCGAGCGCCGCACGCAGCTGGGTGCCGAAGGCGTCGGCGCCGACCGCGCCGATCATCGACACGGCGTCGGCGCCCGCGCGGGCCGCGGCGACGGCCTGGTTGGCGCCCTTGCCGCCGGGGAGCGTGCGGAACTCGCGCCCGGTGACGGTCTCTCCGCGCTGCGGTGCCTTGGCGACGTACGCGACGAGGTCCATGTTCGTGCTGCCGAGCACGGCGATGTGGGTCATGGGTGGGGCCTCTCCTGGGCGAGTTCAGGGATTCCGGCGAGATCGGCGGGTTCGGCGAGTTCGGTGGTGAGGTCGGCGAGGGTGTCGAAACCGGCGCCGTCGAAGCCCGGGACGGAGCTGGCGACGCGGTTCTTGAGCGGGGACGTCCAGCGGTCGGGCAGTGCGTCCGGGTGGCCCGCGAGCAGGCCCGCGATCGAACCCGCGGTAGCGCCGTTCGAGTCGGTGTCCCACCCTCCGGAGACCGCCCGGGTGATGGAGCCGGTGAAGTCGCCGTCGGCGTGGGTGAGGGCGGCGGACAGGAGAGCGGCGTTGGGGATGACGTGGACCCAGTGGTGGTGGCCGTAGGCGGCGTGCAGATCGTCCACGACACGATCGAAGTCCGGTGTCGTGCCCGCCAGTTGGATGCCGTGCTGGATGGCTCGGGACAGGCGCGAGTCGGGCGGTACGACGGTGAGGCCGGTGCGGAGGCAGTGGTGGACGTCTCCGGTGCCTGCCGCCGCCGCGGCGATGGTGGCCGCCGCGAACATCGCGCCGTACACGCCGTTGGCCGTGTGGGAGAGGCACGCGTCGCGGTACGCGCTGTCGGCTGCCGCCGCGGGGGCGCCGGGGTGGGTCCAGCCGTGTACGTCGGCGCGGATGAGGGCGCCGATCCATTCGCGGAAGGGGTTGTGGTGGGTGGCGGTGTGCGGGGGCTCGATGCCGCCCAGGAGGTTGCGGTAGGCGATGCGTTCGGCGGTGAAGGTACGGGCCGCGGGGAGCTCGTCCAGCCAGAGCTTCGCCACGTCCGTGGTGGTGAAGTCCCTGCCGTGGCGTTGCAGGAGCCGGAGGTTGAGGAGGGGGTAGTTGAGGTCGTCGTCCTCGGGCATGCCGTCGATGTTCTCGGCGAGGGAGGTCTTTGCGGAGCGCTTGTTCCAGGGGTGGGCTTCCCTGAGCTCCAGGGGGAGGCCCTTCTCCGTGAACCAGGTGGAGAGGGGCCAGTTGCCTGTTGCTTTGGCGAGGCTTCTGATGGCGGTCAGGGGGAGCTTCTCCACCGGCTTGCCCAGGAGGCAGCCTGCCGCTCTGCCTAGCCAGGCGGCGTGCAGGCGGTGTCGTAGGGCTTCTTTTCCCCCGCTGTGCCCCATCAGCGCACTTCGCGCGCGGGCGCCCCTTACCGAAACCGCCTGCCACGGGGCCTTGTTCTCCGGTGCGGGTCGGTGGGTGGCGTCGTGCAGTTCGTCGAGGAGCTGTTCTGCCAGTGCTCGGAGGTGGGGGCCGGCCGGGGTCGGGGACGCGCCCGCTCTGGCCGGGGCCAAGTGGCCGCCCGCGGCCAGCCAGCGGGAGCGTACCGCTGAGACGTCGTGGCCCTCCTCCTGCGCCTGGCGGAGTTCATGGCCCACCAAGTCCTCCGGCTGGACCCAGGTGAGGCGGATCATGGGGTGGCCGTCAGGGCCGCGTACGCCGACTCGTGGGCGCGGCGGCGGCGTACGTCACGGGCGAAGACCTCCTGGGTGACCTCCGCGAGCGTCGCCGCGGGGGCGTGCAGGTCCAGGCGGCTCGCCTCCGCGACCGTCTTGGACCACTCGGGCGGGGCCTCCGAGCCGAGCGCGCCGGCGATCGCGCCGCTCATGGTCGCGATGGAGTCGCAGTCACGGCCGTAGTTGACCGAGCCGAGCACCGTACGGCGGTAGTCGCCGTCGCCCACCAGGAGCATGCCGAGCGCGATCGGGAGCTCCTCGATGGAGTGCAGGCGGGAGGGGCGCCGGGCCCCGAGCGAGGGAGCGCGGTAGTCCTGGCCGACCGTGTCGAAGGGGATGACCGCGGTACGCAGAGGGGCCAGCGCCGACTCGAAGTCCCGGTGGTGGGACGCCACTTCGGCCGCCGACTCGATCGCGGCCCGCGTGCCGTCCTTCGCCAGGGAGAGCGCGGTGTCGATCACCGAGGTCGGTGTCGCGCCCGGCGCGCAGGCCGCCGCGACCGCCGCCGCGAAGACCGCGGCCGCCTCACGTCCGTACGACGACTGGTGGGCGCCCGCGACGTCGAGGGCCTCGGCGTACGCACCCCGCGGGTTCGCCGCGTTGACCAGGCCGACCGGGGCCATGTACATCGCGGCCCCGCAGTTGACGATGTTTCCCGTGCCCGCCTCGCGCGGGTCGACGTGGCCGTAGTGGATGCGGGCGACGATCCACTTCTCGGCGAGGAAGACGCGGTGGAGCGGGATGGCCTCCGTCTCCAGCTCCGGGATCCAGCGGGGGTTCGTCATGAGGTCGGGGACCAGATGGTCGGCGACCGCGTAGGCGTCCAAGTGATCGCGGACGGCCGCGTACACGCGGATCAGCGCGTGCGTCATCAAGGTGTCGTCGGTGACGTGTCCGTCGCCCTTGTGGTACGGCGCGATGGGGCGGGCCGTGCGCCATTGGTCGCCGTTCCAGGGGCCGACGATGCCGTGTACGCGGCCGCCGTGCCGTTCGACGATCTGCTCGGGGGAGTAGCCCTCGACGGGGCCGCCGAGGGCGTCGCCCACGGCTGCTCCGACCAGGCAGGCGGTGATCCGCTCGGAGAGGGGCAGGTCGGAGGTGAGCAGCTCAGTGGCCGGGGTCCGCGGTGTTGGTGACGTCATGTCGGAATTGTCCTCCCGGAGTGGTCGGTTCCGTGGCTGCCAGGTGCCCGGCGAGTTCCACCAGGTCGGTGCCCGCGAGCCGGGGGAGCGCGCAGCCGGAGAGGGTGCGGCAGGCGTCGCGCCAGGCCTCGGGGATGGCGGTGGCCGTGCCGAGCGCCCCGGTCAGCGCGCCGGCCAGGGCGGGAGCCGAGTCGGCGACGCGGGAGAGGCAGGCGGCGGCGGGGACGGCGTCACGGATGCGCCCGCGGGCCGCGGTGGTCAGGGCGAGGGCGACCGGGACGGTCTCGGCGGCGGCGATGCCGTAGCTGTAGACGTGGTCGACGATCTGGTGCTCCAGGAGCGGGACGAGACCGAACGCGCCGTCCTTCGGCTGGCTGCGGGCGAGCTTGACGGCGTGCCAGGCGTTGCGGCCGATCTCGGTGTGCTCCGGGAGCTGGGCGAGAGCGGCGTCCACGGCCGCGTCGACGTCCGTGCCGCCGAGCGCCGCGGCGATCGCCGCGGCCATGGCGCGGGCGCCGTGCACGCCGTCACCGTCCTGGGTGTAGCGGGCGTCGAACTCGGCCAGGGAGGCGGCCTGTTCGGGCTCGCCAGGATGGACGAGGGCGAGGACGCAGGCGCGTACGCAGGCGGCGTCGTCGAAGAAGTGCGGGTTGTCGTGGCCGGTGGCGGGCGGGCGCAGGCCGGTGGCGAGGTTGCCGAGGCCCGCCCGTACGGAGATGCGGGCGCGGAGGGGGAGCACCGCGGACTCGACCTCGGGGGCGCGGGCCGCCGCCGCGGCGATCTCGCTGGCGAGGGTGTTCCAGGCGAGGTCGAGCGCCGCGCGGACCCGGCGGTCCGGGGACAGCTGAGGGCCGAGCGTCCCGTCCGCCGCACGGAGCAGGGACTCCGCGGTGAAGGCCGCCCATTCGGCGTCGTCCGAGGGGCCGAGGCGCAAGGGTTCCGGGGGCTGGTTCAGGGCGATGGGGACGGGGAGGGTGGTGGTGGCGTTCTGCTCGGCGAAGGTGTCCAGTTCGCGGGTGAGTCTTCGGGTCCACTCGGGCATGCGGGCGGCACGGTGCCTGGCCGCGGGCCAACCGGCGGCGTCGCCTGCGGCGAGGCCGAGGAGGAGGCCCTCGGTCTTCTGGGCGCTTGGTTCATCGGCTCCCGGCATCGCGGGCTGTGCCCACCCGTTCCCTCCTGCGGAACGCCGGCCCACAGCGGGGGCCGCGGGGCCTGCGGCAGCTGGAGCCGCTGCGGGGTGAACGGGTGGGTGGGCGGGAGAGATCCGCCGCGAAGCGGCGGGCTCGTCCCCCGGCAAGGCGGCTCCGGGCCAAGACGCGCCGGGCTTGTCGGCGGTCACGAGACCCCCCGGTCAGGAACGAGCAACTCCGCGATGTCCAGCACGTGATGCCCCCGCATGGAAGGCAGACAACTCCCCCGCGCGGGAGCGATGGCTGCCGCCCACGCCAGGGGGATGGACGCGACCCCGCAGGATGCGCCGGACAACGCCCCAGCCACAGCGGCAGTCGTATCCGCGTCCCGGCCCATGTTGACGGCGGTCAGCACCGCGTCCGGGAAGTGGCCGCGGGCCGCCGCGTACGCCCCGAAGGCGAGCCCCACCGCCTCGGGGGCGAGGTCGGTCCAGGGGTAGCCGCCGATCACCACCGCCGAGCGGACCGCGCGTTCGCCGCGGTGGGCCACCGCCACCGCACGCCGCAGCGAGCGGGAGGTCCAGCAGTCCTCCGGGATGACGGACAGCGCCGCGGCCACCACGGAATCCACCGGCTCCCCGCCCATCGCCGCCGCGACGCCCGCGGCCACCGCCTGCCCGCCGTAGATGCCCTCGCCGTCATGGCTGACCGAGCCGTCGATCGTGACGAGCCGGGCCGCTTCGGCGGGGCGGCCCGCGGCGAAGACCCCGAACGGGGCGGCCCGCATCGCCAGGCCGTCGCTCCACGCGTGCCGGTGCTGCGCCGAGATGGGCGCCGCGAGACCGCGGCGCAGGTTCTCCAGCGTGCCGCGTTCGCTGAAGCCCGCGCCCCGAAAAGGGCCCTCGTCGAGGTCCGCGATCCACTCGTGCCAGGCCGCCTCGACATGCGCGACGGTGAGCGCCGAGCCGTGCCGGGCCAGCAGGAGCCCGGAGAAGATCGCGTACTCGGTGTCGTCCGTGCCCGAGGGATGCTCGGCGACGTATCCGGTGATGCGTCCCCAACGGCGGCGGATCTCCGACGGCTTCATGTTCTCGGCCGGCGCGCCCAGCGCGTCGCCGACCGCGAGGCCGAGGAGGGCGCCGCGCGCCCGCTCTCTCAGGCCGATCGCTCCTGTCACGCCGGTCGAGCTCGTCATGCCGTGCCTCCATGGTGCCGAGACGTTGCGGGTATCTCTGCCACGCGGCGCCCCCGAGGCGAGCATCCGCACCGCCGACGTCACCCCTCCGACGCATGCGCTCACCGGTTCGACAGACGCTTGTTCATGCAGGTAAGTACGGCCTTCCTTGCTGGCGAGAGCGATTTTTCGCGCGTACTTTCGAGATCGTCCAAGCACTGAGGGGGCCCACCATGGCGATCATCGAGACCGAAGCGGCACTGCACGAGGCACACCGCGACAACCACACCCACCGCGACGTCAACGGCGGCTGGCTGCGCCCCGCCGTCTTCGGCGCGATGGACGGCCTGGTGTCCAACCTGGCACTGATGACCGGTGTCGCCGGTGGAGCCGTCGCGCAGCAGACCATCGTCGTCACGGGTCTGGTCGGCCTCGCCGCGGGCGCCTTCTCCATGGCGGCCGGTGAGTACACCTCGGTCGCCTCGCAGCGCGAGCTCGTCCAGGCGGAACTCGACGTGGAGCGACGGGAGTTGCGCAAGCACCCCGCGGACGAGGAGAAGGAGCTCGCGGAGCTGTACCAGTCCCGTGGCGTCGAGCCCGCGCTGGCCCGCGAGGTCGCCAAGCAGCTCTCCAAGGACCCCGAGCAGGCCCTGGAGATCCACGCGCGCGAGGAGCTCGGCATCGACCCCGGCGACCTGCCCTCCCCGCTCGTCGCCGCGGTCTCGTCCTTCGGCGCCTTCGCGCTCGGCGCCCTGCTTCCCGTGCTGCCGTACCTGCTCGGCGCCGACACGTTCTGGCCCGCGCTGCTGCTCGCGCTGATCGGGCTCTTCGCCTGCGGTGCCGTCGTCGCGAAGGTGACCGCGCGGTCCTGGTGGTTCAGCGGTCTGCGGCAGCTCGCGCTCGGCGGCGCCGCGGCGGGTGTGACGTACGCCCTGGGCAGCCTGTTCGGTACCGCCGTAGGATGAACCCTTGCAGTCCTATGCGGGACTATGCATAACTAGCCGTTACTCGGCGGTTTCGAATCCTTAACCACCGGGCATGAGCCGTAAGCGCTGCGGGCAATGAGGCCTGTGCCGCGCTCGGGCCCACGGTCATCGATCTGTCCGCAGGGGTCCCCCGCCGCTCTCCACGCCTATGGGCGGTGTCCACATGGTGGAATGAGCTATCCGCTTTCCGAGAAGCGTTCCATCATGTAACCTGCACGAAATTTTGCCTGGGCCAACGTCGTCCCTCGCTTATTGCATATGCCACGACGACGACGGGAGAGCCAATGCGTACGCACGCCTGGTCGCCCATGGACGGTCGCCCCGCCCCCCAGGGCATGTACGACCCCCGTAACGAGCACGACGCCTGTGGCGTCGGGTTCGTGGCCACCCTCACCGGTGTAGCCAGCCATGAGCTTGTCGAACAGGCGCTGACCGTACTGCGCAATCTCGAACACCGTGGCGCCACCGGCTCCGAGCCGGACTCCGGTGACGGCGCCGGAATCCTGCTCCAGGTGCCGGACGCGTTCCTGCGCGAGGTCGCGGGCTTCGCGCTCCCCGAGGCCGGTGCGTACGCCGTCGGCATCGCCTTCCTGCCCGTCGACACGGCGGGTACGACCGAGGGCGCCGTCTCACAGATCGAGACGATCGCCTCGGAGGAGGGCCTGACGGTCCTCGGCTGGCGCGACGTCCCCGTCGCCCCCGAGCTGCTCGGGTCCACCGCACGCTCGACGATGCCGGTCTTCCGGCAGATCTTCGTGGCCGACGGCGAGAGCACCGGCGTGCAGCTCGACCGCAAGGCCTTCGTGCTGCGCAAGCGCGCCGAGCGTGAGGCCGGGACGTACTTCCCCTCGCTCTCCGCCCGCACCATCGTCTACAAGGGCATGCTGACCACCGGCCAGCTGGAGCCGTTCTTCCCCGACCTGTCCGACCGCCGTTTCGCCACGGCCGTCGCGCTCGTCCACTCGCGCTTCTCCACCAACACGTTCCCGAGCTGGCCGCTCGCACACCCGTACCGCTTCGTCGCGCACAACGGCGAGATCAACACGGTCAAGGGCAACCGCAACTGGATGCGGGCGCGTGAGTCGCAGCTCGCCTCCGAGCTCTTCGGATCCGAGAAGCTCGACCGTGTCTTCCCGATCTGCACGCCGGACGCGTCCGACTCGGCGTCCTTCGACGAGGTGCTGGAACTCCTCCACCTCGGTGGACGTTCGCTTCCGCACTCGGTCCTGATGATGATCCCCGAGGCGTGGGAGAACCACGGCTCGATGGACCCGGCCCGGCGCGCCTTCTACCAGTACCACTCCACGATGATGGAGCCCTGGGACGGCCCGGCCTGCGTCACCTTCACCGACGGCACCCAGGTCGGCGCCGTTCTCGACCGCAACGGTCTGCGCCCCGGCCGCTACTGGGTCACCGACGACGGCCTCGTCGTCCTCGGCTCCGAGGTCGGCGTCCTCGACATCGACCCCGCGAAGGTCGTCCGCAAGGGCCGCCTGCAGCCCGGCAAGATGTTCCTCGTCGACACCGCGGAGCACCGCATCGTCGAGGACGACGAGATCAAGGCCGCCCTCGCCGCCGAGAAGCCGTACCAGGAGTGGCTGGAGGCGGGCGAGATCGAGCTCTCCGACCTGCCCGAGCGCGAGCACATCGTGCACACCCACGCCTCCGTCACGCGCCGCCAGCAGACCTTCGGCTACACCGAGGAAGAGCTGCGCATCATCCTCGCGCCGATGGCCAAGACCGGCGGCGAGCCGCTCGGCTCCATGGGCACCGACACCCCGATCGCGGCTCTCTCCGAGCGCCCGCGGCTGATCTTCGACTACTTCACGCAGCTCTTCGCGCAGGTCACGAACCCGCCGCTTGACGCCATCCGCGAAGAGCTCGTCACCTCGCTGCACTCCTCGCTCGGCCCGCAGGGCAACATCCTGGAGCCGACCGCCGCGACGTGTCGCGGCGTCACGCTGCCCTTCCCGGTGATCGACAACGACGAGCTCGCCAAGCTCATCCACATCAACGCCGACGGCGACATGCCCGGCATGACGGCCGCGACCCTCTCCGGTCTCTACCGCGTCAGCGGCGGTGGCGACGCCCTCGCCGCCCGCATCGAGGAGATCTGCGCCGAGGCCGACGCCGCCATAGAGGCCGGCGCCCGCCTGATCGTGCTCTCCGACCGGCACTCCGACGCCGAGCACGCGCCGATCCCCTCGCTGCTGCTCACCGCGGCCGTCCACCACCACCTCATCCGCACCAAGCAGCGCACCCAGGTGGGCCTGCTCGTCGAGGCGGGCGACGTCCGCGAGGTCCACCACGTGGCCCTCCTCATCGGCTACGGCGCCGCGGCGGTCAACCCCTACCTCGCGATGGAGTCCGTCGAGGACCTCGTCCGCGCGGGCACCTTCCTGCCCGGTATCGAGGCCGAGCAGGCCATCCGGAACCTGATCTACGCGCTCGGCAAGGGCGTCCTGAAGGTCATGTCCAAGATGGGCATCTCCACCGTCGCCTCCTACCGCGGCGCGCAGGTCTTCGAGGCCGTCGGCCTCCAGGAGAACTTCGTCGCGAAGTACTTCGTCGGTACGACGTCCAAGATCGGCGGGGTCGGCATCGACGTCATCGCGCAGGAGGTCGCCGCCCGGCACGCCAAGGCGTACCCGGGCTCGGGCGTCGCCTCCGCGCACCGCGCGCTCGACATAGGCGGTGAGTACCAGTGGCGCCGCGAGGGCGAGCCGCACCTCTTCGACCCGGAGACGGTCTTCCGCCTGCAGCACTCCACACGCAACCGCCGCTACGACATCTTCAAGAAGTACACCGACCGCGTGAACGAGCAGTCCGAGCGCCTCATGACGCTGCGCGGCCTGTTCAACCTGAAGTCGGACCGCCCGTCGATCTCCATCGACGAGGTCGAGTCGGCCGCCGACATCGTCAAGCGGTTCTCGACCGGCGCCATGTCGTACGGCTCGATCTCCAGCGAGGCGCACGAGACGCTCGCCATCGCCATGAACCAGCTGGGCGGCAAGTCCAACACCGGCGAAGGCGGCGAGGACGCGGAGCGCCTGTACGACCCGGCCCGCCGCTCGTCCATCAAGCAGGTCGCGTCCGGCCGCTTCGGTGTGACCTCGGAGTACCTGGTCAACGCGGACGACATCCAGATCAAGATGGCGCAGGGCGCCAAGCCCGGCGAGGGTGGCCAGCTGCCGGGACACAAGGTCTACCCGTGGGTCGCCAAGACGCGTCACTCGACGCCGGGCGTGGGCCTGATCTCCCCGCCGCCGCACCACGACATCTACTCCATCGAGGACCTGGCGCAGCTGATCCACGACCTGAAGAACGCGAACCCGCAGGCGCGGATTCACGTGAAGCTGGTCTCCGAGGTCGGCGTCGGCACGGTCGCCGCGGGTGTCTCCAAGGCGCACGCGGACGTCGTCCTCATCTCCGGCCACGACGGTGGTACGGGTGCCTCGCCGCTCACCTCGCTCAAGCACGCGGGCGGTCCCTGGGAGCTTGGCCTCGCCGAGACCCAGCAGACGCTGCTGCTCAACGGCCTGCGCGACCGCATCGTCGTCCAGACGGACGGTCAGCTCAAGACCGGCCGTGACGTCGTCATCGCCGCTCTCCTTGGCGCCGAGGAGTTCGGTTTCGCGACCGCGCCGCTCGTCGTCTCCGGCTGCGTCATGATGCGCGTCTGCCACCTGGACACCTGCCCGGTCGGCATCGCCACGCAGAACCCGGCGCTGCGCGAGCGCTTCACCGGCAAGGCCGAGTACATCGTCAACTTCTTCGAGTTCATCGCCGAAGAGGTCCGCGAGATCCTTGCCGAGCTGGGCTTCCGCACCATCGAGGAGGCCGTCGGCCACGCCGAACTCCTCGACACCGAGCGCGCCGTGAAGCACTGGAAGGCGCAGGGCCTGGACCTGGAGCCCCTCTTCCACGTGCCGTCGCTGCCCGGCGGCGCCGTGCGCCACCAGATCGCCGCCCAGGACCACGGCCTGGAGAAGGCGCTCGACAACGAGCTGATCAAGCTCGCCGCCGACGCGCTCTCCGCCGCCGGCGCGAGTGACGCCCAGCCGGTCCGCGCGCAGGTCCCGATCCGCAACATCAACCGGACGGTCGGCACCATGCTCGGCCACGAGGTGACGAAGAAGTTCGGTGGCGCGGGCCTGCCCGACGACACCATCGACATCACCTTCACCGGCTCCGCGGGCCAGTCGTTCGGCGCGTTCGTGCCGCGCGGCGTGACCCTGCGCCTGGAGGGCGACGCCAACGACTACGTCGGCAAGGGCCTGTCCGGCGGCCGTATCGTCGTCCGCCCGGACCGCGGCGCCGACCACCTCGCCGAGTACTCGACCATCGCGGGCAACACCATCGCGTACGGCGCGACCGGCGGCGAGCTGTTCCTCCGTGGCCGCACCGGCGAGCGGTTCTGCGTCCGCAACTCCGGCGCGACGGTCGTGTCCGAGGGCGTGGGCGACCACGGCTGCGAGTACATGACCGGCGGCCACGCGGTGATCCTCGGCGAGACGGGCCGCAACTTCGCGGCCGGCATGTCGGGCGGCATCGCGTACGTCATCGACCTCGACCGGGACAACGTCAACCCCGGCAACCTGGGCGCCGTCGAGGCTCTGGACGACTCCGACAAGAAGTGGCTGCACGACGTCGTGCGCCGCCACCAGGAGGAGACCGGCTCGACCGTCGCCGAGAAGCTGCTCGCCGAGTGGGACACCGCCGTGGAGCGCTTCAGCAGGATCATCCCCAGCACGTACAAGGCAGTGCTCGCCGCCAAGGACGCCGCCGAGCGAGCCGGTCTCTCCGAGACCGAGATCACCGAGAAGATGATGGAGGCGGCGACCAATGGCTGATCCCAAGGGCTTTTTGAACCATGGCCGCGAGGTCGCGCAGACCCGCCCGGTCGGCGAGCGCGTCCGGGACTGGAACGAGGTCTACGTCCCGGGCTCCCTCCTCCCGATCATCTCCAAGCAGGCGTCGCGCTGCATGGACTGCGGTATCCCGTTCTGCCACCAGGGCTGTCCGCTGGGCAACCTCATCCCGGAGTGGAACGACTTCGCGTACCGCGAGGACTGGTCGGCCGCTTCCGAGCGCCTGCACGCCACGAACAACTTCCCGGAGTTCACCGGCCGCCTGTGTCCGGCGCCCTGCGAGTCGGCGTGCGTGCTCGGCATCAACCAGCCTGCCGTCACCATCAAGAACGTCGAAGTCTCCATCATCGACAAGGCGTGGGACGCGAACGACGTCAAGCCGCAGGCGCCCGACCGCCTGTCCGGCAAGACCGTCGCCGTCATCGGCTCGGGCCCGGCGGGTCTGGCCGCGGCTCAGCAGCTGACGCGGGCGGGCCACACGGTCGCCGTGTACGAGCGCGCGGACCGCATCGGCGGCTTGCTCCGCTACGGCATCCCCGAGTTCAAGATGGAGAAGCGCCACATCAACCGCCGCATCGAGCAGATGCGCGCGGAGGGCACCAAGTTCCGTACGGGCGTGGAGATCGGCCGCGACATCGACGCGATGAAGCTGCGCAAGCGGTACGACGCGGTGGTCATCGCCGCGGGCGCCACGATGGCACGCGATCTGCCGGTCCCCGGCCGTGAGCTCAAGGGCGTCTACCAGGCGATGGAGTACCTGCCCCTGGCCAACAAGGTCCAGGAGGGCGACTACGTCACGACTCCGGTCTCGGCAGAGGGCAAGCACGTGGTCGTGATCGGCGGCGGCGACACCGGCGCGGACTGCGTCGGCACGGCGCACCGCCAGGGCGCGGCCTCGGTCACGCAGCTGGAGATCATGCCGCGTCCGGGCGAGGAGCGCAGCGCCAACCAGCCGTGGCCGACCTTCCCCATGCTCTACAAGGTGACCTCCGCGCACGAGGAGGGCGGCGAGCGGGTCTACTCCGTCTCGACCACGCACTTCGAGGGCGACGAGGACGGCAACGTCCAGTTCCTGCACCTCACCGAGGTGGAGTTCATCGACGGCAAGCTGACTCCCAAGCCGGGCACGGAGCGCAAGATCCCCGCCCAGCTGGTCACGCTCGCCATGGGCTTCACGGGCACGGACCGCGAGAACGGCCTGGTGGACCAGTTCTCCCTGGACCTCGACGAGCGCGGCAACGTCGCCCGCGACGCCGAGTTCCAGACGAACGTCCCCGGCGTCTTCGTCGCCGGTGACGCGGGCCGCGGCCAGTCGCTCATCGTCTGGGCGATCGCCGAGGGCCGTTCCGCTGCGCGGGGCGTGGACCGATTCCTGACCGGTGCGAGCGACCTTCCGTCGCCGATTCGTCCGACGGACCGCTCACTGATGGTCTGACCCTCCCGCACAACCCCTCATACGTCCCGTACAACGGAGTACGGAACTGATGCGACGCCCGCCTTGTCCCCGACCGGACTTGGGCGGGCGTCGTGGCGTCGTGGCGTTGTGGCGGGGTTCAGCTGAGGTGCGTGAGGAACGCCTGCCAGGCGTCGTGGCCGAAGCAGATCACTGGGGCGGTGGGATGCTGCTTGCTGTCGCGGACGGGGGTGAGGTGGGGTATGCCGTCGGCTACCTGGACGCAATCACCGTCGGCTACCTGGACGCAATCGCCTTGTCCGCCGCTGACCGTGCAGAGGGTGTCGGGGAACCTAGCAAGGCCGCGCTGATTGCACGAAAGTCCCATCAGAACCCGTCAGTACGCCAAATTTCGTGGGACTTCTCTGCGACAAGGGCGCCTGTGGCGGTGCTGTGCGGCTTCGCTCATCCTGGACGACTGCTCTCCGAAGCCGGCGTCCTATTGTTGGCTGATGCGCACACACCCCATCGACCGCCCCGCCGATCTCGACGTGGTCCGCGAGTCTTATGACCAAGTCGCCGACAACTACGCCCACATGGTGGTGACGACGGGCATGGGTGACATCCGTCGCCATCCCTGGCTCAAGGCGTCGATCGACGCCTTCGCCGACACCGTGGGCGAGCTCGGACCCGTCCTCGACGTCGGCTGCGGCCCTGGCACGGTGACCGGCTACCTCGCCGAACGTGGACTCGACGTAACCGGGGTGGACCTCTCTCCACGCATGATCGAGAACGCGCGCCGTCTGCATCCGCAGTGCCGCTTCAGTGTCGCCTCCGCCACCGAGCTCGACCTCGCTGAAGCGTCCCTCGGCGGCGTGCTCGGGTGGTGGTCACTGTTCAACCTTCCCCGCGACGTCCTTCCTCAGGTCCTCGCCCATTTCGCGCACGCCCTGAAGCCGGGCGGGAGCTTCATCGCCGCGACGCATGTCGGCGACGAGGACGCGGTGCGCACCGAGGCGTACGGAGGAGTGCCCGTTCGTTGGACCACGCACAAGTGGCGGCCGGAGCAGCTCGTGGACCTGATCGAGCGGGCCGGCCTGCGCCCGGTCGCCGAACTCCGGCTCCCCGCGGATGAGCAGACCGGGCCGGGCGTGGTCGTCATGGCCAAGCGCCCCGACTGAGGACCAGGCGTCGCAGGCGGGGCAAGATCTCGTGCCGGGCCCCGTCACCTGGCGCCTACAGCGGTCTTCCGCTCGGCTGATCCCCAGGGACCAAGCTGCCTCGCAGGCCGACGCGGCAAGGGTGGGAAAGCGGGGTTGGCGGGGTGAGCAAGGCTGCCTCACGCCTGAGCAGGGGGGCGGGGGGCTTCGCCGTACCGGCGGCTTTGCTGGGCCGGGGGTGGTGTTGGTGCCGGCGCCGTCCGGTTGCCGCGAGGTTGGCGGTTGCGGGCCGGGTGTCAAGGGCGCTCCTGCGTCGCGTCGGCTGCGCCGATTGCGCTGCGCTCCACCCTTGACACCCGCCCCTCCACCGCGCGAGGGAAGACGACCGGACGGTGTGGATTGCAGGAAAGTTGCATCTTGGCCTTGTGCGGCACGGCGTGGCGCGGGATTTTCCTGCATTCCGCCGCCGATGGCTGCCTCCGTGCACGCCTGCCCGCGTCCGCTGGCAGCCTGAGAACCCGGCCTGGGGGCACTGCGACATCACGGCTTTGATCGTCCATGACGTCTTCGGCGGCGACCTCATGGCGGGCGAGGTGCACTTCAACGGCGACCAGCACGGCTTTCATATGTGGAACCGGCTGGCCAGCGGCATCGAACTCGATGCGGCTGGCCAGCGGCATCGAACTCGATCTGACGCGCGAGCAGTTCCAGCGAGGTCAGACTGTCACTGAAGGCCGTGTGGTGGTACGCCCGCCGGGCCCTCTGCGTCGCTGGGACGAATACCTTCTCCTGCGCAAGCGGGTCATCGAGCACCTCGGTTCCCTGCCGGAGCCTGCTGTGTGAACTCGGCCGAGGGGTCAGCCCGGCTGATTCGCCGAGCGCGATGACCATCGACTGGGTCGCCGGAGCCACCGGCCCCGGGACCGTCGCCGGGTCAGGCGGGGGTGGCGGGTGGGGAGCAGGCGGTCTTCCCGGAGAGCGGGAAGCCGTTGCGAGCTGCGCAACGCGCGTTGTGCATTGCGCTGGCCGCAATGCTCATTACGGTTCGGCAGCGGCCCCAGATGGGTCTAGACCGCACCGAGCCCCTGTGACCACAATCGCTCCCACGGAACGGATCGGCGCAGGAACCAGCACGTACCCATGAGGGGGCCGGTATGAAGCGACGGGTCATCGCGGCAGGTATCGCCATGACGCTCGGACTGACCGCGACGGCATGCGGCGGCGATGACGGGAGCGACAGCGGCGGCAAGGCGACGGACGGCAAGGGCAAGACCCTCACCGTCTGGATCATGGAAGGGACCAACCCCGACGCCAGGCCCTTCTTCAAGGAGGCCGAGAAGGCGTTCCAGAAGAAGACCGGCGCCAAGATCCACGTCGAGTACCAGCAGTGGGCCACGGCGCAGAAGAAGTTCACCACCGCCATCGAGGGCGGCGAGGACCAGGTTCCGGACGTGGCCGAGGTCGGCACGACCTGGGTGCCGCAGTTCGCCGAGACCGGCGCACTCGTCGACGTGACCGACGACGTCAAGAAGTCGGGACTGGGCGACGACCTCGTCGAGGGCCTCAAGGACGCGGGCACGCTCGACGGCAAGCAGTACGGCATGCCCTGGTACGCGGGCGTACGCAGCATCGTCTACCGCAAGGACATCTTCGAGAAGCACAAGCTCAAGGCGCCGACCAGCTGGAAGGAGCTCAAGGCCGCGGCCAAGACGCTGAAGGACAAGGAGCCCGGGATGATCCCCTTCCCGGTCGCCGGCGGCGCCGAGATGTTCGCCGCGCCCTTCGTCTGGGGCGCCGGAGGCGAACTCGCCACGGAGCAGGACGGCAAGTGGAAGTCCGGCATCAACTCGCCCGAGGCCGTCAAGGGCATCGAGTTCTACACGGGCCTCGCCACCAAGGACAAGGTCTCCCCGGCCAAGGTCAACACTTGGACGGAGAAGGAGGTCGGCGACGCCTGGAACAAGGGCCAGATCTCCATGGCGGTCGGCGGCAACTGGACCCCCAAGGCCATCGTCGACGCCAACCCGGACCTCAAGGGCAAGCTCGCCGCCGTGCCGATCCCCGGCCAGGACGGCGGCATGAGCAAGTCCTTCCTCGGCGGCTCCTACCTGTCCACGTTCAACACGGACAAGAAGGACCTCGCGTGGGAGTTCGTGAAGATGCTGACCACGGGTGACTTCGCGGCCAAGTGGGCGGCCGAGACCAACTACTTCCCCGGCCAGAACTCCGAGCTGAAGAAGATCGAGGCCAAGAAGGACCCGCTGGTCGAGCCGTTCGCCAAGCAGATGCTGGAGGCCGGCGCGACCGTCCCCAAGACGAAGGCGTACGGCGAGATCCAGGCGTCGAAGGTCATCCCCGGCATGGTGCAGTCGATCCTCACCGGGAAGTCCTCCGTCCAGGAAGCGGCGGACAAGGCCGCCAACGACATGGACGCGATCTTCGCCAAGGACAAGTAGGCAAGGGCGAGTCGGCACTGTGAAAGCCGTGAAAGACACGCTTGTCGGCGACGGGCCCGAGGAAGACACCACGGCCCGTCGCCCCGCCGCCCCCCGTCCGGAACACGAAGCGGCCCTCCGCAAGAAGAAACTGGTCGGTCTCACCCGGCCGTGGCTGCTCCTCGCCCCGTCCCTCCTGGTCCTCGCGGGCCTGCTGCTCTGGCCGCTGATCCAGGTCGTCAAGCTCTCGATGCAGGACTACGTCGTCAAGTTCGGCGGCGGAGTGGGCACGTACACGGGATTCGACCACTACACCGACCTGCTCGGCAGCGGACTCCTGTGGAAGACGGTCCTGCCCAACACGGCCTTCTTCGCGATCGCCTGCGTCGGCCTCACCGTCGCGCTCGGCACCCTCGTCGCGCTGCTGCTCAACCGCCTCGGCCCGACCTGGCGGCTCATCTGCTCCATCGCGATCCTGGCGGCCTGGGCGATGCCCGCCGTCACCGGGACGTACGTCTGGATCTGGCTCTTCCAGCCGCAGGACGGCATGGTCAGCCAGATCGCGGGCTCGATGGGGCTCATCGACCCCGAGACCACCAACTGGTTCACCGAGCGCGGGCCGTTCTACGCGATCGCGACCCTGAACGTCGTCCACCACGGCTTCCCGTTCGTCGCCATCACCGTCCTCGCGGGCCTGATGACGATCCCCAAGGAGCTCTACGAAGCGGGGGAGCTGGACGGAGCCAACGCCTGGCAGCGGTTCTGGAAGATCACGCTGCCGACGATCAAGCCCGTCTTCCTCGTGGTGACCATCCTCTCCACCATCTGGGACTTCAAGGTCTTCACCCAGATCTATCTGATGCCGGGCGGTGACGGCGCCAACGAAGAGGTCTACAACCTCGGCGTCTTCTCCTACATCCAGGCGTTCGCCAAGAACGACTACGGGACGGGCGCGGCGGCCGCGGTCCTGCTGACCCTGCTGCTGCTCGCCATCACGATCGTCTACATCCGCACGCTGTTCCGGCAGGGGGAGGAGGACCTGTGACGTCCCGTCGCACCACGCCCGCCACACGCATCGGCCTGTCCGTCGCGGTCGCCGCGCTGCTGCTCTTCACGCTCTTCCCCGTGTACTGGATGATCTCCACGGCGCTGGACCCGAAGGCGATCACACGCGGTTCGGACGTGCTGCCGAGCGGCCTCAGCTTCGAGCACTTCACCTATGTGTTCGAAAAGGGCAACTTCGGCACGTATCTGCTGAACTCGGCGCTCGTCGGCTTCGGCACGATCCTCGCCGCCGGAGTGCTCTCGCTCTTCGCGGCGATCGCGGTGGCCCGCTTCAAGTTCCGGTTCCGGACCTCCGTACTGATCATGGTCCTGATAGTGCAGATGGTGCCGCTGGAAGCACTCGTCATCCCGCTCTTCATCCAGATGCGGGACTACGACATGCTCAACACGCTGCTCGGCCTGACGATCGTCTACGTCGCGCTCTCGCTCCCCTTCGCGATCTGGACCCTGCGCGGCTTCGTCCAGACCGTGCCGAAGGAGGTCGAGGAGGCGGCGTACATCGACGGGGCGTCCTGGTTCCGGATGTTCCGGTCGGTGCTGCTTCCGCTGGTGGCGCCCGGACTCGTCGCGACCTCGATCTTCGCCTTCATCACGGCGTGGAACGAGTTCGTCTTCGCGTACACCTTCATGAAGGGCAGCGACAAGTACACGGCCGCCGTGGGCATTTACCAGTTCTTCGGCGAGAACTCCACGGCCTGGGGCCCGGTCATGGCCAGCTCCACGCTGGTCACCGTGCCGGTGATGATCTTCTTCGTGATCGTGCACCGGAAGCTCGGCTCGGGCCTCGCGGCGGGAGCCGTCAAGGGCTGAGCCCCCGTGGGGGGCGTTCAGGGTCCGGTTACGGGACCTTGAACGTCTCCCCGTACACCTTCCAGGTCAGCGGCGTCTTCAGGGCGAAATTGCCGTCATAGAGGAACTGCCGCTGGGCCGTCTCGACGCGGCTCGTGTCGCGGTGGGCCTTCTTCTCCTTCATCGCCTGGGTGCGGATGTCGAGGAAGATGTCCAGGTACGCCTTCTCCTTGCCGCCCTGCGCGGGCGTGTTCGCCTCGTTCAGCGCCGCCTCGCGCAGGCCGTAGAAGCCGCGCGGCCCGGTGCCGGGGCCGTGCAGGACCATCGCGTCGTAGTAGATGAACTGGCCGAGCGTGCCGAGCCCGTCGAGCTTGGCGAGGCGCACCGCCGGGTCGAAGTAGACGCGGTCGCGCGTCCTGTTCTGGGCCTTCTGGAACGCGGGCTTCGTGGCCTCCGCCTTCCATGCCTTGGTGAAGCCGGGGTCGAGGCCCTCGTGCGAGTCGCTGCCGTCGACCTTGCGCAGGGCGGGCAGATAGCGGGCCAGGCCGTTGTCCGGGTGATCCTTCGTGTAGCGCTCGACGAGGGTCAGCAGGTCGTGGGTCCCGGTGCAGAAGCCGATGATGCCCGCGGTGTAGCCGTTCCCGTCGCCTATGTCCTCGATGTAGCCGTACTGGCCGCGCCAGTTCAGCGTGGAGTTCTCCGCGCTCGTCACCAGCTTCTGGGCCAGCTCCTTCTTGGCGGGCGCCGCGAGGCCCGCGGGCAGGCTCGCGATCAGCTTGTCGTCGGCCTTGATCTCGGCCGCCGACTTGTCCTTGTCGTAGGGCCGCTGGGTGCCGGGCCCGTTCTGACCTGCGGCGGCATCACTGTCCGGGTCCCCGCCCAAGAGGTAGACGGCGACCGTGGCGACCGGGGCGACGGCGAGAAGGAGGAGGCCTGCACGTTTCATTCGCACAAGATTACGTGTGGTTGCGCGGTAGCGCGCCTTCCGGATCCGCCTCTATTGACTATTAGTCAATCGCACTCCAGTCTCGGGAGCCGTACCCGGCCATGGGAGGCCCGATGAGCACCGAAGCGCGGGAGCGGCTCGGCAAGGAGCTGCGGGACGAACCACCGGAATCCTTCGGCCAGTTGGCACCCGAGCAGCTGACCCTGCTGACCGAAGCCCTGAGGCGCGAACGCGCGCGCCGTGCCTCGGGCCTGAACGAGGCCGCCGAGGAGGCGCTGAAGCAGGTGCCCGCCCTCGCCCGCGGTCCCGTACGCCGGATTCTGTTCCGATAGGGAGGGAGCGGGTCATGGACAAGCTGCGCAGCAGGGCGGAGACCCTGAAGACCGCGCGTCTCCTCGACGTGGAGCCGGACGAGCTCACGTTCCTGCGGGGCCTCCCCGTCGAGGACGTACGCCGCTTCCGCGAGAGCTGCGTCGCGGCGCTCTTCGACCGTACGCCTGAGATGCTGGACCGGATCGCGTCGGCGACGAAGCTGGTGCCGGCCGGGGTCGCGGCCGCGATCTCGCAGAAGGCACTCGGACCACGGCTCGCCGCCGGGGTCGCCGGACGCCTCGAACCGACGCGGGCCGCGGACATCATCGAGAAGCTGCCGGTGCCGTTCACGGCGGAGTCGTGCGGGCATCTCGACCCGCGCAGGATCAAGGGCATCGTCGACCGGCTCGACGAGGGTCTCGTGGTGCGGATCGCGGTGGCCCTCGCCGAGCGGGGCGACCACCTGACGATGGGCCGGTTCGTCGGCCACCTGCCGGACTCGGCGCTGCGCCGGATCCTGCCGCAGGTGGACGACGCGGCCGTCCTGCGGACGGGGTTCGCGATCGACCTGCCGGAGCGGCTGGGCCAGATCATCGATCTGATGGGAGCGGAGCGGCTTGCGTCGGTCATCGCGTCGGCGTCGGGGGAGGGGTTGTGGCCTGAGGCGCTTGCCGTGGCCGGGATGGTGACGGGGGAGCAGCGGGGGCGTATCGCGTCGCTCGCCGCGGGCCGGCCGCAGGGCGAGCTGGACTCCCTGGTCGGAACCGTGGCCGAGCAGGATCTGTGGGAGTCGCTGCTGCCGCTGGTCGCGCTGCTGGGGGAGGAGGAGCGGCGGGCGGTCGCGGTGCTTCCTTCCCTACGGGATGCGGAGGTGCTGGGCGGGATTGTGCGGGCGGTGGTGGTGACCGGTCTGTGGGCGGAGTTCCTGCCGCTGGTGGAGGTGTTGCCGCCGGAGTCCCGCAAGGTTGTCGCCGATGCGGCGGGGGTGCTGTCCGCGCCTGACCTGGACGCGCTCGCCCTGGAGGTCGACAAGCGGGACCTGTGGGAGCTGGTGATGCCGCTGGTCGAGCTGATGGACGATGAGGCCAAGACACGGATCTTTGAGTTGCCGGCGTTTCGGGAGCAGGTGGGGTAGGGGCTTTTTCTTTCCCCAACCCCGCCCCTTCCCGAAAACCCGCTCGGCGCGGGGGCCCTGGTGACCGCCATCACCGGCTTCACCGAGTTCGTCCTCAAGCTCCCCCAAGCTCTTAGAGAGTAGGGGGGACCCCCACGACGGGCTGAAATCTTTCAGCCCGTCCGGCGCTTGAGGGCCGGGGTCTGGGGCGGAGCCCCAGTTTCGGGAAGGGGTGGGATTGGGGAAAGCCCCGCAGGGTCCGCCCTCACCCCGCCGTCGACCCCCCATCAACCGCGAACTCCGCCCCCGTCACGTACGACGACGCCTCCGACGCGAGGAACAGGACCAGCTCCCCGACCTCCTCGGGACGGCCCATCCGCCCCAGCGGCAGATGGGACCAGTCCCGCCCGGCGGAGGCCGCGGAGATCATCGGGGTGTCGATCGCCCCCGGGTGAACGGAGTTGACCCGCACCCCGTACTCCGCGAGGTCCAGCGCCGAAGAGCGGGTCAGCCCCCGCAACCCGAACTTCGTCGACCCGTACGCCGCGTGCCCCCGTATCCCCACGAGCCCCGCCGTCGACGAGACGTTCACGATCGAGCCGCCGCCGACGGCCCGCAGCGCGGGCAGCACCGCCTGGATGCCCAGGAACGGGCCGAGCAGGTTGACCCGGATCAAAGCCTCGAAGTTCTCGTACGTCTCCGTCTCCACGGACGCCGTGCGCCACAGCGCCGCGTTGTTCACCAGCGCGTCCAGGCGGCCGAAGGCCCGCACCCCGGCCGACACGGCCGACGCCCAGCTCTCCGCGTCCGTGACGTCATGACGTACGAAAAGGCCCTGCTCGCCGAGGGACTTGGCGACCTCCCGCCCTTCCTCCTCCCGGACATCCGTGACCACGACCCGCGCCCCGGCCTCCGCGAAGAGCCGCGCCTCCGCCGCTCCCTGCCCACGGCCCGCGCCGGTGATCAGCACGGCCTTGCCCTCCAGTCCGTAAGAGATCACTTCACGCCTCCCGCCTCTCCCGTACGCTCGGCCATCCGGCAGGGACGGGAGAGTGGAGCGGCGCATGGGACCGGCGATCAGCCTGAGCAAGGTGGAAGAGGCGGCGCCCGCCCTCGTGAGCCTCTACAAGAGCGCGGGGGTCAGCCTCCACAAGCACGGCCTGGACGGCGAACGAGCCGCGGTGTACCTCGTCGTCGACTACTCCGGCTCCATGAAGCCGTACTACAAGGACGGCACCGTCCAGGCTCTCGCCGACCGCGTTCTCGGCCTGTCCGCGCACTTCGACGACGACGGCACCGTGCCCACGGTCTTCTTCTCCACGGACGTCGACGCCGTCACGGAGATCGCGCTCGACCGCCACCACGGGCGGGTCGACGAGATCGTCGCCGGACTCGGCCACATGGGCAAGACCAGCTATCACCTGGCGATGGACGCCGTGATCGACCACTACGTCGACAGCGGTTCCACGGCGCCCGCCCTGGTCGTCTTCCAGACCGACGGCGGCCCCATCAACAAGCTCGCCGCCGAGCGGTATCTGTGCAAGGCGTCGAAGCTGCCGCTGTTCTGGCAGTTCATCGGCTTCGGGGACGCGAAGAGCAAGCAGTTCGACTACCTCCGCAAGCTCGACGAACTCGCCGTGCCCGCCAAGCGTGCCGTCGACAACGCGGGCTTCTTCCACGCGGGGCACGACCCCCTCGACGTCCCGGACGACCGCCTGTACGACCAGCTGGTGCAGGAATTCCCGACCTGGCTCGCGGCGGCGCGGGCGCAGGGGATCGTGACCACCTGAGCCCCGCGCCCCGCACGCACCGAGGAGCGGACTAGCCGACCATTCGCTCCCGCAGCGCGAGAATCGTCCGCGTATCAAGCCCGAGCCCCTCCCTCAGGTAGTTGCTGAGGCTGCCGTACTTCTTCTTCACCTCGGTCAGGGCCGCCTCCAGGTAACCGGTGCGGACCTCCTGCAGCGGGATCAGCAGATCGGGGTTCTGCATCAGGCCGCCCTGCTTCAGGCCCTCGCGCACCTTCGCGTCGTACGCGGCCCGGTAGGTGTTGGATGCCAGGAAGTCACCGGTGGCGGTGGGCTCGGGGACTCCGACGGCGCGCAGCAGCAGATAGCTGGTCCAGCCGGTGCGGTCCTTGCCGGCCGTGCAGTGGTAGAGCAGCGGCGACGCCTTGCCCCCGTGGGCGATGTCGCGCAGGGTCGCCGCGAACTGGACGCGGTTCGAGTCGTCGGTGACGAAGGTGCGGTAGACGCCGCGCATGAACGCGTCCGCCTTGCCGTTGCCGAGCATCTCCTCCTGCTTGACCGGGTCCCTGGAGCCGATCACGGTCATCAGCGTCGCGAAGAGGCCGTTGTCGCTGATGGGCCGGGCCGTCGGGGTGAGCCCGGCGGGCAGCCGGTCGGCCCCGTCGTACTGGACCTCGGCGGGCACCCGGAAGTCGACGACCTTCTTCAGGCGGAGCCCGGCGAGGGTGGCGACGTCGGCGTCGGTGAGCTTGGCGAGGGCGTCGGCACGGAAGACCTGGCCGTAGCGGACCCGCTCGCCGTCATAGGTGCGGTACCCGCCCAGGTCTCTGGCGTTGACCGCGCCCTGGAGAGGTATGTGGCGTACGCCGTCGTACGCGGGCCGGGGGTGGTGCGGGGCGTGCCGGGCCGTGCCGCGCTCGGGTGCGGCCGGTTCGGCGTGGGCCGCCCAGGCGGGCAGGGTGCTCAGCGCGAGCGCGGAGACCGCGACTCCGACCGCCGTACGGGTTCGCAAGATGCGCATCGGGCCGCCTTCCTCGGTAGCGGTCGCCATGGCCACGCGTCGTTCAACCAAGCGATTGTTTGGTCGAAGGTAGCGGGGTGCCCCGAAAGGAGGAAGGTGTGCGCGGCAGGTATCTCGTGACGCGGGGCCGGGTCGGCGCGGGGTCGGCGCGTGGGGTCGGTGTGGCCTGTGGGCCCGAGACGTGGTGTCCCTCGCCCGTGTTAGGCTTATGCGTCGCAGTTTTGGTACCCATGAACTTTGTGTGCGCCTGACGGGAATGCTCCGAAGGCGCACTATTGTTTTTTTCCGGTCTCTCCGGGATGGGGGTCATTGCAGCGCGGGAAATCCATAATTCCGTGGTTTTCCTTTTCTGCCCCTGTTGAGGAGATTGACATGGCAACTGGCACCGTTAAGTGGTTCAACGCTGAAAAGGGCTTCGGCTTCATCGAGCAGGACGGCGGCGGCCCCGACGTCTTCGCCCACTACTCGAACATCGCGTCCTCGGGCTTCCGTGAGCTCCTCGAGGGCCAGAAGGTCTCCTTCGACGTCACGCAGGGCCAGAAGGGCCTGCAGGCCGAGAACATCGTTCCCGCCTGATCGTCGTAGCACGCGAACCTCATAGCCGGGGCCCGCACCAGGAAGGTGCGGGTCCCGGCTTGTGCTGTCACCAGGTCCAGGAAGGCATTTCCGTATGAATCGCTCCGAACGCCCAGCACGTCCTGCCCGCGGGCGCTCCACGAACGCACGCGGAAAGGCCCCGGTGGCCGGTGGCGGCCAGGCGAAGGGCGCCGCGAAGAAGCCCGGGCGCCCCAAGGCGAAGCCCGTCGGGGGTGAATTCGCGCTGCCCCAGAGCACCACGCCCGCACTCCCCGCGGTCGAGGCGTTCGCCGACCTGGACATGCCCGAGGCCCTCCTGAAGACGCTGGCGGCACAGGGCCTGACCGAGCCCTTCCCGATCCAGGCGGCCACGCTTCCCAACTCGCTCGCCGGCCGCGACATCCTGGGCCGTGGCCGCACCGGCTCCGGCAAGACCCTGGCCTTCGGCCTCGCGCTCCTGGCCCGCACCGCGGGCCGTCGCGCCGAGCCGCGCTCGCCCCTCGCCCTGGTCCTGGTCCCCACGCGGGAACTCGCGCAGCAGGTGACGGACGCCCTGACGCCGTACGCGACATCCGTGAACCTGCGCATGTCGACGGTCGTCGGCGGCCTCTCCATCACCAAGCAGGCGGGGACGCTCCGCCGCGGCGCCGAGATCATGGTGGCGACCCCCGGCCGTCTCAAGGACCTCATCGAGCGCGGCGACGCGGACCTCTCGCAGGTGCGCACGACGGTCCTCGACGAGGCCGACCAGATGGCCGACATGGGCTTCATGCCGCAGGTCACCGCGCTCCTGAAGCAGGTGGAGCAGGGCGGTCAGACGATGCTCTTCTCCGCGACGCTCGACAAGAACATCGACCGCCTGGTCCGGATGTTCCTCACCGACCCGGTCGTGCACTCGGTCGACCCGTCCGCGGGCGCGGTGACGACGATGGAACACCACGTTCTGTACGTCGCCGACGAGACCGACAAGAAGGCGGTGGCCCTTCGTATCGCCGCCCGTGAGGGCCGGGTGATCATGTTCCTCGACACCAAGCGCGCCGTGGACCGCTTCACCAAGCGGCTGCTCGCCAACGGTGTACGGGCCTCCGGACTGCACGGCGGCCGTTCGCAGCCGCAGCGCAACCGGACCCTGGACCAGTTCAAGACCGGGCAGGTCACCGCGCTCGTCGCCACCAACGTGGCGGCCCGCGGCATCCACGTCGACGACCTCGACCTGGTCGTGAACGTCGACCCGCCCACCGACCACAAGGACTACCTCCACCGCGGTGGGCGCACGGCGCGTGCCGGTGAGTCCGGCAGTGTCGTCACGCTCGTCCTGCCGGACGAGAAGCGGGAGATGACGCGTCTGATGTCCGACGCGGAGATCTCCCCCAGGACGGCGCGGGTGAAGTCCACGGACGACGAGCTCGCCCGCATCACCGGGGCACGGGAGCCGTCCGGAGTGCCGGTGGTCATCGACGTTCCGCAGCAGCAGCAGGCTTCGCCGCAGCGGGGGCGCAGGCGTCCCGCCGGGCAGAGCGGGGGAGGCCAGGGCCAGCGCCGCTCGCGCCCCCAGGGGCAGACGCAGTCCCAGGGCGGCGGCCAGGGCCAGGCCCGGTCCCAGTCCCAGTCCCAGGGCCAGCCTCGGTCCCAGTCCCAGTCCCAGGGCCAGTCCAGGACCCAGCCGCAGGCCGGCGGCAGGCCCTCCGCGGGGGGCTCGACCGGTGGTGGCCGCGCCAGGCGTGGCGGCGGTCGCCCCAGCGGGGGCGCGGGGCGCCGGGCGGCATAGCGCTGTCCTCGGCGGCAGGGCTCGTACCCCGCCGCCGAGGCTCGTACCCCGCTGTCGGGGCGGGCGCCGCGTTCTCACCGCCCCGGCGGTATCCGCTGCCGGACAGGCCCTTCCCGCCCATCCGCCCACCCGCACGATTGCCCTGCGACGCAAGAGGACCGAAGGAGGCCCCGATGCCCGAGAAGAGTGAGCGTCAGTTGCTCCCCCTCGCCGACAGCGACGACCGGCAGGACCTGCGGGCCGACTGCGGGAGTTGTTTCGGGCTCTGCTGCGTGGCCCTCACCTTCTCCAAGTCCTCGGACTTCCCCGTCGACAAGGCGGCCGGCACCCCCTGCACCAACCTCCGGCAGGACTTCCGCTGCGGCATCCACCAGAAGCTGCGCCAGAAGGGCTACTCGGGCTGCACGGTCTACGACTGCTTCGGCGCCGGGCAGAAGGTCTCACAGGCCACCTTCGGCGGCACCGACTGGCGCCAGGACCCCGAGACCGCCCGCCAGATGTTCGACGTGTTCCCGGTGATGCGCCAACTGCACGAACTGCTCTGGTACTTGACCGAGGCGCTCACCCTGCCCCAGACCCGCCCGATCACAGCGGAGCTCCGGCGCGCGCTGGAGAAGACCGAGCGGCTCACCGAGGGCACCCCGGCCGCGGTGGCGGAGACGGACGTGGCCGCACACCGTGCGGACGTCAACGTCCTGCTGCTGCGCACCAGTGACCTCGTGCGCGCGGACATCCGCCGGAAGAAGAAGGACCGCAGGGGAGCCGACCTCTTCGGTGCCCGCCTGCGCGGCGCCGACCTCCGAGGTGTCACCCTGCGCGGCGCCTGCCTCATCGCCGCCGACCTCCGCGGCGCCGACCTGCGCCAGACCGACCTGATCGGCGCGGACTTCCGGGACGCGGATCTGCGGGGCGCGGACCTCACCGGCAGCATCTTCCTGACGCAGTCGCAGGTGAACGCGGCACAGGGCGACGCCGAGACGAAACTGCCGCCGTTCTTGGCCCGCCCCACGCACTGGGACCGGCCAGGCCCCTGACCTCCGCCCTCACGTATCGCACTCCAGGACCGTCCGGCACAACGTGCACCGCGCCCGCACCCGCCCCCGGACAGGCAACCGGATGCGCTGCTGACACGTAGGGCAGGGGAAGGAGACCCGTGGCGGCTCGGCCCCGCCCGGCCCGCGGGAGAACGAGTACGCCCCACCCGCGGGTGAGGCCCCCGCCCCGCCGGAACCCCCCTCCAGCGCATGCCGCCGGTCCTTCGCGTACCGCCGCCGCCCCGCCCACCCGGCAGCCGTCAGCGGCGGCTGCTGCTCGTCGCGCCGGGCCTGGGCGAGACCCTTCGTATAGGCGGTGTACGCCTGCGCGCTGGTGAACCACGTCTCCGGCGCCTCACCGAAGGCGATGGCCCGCTTGGCCAGGACGTACCCGAACTCCTCCGGCGTGAGATACCCGAGCTTCTGGGACGAGGCGCCGTCCTCCCGATAGGCGTCCAGAAGGAGCCACCCCGCCCCCAGATACGTGGTTGCGGTGTCCGTGAGGATCTCGTTGTCACCGGTGCCGGGAAACACCAGATCTAGCCGGTGCAGATACACGTGCATGATCTCGTGGGCGAGCGCCGCGCCGATGTCCCTGCGGTGCGTGCGGAACCGGTCGTTGAGTTCGATGAAGTACTCCGGCCCCGCGGTGAGTTCGACGTTCGCCGCGTGCTCCATCTCGCGGAAGCCGACGATCACGCGGGCGTCCGGAAGCCGCAGGTGGCGCACCATCTCCCGGGCCACGCGCTGCACGCCCAGATACAGATCGTCCTGGTCGGAGAAGGCGACGTCGGCGGGGACGATGCTGGCCTCGAAGGTGTGGACGGTGTCGTACGACAGGCGCTTGTAGAGCGCGGTGATCGCGGAGCGCACCGTCTCCAGGTGGGGGTATCCGTGCACCACCGGTCCGCCGTCCGTCACGCCGGCACCCCCTTGGAGACGTCCTCGACCGGCCTCCACTGTAAGGCGGCTCCCCGGCGGCAGAACCGGGTGACGCGGGAGGCGCTGGCCGAAAACCGCCCCTTGCTCTATCCGGACACCGATCTCCATAATCCGACCAACGCTTTGGCGGGCTCATGCCATTCTCGCGTTCGTCGCGGGTGAGGTACGGGTCCGCCGTCGCGTGAAACCCCCCACGACCCCCCACAACCCCCCACGAAGGGAAGCCCGTTGAACACCAAGCTGCGTGGAGTCAAGAGAGCCGCCACCCTCGGTGCCATCGCCCTCGCCGCCGTCAGTCTCCAGCCCGTCGCCGCCTCCGCGGCCCCGCACCCCGGCCCCGCCCCGGGCGAGCGCGTGGTCGGCGGCACCCCCGCCGAGCAGGGCGAATTCCCGTTCATGGTCCGTCTGTCGATGGGCTGTGGCGGCGCGCTGTACGCCCAGGACATCGTGCTGACCGCCGCCCACTGCGTGGACGGCTCGGGCGACAACACGAGCATCACCGCCACCGGTGGTGTCGTGGACCTGGAGAGCCCCGACGCGATCAAGGTGAAGTCCACGAAGGTCCTGCAGGCGCCGGGTTACGACGGCAAGGGCAAGGACTGGGCGCTCATCAAGCTCGCGAAGCCGATCGACCAGCCCACGCTGAAGATCGCCAAGGACACCAAGTACAACGAGGGCGAGTTCGACATCGCCGGCTGGGGTGCCGACAAGGAGGGGGGCGAGCAGCAGCGCCACCTCCTCAAGGCGAAGGTCCCCTTCGTGAGCGACGCGGACTGCGAGGCGGCGTACGGCGCCGACCTCACGCCCGGCGAGGAGCTCTGCGCCGGCAAGCTGGCGGAGGGCGGCGTGGACACCTGCCAGGGTGACTCCGGTGGCCCCATGTTCCGCAAGGACGAGGCCGGTGAGTACGTCCAGGTGGGCATCGTCAGCTGGGGCAACGGCTGTGCGCAGGCCAAGTTCCCCGGTGTCTACACCGAGGTGTCGACGTTCGCCGGTGACATAGAGAAGGCGGCTTCGGAACTCTGAGGTTCTGCTGGACGCGGGGTCTGACCAGTGCGGTCGGGCCCCGCGTTCGCTTTTGCGGGGTACGGCAACGGTTCGTGTGTGGGTGCGGGGCCGCGCCGGTATGTCCGTCCTCGCTATCGTCCGGTGGCCGCCTGGTTGCTTCGGCACCGGAGCGCCGCGAACCGTGCTCCGGGCAGACATACCGCCACGTCCCCTCGCGAGCGCTCCCGACTGCGGCCAATCGATGGCTGATCGATGGCACTGCAGGGCAATCGGGCGGGTGGGCGGGAAATGCTTGTTCGGTCAGGGAGGGCTGCGGGGCGAGCGGGCGGGTGGGTGGGAGGGGCTTGTTCGGTGCGAGGTAGGCGCGGGGTGCCGTTAGTCCAAGACCTGCCCCACCTTTGTCCATGGGCCCGCATGCCCCTTCCGGCGCAGGGTGACCGCACCGAGATCCGTCCCACGGAGGGGTGCCATGCAGCAGCCGTCAGACACGTCCGGCCCGAGCCGCAGAGCCGTAGTCGCCACGGGCGCGCTGGCCGGGGTCAGCGCCGCCATCGGCCTCGGGGGCGCCGCAACCGCAGCGGCAGGCGAAGCCGTCCTTCGCTCGGCCGAGCTGGAGGTGCGCGTCGCCACCGACTTCCCCCGCATCGTCTCGTACACGGACCGTGCCTCCAAAGCGGTCCTGCACGCCCAGTCGGAAGCCGTCACCACGCTCCTGGTGGACGACGTCACGCACACCCCGACGGTGACCACCAAGAGGGTCGGGGGTGATCGCATCGAGTACGTCCTCGGTCTCCGCGATGGCGCCACCACCATCACCGTCGAGATCACCGTCGAAGGACGCCAAGTGCGTTGGCGGGTGAGCGAGATCGATGATTCAGATGCCCTGCGCGTCGGCACGCTCCGCATCCCCGGCCTCACCCTCCTCGCCGTACGCAGCGATCAGCCCGGCGCCACCCTCCTCGCCGCCAGGATCCAGCTGGACAAGGCCAAGAGCGGGGACACCGAGGTCGAACTGACCCCTGACACCCCCGCCGAAGCGGCCACCGGATGCGCCTACGCCGTGGTCGCGCACGACACGCTCGGCGGCGCCGTCGAGACCAACACCGTCTACGACAAGCCCACCACCGAGGCCGGGACGACCTGGGACAACGGCCGCCTCTGGCGGCAGACGGTCAGGAAGAACGGATATGTGGAGGCACGGCTGACCCCCGGCCAGTGGACGCACCGCGCGGCCACCGCCGCCGTCGGCGACACCGAGCCCCTGCCGTACGCCACCGTCGTCATCACCGGCGACCGCAACGGCGACGGCAAGGTCGACTGGCAGGACGCGGCCATCGCGTTCCGCGACATCATGGTGAAGCCCCTCGGCGCGGACGAGCAGCACCTGCGCGTCGTCCCGCACATCCCGTTCAACTTCGCCTCGCAGGCCACGAATCCGTTTCTCGCGACCCTCGACAACGTCAAGCGGATCCACCTGGCGACGGACGGCCTGCGCCAGTACACGCTGCTCAAGGGCTACCAGTCCGAGGGGCACGACTCCGCGCATCCCGACTATGCGGGCAACTACAACACCCGTGCGGGCGGCCTCGACGACCTCAACACCCTGGTCACAGAAGGCAAGAAGTGGAACAGCGACTTCAGCGTGCATGTGAACGCCACCGAGTCCTATCCCGTCGCGAACGCCTTCTCCGAGAAACTCGTCGACAAGACCAACGAGCAGTGGGACTGGCTGGATCAGAGCTACCGCATCGACCAGCGCAGGGACCTGGTCTCGGGCGACATCGTCAAGCGGTTCGCGGATCTGCGCAACGAGGCGGACGGCGCGCTCAACGCTCTCTACATCGACGTGTTCCGTGAGTCCGGGTGGACCTCCGACCGGCTGCAGCGCGCACTGCGCGAGCAGGGCTGGATCGTCACCAGCGAATGGGGGCACGGTTTCGAAAGGTCATCCGTCTGGTCGCACTGGGCGACGGAACCGGATTACGGCCCTGACACGTCCCGGGGCATCAACTCACGCCTGATCCGCTTCATCCGGAACCACCAGAAGGACGTGTTCGCCGACAAATGGCCGACCCTTCTGGGCATAGCCCGTATGGGTAATTTCGAGGGCTGGGTCGGCAAGACGGACTGGTCGTACTTCTACGATCTGATCTGGACCGACTCACTGCCCGCCAAATACCTCCAGGCCCACCCCATCAAATCCTGGGGGGAGCACGAGATCAGTTTCTTCGGAGAGGGCGCAACGACGGTTTCCGACGCGGACGGCACCCGTCGGATCACGACCGACGGCCGTGTCGTCTACGAGGGGGACAGCTATCTGCTGCCCTGGGAGCCCCGCAAGGCCACCGACCCCGCGAAGCTCTACCACTACAACCCCAGGGGCGGGAAAAGCACGTGGCGGCTGCCCCGCGGGTGGTCCGGGCTGTCCAGGGTCGCGCTGTACCGGCTCACCGATCAAGGGCGGGTCCTCGTCGCCGATGTTCCGGTGCGCGGCGGCAAGGTGACCCTCGACGCCAAGGCCAAGCAGCCCTACGTCCTCTACCGCCGCCGCGCCGCCGCACTGCCCGACCCCGGCTGGGGGCAGGCCACCCCTCTGCACGACCCCGGCTTCCACTCCGGGTCCCTGCGGGGATGGCGGGTCTCCGGGCCCGCATCCGTAGAGCGCAGCGAGCTCGGTGACCACGAACTCGTCATCGGCTCGGGCGGCAAGGCCGCCGTCGGCCAGCGGTTGCGCCGCCTGAAGGCCGGAGCGTACGTCGCCTCCGTGCAGGTCGAGGTCGGGGAGAAGGCGGGCGACGAGCGCAAGGCCACCCTGGAGGTGCGCACCGCCGACGGCGTCACCGCCGCCAACTGGACGCGGACCTCCACGGCGGGCAACTACGTGGCGGCCGACCGCAAGCACGGCACCCGCTTCCAGCGGATGTTCGTGCCCTTCACCGTCCCCGAGGGCGGCGGCCCCGCCGAGCTGACACTGCGGGCCGACGCGGGCCACGCGCGCGTGCGCTTCGACAACGTACGGATCGTCTCCGCCACGCGGCGCGACGCCCCCGGGAAGGGCACGCTCGCCTCCGAGGACTTCGAGCACGTGCCGCAGGGCTGGGGACCGTTCGTGAAGGGCGACGCGGGGAACGTCACCGACCCGCGCACGCACATCGCGCAACGGCACGCCCCCTACACGCAGCGCGGCTGGAACGGCAAGGCCATCGACGACGTCATCGACGGCTCGCAGTCCCTCAAGTCACGCGGCGAGAACACCGGGCTCGTCTACCGCACCGTCCCGCACACCGTCCGCTTCGAGGCGGGCAAGCGCTACCGCGTCTCGCTCCGGTACGAGAACGAGAAGGCGGCGCAGTACGCGTGGATCACCGCCGTCGACGAACCCGCAGCCCGTGAACTAGACCGCAAGGAGCTGCCCGTCGCCACCCAACCCACGGCCCTGACCTACGAGTTCACCGCCCCGGCCAAGGGCGAGGCATGGGTCGGTCTGCGCAAGACCGGGGACGACGGGACCGCCGAGTTCGCGCTGGACGCCTTCGAGGTACGGGAGATCTGAGGCGCCCCGAGGGAGCCGGAGAGGCCGTGCGCGGCCTCTCCGGGCCTCACGGTTTCCGCTGCCCTCAGGGCCCCCGGCTGCCTTCACGGCCTCCGCTGCGTTCGCGGGACCGGGGCCAGGGAAAGCTCCTCGGCGCCCGCCCCTTCCAGCTCGAGCACCCACACCTCGTTCCCGCCCTCCCGCAGCACCGGGCCCGGAACGAACAGCGACGTCTGCGGGCCCATCGACCAATAGCGGCCCAGGTTGAAGCCGTTCACCCAGACGAACCCCCGCGTCCAGCCAGGAAGTTGCACAGTCGCGTCACCAGGCCCCGCCACGTCGACCGTGCCCCGGTACAGGCCGGGCCGCCCGGCGGGCGCCTCCTCACCCGCCGGAACACCCCGCACGGCCGACGGCACATCGAACGCGTCGAGCCGCAACCCCCGGGCCCGCACCCCGTGCAGATACTGCCGTTCGTGCAGCACCCCACCGGTGACGCCCTTCGCCTCACCGGTCCGCGGCCCGTAGTTGACCCTCCCCAGGGACTCCACCCACAGCTCCACGCGCGCGTGCCCGGCGACAGGCTCGGCGAGAACCGGCTCCTCCTCGGTGAGGACACCGGCCCGCACCCCGTCCACGTACACCACGGCGAGATCCCGCAGCCCCCGCACACGCAGCGGGTAGGGCCGCCGCGGCCCCGGCACCGTCAGCGTGTACTGGACCAGACCGCGGTCGACGTCGAGCTCTTCGAAGGTGGGCGGTACGGCGTACTCCGCCAGGCGGCCGCCGAGCGACTCCATCACGGCGGACAGCGGCGCCCACTGAGTGAGCCCCACCGCAGCACGCTCCCCCAGCGAGGGCGGCGGCGCGGGCGGCTCCGGCAGCGGACCCTCCACGTACGGGGCGAGCACCTCACGGAAGAGCCAGAACTTCTCCGTGGGCCGCCCGAACTCGTCGATGGGCGCGTCATAGTCGTACGAGGTGACGTCCGGCTCAAGAACGCCGTCATGCAGGGCGCCACCGCCCCGGTTCGCGCCTGCCCACCCGGCGAAGTTCGTGCCGCCGTGCGCCATGTACAGATTGACCGACGCCCCGCACTCCAAGATCTCCCGCAGCGCGTCCGCGGCATCGGCCGCGTCCCGCACGACATGCTCCGCGCCCCAGTGATCGAACCAGCCGCACCAGAACTCCATGCACATGAGCGGCCCCTTGGGACGGTGCGCGCGCAGCGTCTCGAAGCCCGCACGGGCCTGCGAGCCGAAGTTGGCCGTCGCCAGGACACCGGGGACGGAACCGCCGCTCAGCATGTGGTCCTCGGGGCCGTCGGAGGTGAACAGCGGCACACTCACGCCCTCGGCCCGCAACAAGTCGGCGAGATGGCGGAGGTAGACCTGGTCCGAGCCGTAACTGCCGTACTCGTTCTCCACCTGCACCATGATCACGGGACCGCCACGATCGTGCTGGCGCGGCACGACCTGCGTCATGAGACGACCGAACCAGCGGTCCACATGCCCCAGATACTCCGCGTCGCGGGTACGCGCGCGTGCCCCCACCGCGCCCGTCAGCCAGTGCGGAAGGCCGCCGTTCTCCCACTCGGCGCAGATGTAAGGGCCCGGCCTGACGATCGCCCACAGACCCGCCTCCCGCGCGGCGTCCAGGAAACGGCCGAGCGCGTCGACGTCCCTGAACTCCCCGGGGTGCGGCTCGTGCACATTCCACGGGACGTACGTCTCCACACAGTTCAGGCCCATGGCGCGCAGCATCGCGAGGCGGTGGCCCCACTGCGCCTCGTGCACCCGGAAGTAGTGCAGCGCACCGGAGAGCAGCCGAACGGGCCGCCCGTCCAGCTCGAAATCGTCCTCGCCCACCCTGAAGCCGTTCATCTTCTCCCTGTGTCCCTCTCGCTCACGTTCCCCTCCGACACGATCACCTCTGGCGGGCGGCAGGGTCCATGGACAAAGATCTAGGCGGGTTGGACGCAGCGAGCGGGCCGCGGCCCGGACCGAAAGGGGCATCAGCGGATGTACCACACGTGGATGCGGTATTTCACGCCGAGCCCGTCCCACCACCGCCTCGGTCTCGCCTGCCTCGGGGTCGGCCTCCAGCACGGCCTCCTGCCGACCGTGGGCCCGCGCACCCTCGACCACCACGTGGCCGTCGTCGTCAGCGCCGGCGGCGGCTGGTTCCAGGGCACCGACGGCAGGCGTACGACGGTGAAGGCACCCGCGCTGATCTGGCTCACCCCCGGAGTGCGCCACCACTACGGGCCCGACCCGCAGACCGGCTGGGACGAGTGCTTCGTCGACTTCACCGGGCCCGCCACGACGACGTACACCGAACTCGGCTACATCGAACCCGGCAGACCCGTGGTGCCGCTCTCCGACGCCACCGGGGCACGGGCCGCCGTCGGGCGCATCGCACGCGCGGCACGGCGCGGCAACCCGCTCCTGGAGGTCGAGACGGGCGCCGCCGTCCACGAACTCCTCGTCGCGCTGCGCAGGGCCCGCGCCGACATCGCCCCCGACGGCGACCCCGTGCTCCAGGCACTGGCCCGCGACGCCTTTCAGCCGCTGTCCGTCGCCGAGCACGCGGCACGGCACGGCATGACCCCCGCGGAACTGCGCACGGCGGTCCGCAGGGGCGCGGGCTGCAGCCCCAAGGACTACCTCCTCGGCATCCGCCTGGGACGCGCCAAGGAACTCCTCGCGGCCACCGAGCTCCCGGTCGCCGCCGTCGCGCGCCGCGTCGGCTACGACGACCCCGCGTACTTCTCGCGACTGTTCACGCGACGCGTGGGCATGGCACCCGTGCGCTTCCGCGAACAGCAGGGACGTGCCGTCCCGGGCGGCTGGTCGCAGCAGATCCCCGACCCGGACCACCCGCCGATCCTGCGCTCCGGCGCAGTCGGCGGCGACGGACCGGCAACGTAGGCTCGTGGACCATGACCACCAGCCACACAAGTGACGCGAACGGCGCCGGAGCCGCGGACGAGGCCGTGCGCGCCGAGCTGTCCCGCCTGCGCGACAGCATCGACAACATCGACGCCGCCGTCGTCCACATGCTCGCCGAGCGCTTCAAGTGCACCCAGCAGGTCGGCCATCTCAAGGCCAACCACCACCTCCCGCCCGCCGACCCGGACCGCGAGGCCCGCCAGATCGCCCGGCTCCGGCAGCTCGCGGAGAGCGCCAAACTGGATCCGGCGTTCGCCGAGAAGCTGCTCAACTTCATCATCGCCGAGGTCATCCGCCACCACGAGACGATCGCCAAGTCGTCGTGACGCGAAGCTGCCGGACCGCTTGTCAGTGACATCAGGCAGCATGGACCCATGCCCGTACTGACGCGCGACGAAGCGCAGACCCGAGCCCGGCTCATCGACGTCCAGCGGTACACGGTGGAGCTCGACCTGACCCGGGGAGCCGAGACCTTCGACTCCCGCACCGTCATCCGGTTCACGGCGCTCGGCGGGCCCGCGGCCACGGTCGACACCTTCGTCGAGGTGAAGCCCGCCGAGCTGCGCTCCGTGACCCTGGACGGGCAGGCGCTCGACCCGGCGGACCTCACCGAGAACCGGCTCGCGCTCACCGGACTCGCCGCGGGCGAGCACGAACTGCGCGTCGAGGCGGCCATGCGCTACTCCCACACCGGCGAGGGCATGCACCGCTTCACCGACCCCACGGACGGCGAGACGTACGCGTACACGCAACTGTTCCTGGAGGACGTGCAGCGCGTCTTCGCCGCCTTCGACCAGCCCGACCTGAAGTCCGTCTTCGAGCTGACCGTCACCGCCCCCGAAGGCTGGACGGTCCTCGCCAACGGCGTCACCGAACACACCGGCGGCGGCACATGGCAGGCCGCCCCCACCCCGCTGATCTCCACGTACCTGGTCGCCGTCGCCGCAGGACCCTGGCACTCGGTCCGCACCGAACACCGCGGCCTCCCCTTCGGCATCCACTGCCGCCGCTCACTGGCCCCCTTCCTGGACGCCGACGCCGACGAGATCCTCGACGTCACGCGCGCGTGCTACGACCGCTACCACGAGAAGTTCGACGAGCCCTACCCCTTCGACTCCTACGACCAGGCGTTCGTCCCGGAGTTCAACGCCGGCGCGATGGAGAACCCCGGACTCGTCACCTTCCGCGACGAGTTCATCTACCGCTCCGCCGTCACCGAGACCGAACGCCAGACCCGCGCCATGGTCATCGCCCACGAGATGGCCCACATGTGGTTCGGCGACCTCGTCACCCTGCGGTGGTGGGACGACATCTGGCTGAACGAATCCTTCGCCGAGTACATGGGCTTCCAGACCACCGCCGAAGCCACCCTTCCCCAAGCTCTCCACTCCGTTCGAGCAGGGGAGGCCCCATCCACCGACCCCTGGACCGACTTCGCAATCGCCCGCAAGGCCTGGGGATACGACGCCGATCAGCGCCCCTCCACCCACCCCGTCGCCCCCGACCCGGACGCCGTGCCCGACACCGCGTCCGCGATGCTCAACTTCGACGGCATCTCGTACGCCAAGGGCGCCTCCGCCCTGCGCCAACTCGTCGCCTGGCTCGGCGAGAAGGACTTCCTCGCCGGCATCAACACCCACATCGCCCGGCACAAGTTCGCCAACGCCACCCTCAGCGACTTCATCGAGTCCCTCGCCCACGCCACCGACCGCGACGTGCACGGCTGGGCCGACGCCTGGCTGCGCACCACCGGCGTCGACACGCTCACCTCGACCGTCACGCACGATGCCCGGGAATGGACCCTCACCGTCGACCGCGAAGGCACCCGCCCCCACCGCGTCGCCGTCGGCGTGTACGACCGCGACCTCACCGACCCCCAGGGCCTGGTCCTGCGCGAGCGATACGAGCGGGACATCCCCCACCTCACGGCGTCCACGCCGCGCGACGGCGGCCGCCCCGCCCTGATCGTCCCGAACGACCAGGACCTCACCTACGCCAAGGTCCGCCTCGACGAGGTCTCCATGGAGACGGCCCTGCGCAGCCTCTCCCGCGTCCCGGACGCGCTCACCCGCGCCGTCCTGTGGAACAGCCTGCGCGACATGGTCCGCGACGGCGAACTCGAAGGCACGGCCTACCTGGAGGCGGCCCGCGCCCATCTGCCCGACGAGAGCGACCTCGCCCTCGTCCAGGGCGTCCTCGCCTTCGCCACCACCCACGTCGCGGACCGCTTCCTGCCCCCGGCGCTGCGCACCGCCGCCCTCACCACCCTCACCGAGCTGTGCCGCGACCTCATCCGGCGCACGGAGGACGGATCGCACGCGGGCCTGCGGCTCACCGCCGTGCGCGGCCTCATCGACGTGGCGACGCGCCCCGACCCGCTCCAGGAGTGGCTCACCGAGGGCACCGTCCCCGGCGGCCCCGAGCTCGACCCCGAGCTGCGCTGGCGCGTCCTGACCCGCCTCGCCGTCCTCGGCGCCGCCGACGAGTCCGCGATCGCCGCCGAACTGGAGCGCGACCCCAGCGCCACCGGACAGGAGGGCGCGGCCCGCTGCCGTGCCGCGCTGCCCGACCCGGAGGCCAAGCGCCGCTCCTGGGAGGCGATGTTCGCCACCGACGACCTCTCCAACTACCTCCTCACCGCCACCGCCCAGGGCTTCTGGCAGCCCGAACACGCCGATCTCGTACGGGAGTACGTGCCCCGCTACTACGAGGACGCGGTCGCCGTCGCGGCCCGCCGAGGCCCCGCCATCGCCGACGTCGCCGGACGGTGGGCCTTCCCCGCCTCCTTCGTGGACGCCGAGACCCTCCGCCTGGGCGAGCAGTGCCTGCGCGACGCCGACCCCATCCCCGCGCTGCGCCGCAAGCTGGCCGACCAACTGGACGACCTGAAGCGGGCGTTGCGGGTACGGGAAACGACCGGGTCCTAGGCCGTTTCGAGCGGGGGACTAGGTCCGCGGGCCTACGCGGACCTGGTCCCAGCCGACGATTCCGTGGCCCACGCGGCGGCCTAGGGTCGAAGCTCCAGCACAAGATCCCTAGGAGTTTCCCGTGATCGTCGTCACCGGTGCCACCGGAAACGTGGGCCACGCCCTCGTCACCCAGCTCACCGCCGCTCAAATCCCCGTCCGTGCGCTGACCCGCGACCCGGGGCGGGCGAGGCTGCCCGAGGGCGCCGAAGTGGCACGCTTTGACCCCGCCGCCGAACCGGCGGACCTCGCCCCGCTGTTCGACGGCGCATTCGCCCTCTTCCTGCACATGGCGGCCGTCGGCGAGCACACCGACGCGGTCCTCGCCGCGGCCCGGAAGGGCGGCGTCCAGCACGTCGTCGTGCTGTCGTCGGGCATCATCGAGGACGGCGCCGACAAGACCCACCCCATCTACGTCGCCCACGCCGACCTCGAACAGCGGGTGCGCGAGAGCGGCCTCGGCTGGACCTTCCTGCGGCCCAACGCCTTCGCCGCCAACTCCTTGCAGTGGGCGGACCAGATCCGAGCCGGTGACATCGTGCGAGGCCCCTTCGCGGGAGCCCTGACCGCGCCGATCCACGAGGCGGACATCGCCGCCGTCGCCGCCCGCGCGTTCCTCGACGACGGGCACCGGGGCGCCGTCCACCGCCTCACGGGTCCCGCCGCGGTGTCCACCGAGGAGCAGATCCACACCATCGGCCAGGCACTCGGCCGCGACCTGCGGTTCGTCGAGGTGCCGCCGGAGGAGGTGACCGCGGACATGTTCCCGCACGTACCCGCGGGGATGCTGCCGGCCATCCTGGAGTCCTTCGCCGAAACCGTCGGCGTCACACCGGAGATCAGCTCCACCGTGGAATCGGTGACGGGCACCCCGGCGAGGACGTTCTCCGAGTGGACCCAGGGCCACAAGAACGATTTGGGCCTGAGGCCCCCATAAGAGACGCAGGAAACAACGCCGCGCGCAGGAGATCGACGGTTGCGCCCCGCAAGGGGCGCGAGGAACGGCGCAACAAGCCACAACATGCCCGCAGGGGACAGGCGGCGGATGCGCCCCGAAGGGGGCGCGGGGAACGGCGCGCCAAGCCACAACGTGCCCGCAGGCGACAGGCGGCGGATGCGCCCCGAAGGGGGCGCGGGGAACGGCGCAACAAGCCACAACATGCCCGCAGCCAAATTCCGCCCACCCGCGCGGAGCGCCTAGCAGCCCCGCCCACCCCAACACGCCTCCTCGGCGTGGCAGTACCACTTTCGGGTCCGGATCGTTGAGCTCTCCGGGCGTGCCGTCCACTCGGCGGACAGGCTGGTAGTCCCCGCCCGCGCGCACCCGAAGGACATCGCCCATGAGCACTCCGCCGCCCCTCGCCGGAGGAGCCCAAGGACCCGACGCGCTACGGCCGTTGCTCACCGCCACCCTGGACGCCCTGCGCACCGGAGCGACCGCCCGCGGAGGCCCGCTCCCGGCAGGCGGACCCACCGCCGTGGCCGCCCGGGTGCGCGAGGCCGCCGGAGAAGTCCTGCCCACCCGGGGCGAAGGCGCCGAAGCGGCCCTGCGCACGCTGGTCCACACATTCGCCGAGGGCGCCGCCGACCCCGCGGACCCCCTGTGCGCCGCCCACCTGCACTGCCCGCCGCTCGCCCTCGCCGTCGCCGCCGACCTGGCCGCGTCCGCGCTCAACCCCTCGATGGACTCCTGGGACCAGGCCCCCGCAGCCTCAGAGATCGAAACCCTCGTCACCCGCGCCCTCGCGGCACAGGCCTACGGCGCCGACAGAGCAGACGCCCTCGTCACCACCGGCGGCACGGAGTCCAACCAGCTCGCCCTGCTCCTGGCCCGCGAACGCACCGCCACGCACGGCCCCCTCCAGCTCCTCGTCGGCGAGAACGCCCACCACTCGCTGGCCCGCGCCGCCTGGCTGCTCGGCATGCCGGAACCGGTCACCGTCCCCGCACCCGCAGGCGTACTCGACCCCGCCGCCCTCGACGAGGCGCTCACCGGGCTCACGGGACCACCCGGCTCATTCCTCGTCACCGCCACCGCGGGCACCACCGACGCGGGCCTCATCGACCCCCTCGACCAGATCGCCGGCCTCTGCGCGGACCACGGCGCCCGCCTGCACATCGACGCCGCGTACGGCGGACCGCTCCTCTTCAGCGACGTACGAAGAGCGCTGCTGCACGGCATGGAGCACGCCGACAGCATCACCTTCGACCTGCACAAGCTCGGCTGGCAGCCCGTCGCGGCCGGACTGCTCCTGGTCCGCGACGGCCGCGACCTCGCGGCGCTCGACCACCACGCCGACTACCTCAACGCGGGCGACGACACCGAAGCGGGCCTCCCCGACCTCCTCGGCCGCTCCCTGCGCACCACGCGCCGACCCGACGTACTCAAACTCGCCGTCACCCTCAAAGCCCTCGGGAAAGAGGGGATCGGCGCTCTGGTGGACCAAGTCTGCGCCCAGGCCGAAGAGTTCGCCGACCTCGTCGCCGCACATCCCGGCTTCGAGCTGTACGACCGGCCCGTCATCAGCACGGTCCTGTTCCGGCCCGTAGGCGCCGACGACGACCACATCGCGTACATCCGCCGTGAACTGCTCGGCCAGGGCCGCGCCGTACTCGGGCGCGCCACGATCGACGGACGCCGCTGGCTCAAAGCCACCCTCCTCAACCCCCACACCCGGCCCGGCGACCTCGCCGAGCTCCTGAAGCTCGTGGAAGGAACCACCCCCCGATGACCGGCCAGAACGACAAGCCCGCCCCGCCGCTCACCACCCCCGAGGACCCCCGGGACCTGGTCGGCATCGGCATCGGCCCCTTCAACCTCTCCCTCGCCGCCCTCGCCCAGCCGCTCACCGGACTCGACGCCGCCTTCTACGAACAGCGACCCGGCTTCCACTGGCACCCCGGACTCCTCATCGACGGCGCCAGCCTCCAAGTACCTTTCCTCGCCGACCTGGTGACCCTCGCAGACCCGGCGAACCCCTGGTCCTTCCTCAGCTACCTCAAGACCCGCGAGCGGCTCTTCCCCTTCTACTTCGCCGAGCGCTTCCACATCCAGCGCGCCGAGTACGACGCGTACTGCCGCTGGGTCAGCCAGAACCTGCCCGCACTGCACTTCGGGCACCAGGTCGACGCGGTGCGCTGGAACCCCGAACGACACCTCTTCGAAGTCGACTTCACCCAACTCGACACCGAGGGCGAGGCCGAAGCGCTCGGCCGGACCTACACGAAGAACATCGCCGTCGGCGTCGGCACCGCCCCCTACATCCCCGAGCCCCTCAAGCCCCTCGCGGACGCCCCCACCGTCCCCGTGATCCACTCCGCGGACTACCTCCTGCACCGCGACCGGCTGCTCGCCGCCGACCACATCACCGTCATCGGCTCGGGCCAATCCGGCGCCGAGGTCTTCCTCGACCTGCTCAGGCACCGCCCGACAGGCGCCGAGAAGATCCACTGGCTCGCCCGCACCGAGGCCTTCGCCCCCATGGAGTACTCCAAGCTCGGCCTCGAACACTTCACCCCGGACTACACCCGCTACTTCCACTCCCTGCCCGAAGCCGTACGCGACGGACTCGTCCCCCAGCAGTGGCAGCTCCACAAGGGCATCGACGCCGACACCATCGCCGCCATCCACGACGAGCTCTACCGGCGCACCCTCCACGGCGGCTGGCCCGACGCCGTCCTCACCCCCGGCGTCTCCGTGCGCACCGCGGGCCGCGTCGCCACCACCCGCGTGGAGCTCCACCTGGAACACCTCCAGCAGGGCACCCGCTCCCGACTCACCACGGACGCGGTCGTGCTCGCCACCGGCTACCGCGAGCGCCCACTCGACCAGCTCCTCGCGGGCCTCGACCCCTACATGCGCCGCGACTCCGCGGAACGCCCCCGCGTCGACGAGCAGTACCGCCTCGTCCTCGACCCCTCCGTCACCGGCAGCGGCAGCAACGTCTACGTACAGAACGCCGAACGCCACACCCACGGCGTCGGCGCCCCCGACCTGGGCCTCGCCGCCTGGCGCAGCGCCACCATCCTCAACGCCCTCACCGGGCAGTCCCCCTACCCCCTCCCGCAACGCACCGCCTTCACCAGCTTCGGCCTCCAAGAACCCCAGGACCGCCGCGCCGCCCCCCACCTCATCGGCGAGCAGCGCGGCAACCTCGTACCCCTCAAGAACTGACGCCGGTCAGAACACCGGAGTGCCGTCCCGGGTCAGCTTCCAGTCCACCGACGCGAACTGGGCCGGGTCGACCGTCCCCTTCGCCCGCACCCACTGGATGATCGTGTTCCGGATCTCGTCCGAATTCGCCCACAGCTGCTTGGCGCCCGCCACATGCGGGAAGTTGCCGCCGCCGCTCGCGCGGTAGTTGTTGACGGCGAGTACGAACTCCGCCTTCGGGTCGACGTCCTTGCCGTCGAAGCTCAGCTTCGTGATCCGCGAACCCGCCGGCTTGGCGATGTCGATCTCGTACGTCACCCCGTACAGCGCGTCATAGTTGTAATCAGGGATGTTGTCCGCGTTCGTCAGCTTCGCCGGGTCCACCGGGGCGCCGGCCGCCGTCCGCACGTAATAGCGCGCCGAGAACTCCAGGTACTCCTTGAGCTGCGCACCCGTGAGGAGCCGCGCCTCAAGGGTGTTCTCGAACGGGTAGAGCCCCGCAGCGTCCTTGATCGTCACCTCACCCGCCGGGATACCCGCCGTACGCGAGAAGCACGACGCCTGCGAGAGCACAGGAAGCGCCGCGTACTGACCGCCCTTCAGCGCCTCCTCGACCGTCTGAGCCTGAACATGGCTGATCAGATCGATGATCGCGACATCCTTGTACGGGCCTTCGGCCGTGCTCATCGCCTGCGTCGACGTGCCGATCACCTGGTTGACGTACGCGACGACCTTCTTGTGCTCGTCGCCCAAGAGGCGAGTGACCTTCCTGTCCTCCGCCGCCGTGTTGGAGTTGAGGACCTGCGCGCCGACCTTCTCCACCGTCCAGCGCCCCTTGGCCCACACCAGGTCGAAGTCGAAGAGCGTCAGGCGCTGGCCCCACTTCAGCGGCTCGGACAGGACGACCTTCTTGCCGGTCTCCTTGTTCTCCACGAAGTACTCGGCGATCTCCGTGTGCGCGTGCCCGACCAGGATCGCGTCGATGCCGGGCACCTGCTCGGCCACCAGACCGGCCGCGTTCTCGACGTGCGGGAGCTGATCACCGTACGAGGACGTGCCGCTGGAGCCGGAGTGCGCCGAGACGATCACCACGTCCGCACCCATGGAACGCAGCTTCGGCACCCACTTGGCCGCCTGCTCCTCAAGCCCCGGGAACGTCATCTTGCCCTGCACGTTCGCCTTGTCCCAGATCGCGATCCCCGGATTGGTCAGGCCGAGGACCGCCACCTTCACGTCACGCCCGTGCGGGGTGCGCAGACGCTTCATGAAGTACGGCGGGAAAGCAGGCTTCTGCGTCTTCGCGTCGAGAGCGTTCGCCCCGAGGAGCGGGAAGTCACACTGCTCCTCGAACTTCCGCAGCACGGGAATGCCGTAATTGAACTCGTGATTACCGAGCGCCGCCGCGTCGTAACCGATGCTGTTCATCGCCTGCGCCATCGGATGGACCGGGCCGCGCGCGGCGGTGATCGGATCGATCTTGGCGTAGTAATACGAGAGCTGGGTGCCCTGAATGGTGTCACCCGCGTCGATCAGGAGCGTGTTGCGGCGGCCTCTCTCCTCACGGATCTCATTCACGAGCGTGGAGATCTTCGCCAGGCCCACGTCGTTGTGGTCCTTGTCGTCGAACTCCTTGTCAGTGAAGTAGTCCCAGTTGAAGACATTGCCGTGCAGATCCGTCGTGCCCATGACGGTGAACGAGTACCGCTTCTTCCGCTTGGCGGGCTTCCCGTGCGCCTGCGCCGACGCGGACGGCGCGGCAGCCACCCCGCCCGCGAGCGCCACGCCCGTGGCGGCGGCGGACTTGCCCAGGAACTTCCGGCGGTTCAGCGGCATTCGTACTCCCCTTGGACCATGGTCAACCTATGTAACGCGCGTAGATAACGCGCGTAGATTCTGACCCCGACCACCCCACCGGCAACAGACCCCGCAGGTTTCGATCCGATGACTGTCCGGTGCCGTGCCCCAGTGCGAGAGTGGCCGCATGGACGACACCACCCCCGAGACCACCCCCACCCCGGCCCCCTACGGCACCCCCGGCGCCCCGCGCCTGGCCGTGAAAGGCGAGGCCCACCTCGAAGTCGACCCCGAGATCGCCCGCATCGGCATCACCGTCAGCGCACGCGGCACCGACCGCCGCGACGCCCTGAACGACCTGACACGCCGCAACGCCACCGTCATCGACCTCGTGAAAACGTACGGCGAATCCGTCGAAACCCTCGAGACCGGCGCCTTCTCCATCAGCCCCGAACTCACCAAACACGGCCGCGGCGAACGCGTCCGCGCCTACCACGGCCGGGTCCACATCACCGCCGAACTCACCGACTTCACCGCGCTCGGCGAACTCACCACACGCCTCGCCGACCTCGAACTCACCCGCGTCGACGGCCCCTACTGGGCCCTGCGCCCCGACTCACCCACCCGCCGCGACGCCCGCCAGCACGCGGTACGGGAAGCCGTACAGCGAGGCAGGGAGTACGCGGAAGCACTGGGCACCACCCTCGCCGCCCTCGTCGAACTCGCCGACATCGGCGCCGAGAACGCCCAGCCGTACGGCTACGGCGCCCCCACCCCCGCCATGCGCACCATGGCCTACGGCGGCGCCGCCGACATGGCCCAGGAAGCCGCCCCCCTCGACCTCGAACCCCAGCGGCAACACGTCTACGCACAGGTCAACGCCCGCTTCACGATGACACCGCCACAGCTGTAACCGCAGAGGGCATTGCACAGGACATTCACGCCGCGGGGCACCCGCTAAATCGCTCATCAGAGCAACGCCCCGCACAATTCAACACTTGTCAATAACCCTTCACGCAAAGGTTGTTGAGTAGTCATGCCCAGCCAATTCCCTACCGACCAGTAAGCCCTAGGCTCGAACCATGCGCCGAGCGAAAATCGTCTGCACCCTGGGCCCCGCCACCGACTCGTACGACCAGATCAAGGCACTGGTCGAAGCCGGAATGGACGTAGCCCGCTTCAACCTCAGCCACGGCACATACGCCGAACACGAGGAGCGCTACCAGCGCGTACGAAAGGCGTCCGACGAGACCGGCCGCAGCGTCGGCGTCCTCGCCGACCTTCAAGGCCCGAAGATCCGCCTCGGCCGCTTCAGCGAAGGACCCGTACTCCTTGAACGCGGAGACGAGTTCACCATCACCGTCGAAGAAGGCATCGAAGGCGACCGTCAAACCTGCGGCACGACCTACGACGGCCTCGCCGAAGACGTCACCCCCGGCGAACGCATCCTCGTGGACGACGGCAAAGTCACCCTGGAAGTCACCGCCGTCGACGGACCCCGCGTCACCACCACCGTCGTCGAAGGCGGCATGGTCTCCGACCACAAGGGACTCAACCTCCCCGGCGTCGCCGTCTCCGTCCCCGCACTCTCCGACAAGGACGAAGCGGACCTGCGCTGGGCACTGCGTTCAGGATTCGACGTCATCGCCCTGTCCTTCGTCCGCAGCGGACGCGACATCGAAGACGTACACCGCATCATGGACGAAGAAGGCCGCCGCCTCCCCGTCATCGCCAAGGTCGAGAAGCCACAAGCCGTCGAAAACATCGACGACATCGTCGCCGCCTTCGACGCCATCATGGTCGCCCGCGGCGACCTCGGCGTCGAAATGCCCCTCGAACAAGTACCGATCGTCCAAAAGCGCGCCATCAAACTCGCCAAGCGCAACGCGAAACCGGTCATCGTCGCCACCCAAATGCTCGACTCGATGATCGACAACTCCCGCCCCACACGCGCCGAAGCATCAGACGTCGCCAACGCCGTCATCGACGGCACCGACGCCGTCATGCTCTCCGGCGAAACCAGCGTCGGCAAATACCCCATCGAAACCGTCCGCACCATGGGCCGCATCGTCGAGGCAGCCGAGGAAGACATCCTCGCCAAAGGCCTCCCACCCCTGACCGAACGGAACAAACCCCGTACCCAAGGCGGCGCCGTCGCCCGCGCCGCCGCCGAAATGGGCGATTTCCTCGGCGCCAAATTCCTCGTCGCCTTCACCCAGTCCGGCGACACAGTCCGCCGCCTCTCCCGCTACCGCTCACCCATCCCCCTGCTCGCCTTCACCCCGGACCGGGCCACACGCTCCCAACTCAACCTCACCTGGGGCGTCGAGACCTTCCTCGGCCCGCACGTCGAATCCACCGACGCCATGGTCCGCCAGGTCGACGAGCTGCTCCTCAAGTACGGACGCTGCGAGAAGGGCGACGTGGTGGTCATCACCGCAGGCTCCCCACCCGGAGTCGCCGGCTCCACCAACCTCGTACGCATCCACCACATCGGCGAGGACGACAACCCCCAGTAACCCCTACGGCGTCACGATCGCGAAACCCGGATCCGGCCTCTCCACCACGCCAAGCAACCGGGTGAGGAGCGACGCGTCCCCCTCCACCTCGATGTCACCAAGCCCCTTGCCGCCCAGCATCGCTAGCAACTGGGGCTTGGTCATCATCAGCGTCACACCCGCCTCCGGGTCCCTCTTCGCGTCACTGCGATACGTCAACACGCCGTGCCGCAGGGTCAGATGCCACACCTTGCCCAGCGCCGGAAGGCTCCAGTCCATCCGCAGCTTCAGGTCCCAGGCCTTCGGCCCGTTCACACGGATCGCCACGGAATCGATCAACTGATCCACAGAGAGAGCCATCAACATGTCGGCACTCACCACGGACGTAGGAGCGTCCTGCACGCCCTCACGCAACTCCTGGGCGCCCATCAGATAGAAGTTCCGCCACACGGCGTTCTCCGAAGCCTGCCCCAACTTGGTGTAGACGCGGGCCAGTTCTGACCTCGCCGCCTTGTGGCCCGGGTCCGCGAACACGACATGGTTGAGCAGCGTCACCGCGAACCGCAGATCACCACTTTTCGCGAACGACCTGGCCTTCGCGACCGTCGCCGTACGGCCACCCATGGCCTTGACGTACCGCTTGGCCTCCTCGACGGGCGGATGCTCCCAAAGATGCGCGGGATTACCGTCGAACCAACCCATGTACCGCTGATAAATGCCCTTCACGTTATGGCTCAGCGACCCGTAGTACCCACGATTCGCCCACACGCCGGCGAGCGCGGGCGGCAGCTCGATCTCCTCGGCGATCTCCCGCCCCGTCATCCCCGCATTGATCATCCGCAGGGTCTGGTCATGCATGTACGCGTACAGATCCCGCTGCTGCTCCAGCAACTCCACGATCGTGTCCCCGCCCCACGTAGGCCAGTGATGCGAGGCGAACGCGACATCCACCCGCCCGTCGAACAACACCACGGACTCATCGAGGTAATGCGCCCACTGCCGGGCGTCCCGCACCTGGGCGCCGCGCAACGTGATGATGTTGTGCATCGTGTGCGTCGCGTTCTCCGCCATACAGACGGCACGCAGCTTGGGGAGGAGGAAATTCATCTCCGTCGGCGCCTCGGTCCCCGGCGTCATCTGAAACTCGAACCTCACCCCGTCCACAGTCTCGACCTGACCCGTCTCGGTGATGTCCTTGGTAGGCGGAATCAACCCGATCGACCCCACGGAAATGCTCTGCCCGAGCCCACAACCAATCTGCCCCCCAGGTGACTTGGGCAGCGACGCACCGTACATGTACCCGGAGCGCCGCTGCATCGCAGTCCCGGCGTAGACATTCTCCGAGACGGCATGCTCCATAAAACCGTCGGGAGCGAGGATCGGCACGTCACCGGCCCCGTCCGGGAGGACACCACGGCACCCGCCGAAATGATCGACGTGCGGATGCGTGTAGATGAGCCCGGTGACCTTCTTGTCGCCACGGTGCGCGCGGTAGAGCTTGAGCGCGGCGGCAGCGGTCTCCGCCGAGATCAGCGGATCGATGACGACGACGCCGGTATCGCCCTCGACGATCGTCATGTTCGACAGATCGAGGCCACGCACCTGATAGACGCGATCGGTGACCTTGTAGAGCCCCTGCTTCGACACGAGCTGCGACTGGCGCCACAAACTCTTGTGCGCTGACTCGGGGGCATCGCCCTTGAGGAAGTCGTAGGCGTCGTTGTCCCAGACGACCTGCCCCTTGGCGTTCTTCACGACACCCGGAGTGAGGGCGGCGATGAACCCCTTGTCGGCGTCGGCGAAGTCGTCACCGCCGCTGCGGATGCCTTCGCGGTCGACCGCGGACGCGGTCTGGGGATTCATGGCCACGGCCGCCGCGGCGGCACCCGCGGCAGCGGCGACGAAGCTGCGCCTGTTCAGGGGAGTCATGGGGCCGAAGATCGCAGCGGGGCACGGGGCGGGGCAAGGGTTCGCCGTGGATTTGGGGCAGCTCCCAGGGAGGGCGGGGGAGGGGTGTGACGTGTCCTATTGCGTGGGCGTGGGGTGGGTCAGTATTTGGGGCCTACGTGGGTGTCCATGAGGGCTACTGAGGCTTTGCGGGCGACGGAGATGTTGAAGGGGTCGCTGCCGCGTGCGAGCGTCGTCCATTCGACGCCGACCATGTCGAGCGTGTCCGTGAAGAGCTTGCGGATGTCGTCGGACTTGTTGCTGAAGAAGTACCTGGGGTACTCGTAGCGCTTCCGCTCGCCGCCGATGATGCGGGTCGTCCAGTTGGTGATGCGACAGCCGTCGGAGTGAATGAGGCCGCGGATGAACTCCCAAGGGTGGGCGTCGACGATCTCCTGTTGCCAGGGTTCCAGGGCGATCCGACGCTCGTGTTTCTTGCCCGCTCCGTGTTGCGGGAACATGCACCACAAGTGGTTCGAGTAGACCTTGACGTTGCTGCACCCCGTTCTGCGCACTCGGCACACGGAGTTGTCCGGGAAGACAGCACGCATGGCTCGTTCACAGGCGTCCATGAGGCCCGGCCACGACTGAGTGCAGGCGATCATCAGGCTAGGTACACGGTGGCCGGAGTACTGGATGATGTGCCCGTCTCCGAGGTAGAGCCCCAGAAGGTAGGAGTACGCCACCATGTCGAGATCGCGGCCGTCGCACTGCGGGCACTTGGGGTCGTGTTTGCCCGGACACTCTCCGCGCTTGGCGCGGTCCATATGTCGCCAGTACGCGATGGTGCCGCTCGGGACATTCAGCCGACGGGCAACCTCGGCGTTCTTTGCGCCGCCTCGAAGCAGCGTGAGGGCTTTCTGCCGTACCTCTGTGCCGTGGAAGATCATGGCACCACTCTGTGTGACCGATTGTGGCAGTGCGTAGCAAAAGGCGGATGTTCACGAGAATGTGAACATCCGCTTAGCTTGCTTTTTAACCTTTGCGAGCTACCAGGGTGTGGTTTCCGCTGAATCCGGAGGGGTGTTCAGGTATTCGGTCGCGGACCGGCGGGTAACTTGGCAGGCTCCTTGCCATGAGCAACTCGTACGCGCAGGCAGTGCTGAGGACGACGGATGTTGCCGAGGCACTGCGTGTCGCTGGGCGGCTGCTCGCGCTCGCTGACACCGTGGACCTCGAAGTCGACTTCGAAGCACGGGTCTCCACGACCCCTGAGTTGGAGCGGTTGGCCGGAGTCGTGCCGGATGCTGACTGGTGGGCGTACGGGGCCGACCGGCACGGCTCCTCGCGCACGGGCGACTCCGCGTCGGAGTGCCTCCCGATCTTCATGAGCAGATGGTGCGTGGCCCCGGAAGCAGTGGAGGCATTCCTGACTGCGGCGGGGAACGTCCCGGCCATGGTGCGCTGGGACTTCAGTGGTTGGCCTGAGGCTCCGGAGGTCGGCCTCGGTCGTGGGGGCACCAGAGGCGCCTACGTCACGGTGTGTGTGAATGCACGCGACCTCTACCTTGAGGAGCCCGCGCCGGACCACACGGTGTACGTCCACGTGAAGCAGGTCGAAGCCCGACGGGCAAACTGGCTGGCGGCACAAGTCGGCCTGCGGACTATCGGCGAGTTGCAGATGGCGCCCCTCTGAGCCTTCCCGAACGCCGTCTCGCACAGGGTCACTCACCTGGGCATTCGCCGGACAGGCGGACGGCTTCCGCATGAGCATGCATTCCGTCCGTCACAGAACCGCACTCATACGAAGACCACAGGGGTGAGTCTGCTGCAGCACGACGCCCGGGACGAGGCATTCGACTTCACGTCCCACTTCCGGGAGGACCTCTACACATGCCTGACCCGGCGCGGTGACACGCTGTTCGAGCTCACGGACGCGATGCTCTGCGAGGACGGCCCGGTGACCTCACCGGTCGACCTGACGCTGCTGGCGGAACACCGGCGTGGACACGGCGCGTTGTACGACGCGCTCAACCACGGTCGCATCAACGTGGCCAGGCTGCGCAAGGCGCTGGCCATGCTGCCGCAGCCCAAGGCCGCGGACGGGCGCCTGGTCCTGGCCGTCGATGTCTCCGCGTGGCTGCGGCCCGACGCACCGACCAGCCCGGACCGTCTGTTCTGCCACGTTTACGGCCGCTCGGGACGCTCCTCGGACCAGTTCATTCCCGGCTGGCCATACTCGTTCGTCGCCGCGCTGGAGACCGGACGGACATCGTGGTGCCAGCTGCTCGACGCGGTCCGGCTCGGCCCCGACGACGATGGCGCCGAGGTCACCGCCGCTCAGGTCCGCCGCGTTGTCACCGACTTGATCGACCAGGGACAGTGGGAAGCCGGGGACGACGACATCCTGGTCGTCTTCGACGCCGGCTACGACGCCCCGCGCATGGCCCATCTCCTTGACGGCCTGCCCATTGAGGTGCTCGGGCGAATGCGTGCGGACCGTGTCATGCGACGGCCGACGCCCACACTCAAGGAGTACGCCCTGGCCTATCCCCAGGGTGGGCGACCGCCGAAGCACGGCAAGGAGTTCCGCTTCGCCAGGCCCGACACGTGGGGCGAGCCCGACACGGAAACCGTGCAAATTACCGACCGCTACGGCACCGCCCAGGCGATGGCCTGGGACCGCATCCACCCCCGGCTCACTACCCGCTCGGCGTGGATCGACCACGACGGCGAGCTCCCCATCATCGAGGGCACCCTGATCCGCCTCCAGGTCGCCCATCTGCCCGGCGGTCACGACCCGCTGCCGGTCTGGCTGTGGTCGTCCAAGACCGGCATGGCCAGCGAGAACGTCGACCTGCGGTGGCAAGCGTTCTTGAGGCGCTTCGACCTGGAACACACTTTCCGTTTTGTTAAGCAGACGCTCGGCTGGACCCGTCCCAGGCCCCGCAGCCCCGAGGCCGCGGACCGGTGGACGTGGCTCGTCATCGCAGCGCATACCCAGCTGAGGCTCACCCGCGAGGCCGCCGCCGATCTCCGCCGCCCCTGGGAGAAACCGGCCGAGCCCGCCCGGCTCACCCCAGCCCGCGTCCGCCGGGGGTTCAGGAACCTCCGCCCCCACCTGCACAGCCCGGCCCGTGCGCCCAAACCCTCAACCCCCGGCCCAGGACGCCCACTCGGCTCGAAGAACCAACGACCGGCCACCCGCTACGACGTGGGCAAATCAACTAGACGCCCTGAAAGCATCGCCGAACGTAATCAACTCAAAGCTCACAAACCATAAAAAACAAGCTCAGCTTGACTTAAAACAACTCCCAGTGGCCCTCGGAGACCACTTCGACGGCGCCGTCGGTCACCTTGATAGCGGTCTGCTCGTCGATCGCATACGCCGGACCCGCGATCCTGGCCGCCCATCGTTCTGCCTCAGCCATGGTGTTTTCCGGACAAGCCGATTGATCCAGGTGCGGGAAGATCGAGAAATCGACCAGGCCCAGCGTGCTGTCACCTCCGGTGGTTGGCTTCCAGCCCACGAAGTCCTGCCCGATGCGGGGGGTCATCACCATGCTCCCGGCGCTGATTCCCACGTAGACCGTGTCCGGCAGCGACGGCAAGAGGTCAGCGAGCCCGGATTCCCGCATCCAGTGGGCCAGGTACAGCGCGTCACCACCGTTGACCAGCAGGGCGTCGGCTTCCCGGACCCAGGAGACCCAGCGCGCTTCGTCGATGCTGGGCAACGCAGTGAGCTCCAACACGCCCACCGACTTCCACCCCAGCCCCGTCATGGGGTAGATGGATCGTCCGCTGATGAATCGCCATGACCCGCCCGGATCAGCGTTGGGGGCCCCGTACCCCGCAGTGGGGATACACAGGGCGCTGGACTCGGCGATCGGCTTACCCAGGAGGTCGACCAGCGCATTCTGGATGCTCGCGTTCGTGATACCGGAGTCGGTGAGGAGAAGCTTCATCTGTCCTTCCCGAGGAACGCCGCTTGCGTCAACAACTAGCCCGTTCGCCGACGCGTCACAGCCCCCACCATGTCAGAGTTGTCGGGGGCTGGGCGAGGGCAGGTTTGGGAACTTCACCCCGGCGGAGTGCCGCTCTGCAGGTGTTCCGTAACCTCTTCGAGCCTGTCAGCTATGCCGGGCACCGCCACGCAAGGAAGCCGTAAGCACCGAACCATGGATCCAGGATGACCGATCATCACGACGCGTGGCGACTCTTGGGCGGCAGCACCCTCGTCGGCACGATTGTCATCGACGAGCCAGGTATGCCCTGGCAGTGCGGACGTTTCCTCTCAGAACCTGCCTTCAGCCAGTTCAAGCCCTGGTTCGACGAGATCACGGCCCTCGTCGCCGCCGAAGAGTTCGAACGGTTCGACGAAGTCTATGACCTCATCGAAGGTGCCCTGACCCTAGAGTCGCCGTCGGGGGCCGTGGCCGAATTTCTGCTCCACATCGACCAGGACCGCGCCTGGTTTCGCTGGCAAGACGGCCCGGCAACAAGTTAAAACTCAAGCTTAGTCGTCACTGGTGCCGGGTGCGGGATTCGAACCCGCAAGCCCTTTCAGGCAGAGGTGTTTGAGACCTCCGTGTATACCGTTCCACCAACCCGGCCAGCCGCTGCCGGAACTATACCGGGTCACCGCGTGCCGCTGCAGCTAGGTAGGCTGGCGAGGCAGCAGTACCTGCCCGGCCCGCACCTAGGAGCCCCCGTGACTTCCCCCGAGTCGCCCCAGCCCGTAGCCGATGACGACGACAAGTCGCACGTGCCTCCGCTGACGACCCGTGTCGTCATCGCCGAGGACGAGGCTCTTATCCGGCTCGACCTCAAGGAGATGCTCGAGGAAGAGGGTTACACCGTCGTCGGCGAGGCCGGTGATGGTGAGAAAGCCGTCGAGCTGGCCCGCGAGCACAAGCCGGACCTGGTGATCCTGGACGTGAAGATGCCCGTCATGGACGGCATCTCGGCGGCCGAGAAGATCGCCGAGGAGTCCATCGCCCCGGTGCTCATGCTGACCGCGTTCTCGCAGCGTGACCTGGTCGAGCGGGCCAGGGACGCGGGCGCGATGGCGTACCTCGTGAAGCCCTTCAGCAAGACCGACGTCGTCCCGGCGATCGAGATGGCCGTCTCGCGCTACACGGAGCTGAAGACGCTGGAGAGCGAGGTCGCGGACCTCACCCTGCGTCTGGAGACGCGGAAGCTGGTGGATCGTGCGAAGTCGATCCTCCAGACGGAGTACGGCCTGACGGAGCCGGCCGCGTTTCGTTGGATTCAGAAGACGTCGATGGACCGGCGGCTCTCGATGCAGCAGGTCGCTGAGGCGGTCATCGAGGACGCCGACGAGAAGAAGGCGGCGAAGGGGCAGTAGTCCCCGGATCGCGTACGAGAAGTACGAGGAAGGCCCGCACCCCGAAGCCGGGGTGCGGGCCTTCTCGTATGCCGGGACGGCGGAGTCCTAGTCCTCTCCCAGGTACGCCTTCCGCACCGACTCGTCGTGCAGCAGGTCGTTCCCGGAGCCGGACAGGACGATCTTGCCGACCTCCATGACGTGACCGTGGTCGGCGAGTGAGAGCGCCGCCTGGGCGTTCTGTTCGACGAGCAGAATGGTCGTGCCCTGGGATTTGAGCTCGGCGATGGTTGCCATGATCTTCTGCATCATGATCGGTGAGAGGCCCATGGAGGGTTCGTCGAGCATGAGCAGTTTCGGCTGGGACATGAGGGCGCGGCCCATGGCGAGCATTTGTTGTTCGCCGCCGGAGAGTGTGCCTGCGGCTTGTTTTTTGCGTTCCCCGAGGATGGGGAAGAGTTCGTAGGCGCGCGTGATGTCCTTTTCGATGGCGGTTTTGTCGCTGCGCAGGTACGCGCCGAGGCGCAGGTTGTTCTCGATCGTCATGCGGGGGAAGATGTGCCGGCCCTCGGGGGAGTGGGCGAGGCCGAGTGCGACGATCTGGTCCGCGCGGTATTTGCGGAGTGCTTTTCCGTTGAATTTGATGGAGCCGCCGACCGGCTTGAGGAGTCCGGAGAGCGTGCGCAGTGTGGTGGTTTTGCCTGCGCCGTTCGTGCCGATCAGGGTGACGACCTCGCCGGCTTCGACCTTGAAGGAGATGCCTTTGACGGCTTCGATTTTGCCGTAGGCGACTTTGAGGTCTTCGACTTCGAGCAGTGCGGTCATCGGTTGTTCTCCTCGTTGCCCGTGGCGTCGGCTTCTGTGCTGCCGGGGGCTCCTTCGAAGGGTTCGCCCAGGTAGGCGGCGATGACGCGGTCGTCCTGTTGGACGGTTGCACTGTCGCCTTCGACGAGTTTTTCGCCTTGGACGAGTACGGCGACGCGGTCGCACAGGTTGAAGATGAAGCGCATGTCGTGCTCGATGACGAGGACGGCGATGCCCATGTCCCGGATGGCGAGGACGAGTTCTTCGGTGGCTCGGGTCTCCTGCGGGTTCATGCCTGCGGTCGGCTCGTCGAGGAGGAGCAGGCCGGGTTCGCTCGCGAGTGCGCGGGCGATCTCCAGCTTGCGCTGTTCGCCGTAGGGCAGGTTGCGGGAGAGGTGTTCGGCCTTCTCGGCGAGGCCGACGAATTCGAGGAGTTCGAGGGCGCGGGCTTTGGACTTGGCTTCTGCCTTGTGGAAGCCGGGGCCGCGCAGGAGGGCGGACCAGAGGCCTTCTTTGGTGCGTGTGTGGCGGCCGACGAGGACGTTTTCCAGGACGGTCATGTTGGCGAAGAGGCGGATGTTCTGGAAGGTGCGGGCGACGCCTGCCGCGGTGACCTTGAAGGACTTGCTGGGCAGGACCTTGCCTTTGTACCGGACTTCGCCCTCGGTGGGGATGTAGAGGCCGGTGAGGCAGTTGAAGAAGGTGGTCTTGCCCGCGCCGTTGGGGCCGATGAGGCCGACGATCTCGCCGCTGTTGACGGTGAGGTCGACGGAGCGTACGGCGGTGAGGCCGCCGAACCGCATGGTGACGCCCCGGGCGTCGAGGACAGCTTCTCCGGCCGGTGAGGGGGCGGCGCTGTCCTTGTTGGTGGTGGTGTCGGTGGTCATGGCTCAGGCCCCTGTCTTGCTGAGGACTGTGGGTGGCGGCGTGTCGCCGGGGGCCAGTTCGGCTTCGTGGAATTCGAGCTGGCGGCGGCGGTTGGGGATGAGTCCTTCGGGGCGGAAGCGCATGAGGAGTACGAGTGCGAGGCCGAAGGCGAAGAGCTGGTAGTCGCCGAGGAAGGAGAGTTTGCTGGGGATGAGGTAGAGCAGTGCCGCGCCGACGAGGGGTCCGCTGATGGTGCCCATGCCGCCGAGGACGACTGCGGCGAGGAGGAAGGCGGAGTTGGGTGGGACGGTGTTGGCGAACTGGTACTGCTCGGGGGTGACGGTGTAGGTGACGTGTGCCTGGACGGTGCCTGCGAGTCCGGCGAGTGTGGCGCCGAGTGCGAAGGCGATGAGCTTGACGCGGAAGCCGTTGATGCCCATGGCGAGTGCGGCGGTCTCGTCTTCGCGGATGGCGACCCAGGCGCGTCCGATGCGGGAGTCGCCGCTGCGTCGGAAGACGAGGACGACGACGAGGGTGATGAGCAGCATCAGGAAGAAGTAGTTCGCGAAGCGGCCGATGGTGACGCCGAGGATGCTGTGCTCGATGCCCAGGTCGAAGCCGAGGATCTTGAGGTTGGGGATCGAGGAGATGCCGTTGGAGCCGTTGGTGATGTCCGGGCCCGATGTGCCGTCGGAGTTCATCGCGACGAGCCGGAAGATCTCTCCGAAGCCGAGGGTGACGATGGCGAGGTAGTCGCCGCGCAGTCGCAGGGTGGGGGCGCCGATGAGTACGCCGAAGATGAGTGAGGCGCCGGCGCCGACGAGGATGGCGCCCCAGAACGGCAGGTGGACGTCGAAGGGTGAGGAGGGGGATCCGGAGACCATGGAGGCGGCGTAGGCGCCGACGCCGAGGAAGGCGACGTAGCCGAGGTCGAGGAGTCCGGCGAGGCCGACGACGATGTTCAGGCCGAGGGCGACGGTGGCGAAGATGAGGATGTAGACGCCGATGGTGGCGTACTGGTCGTCGCTCTGGGTGAAGGGGAAGGCTGCGGCGGCGATGAAGGCGCCGAGGAGGGTGACGTTGCGGTGTCGCCCGGTGTAGGTGGAGACCTGTGCGACGAGTCCTGCTTTGGACAGCGCGGCGAAGCCGAACGCCACGGTGAGCAGGAAGCCGATGAAGAGTTCGTCGTACTCGGTGCCGATGCCGTAGGTGAAGACCAGGAGGCCCACGGCGAGTGCGGCGACGATGATGAGGATTTCGATGGTGCTGGGGAGTTTGCGTGGTGTGGGCGGGGCTTCGGCGGCGAAGGCGCCCTTGAAGATGATCAGGCCGTTGCGCATGCGGTGCTTGAACTGTTCGCCGCCGGTGTCCTCGGGGTCGATCGCGTAGGTGTGCGGTCGTACGAAGGGCAGGGCGAGCGCGCCGAGGAAGGCGGCGAGGGTGGCGATGGCGGCGACCCAGGCGCCGGGGTCGAGGTTGGCGAGTCCGCCGAGTTGGTAGCTGATCGAGATGATCGTGTACCAGGTGGTGACGAAGGCGGCGAGCGCCGCGTATTTGAGGGCCGCGTCGGCGCCGCCGGGGGCGAGGGCGCGTGCGCCCTTGACGCCGTAGGAGGCGAGGCCGAAGAGGGTGGTGAGGAGGCCGGCGATCAGGACGAGGACTTGGAGGCCGCCGGGGTAGCCGTAGACGGTGAGGTCGCCGGGGAATGCCGCGGTCCAGGTCCATGCCATGAACGTAGAGATGATGGTGAGGATGCCGCCGCCGGTGGCCAGTGCGCGGGCGGGGCCCTCGGGGATGGCGATGAGGCCGGTGGGTGTGTGGTCGTGCTTGGGGGTGGGCGCGTCGGCCGCGGTGGTCTGTGTGGTCATGGTTCTCACGCCCTGTCCGCGACGCGCTCGCCAAGGAGACCTTGTGGCCTGACGAGGAGTACGACGATGAGGAGTACGAAGGCCCAGACGTCGGCCCAGGACTGCCCGCCGAGCTGGCTCATGCCGGGGATGTCGTTCATGTAGGCGGTGGCCATGGCTTCGGCGATGCCGAGGACGAGGCCGCCGATCATCGCGCCGTAGATGTTGCCGATGCCTCCGAGTACGGCGGCGGTGAAGGCTTTGAGGCCCCAGAGGAAGCCCATGCGGAATTGGACTTCGCCGTAGCGGAATCCGTAGGCGACGGCGGCGATGCCGGCGAAGGCGGCGCCGATCGCGAAGGCCACGACGATGACACGGTCGGTGTTGACGCCCATGAGTTTGGCGGTGTCGGGGTCTTGTGCGGTGGCTTGCATGCCGCGTCCGACGCGGGTCTTCATCACGAAGTAGCCGAGGGCGAACATGCAGATCGGGGCGGTGATCAGCAGGAAGATGTCGCCGGGCTGGATGGTGATGGAGCCCATGTGGATGGAGTCGCCGGGCATCTCGGGGAAGGTGCGGGACGACTTCGCGTTGGGGTACCAGGCCCAGACGGCTTGCTGCAGTGCGAGCGAGAGGCCGATGGCGGTGATGAGGGGTGCGAGGCGGGGTGCGCCGCGCAGTGGGCGGTAGGCGAAGCGTTCGGCTCCGACCGCTATGAGGGTGGAGACGATGACGGCGCCGATGAGCATGAGTGGCAGGGCGAGCCACATGCTGGTGCCGCCGGGCAGCCACAGCCAGACGGTGAGGGCGCCGAAGCCGCCGACCATGAATATCTCGCCATGGGCGAAGTTGATGAGCTGGACGATGCCGTAGACCATTGTGTAGCCGATGGCGATCAGGCCGTACATGGATCCCAGTAGCAGGCCGTTGACCAGCTGTTGCGGCAGTTCGTGCACCGCAGGTCCTCCGAGTCTTTCGGTGTCGTTCGGCCTGCGGGCGGTGGCGGTGGGCCTCGCTGGCCGTACGGCTTAGGTGACGGATGCGACGCCGCGCGGGGCGCTGCAGAGGCAGCGCCCCGCGCGGTGGTGTCGTGCTGCGGGGTGGGTCAGCCGGTGAAGGTGCCGGACTTGACCGGCTCCCAGCCCTTGGCCGGGTCCTCGGTGGACTTCACCTGGTACACGGTGAGTTGCTTGTTGGTCGCGTCGCCGTACTCGTCGAAGGAGACCTTGCCGGTCACGCCGTCGAAGGAGACGTTCTGCATGGCTTCGACGATCTTGGCGCGGGCGTCGTCGGGCAGTTTGCCGTCGTTGTCCTCAACGACCTTCTTGACCGCTTCGATGATCGCCCAGGTCGAGTCGTAGGAGTAGCCGCCGTAGGCCTCGTAGGCCTCCTTGTAGCCGGCCTTCTTGTAGTTCGCGATGAACTCCTTGGCGGACGGCAGTTCCTCGACGGGCTGGCCGATCGAGGTGGCCATGTCGCCCTTGCCCTCCTTGCCGGCGAGCTTGACGAAGTCGGCGCTGTAGATGCCGTCGCCGCCGACGAGCGGGATCTTGGCCCCGGCCTTCTTCATCTGCTTGCTGAGCGGGCCTGCCGCGGGGTACTCGCCGCCGTAGTAGACGACGTCGGCGTCAGAGTTCTTGATCTTGGTGGCGACGGCGCCGAAGTCCTTGGTGTCGGGGTTCACGTGCTCGGTGCCGGCGACCTTGCCGCCGAGCTTGGTGAACTCGTCCTTGAAGGTGGCGGCCAGGCCGGCGCCGTAGGTCTTCTTGTCGTCGACGACGAAGACCTTCTTCTTCTTCGCGTCGTTGTACAGGTACTGCGCGGCGAAGGGGCCCTGGACGGCGTCCGTGGTGGCGGTACGGAAGTAGGCCTTGTACGGGCGGACCTTCTTGCCGCCGTTCCAGTCCTGGCCCTGGGTCATGGCCGGGTTGGTGTTGGCGGGAGAGACCTGGACGAGCTTCGCGTCGTCGAAGACCTTCTGCATCGACTCGCCGACGGAGGAGTTCAGGGGGCCGACGGCGCCGAGGATGTCCTTGTTGGCGACGAACTTGGTCGCGTTGGTCTGACCCGACGCGGGCTGCCCCTGGTCGTCGGCGGATTCGATCTTGAAGGTGATGCCGTCGACGTGCTTCTTCGCGTTGGCCTGCTTGGCGGCGAGGTCCGCGGAGTTGCGGATACCGAGGCCCAGCGCGGACAAGTCGCCGGTCAGCGGCGCGTCGACGCCGATGACCACGGTGGTTCCGCCGCCCGCGGAGTCTTCCTTGTCCTTGTCGTCGCGTGAGCCACAGGCGGTGAGGGTGAGTGCCCCCGCGGTGAGTGCAGCGGTGATGGCTATGAGCGAACGTTGACGCACGATCAGTCCTTTCCCCTGGCACGGCCGTCCCCTGTTGGGTGGCCGAGTCGAGCGCAGAACCGAACTGAGAGGAATCCGGTGGGCGCGGTGACTGGCCGTGACTCTAAGGGCCGCTTTGTTCCTGGTGGAGTGGTCAGGCCAAAGGTGTGACGCTCTTGTTATGCCACGGAGTATTCCGGGCTGGAACTCGAGGGGCGGTTGTGGCGGAATACGCCGTCTTCGGCGCATCCCGCATGCTGAGAACTTGCAGGACTGTCAGGGTGTTTTACTCATGACATCAGTGTTTGGGGGGCATGCGGCTGTCAGGGCCCTTGAAAGATCTTTTGCGTACCTCTCGCCGAGGATGAAGGCCTGTAACTGCATTGCGCGCGCATTACGCAGTGTTACCACCAGGAAAGGGAGTCCGGCATTCCGTTGCACCGTTCCACATTTGCGAATGTGCATCGTAATGCGTGCCGTACGAGGGGTTCCCGAATTCACGGTGAATGGGGTATGGGGGGCGACGGTGACCGACAGGGCCGCCGACGGCTGCGTGATCCGTCTGACGGACACCGGCGGCCCCGCGTCCTGGCGCAGGGCGACGGTGAAGCTGAACGTACGGTCGCCGGCCCGTGGATACGTCATCTCACCCCGGTAGGTCACCGAAACGGTCTGCGAGGGATGCAGGGGTGGCGGTGGCGCCGGAGGCCGGGGGCGGGTCAGGTAGAGGCTGAGACCGGCGGCCACGACCACCACGGCCGAGGCGAGGGCCACGACGGTGCGGCGGTGCCGGGTGAGGAACGAGTGAGGCTGGACGGGGGCGGCGACCTGGTCCGCGGCGGCTCGGTCGGCTCGGGTCTCGTAGGTGTCGTCGCCGGGCTCGACGGGGCCGATGGCGTTCACACCCACGGCCCGCCGCTCGGCTCCCCGTGGCGGTAGCGCTCTTCACACCGCTCGCGTGCCTGACGCTCAATCAACTTCCGCCCGGCGTCGGCCCCGTGGCGCTTGCGCTCGGCGCGGGCCAGGTCGAGGGTGTCCCGCAGGATCGTGTACTGCCCGTTGGAGAGGCCCATCGACTGGTAGTCGCCGTAGGTCTCCTTGCCCGCGTCGTAGATCTGCCGCCCCCACTTGGTGATCAGGGCCGTGCAGAGGTCCTCGGGAGGGGTGGTGGCCGGGGAGGGCTCGGGGGTGTCGGCGGAAGGGGGGCTGCCGCCGCATCCGCCGGCGGTGAGGGGGGTGGCGAGGAGGGCGGCGAGAGCGAGCGCACAGAGCTGTTTCCGGTGCCTCATGGGCCGACGCTAGACCGGGGCCGCACGCCCCGACAATGCGCGGGGCGACCCTGAGTCGGCCCGGTCCCGCCAGCGCGCCCGCCCTCGACCGCCCTCGACTGCCTTATCCGGCGTAGACGCTCGGCTCCACGTCACGCAGCAGGCAGGTCAGCCGCGCGGTGCACACCCGCTTGTCCTGCTCGTCGGTGATCACGATCTCGTACGTCGCCGTGGAGCGGCCCCGGTGCACGGGCGTGGCCACGCCGGTGACCAGGCCCGAACGCGCGCCGCGGTGGTGCGTGCAGTTCAGGTCGACGCCGACGGCGAGCTTCTTGCTCCCGCCGTGCAGCATCGAGCCGACGGAGCCGAGGGTCTCGGCGAGCACGGCGGACGCGCCGCCGTGCAGCAGGCCGTACGGCTGGGTGTTGCCCTCGACCGGCATGGTGCCCACGACGCGCTCAGCGGAGGCCTCGACGATCTCGACGCCCATCCGGGTGCCCAGGTCGCCCGCGGAGAAGAGGGCGGGCAGGTCCACGCCGAGCGCGGCGTACTCGTCGATGACCTCTTGCGGGAACTTCACGCTGTGCTGCTCGCCCATGGGGCCCGGCTCCGTTCGTCGTCCTCACTCGTCGCTGAGCGAACGCTCAGTCGGTCCCTGATTGTTCCAGGCGTACGACGACGGACTTGCTGGCGGGGGTGTTGCTGGTGTCAGCGGTCGCGTCCAGCGGGATCAGGACGTTCGTCTCCGGGTAGTACGCCGCCGCGCAGCCCCGGGCCGTCGGATAGTGCACGATCCTGAAGCCCGGCGCGCGCCGCTCGACGCCGTCCCTCCACTCGCTCACGAGGTCGACGTACGACCCCTCGGCCAGGCTCAGCTCACGGGCGTCCTCGGGGTTGACCAGGACGACACGGCGGCCGTTCTTGATGCCCCTGTAGCGGTCGTCGAGGCCGTAGATCGTGGTGTTGTACTGGTCGTGCGAGCGCAGTGTCTGCAGCAGGAGACGGCCCTTGGGCAGGGCGGGGAACTCGACCGGCGCGGCGGTGAAGTTGGCCTTGCCGGTGGCCGTGGGGAAGCGGCGCTCGTCGCGCGGGGCGTGCGGCAGGGTGAAGCCCGCGGGGTCGGCCACCCTGGCGTTGAAGTCCTCGAAGCCGGGGATCACGCGTGCGATGCGGTCGCGCACCGTGGCGTAGTCCTTCTCGAACTCCTCCCAGGGCGTGGCCGATCCGGGGCCGAGGACGCGGCGGGCGAGGCGGCACACGATGGCGGGCTCGGAGAGCAGGTGCGGGCTCGCGGGCTCCAGACGGCCGCGCGATGCGTGCACCATGCCCATGGAGTCCTCGACGGTCACGAACTGCTCGGTGCCTTTCCCCTTCGGGCCGCCCTGGAGGTCCCGCTCGGTGCGGCCGAGCGTCGGCAGGATCAGGGCGCGCGCGCCCGTGACGGCGTGCGAGCGGTTCAGCTTCGTCGACACGTGGACGGTCAGGCGGGCCTTGCGCATCGCCGCCTCCGTCACCTTGGTGTCGGGTGAGGCCGCGACGAAGTTGCCGCCCATCGCGAAGAACACCTTCGCCTTGCCGTCCCGCAGTGCCTCGATCGCGCGGACGACGTCCAGGCCGTGCTCGCGCGGCGGCGCGAAACCGAACTCCTTCTCCAGGGCGTCGAGGAAGGCCGGCGCGGGCCGCTCGAAGATGCCCATCGTGCGGTCGCCCTGCACGTTCGAGTGCCCGCGCACCGGGCACACGCCCGCGCCCGGACGGCCGATGTTGCCGCGCAGCAGGAGGAAGTTGACGACCTCGCGGATGGTCGGCACGGCGTGCTTGTGCTGGGTCAGGCCCATCGCCCAGCACACGACGGTGCGCTTCGACGCGAGGACCATGGCGAGGGCTTCCTCGATGCTCTCGCGGGTGAGGCCGGTCGCGGCGAGGGTCTCGTCCCAGTCGGCGCCGCGCGCGGCCTCGGTGAACTCCTCGTACCCATGGGTGTGTTCGCGGACGAACTCCTCGTCGATCGCCCCGTCCGTCTCCAGGATGAGTTTGTTGAGGAGACGGAACAGGGCCTGGTCGCCGCCGAGGCGGATCTGCAGGAAGAGATCGGTGAGGGCGGTGCCCTTGAGCATGCCCTGCGGGGTCTGCGGGTTCTTGAAGCGTTCCAGGCCCGCCTCGGGCAGCGGATTGACCGTGATGATCTTCGCGCCGTTGTTCTTCGCCTTCTCCAGCGCGGAGAGCATGCGGGGGTGGTTCGTGCCCGGGTTCTGCCCCGCGACGATGATCAGGTCCGACTTGTAGAGGTCCTCCAGGAGGACGCTGCCCTTGCCGACGCCGATCGTCTCGGTGAGCGCGGAGCCGGACGACTCATGGCACATGTTCGAGCAGTCGGGCAGATTGTTCGTGCCCAGCTCACGGGCGAAGAGCTGGTACAGGAACGCCGCTTCGTTGCTGGTGCGGCCCGAGGTGTAGAAGACGGACTCGTCCGGGGTGTCCAGCGCCGCCAGTTCCTCGGCGATGACGTCGAAGGCCCGCTCCCAGGAGATGGGCTCATAGTGCTCGGCGCCCTCAGCCAGATACATCGGGTGGGTGAGGCGGCCCTGCTGCCCCAGCCAGTACCCACTGCGGGTCGCGAGGTCGGCCACGGGGTGCGCGGCGAAGAAGTCGGGGGTCACGCGGCGCAGCGTGGCCTCCTCGGCGACCGCCTTCGCGCCGTTCTCGCAGAACTCCGCGGCGTGCCGGTGCTCGGGCTCGGGCCAGGCGCAGCCGGGGCAGTCGAAGCCGTCCTTCTGATTGACCCGGAGCAGTGTCAGCGCCGTGCGGCGCACACCCATCTGCTGCTGGGCCATGCGCAGCGAGTGCCCGATGGCGGGGAGGCCCGCCGCGGCGTGCTGCGCCTGCGCGACCTGCGGCGCGTCCTGGACGGGATCACCCTTGGGCGACTTCCTTGCCATGGTCGGCTCCCCTTCGAGCACGTGCGTGAGCTACGTCTGCGAGTCTCCCACGCGCCGCTGACAGCACGGTCGCGGGTGAGGGTTGGGCCTGACTGTCAGTGGGGCGTGGCAGGATCGGGGACGTGGCAGAAAAAGCAGCGAAGAAGAAGTCCGAGACCGCGACGAAGCCGAGTGGCGAGCAGCGTCCGCGCCTGCTCCTCATGGACGGGCACTCCCTGGCCTACCGGGCGTTCTTCGCGCTGCCCGCGGAGAATTTCACGACCGCGACGGGCCAGCCGACGAACGCGATCTACGGCTTCGCGTCGATGCTGGCGAACACGCTGCGCGACGAGGCGCCCACGCACTTCGCGGTGGCCTTCGACGTCTCGCGCAAGACGTGGCGCTCCTCGGAGTTCCCCGAGTACAAGGCGAACCGCTCCAAGACCCCGGACGAGTTCAAGGGCCAGGTCGAGCTGATCGGCGAGATGCTCGACGCGATGCACGCGGTGCGGTTCGCGGTGGACGGCTTCGAGGCGGACGACGTCATCGCCACGCTGGCCACCCAGGCCGAGGCGGCGGGCTTCGAGGTCCTGATCGTCACCGGCGACCGCGACTCCTTCCAGCTGATCAGCGACCACGTGACGGTGCTGTATCCCACGAAGGGCGTCTCCGAGCTGACGCGCTTCACCCCGGAGAAGGTCGCCGAGAAGTACGGCCTCACGCCCAGCCAGTATCCGGACTTCGCGGCCCTGCGCGGCGACCCGTCCGACAACCTCCCCGGTATCCCCGGGGTGGGTGAGAAGACCGCCGCGAAGTGGATCAACCAGTTCGGTTCCTTCGCGGAGCTCGTCGAGCGCGCCGAAGAGGTCAAGGGCAAGGCCGGACAGAACTTCCGCGACCACCTGGACGCGGTGAAGCTGAACCGCCGCCTCACGGAGATGGTGCGCGACGTCGAGCTGCCCAAGGCGGTGGCCGACCTGGAGCGCGCTCCGTACGACCGCACGGCCCTCGCCCTGGTCCTGGACACGCTGGAGATCCGCAACCCCTCGCTGCGCGAGCGTCTGCTCGCCGTGGACCCCGGTGCGGAAGAGGCCGACCAGACCCCGGCCGAGCCGGGCGTGGAGCTGGACGGCTCGGTGCTCGGCACGGGTGAGCTCGCGCCGTGGCTCGCCGAGCACGGCAAGGCGGTCCTCGGTATGGCCACGGTCGACACCTGGCAGCTCGGCACGGGCTCGGTGACCGAGGTCGCCCTCGCCGCGGCCGGGGGAGCCGCGGCCTGGTTCGACCCCTCCCGCCTGGACGAGTCCGACGAGAAGGCCTTCGCGGCCTGGATCGCCGACCCGAAGAAGCCCAAGGTCCTGCACAACGCCAAGGCCACGATGCGGGTCTTCCCGGAGCACGGCTGGACGGTGGACGGCGTCAGCATGGACACGGCGCTCGCCGCGTACCTGGTCAAGCCCGGCCGCCGCTCCTTCGCCCTGGACGCCCTGTCCCTGGAGTATCTGGGCCGCGAGCTGGCGCCCGCCTCGGCGGTCGAAGGCCAGCTCGCCTTCGGTACGGAAGAGGACGACCAGGCCGAGGCCGACGCGCTGATGTCGCAGGCCCGCACGATCCTCGACCTGGGCACGGCCTTCGGCGAGAAGCTGCCGGAGGTCGGTGCGGGCAACCTCCTGACGGACATCGAACTGCCCACGTCCATCCTCCTGGCCCGCCTGGAGCGGCACGGCATCGCGGCGGACCGCGCCCATCTGGAGGCGATGGAGCAGCAGTTCGCGGGCGCGGTGCAGCAGGCGGTGAAGGAGGCGCACGCGGCGGCGGGCCACGAGTTCAACCTCGGCTCGCCCAAGCAGCTCCAGGAGGTCCTCTTCGGCGAGCTGAACCTGCCCAAGACGAAGAAGACCAAGACCGGTTACACCACGGACGCCGACGCGCTGGCCTGGCTCGCGGCCCAGACCGAGAACGAACTGCCGGTCATCATGCTGCGCCACCGTGAGCAGGCCAAGCTCCGTGTCACGGTCGAGGGCCTGATCAAGTCGATCGCCGCGGACACCCGCATCCACACGACCTTCAACCAGACGGTCGCGGCGACGGGCCGCCTGTCCTCCACCGACCCGAACCTCCAGAACATCCCGGTCCGCACGGACGAGGGCCGGGCGATCCGCCGCGGCTTCGTGGTCGGCGAGGGCTTCGAGTCCCTGATGACCGCGGACTACAGCCAGATCGAACTGCGCGTGATGGCCCACCTCTCCGAGGACGAGGGCCTCCTGGAAGCGTTCAGCTCGGGCGAGGACCTGCACACGACGGTGGCCTCCCAGGTCTTCTCGGTGGAGGGCTCCGCCGTCGATGCCGAGATGCGCCGCAAGATCAAGGCCATGTCGTACGGCTTGGCGTACGGCCTCTCCGCGTTCGGACTCTCCCAGCAGCTGAACATCGAGGCGGGCGAGGCCCGTGCCCTGATGGACACCTACTTCGAGCGGTTCGGCGGCGTACGCGACTATCTGCGCCGAGCGGTCGACGAGGCCCGCGCGACGGGCTACACGGAGACGATGCTGGGCCGCCGCCGATATCTCCCCGACCTCAACAGCGACAACCGCCAGCGCCGCGAGATGGCCGAGCGGATGGCGTTGAACGCCCCGATCCAGGGCACGGCCGCGGACATCGTCAAGATCGCCATGCTGAACGTGCACCGTGCCCTGACGGAGGCGAAGCTCGACTCCCGCATGCTGCTCCAGGTCCACGACGAAATCGTCCTGGAGATCGCTCCGGGCGAGCGCGCCGAGGTGGAGGCGATCGTCCGCCGCGAGATGGCGGGCGCGGTGTCGCTGCGGGCCCCGCTGGACGTGTCGGTGGGCGTGGGGCCGGACTGGGAGTCGGCCGCGCACTGACCGCGACGGGCCTGAGCGGGGTTCCTCTCGGCGCACTGGCCGCGCCGGGCCCGAGCGGGTTCCTCTCGGCGCGCCGGGAACCACCGGCTCCGCCGAGTGCGTCCTCCATCGCCGGAGGGGCTGCGTCCAGCCCGTCCGGCGTGTGAGGATCGCCCCGAAGAGGACTTGGCCAATCGGTGAAAACCGGGCACGAACGGGTGTCTGGGCGCCGGAAGTTGTCGTAGTGTCGCCTGGGTCGGCCCGCTGGGGAGCAGCACAGAGCGAGCGGCGGCACCACAGTCCTCAAGGGGAGGGGTTCACGGTCATGGCGGCGGTATTCGGCAGGCGGTTGCGCAGGGGAGCGGTGACCACCGCGGTGGCCGCGGCGGCGGTAGCCGCGCTCGCGGCCTCCCAGGCCCCGGGCGTGACGGACATCCCTCGCGACGAGCGGGCGGGGGCATCCGGCGCCACGCCGCCACCGGAGGACTCCGCGACCGGCAACTCCCCCTATTACACGGACCTTCCGCCCCTGAAGTCCCCGGCCCCGCCGACCGCGGCGCCCAACGGCGGCGACGACGAAACCGAGGCGGGGCTCCCGGCCACCGTCCTCGACGCGTACAAGAAGGCCGAGGCGTCCCTCGCCACCTCCAAGCCCGGCTGCAGACTCCCCTGGGAGCTGCTCGCCGCGATAGGCAAGGTCGAGTCGGGCCAGGCGCGCGGCGGCCGCGTGGACGCGAACGGCACGACGCTCGCCCCGATCCTCGGCCCGCCCCTGGACGGCAACGGCTTCGCGAAGATCACGGACACCGACAACGGCGCGTACGACGACGACACGACGCACGACCGCGCCGTCGGCCCCATGCAGTTCATCCCCTCGACGTGGGCCACCTGGGCGCAGGACGGCAACGCGGACGGCAAGAAGGATCCGAACAACATCTACGACGCCGCGCTCGCCGCGGGCAACTACCTCTGCGCCAACGGCCGCGACCTGTCCGTCGACGCCGACCTGCGCAAGGCGATCCTGAGCTACAACCACTCGACGGACTACCTCAACACGGTCCTGTCGTGGCTGGAGTACTACCGCAAGGGCACCCACGAGGTCCCCGACGGCACAGGCGTCCTGCCGAACGACCGCAGCCGCGGCAACGGCCCGAGCGTGAGCCCGAGCCCCACGCCCCCGGCGTCCGGTTCGCCCTCGCCGAAGCCGTCCAAGTCCGGGGGCGGCAAGCAGCCCGGCAGCGGCGGCGGCAGCAGCCCGACGACACCGCCGTCGACCGGCGGCGGTGGCTCCCAGAGCCCCGATCCCACCCCTCCCTCCACCACCCCCTCACCCGCCGAGCGCGTCGCGCGCCTGGAGGACGCCGGCACGGGCAAGCTCTCCGCGACGGCGGGCGACGCCTTCGCCGAGCGCGTCGAGGTGCGCGCGGAGTCCAGGTCGGGCTCGGGCGTGGCCAAGGCCAAGGTGAGGTTCGCGATCGTCGGTGACACCGACGCGCGCTTCTCCGGCGGCGGGACCAGCGCGACCGTCACCACGAGCGCCTCGGGCAAGGCAACCGCCCCGACGGTCGAGGCGGGCGAGAAGACAGGTCGGTTCACCGTCCGCGCCACGGTCGTCGGCCGCTCGCTGCCCGGTCTCGACTACACGGCGACGGTCACCGCGCGGCAGGCCGACGCCCTCGCCAGGACCAGCGACAAGGCGCTGACCTGTGAGCCGGGCAAGGAGTTCGCCGACCAGGTGGAGGTCAAGGCGACGTACAAGGGGAGGGCCGCCGATCGCGTCGCGGCCACCGCCACCATGATCAAGTCGGCGTCCGACGTGACGGCCAACGACAAGGGCCCGTACTTCAAGGACGCGGCCGGCAATCCGGTCCGCACCCTCAAGGCCCTGAAGACGGACGCGAACGGCGTGCTCAAGCTCCCCAAGATGTACGCCGACGACGCGGCCGGCACGTATCTGCTCCGCGTCACCACCGCGGGCGGTGCGACGCTCACGGTCGAACTGAAGGTGGCGGCGCCCGCGGCCTAGCCGCAGGCACCTGCCGAACGCACGCCCCGAGAACGCAACGCCCCTGCGCCCGCCCGGCGCAGGGGCGTTCGTGCGTGTGCAACGTGTTCTCATCTGGCCGCCGCGTTGCTACGGTGCCCCAGCCCTGACGCCCTGTCAGTTCACGGCCCGTTCCATCCCCGCCTCGGGAGGATCCGCATGCGCGCTCTCATCGCCGCCGCGACCGGTCTTGCCGTCGCCCTCGCCCTGGTCCTGACCATCACGGCGATCGGGGCCCCGCCCGGCGAGACATCGCCCGAGCCGCTGCTCACCACCGTCCCCGAGCACCCGTGACCGTCGATCGGTCCATGACCGTCAACCGCCCGTCTCCGTAGGGAGGGCCGCCGCGATGCGCCGCAAGGCCAGCCTGATCCTGCTCGCCTTCGCCGTGTTCTGCACGGCGATGTCCCCGCTCATGCGCTGGTACGCCTTCCCGCGCCTCGCCAAGATCCCGCCGAGCCAGTACCAGGAGGCGGTGCTCGAGGCGAAGAACCCGACGCTCATCGACTACGGCTCGATGCGGGCCAAGAAGGTCGACAAGGTCACCATCGTGCAGACCCTCAAGGGCAACGTGGAGGCCTCGGAGAAGATCGAGGAGAGTGCGGACCGTGACGTCGTCGTCTGGGACGCCCTCTCCTACGTCCAGGACGCGGACGGCAAGATGGTCTCCAAGGTCCCCGAGCGCTACATCTTCGACGCGCACAGCCAGGAGCCGGTGCACGCGAAGGGCGAGATGGTCGACGGCGACGCGGTCAAGCGCGAGGGCATCGAGTTCAAGTGGCCCTTCCTGACCGAGAAGCGGGACTACGCGTACTTCGACGCGCAGGCCCGCGTCACCAAGCCGATCCACTACAAGGGCACGCAGACCTTCCGCGGCATGGAGGTCTACTACTTCGAGCAGACCATCCCCTGGACCAAGGTGCCCTTCCCCAAGACCATGCCGGTCAAGGGCATCACTCCGGAGTCCCTCGCCAAGACCGGCACCACGCGCTGGTACACCACGGTCCGCAAGTTCTGGGTCGACCCCACCACCGGGGCACCCGTCTACGGCGAGGAGATCCAGAAGAACGAGCTGCGCGGCGGCACGCTCCTGGGCGACCGCGACAAGGTCACGGTCTTCGAGGGGCACGTGAAGATGCGCGAGGACTACATCCGGAGCACGGTCGACCTGGTGAAGTCCCAGCGCGTCCTCGTCCTCCTCCTGACGTCCTATCTCCCCTGGGGTTTCCTGGGCCTCGGGCTGTTGCTGCTGGCCCTCTCCCTCTGGCTGGAGGCACGCAGCCGCAGGCCAGGCGACCCTGAGGCCACGGCGGCGCCCGAGCCGGAACCGGTCAACGCCTGAGCCGGGCGTTGGTGAACCGCGTCGCCTCAGCGGCCGCCGGATCCTCCGGCCACGGATGCTTCGGATACCGCCCGCGCAGCTCGGCCCGCACGGCCCGGTAGCCCTCCCGCCAGAAGGAGGCGAGATCGGCGGTGACGGCGGCGGGGCGTCCTGCGGGGGACAGCAGATGCACCAGGACGGGCACACTGCCGTCCGCGATACGGGGGGTCTCGGCGAGCCCGAACATCTCCTGCAACTTCACCGCGAGCACGGGCTGTTCGGGGTCGGAGTAGTCGATCCGGATCCGGGACCCGCTGGGCACCTTCACCCGCTCCGGGGCGAGCGCGTCGAGGCGGGTGGCCTCGCCGGTCGCCCACGGCAGGAGTCGGCCAAGGGCTTGACCCGCGTCGATGCGCCGCAGGTCGGACCGGCGCCGCGCCTTGGAGAGCTCGGGCTCCAACCACTCGTCCACGCGCGCGTGCAGGGCGCTTTCGGACACGTCGGGCCAGGGCGCTCCGAGATGCCGGTGCAGGAAGGCGAGCCGCTCCCGCAGCTCCCGCGCGCCCTGGGACCAGTTGAGGAGCGAGGTCCCTTCTTCCTTCAGCCCCGCGAGCAGCCCTTCTCGTACGAGCCCGGGGGCGGGCTTCTTGAGGGGCCGCACCGCCAACTCCACGGCGCCCAGCCGCTCCACGTGCCGCGCGACGAGATCCCCGTCGGCCCAGGCGACCTCGTCGCCCTCGCCGTACAGGGAGGCCGCCGCGCTGCGGGCTACGTCCTCGTCGATGTGCCCGCCGAGCAGCACGCGCGCGTGCCCGGCGCCCACCGGCCGGTCGGCCACGGCCACGGCGATCCACTGGGCCCCGGTCAGCGCGGACCCCGGCCGCACCTCGGCCCGGGTCCCGTTCACCATGAGATACGTCCCGTCGCCTCGCCCCTGGGCCACGCGCTCGGGAAAGGCGAGCGCGGCGACAAGTCCCGCGGCTCGCTCATCGCCACCACCTGGCGACTCCTGCGCCGCATGTCCGCCACTTCGCCCGGGCTTTCCGGCACCGTCTTCCGCCCGCCCGTCCGCCCGTTTTCCGGCGGCCCCTGGGGCGCCGATGCCCGCTCCGGGTTCACGCGTGGGCGGGCTGGAGAGAGCGCGCGCCGGAGATGCGGGCACCGAAGCCGCAGGAGGCGGCGTACCGGCTCCTGGCGGCGACGCCCCCGCGGCAGCGGTCAGTCGTCGTACCTCCGTGCGCCACCGGGCCGCATACCCGTCACCGCCCCGCCGGGCCGCGCGCCAGGCCGCCGCGAGGTCGTCCCCGTACTCGCGCGGCGGTTCCTCGCTCAGGAGGGCCACCACCTCGGCCGCGCGGCGCGCGCCCACGTGCGTGGCCGCGTCAAGGAGGGCACGCGCCAAGCGGGGGTGCAGGCCCACCCGTGACATCCGCTTGCCCCGCTCCGTGACCCGCCCCGACTCCGGGGACACCGCCCCCACCGCCGTCAGGACGGCACGTGCGGCAGCCATCGCGCCGGCCGGCGGGGGATCGAGCAGGGCCAGACCGGAGGCGTCAGGCTCCCCCCAGCAGGCCGCCTGCAGGGCGAACGCGGAAAGATCGGCCAGCTTGATCTCCGGCGCAGGAAAGCGCGGCAGCCGCGCGTCCTCGGCCTCCGCCCAGCACCGGTACACGGCCCCCGGCGCCTCACGCCCCGCACGACCGGCCCGCTGCCGGCCCGCCGCCTGCGAAGCCCGTACGGTCGTCAGCGCGCTCAGCCCGCGCGCGTGATCGACGCGCGGCTCACGCGCCAGCCCCGAGTCGACGACCACCCGCACCCCGGGCACCGTCAACGACGACTCGGCCACCGAGGTCGCGAGGACCACCCGCCGGGCGCCCTCCGAGCCCGCGAGCACCGCGTCCTGCACCGCCGCCGACGCCCGCCCGTGCACCTGAAGGACCTCCGCGGACGCGTCCCCCAGCTGTCCCGCCACCCGCGCGATCTCCCCGACCCCGGGCAGGAAGCACAGCACGTCCCCCTCCCGCTCGGCGAGCGCCCGCCGCACCACCGACGCCACGTGCGTGAGCAGCGCCGGGTCCACCCGCATCCCGTGCGGCGGCCGCACCGGACGCGCGGGCGGCGCCCAGACCACCTCGACCGGATGCGAGACGCCCCGCGCCTCCACCACGGGAGCGTCCCCGAGGATCCGCGCCCACCCCTGCGCGTCCGTCGTCGCGGACGCGGCCACGAGCCGCAGATCGGGCCGCAGCGCCGCCCGCACATCGACCAGGAACGCCGCCACGGTGTCCGCGTCCAGATGCCGCTCGTGACACTCGTCGATGATCACCACGTCGACACCGCCGCCACCGCCGCCACCGGACAACTCCTGGTCCCGCTGCAGCCGCTGCAACAGGACGCCCGTCGTGACGACCTCCACGCGCGCGCGTGGACCCACGACGCGCTCACCGCGCACCGTGTAGCCGACGCTCTGCCCGACCTTCTCGCCGAGCAGCCACGCCATCCGCCGCGCTGCGGCCCGAGCGGCGATGCGCCGGGGCTCGGCGACCACCACACGCCGTGCGGGCGCGTCCCCGAGAAGCCCCGCGAGGGCCAGCGGTACCAGCGTCGTCTTGCCCGTGCCGGGAGGCGCGCACAGGACCGCGCTGCCGGGCCCCTCCAGGGCGGCGCGCAGGGCGGGCAGCGCACTGCTTACGGGCAGGTCAAGGGCTTCGTTACGGAGACGGGTCACGCACTCAGTCTCGTACGCAGACGAAGATCGCCGACCCCGGGATCAGATTCCCGCGCAACGGGGACCAGCCGCCCCACTCCTGGGTGTTCCACGCGGGCCACTGAGGCTCCACGAGATCGACGAGACGGAAACCGCCCGCGACCACGTCCCGCACCCGGTCGCCGAGGGTCCGATGGTGCTCTACGTAGACGGCGTTCCCGTCCTCGTCCTGCTCCACATAAGGGGTGCGGTCGAAGTACGAGGCCGCGACCGTCAGGCCCTCGGGGCCCGGCTCGTCGGGGAAGGCCCAGCGGATCGGGTGGGTCGTGGAGAACACGAACCGGCCGCCGGGCCGCAGCACGCGGTGCACGTCCTTGAGGACCCGCACCGGGTCGGCGACGAACGGCATCGCTCCGTAGGCCGAGCACGCGAGATCGAAGCTGCCGTCCGCGAAAGGCAGCGCTCCCGCGTCCGCCTCCACCAGCGGCACCCCGCCGCCGATCCGCAGCGCGTGCTGAAGCTGGCGGTGGGAGAGGTCGAGGGCGACGGGACGCGCGCCCTGCGCGGCCAGCCAGCGCGAGCACTGTGCCGCGCCCGCCCCGATCTCCAGGACGTCCTTGCCCTTCAGCTCCTCGGGCGGACCCAAGAGCTCGGCCTCCACCTCGTCGAGCCCTTCGGGACCCCACACGAACCGGTCGTCACCCAGGAAGGTGCCGTGTTCGATCTGGTAGTCGTCCGCGTTCCTGTCCCACCAGCCACGGTTGGCGCGGCTGCTCTCCGTGACATCGGCCTCACGGCGGGTGGCTTCCGGTTCGGGCGTCTCGGGCAGCTCGGACTCTTGGATGATCGGCTCCATCGTCGTACTCTTCCGTCTGGCTTCGTCGAGGCTCGTCGCGGTGAGGCGGTCGCGGGGACCGTGAAGGCGTCGCGACAGGGTGTCATGCGGCCCGTGTGGCCTCACGCGACAGCATTTGTGCCGGGTATGCGGCGTTCCGCCCCGGGTGTGCGCCTTCGCGCATTGACCCTGTCCGGCTGCCCCCGTATGCTACAAGTTGCGCTGCGAGCCTGCTGTCCTCAGACCTAGCAGGATGCGCTCGCGTCTGTTGCATGTCCCCTCGGTTGTCGAGGCGCCTTCCGTTTCCTCGGAAACAGAGTCGGCGCTTCCCAGGCTGTCCGGCTTCTTCAGAGCGAAATCGGCTCCGGCGCTAGCAGTACCTACGACTCACTGTCCGTACCGGAGCCCTTACCCACATGACGAGCAGCACCGAGACCACCGCCACCACCCCGCAGGTAGCGGTCAACGACATCGGTAACGAGGAAGCTTTCCTCGCCGCGATCGACGAGACGATCAAGTACTTCAACGACGGCGACATCGTCGACGGCGTCATCGTGAAGGTCGACCGGGACGAGGTCCTGCTCGACATCGGTTACAAGACCGAAGGCGTCATCCCGAGCCGCGAGCTCTCCATCAAGCACGACGTCGACCCGAACGAGGTCGTCGCCGTCGGTGACGAGATCGAGGCCCTGGTTCTCCAGAAGGAGGACAAGGAAGGCCGTCTGATCCTGTCCAAGAAGCGCGCTCAGTACGAGCGTGCCTGGGGCACGATCGAGAAGATCAAGGAAGAAGACGGCATCGTCACCGGTACCGTCATCGAGGTCGTCAAGGGTGGTCTCATCCTCGACATCGGCCTCCGTGGCTTCCTGCCGGCTTCCCTCGTCGAGATGCGCCGCGTCCGCGACCTCCAGCCCTACGTGGGCAAGGAGCTCGAGGCCAAGATCATCGAGCTGGACAAGAACCGCAACAACGTGGTCCTGTCCCGCCGTGCCTGGCTCGAGCAGACCCAGAGCGAGGTCCGTCAGACCTTCCTCACGACCCTGCAGAAGGGTCAGGTCCGCTCCGGCGTCGTTTCCTCGATCGTCAACTTCGGTGCGTTCGTGGACCTCGGCGGCGTCGATGGTCTCGTGCACGTCTCCGAGCTCTCCTGGAAGCACATCGACCACCCCTCCGAGGTTGTCGAGGTCGGCCAGGAAGTCACCGTCGAGGTTCTCGACGTGGACATGGACCGCGAGCGCGTGTCCCTGTCGCTCAAGGCGACGCAGGAAGACCCGTGGCAGCAGTTCGCCCGCACGCACCAGATCGGGCAGGTTGTTCCCGGTAAGGTCACCAAGCTCGTTCCGTTCGGTGCGTTCGTGCGCGTCGACGAGGGCATCGAGGGCCTGGTCCACATCTCCGAGCTGGCCGAGCGCCACGTGGAGATCCCGGAGCAGGTCGTCCAGGTCAACGACGAGATCTTCGTCAAGGTCATCGACATCGACCTCGAGCGTCGCCGGATCTCGCTGTCGCTGAAGCAGGCCAACGAGTCCTTCGGCGCCGACCCCTCGGCCGTCGAGTTCGACCCGACCCTGTACGGCATGGCCGCGTCCTACGACGACCAGGGCAACTACATCTACCCCGAGGGCTTCGACCCCGAGACGAACGACTGGCTCGAGGGCTTCGAGACCCAGCGCGAGGCTTGGGAGGGCCAGTACGCCGAGGCGCAGCAGCGCTTCGAGCAGCACCAGGCCCAGGTCATCAAGTCCCGCGAGGCGGACGCCCAGGCCGAGGCCGAGGGCGCTGCGGCTCCCGCTTCCTCGACCGGCACGCCGGCTGCCGGCGGCAGCGGCGGTGGCGGCGGTGGCGGTTCGTACTCCTCGGAGTCGGACGACAACTCCGGCGCCCTGGCGTCGGACGAGGCGCTTGCCGCGCTGCGCGAGAAGCTTGCGGGCGGCCAGAGCTGAGGCTCGCCCCTAGGCGGTTGTAGCAGTTGAACACTGCGGGCCCGCATCCCTTCGGGGGTGCGGGCCCGCAGTGCGTCCGGCGTTGTGGGGGCCGCCACCCGTGGCTACGGCCGTCGTCGTGAACTCGTCTTCGCCCTGCGGTTGTTCGACGTGACGTAAGAAGCCGCTGTGAAGAGGCGAAGGAGGGAATGCCCACGCCCTGACGGGCGTTCTGCTGTACGAGTCACGACGAAGAGGGCGAGGAGCGGTCACAGTGCTTGATCCGCAGGGTTTGTACGCATGGGAGCCGAAGGGCCTCGGCGTCGTCGACATGGCGCTCGCCCAGGAATCGGCCGGCCTTGTCATGCTCTACCACTTCGACGGCTACATCGACGCGGGTGAGACCGGCGACCAGATCGTCGAGCGGCTCACGGACAGCCTGCCCGGCCAGGTGGTCGCGCGCTTCGACCACGACCGGCTCGTCGACTACCGCGCGCGCCGCCCGCTGCTCACGTTCCGGCGCGACCGCTGGACCGACTACGAGGTGCCCACGCTCGACGTGCGGCTGCTCCAGGACGCCACGGGCGCGCCCTTCCTGCTGCTCTCCGGCCCCGAGCCCGACATCGAGTGGGAACGCTTCGCGGCGGCGATCGGGCAGATCGTGGAGCGGCTCGGCGTACGCCTGTCGGTGAACTTCCACGGCATCCCCATGGGCGTGCCGCACACCCGGCCCGTGGGCCTCACGCCGCACGGCAACCGCACCGACCTGGTGCCAGGACACCGCAGCCCCTTCGACGAGGCGCAGGTGCCGGGCAGCGCGGCGTCGCTCGTCGAGTACCGCCTCCTGGAGGCGGGCCACGACGTGCTCGGTATCGCCGCGCACGTCCCGCACTACATCGCCCGCTCCTCGTACCCGGACGCCGCCCTCACGGTCCTGGAGACGATCACCGCCGCGACGGGCCTCGTGCTGCCGAGCGTCGCGCACGGCCTGCGTACCGAGGCGCACCGCACCCAGACCGAGATCGACCGGCAGATCCAGGAGGGCGACGAGGAACTGGTCGCGCTCGTGCAGGGGCTTGAGCACCAGTACGACGCGGCGGCCGGCGGTGACGCGCGCGGCAACATGCTCGCGGAACCCATGGACATCCCGTCGGCCGACGAGATCGGTCAGGAATTCGAGCGCTTTCTCGCCGAGCGGGAGGGCGACGCGTAGCCGAGGCGGCGGAGCGTAATGCCACCCCCTAAGCTGCCGGTCATGCTGAAGGTGGGCCTGACCGGCGGTATCGGCGCCGGCAAGAGTGAAGTATCGCGTCTCCTCGTCGCCTCGGGAGCCGTGCTGATCGACGCCGACAAGATCGCGCGGGAAGTCGTGGAGCCCGGAACTCCAGGACTGGTGAAGGTCGTTGAGGCCTTCGGCCAGGAGATCCTCGCTCCGGACGGCACTCTCGACCGGCCGAAGCTCGGCTCGATCGTCTTCGCCGACCCGGCGAAGCTGGCCGTGCTGAACGCGATCGTGCATCCCCTGGTCGGCGCCCGCTCGGCCGAGCTGGAGGAGGCGGCCTCCGAGGACGCGGTGGTCGTCCATGACGTGCCGCTGCTCGCGGAGAACGGCCTGGCGCCCCTGTACGACCTGGTCGTCGTCGTCGACGCGAGCCCCGAGACCCAACTGGAGCGACTCGTGCGGCTGCGCGGCATGAGCGAGGAGGACGCCCGCGCCCGGATGGCCGCCCAGGCCACGCGCGAGAAGCGTCTGGAGATCGCCGATGTCGTGATCGACAACGACGGCCCGCTGGAAGGCCTCAAGCAGCGTGTCGGCGCCGTCTGGGCGGACCTCGCACGGCGGGCGCGGACGGCCTAGAGGAGGCGGGGGAGTGGTCGTACTGGCGGTGATCGCCGCCTCGGGCGGCCTGGTCGCGCTGCTGGCCGGCGCGTACGGCCTGTGGCGGACCCGGCACATCACGACTGCGGGCGAGGTGGCTCAGGCCCTGGTCAAGGCGGTCCCACCGGGTGCCGAGAGACCGTTGCTGCAGTTCGAGACGGGGGACGGGCAGGTCGTCGAGGTGGTGTCGCCGGTGCCGTCGGGCGGCATGCGCCCGCTCGCGGCGGGTGAGCGGGCGCGCGTCGCGTACGACAGTGCTGATCCCCGGGAGGCCGTCGTGCTCGGCCGTGAGCGCAGGGGCGTGGACCGGGGGTTCGTGGTGGCGGGGGCGGCGGTCGTGGTGCTCGGGCTGGTGCTGATGGTCCTGGCGCCGTGAGTGCGGCGGAGTGAGGCTCCGGGCGGCCGGCGGGAAGCGACGGGAACGGAATAGATGTCGGTGTGAGGGGCGTTGACGCAGTGCAGCGAGGGAAGGAGTCACGCGTGCCCGAAATAACCCCGGAGACCCATGTCATCGACTTCCGTGCGGCGGAGCAGCTCCTTGCCGCGCGGGACCCCAGAGGCGCCGTGAAGCTGCTCGACACGGTCATCGCGGCCCACCCCGAGAACACGGCGGCGCGGCTGCTGCGTGCCCGCGCCTTCTTCGCCGCCGCCCAACTGCGCGCAGCCGAGCTGGAGTTCAGCATCGTCCTGGAGCGCGAGCCGGACAACGCGTTCGCCCACTTCGCGCTCGCCCGCACGTACGAACGAGGGGCGCGGCCCGACCAGGCGCGGCGCCACTTCCGGCTGGCGGCGGCGCTCGACCCGCAGCCGGAGTATGTGGCGGCGGCGCACTTCGACGACGGCGGGGACGACGGCGGCGACGCGGGCACCGGGCGCTGAGGAAGCACTCGGGGCTCGCGCCGTCCGTTCAGCGGCCGGCCGGCGCTCGGCGGCTCGTACGGCGGCGGTCGTCCGGCGGCTCTATGGCGGTTCGTACGGCGGGACGTCGCGGCCCGGCTGGAAGTGCGGGCCCTGGCGCATGTGGCGCAGGATCATCGCCATGTCGGCGGTGACGATCAGCCAGAGCACGCCGCAGACCGCGGCCCATCCGGGGCGGCCCGCGAGGGCGAAGGCGACGGTGCCGAACGTGGCCCAGATCAAGCCCCACACGCTGAACCAGAAACGCATGCGCAGCGGGCTGCGCGCGGTCACCGGTTCACTGCCTGTGCGCCTCATGAGAGGTCATCTCCTCCCTCTCCGCCCTGGTCCCTGACGCCTCCACCTTCCAGGATCCACCCGGCGGCGGTGGACCGGAAGGGCCGCCGCCGCGAGGGCCGCTCCGGCCGGGCGGCCGGATGTGAACGGGAGGCGGGAACGGGTCCTCGGAGCGCTTCGTTGAGGGGGCATGACCGTTGAGATGCGTGAGGGATACGAGGGGACGGGGCCCGGAGCGATCGCGCCGGACGGATGCGCTGTGGAGCTCTACACACGCCTGTCCGTGGGGGACGAGCCCGACGTCATCGCCGGAGCGGTGCCTGCCGGAGCGCACATCCTGGAGCTGGGCAGCGGCGCGGGGCGGGTGACGCGTCCTCTGCTGGAGCGCGGGTTCAGGATCACGGCCGTGGACGAGTCCGCCGAGATGCTGGAGAAGGTCTCCGCGCTGGTCGGGCGGGTGCGCACGATCAGGAGCCCCATCGAGAGGCTCGACCTCGGGGAGCGGTTCGAGGTGGTGATGCTGGCGTCGTTCCTCGTGCACAACGACGACCTGGCGGTCCGGCGCGGGATGCTGCGGGCCTGCCGAAGTCATGTGACGGACGACGGCTGTGTGCTGATCCAGCGGGAGGGCGCGGACTACCACACGAACCTGCCGAGGGAGCGGGTCGACCCGGGCGGCTACACGGTGCGGATCGTGTCGGCGGAGCCGCTCGGCGACGGGGTGAACGAGGTGCGTGCGGAGTACGTCTTCCCGGACGCCATATGGACCCAGACGTTCCGCGCCCGTCCGCTCACGAAGGAGCAGTTCGAGCAGGCGCTGGAGGAGGCGGGGCTCAGGGTCGACAAGTACCTGACGCAGGACGGGACCTGGGTCCGGACTCTGCCGATCCGCTGAGAGGCGCACGCCGTTGGTCCCGTGGGCTGCGTGGTGTGGCGCCGTTCAGAGGTGATGTGCTGACGGGCGATGAGTTCTGTGGGGCGGGTCGGTCTATCACCGTGACAGCACAACGACCCCCACTTCCCCAGGAGTTCACTATGACCACGACAGCCGCCTCCGCCTCCGCCGCCGCAGGAGCCACCACCTCCACCCGCGCCACCATCGCCGGTGCTCCCACCGCTGCGGGCCGCCGCTCCGTGCGCATCGCGCTGCGCACGGTCCAGGTGGTGCTCGGCCTGTTCTTCGCTCTCGCCAGCGCGGCTCCGAAGCTGATCGCACACCCCACGGCGGTCGAGACCTTCGAGAGGATCGGGTGGGGCGACCCGGGGATGTACACGATCGGCGCGCTGGAGGTGCTCGGCGGGATCGCGCTGCTGATTCCGGTGCTCAGCTCTGTCAGCGCGACGGCCCTCGTCGGGCTGATGATCGGTGCGTTCGTCGCCAGCGTGGCCGCGCTCGGCGGGGAGAACGCCGCCACGCCGCTCATCCTGATCCTGCCGCTCGCGTGGATCGCCTGGGCGCGGCGCGGACAGACGACGGAGCTGCTGCGCCTCCTCGTGCGGCGCGGGGAGTGAACGCCGGGGCACCGGGGTGGAGTTCCGCCCCGTGCCCGCACCCGTGCCCGCGCCCCCGTACCCGCCCCTGCCCCGGTGTCGAGGGCTCACCCGCACTCCGGGCGCGCCCGAGACCCTCTCCGGCGCCTTCGCCGCGGGCGACAGGGTCCTGCTGATCTCCGGCAGCGAGGTCGGGCAGCGCGTG